>MDLA01000160.1 GCA_001730015.1 Chromatiales bacterium (ex Bugula neritina AB1) | reverse complement strand
TCATTGATGAGGAGGTCGAAAAATTCTTCGTGAAAAGCCTCCAGCTAGATGTGCTCACTATGAAACTGGAACACGAATGATCGGGTCAAAAATAGGGGATTTGAACTCCGAAACTTGAGTCAGTAAGTATTCGACGCGAGAAGAAAATCCACTGTGAAATCCCATAGATTGAATAAATAAGGTTGGCACGATATCCTCGCCACCCCATGAATAATGCGGGCTAAACAAGCCCCGATTTTCACTGTTCACTCACATTTTCAGGTGAGGGATCCTTTTTGCTATTGGCAATGCGAGTCGAATAGCACTCGCCGCTTGGTTTAGTGTTCGTTATTAAACCACGCTGTTTCTCGTCTCAAAGACGCTCAACAGCCTACCGGTAGAGCGTGCTGTGAGAATCAACGTCTTAGCTCTTAGTGATTGATTTTAATCTGCCGTTGCAATTCATTAAACTGCCGTACCCATGGATTATATAATTTCATCTCGTCCGGAAACTTACTGATTGCATCGAGTGCATCTTTAGCCGAATCATATACACCGATAGCCAGACCATACACGGGTCGCCCGGAAGGTGTTTTTTTGAAAGCGAAGTATGACAGTGGATCTGATGAAACAATGACCTGTGCCTCGCTCAACAATAATTCACGATCGACCGAGGAATTGATTTGAATGGTGTAGTCATTGCTTTTCTGTGCCAGCACCCAATGTCGGTCTTTGAGTTTTCTGTGGTTGTTCCTGTTGCTATCGTTGTCGGGATTAATCGCAATTGCACTTGCCAGCTCGGGTGCAGTACTGTCGTTATTCGATTCAATCTGCTGTTGCAATTCATTAAACTGCCGTACCCACGGCTGGTACACCTTCATCTCGTCCGGGAACTTGCTAATTGCATCAAGTGCATCATAAGCCGAATCATATACGCCGATAGCCAGACCATACACGGGTCGCCCGGAAGGTGTTTTCTTGAAATCGAAGTAGGACAATGGATCCGATGAAGCAATGGCCTGCGCTTCGCTCAACAGCAGTTCGCGATCGACCGAAGAACTTATTTGAATGGTGTAGTCATCGCTTTTCTGTGCCAGCACCCAATGCCGGTTCTTGAGCTTTCTGTCGTTTTCCCTGTAGTTATCGCCGTTAGCCGATTCGGCAGGATCAATCGCTATAGTACTTGCCAGCTCGGGTGCAGTACTGTCGTTATTCGATTCAATCTGCTGTTGCAATTCATTAAACTGCCGTACCCACGGCTGGTACACTTTCATCTCGTCCGGGAACTTACTAATAGCATCAAGTGCATCTTTAGCCGAATCATATACACCGTTAGCCAGACCGTACACGGGCCTCCCGGAAGGTGTTTTTTTGAAAGCGAAGTATGACAGTGGATCTGATGAAACAATGACCTGCGCTTCGCTCAACAATAATTCACGATCGACCGAGGAATTGATTTGAATGGTGTAGTCATCACTTTTCTGTGCCAGCACCCAATGCCGGTCTTTGAGCTTCCGATCTTCCCTGTTGCTGTCGACTGGTTGGTCAGGAGCAAATGCAATAGCACTTGCCAGCTCGGGTACATTGCTGGCTGTATCCGCTTGAAGATCAGCAATTCGAAGCAGATTAAAGTCTTCCGGCGGAGGAAAGTCGTCGAGATTTTCTAGTACCAGTTGTCGTGTGGCAGGTTGTGCCACCAGGCCGGCGGATTCCAGTTGCTCTGAATCAGGGCCGAATTCGTAGACGCCCAACGGTACATGGGACAGATAGTAGTAACCGTCGTACTCTGTATATATTTCCATAGGCTTCCCCCCGTCAACTGGTGTAAGCACCATGCGCACATTGGGAGCTGGATTGTCCCCTGCGACTGTCACCGTGCCCTCAATATCTGTAGCGCGTTGTAACGCAACCTCTAGAACCGGCACACGACCAGGGCGAGGTAATATACCTTTTTCAATTGCGCTGTATTTAAGGCTCGGGTCTTTGATGTCGGCCTCAACGATACCTATATCCACTGAGGTGCTGCTGGATAAACCCGTCAACAACGCAACACCGTTTTTGTCGGTCGCCGCCGCCGTCAGCAGTCCGTTGCGGGTCAGGCGTATGCCTTCGAGAAGCGGCTCCGATTTATCGTATTTGCCATTCTGGTTATCGTCACCAAAAATTAGCACGGCAACTGCGCTGCCGCTACCGCTGCTTGAAAAAGAGGGCAGCAAGCGATTGGGGTAGCGTCTGGCGGTCAGGTCAAGTCCGACTCTCACCGAGATATCTTCCGATGAGGTGCCCGAGACGGATGTGCTTAGCTTGAATGGCTGGAAGTGCTTGTTCCATGAGGCAGTGTAAGCTGTGTTGGCCAGTTCCAGATCGCGGGTGCCGCTCAGGCTCAGGTAGCCCTTTTGCCCCAGTGGTCGTGCAGCGCGCAGTGAGCCGCTTTGTAACAGGCGTTCCCCGCTGTTGTTGTAGATCAGGTTGGTATTGAATGACCATTGGGTGAAGTTTCCAGAGCTAAATCTGGCGCCTACCTGACCTGACAGGCTGTCGTCGTCACGGGCAAAATCAAATTGATGATTGTGCGACCAGGACAAACCCAGTGATCCGGTCTGATAATCGATTCTCGCTCCGAGCGAACCTGACGAGTCGCCCGCCTGGTCCTGCTGATGGCCGGCGTTTGCTCCGTAGGAGAGTCTGCCGCTCGGAATTCCAAAGAATCGCCGAGATAGATTTGCGGAAGTACTTGAGCGAGTCAGGTTATCTGTGTTTTCACTATTTATCGCGCTGATGTCGCGAAAATCTCGCTGAAAGAGGCGTTGAGCTACGCCGAGCTCGTATTTCCCCACCGTAGTTCTCGCTGCTACTAATCCTGCTACTTTGCCATTGGGGTCTACCGTTAAGTCGCTTGACATCAGTACTCCGGCCACATCGGTCGACACCTTGGCGTTCACGTACAAGCTATTTTCAGATGCGGCAGGGCTTTCTTCGATATTGTCTGTTGCAAGGCTTGCCACCGTCAGGCCGAGGCTTGTACGTTCCGTCAGTCCATAGGACACATTCAGTGCGCTGCTCAAACTGATATCAGTTAAGGTGCTGTTGTCCTCTGGCTCATTTGTTTCATCAAACAGATCAAATAAACGCTGGCCTGGTTCAACTACAGCGAATTCATAGTCAAAGTTTCCCTTTCGTCCCTGGCCACCGCCAATAAATGTATGCGTAGTTTCGGTAAAGCGTTGACCTTGCGGGCCGTAAAATTCCAGTCTTATTTCATTTTGTCCCAGCTGCAAAGGGACATTTTGAAAATCATAGATGCTGTCCTGGCTGTCCCGATCAACGCCACGCAAGCGGTCATTAACGTATAATTCAACTTCAAATTCAGACTGCTGCTCCCCCTGCAGATCGATGCTATCAAGATCCCGTTGGTTAGCTAATCGTGTATTACCAAAACGCAAACCCCGTCCCGACAAACTGCTGCCTATCATCCCGGGCAAAAACTGCGATGTGTCGCCAACTTCAAAGTCGGCAACACGCAGTGGTCCAAACATACCACGTGGATCGCTCCTGCCTAGTGTTACCGTTGAGGCGGCAATTTGATCCTGGCTGCCGCTAATACTGACTTTGCCATTCAAAAAGGCGAAGTCTCCGACCGCGCGAACGCGATAGTCGTAGCGAGCTACTTCGGATTCGGGTGCGAAAAATCCGCCGAGACTGAAGTTGACTTCCGGCCAGTCCACGAAGCGATAGTCTGGAATATAATATTCTCGGGTTGCCGCGAATCTCACATCTTTCTGTACGTTCCGACTAGAGCGTTCTCGAGCGAGTTCCTTTGAGAGCTTTTCGGTTGAACGCACGTTAAGGATTTGCGCAGATAGGGAGACATCAAAGAAAAGTGGTAACCATTGCTGCAGTAAAAAGGAGTCGACAAACAGGTCGATATCGTCTGTGAAAACTCCCGCATCGGTAAAGCTGAAATTTTGATCTGTGGTGGTAGCGGTGCCGGATTTTATATCGAGACTAAATGTGTTTTTCGGTTCTAGATACCAGCCGCTTGCTTTACCGGTGACCACATCAACCACAATTGGGAAATCCAGTAGCGACGATAGCTCGGCCAGCGGCAAAAAGACTCTACCTTCGCGCATAATAGCAAACAAGCCGTCTGTGAGTAGTATGTCACGTAGAAAAACTTTCAGGATGACATCGCCTTCTTCGCCGAAATCTATTTCGGGTGCCTCCGGTGGCACTTCCTGATCTGTAGAAGTGTCGAGCAGAACGTTGATGTTGTGGGTGTCAGAGTAAGCGGGAACAGCCGTTGTCAAAAACAGTACCAGAAGGGTGGATGATAGCGCGCTCAATTGGCTGCAGGGCTTCCAGTAAACTCGTCCATTGAGGTTCGTCTTTTCGGGAAAGGGAATCATAGTAAATACCACTAGTGTGCTCGGGAGACTTCAAATGATGAGATCACGTCGTTAAAGCCGATAGTGATGAGGTTCGAGATGTTGTTGGTAAATGTTTTGCAATTGCCGGTAAAATTATGTTCACAAGCTGTTAGTTTGTATCCAGCTGCAACCTTGATAGAGGAGATAATGTCATTTCCTATAGAATGCTGGAGTTCAGTTATTGCGAATTTTCCATTCTCTGAAAGATCCCACGATCTCCCGCCATAGTTGATATGTTCATATACTGTCGCCAGTACTCGGGGTTGCGGTGTACTTTTTAGTTTGTACTCGCAACTTTTTCGGATGCCTCTAAAGGGGTCTCCAAACTTGTAGTTATTGCACTTGATACCGTAGCGTGATACAAATCTAAAAGCGTATTTCCCCTTTGCTCCGTACCTGACGATTGCGGGGCCGGGTATGCGGCAATAGCGCCACTCTCTCGCGCAGTAAGTCCATTCGGGTTGTGGATTGTCGACAGTAATATTAACGTTCATCGGTGAATTGATCTCGCCTGTAGAGTGGTCAGACAATGTCAGTCGACCGCCAAAGGCAAGGTCTACAGTGGCTTGAGATATGGAGTGAGTCGCCTGAAATTCTATTTTATTGTTGGTGGTTGCGGGTAACGGTAGTAACCCATCGCTTGTGTCGGGCCCAACGTCGATCAACAGATTTGAGAGATTGACGCCTGTGCCCAGGTCACCATCTATGAACTCCACGCGCACAGTGCTCTTCTCGGCCAGTGAATTAATGTCGAAAGACAGGCGGCCAGGCTGAATTCTATAGAGGGGATTTGACGAGAAATTGTCCAGATTGGTCGCGCCGATATGCGAATGCTGGCTTTGGCCGGTTATACCACCGGAGGCGAAAACACTTCCATCCGGGGTTAACTCGATAAACTGATCATTATCACCTTTGACCAGAGCGCCAAAGCTAAGAGGCACTCTTTCCGTTATTCTGATATTCGGTTGAGTGCTATGGGCCGCGGCAGTGGGCGGCTCCGGGATCGACGTGTTTTCTGTGAGGAAGGGAGGGGTAATAGATTCTCCCTTATGCAGAATAAAGCGATGGCCAATCACCCAGGTTGACAATAGCGCAGTACATATGATTAATATTGGTGCAGGTTTCTTTAGATTCATTCTAGGCTACGGCTGGAGTATTTGAATCAGATAATAAACATGAGCCCGATCTGTTCAGAGTGAACAGATCGGTGGCTGTTTTGTGCTTAGCGATAGTTAACAGTTACCACTGCATTGGTTACTATTTCTTTGTCAGCAATGAATGTTTCATCGACAGTTAGAGATCCAAAGAGTTTTAAAGTCAAATTGCCATTATCATCTAATGCAGTATTTCCAGGCTGAGCACCGGAATCACAGTCGTCGTCGACTAATGGGGAAAAGACTACTCCTTCTGGAGTCTCGCCAGCTGAAACAGAAACTGAAATCGCGTATTCTGGTTCCCCGGTGATTATGATAATACCTTGGTCAGGAGTGACATCGGCTCCACTTGCATTTTGCGAGAGATTTCCCATGCCGGAAGGTGAACCATGAGTTGAGTACTCGATATCGTTTTCGCATGTGATATTGATGCTACTCGGCGAAGACACGTCTACTTCACCGGTTGTGACTGGCATTACAAGTGCGCCAAAAACCAGGGGGCTATCTATGGACAGACTAAGGCCTGCAGCAATATAAGCGGTAACACCAACGGTTGCTTGCTGTGTATTGGTTGCATTTACGGAGCTTGAAGCAACCATAGCTGCGGTTAAAGCCATTGCCAATTTGATATTTTTCATTTTATATTATATTCCTGTGAATATTTAGATTGTATATTTAAAATCAGGTTAGCTCTTTGGGAGCTAACTTTGTTAACGTCAGTCCATTTCTATTCCATACAATCCATATGTGGGTGATTTGTTGGTTTATGGTGCTAGTCAGACTTGGTGCACGGTTTTCGATGGACGATCAGAGCGCAATAGTATTCCATTATCTCGCACACTCCCTATATAGAGGTTAGATATGGTGATTTTCGGTGTCTTTGTCGACAAAATGAAATTCCAGTGTCGGGAGTCGTGGATGCAGAGTGTGGAATGGCAGAGAGATTGCGAGCGTCTATTGGTTTTGCTTATTCGCGAGTATGCTTAACTATTGCTCAGTTCTCATCCGCATTGGGTACAGAGGGAAGGTTGCCCGATGAAATCAAAATTATCTGTTTGGTTTAATGATAAATCAGTGTTCTTTGTTTAGAGGGTGCAGATTTGTATCCTTGAGGTAGTATTATTATATATATAGAAATTCGCTAGTCTCATTAAGGAGCTTATCTTGGTAATGTTTTGGTTCGTTGCGTTAATGTTTCAGAGTATGATGTCGTATATATATAAATCAGCCGCTGCTGTAGCTATTTATTTCCCCTGGCGAGGGTTCCGCAAAAATACGGGTTGTTATCATGGTCTTAATTTATTTAAAAGAAAAAGAGTTGTATTCAATATTGATTATATTATTATTCGTGTCGGGAGTGTTTTTCGGTGATGCGTATGCAGACTCATCAGCCGCTAGTCTAAGTCCCACTCGAATCGCTATTGCCGCTAATGAAAGAAGCGCGTCTGTCACTCTGAGGAATACTTCAAAAACAGAAGTTGCCTATCGTATGGATCTGATTGAGATGGGTTTGAATGCCAATGGTTTGTTTGGCGCGCTTAAAGATGATGAACTCCATCCAGAGCAAAGGAGCGCAAAAAAGATTGTTCGGTTCTCGCCCAGGCAGGTCAGATTAAAACCCGGTGCGTCACAAGTTGTTCGCGTGATTGTAAGAAGAGGTGGGCTGGCTGCTGGCGAATATCGATCTCATATGCGGCTAGAGGCATTGCCGGTTTTAAGCGGATCGGATTTGCTTGATAGTGAAGGAAATAACCCGGTGTTAGTTAATTCATCTTCCTCGGCAAATGTCGGTGTAACGATACCGGTAATCGTGCGACACAGTGACACAGATGCCACTGTTACACTGGAAAAATCCACTGTGGTATTAAATCGGTCTGGTTCGGGTGGTCGAGTTAATTTGCAGTTAGCTTTGAGCGGAAATCGATCGGCCTTTGGTGATTTTTCAGTTTCTCTAATTAACGGGAGAAAAGAAGAAACTATCGCGGAATTAAAGGGGTTTGCTTTGTACTATCCGTATCCGCGGGAGAATGTATTTATTAATATTAAGCGCGGAATTAGTCAATCCAGGTTTAATAGTAATTCTCGCATTCGTGTAAAGTTTAAAAACAAAGCCGCAGATAGCAATAAGGTCTATTGGATGGATGAGGTGTCAGTGCCAGTGATCCAATAGGACAGGCCGAAAGAGTTAACTTCTCAATTTGTGTAACAAGAACGGATTGTGTAGCAAGAGCAGGCCTCTGGTGTGGCATTCGTCATGAGGCAGGCTCGGATTTTACCCAAGTTTATTTGAGAGAAATA
Source organism: Chromatiales bacterium (ex Bugula neritina AB1) (assembly GCA_001730015.1). Lineage (GTDB taxonomy): Bacteria > Pseudomonadota > Gammaproteobacteria > Granulosicoccales > Granulosicoccaceae. Next base: position 53,438 of record MDLA01000160.1, on the reverse strand, counting down.
GATGCAATGAGTGAATTCCTCAATTTCGTGTGAATCCGGTGGGATTGATCAAGGTTTGCGCCTCTTATTCTTTTCGTGGATTAAAAAATTGTGGAGCCGGTATTTGTACAAATTGTTGATTCTGGCGCCCTCTGGGCGGTCGAAGCAAGAAATATGTTATGAAAGGTCTCTATCGTATTGACCGGAAAATTTGCTCTGCACTTTCATTGATCTTCACTCAAAAAGTCAACATACAGTGCCGTTGCTCCCGCAACGGCCACTGGCATTATAAAAAGATTAACAACCGGTATCATGCTGAGCAGTGCCACTGTCGATCCAAACCCGAAGGCTACCTTGCGTCGCTTTCGCATAATGCGGCGAACATCTTTAAATGCTGCGCCATGGTTTCCCAATGGGTAATCCATATATTCCAGCGCAAACATCCATGCGCCAAATAGAAACAGTAACAATGGAGCGACTATATTAATCAATGGCACAAACTGCAGTATCAGTAACGGTGTAATGCACACCAGCAGGTAGAGTAGTTTGGACAGCTCAGAACCCATTAGTCGGGGCATGCTCTTTACCAGAGTCAACCATGATGGTGCCGTGGGTGTTGTTTCACCCACGAGGTGCGCTTCTACTCGTTCCGCCAGCAGGCCATTAAAAGGTGCGCCAATCAGGTTGGCAACCAGTGTGAAAATAAACGCCAGCGAAAACCACAGTACCAGGGATACAATCCATCGCAACACGGTTTGCAGAGCCTGTACAATCCACCAGTCTTCCCATTGCGAAAATAACGCAAAAGAGTCGAACCACGCGGTAGCCCAACTGCTCATCCACCAGCCTAGTGCACCAAATACAAGCAGATTGGCTAATAGCGGCATAAGCAGAAATCGTCGTAAGCCGGGTTGTCGGATCAGGCGCCAACCGGTGGCAACGTATGATGCAGATTGCATAAAGCCGGGGTTGGTCATTGGGACGATCCGTTGCGTTTTTCGGTCAAAATTACTATTTGCAATACGGTAATCATTGGTATGGGCATGTCTCAGCCTGATCTATATTCTGGTATTTTACCCTGATGTTGCATAAAATTCCGACCCGGAACCGCTACGCTGCTTCTAGAGCAGTATCTAAGGCGCTTTACTCGTTTTTCCTGAATATCACTTAGAATGACCAGGCTCAATCCAGTAAAAACTCCGTGCAGCACCTTTTATACTGCTCTATAAGCTCCTGGACTCGAAATAATATGCAACACCAGGGTTTATTATTGCCGTGTTGTGTTGTAAAGAATTAAATCAGAGGGGAAACGCTTCTGATAATTTGCAGATGATTCTCAAGGGTATAGCGTTTAAGCGGGGCGGTACCTATCCATAAAGGGAATATCGGTTGTTCCCATATCATGCCCCAACTGGTTTAAAAGAGTTGTTATCTGTCCGCGATGGTGGGTTTCGTGATTGAACATATGTGTGAGCAGTACCCAGTGCGGAGCTGTGATATCACCCCCATCGACTTTGCTTTTATACGTGAGCTGCTGGCGCAGCCAATCATCTGTGACTGTTGCCGACCAGTCTGTAATACGATTATCAAGGGCTTCACGAGCATGCCGGAGTTGGGTGAAATCATCGTATAAGTTAACAGCGAGTTCCGGTACCGTTTCCGGTGTGCCGCTAAACCGCGACATAAAAGCCAGGTCGCCGAGCATGATGTGATTCAGCGTATTGTGAATTGAACCGAAGAATGCACCTAGATCCTGCTTTCGTTCGCTGTCACTGATTGAATCACAAACGTTATATAGCCTTTCATTCATCCACTGATTGTATGCAGCCATTGTTTGGCAATATTCAACGGTAATCAATTTATTCTCGCAAGCTCGTTGCAGGTGGTGGAATACAACCAGAATGTTATCTTTATTTTGGCTACTGTTAAAGCAGGGAGTAGTTTGGGCACGTTGTTCATCAGCAGCTGGTATTTCCGTGACTTCCAGTGATGATTTTACATTCTTGTTAAACCATTGCACAGTGTTCCGGCTTACTACCGACTACTGCTGTGAAATTGAGGTGTAAAATCCACCTCAATTATTCACGCTGGCCTTATACGATACAGGCACTCTCTTTCAGCAACACATTCAGGATCGAGTGATTCAAAGAGTAGTCGACCGCAAGATCTATAACATGCACGCCTTTAGAATTGAGGGCGGTTTCCAGTACTTTTCCGAACTCGTCCAGGCTTTCAGGGCGGTGGCCGATCGCGCCGAAGCTATTGGCGTAGCCGACCAGATCAGGGTTGTTGAAGTCGAGCCCGAACTCTTCAAAGCCGACACCCTCCTGCTTCCATTTGATCATTCCGTAGGAGCTGTCGTTCAGAATAATAACCACCAGATCAAGTTCCAGACGAACTGCAGTTTCCAATTCCTGTGAGTTCATCAGGAAGCCGCCGTCACCGTTAACGGAAACTACTTTACGTTCCGGGTTCAGCTGCTTTGCGGTAATGGCCGATGGCAGGCCAGCTCCCATTGTAGCCAGTGCGTTGTCCAGCAGCAGGGTGTTTGCCTCGTAGCATTTGTAGTTGCGCGCAAACCATATTTTATATACGCCGTTGTCGAGCGTGATGATATCTTCTGCTTCCAGCTGTTCGCGTAACATGCTGACCAGACGCTGCGGTAGAATAGGGAAGCGATCGTCTTTGAAATATTTTGTTATATGCTCTTCGACTTCGTTTCGAACCCGTTCAAAATAGCTGAAGTCTTTGTCAAGTTTTTCTATGCCGTCGGTGATGTGATTGATCGATGATGAAATATCGCCAATGACATTGAGTTGAGGGAAGTAGACATCGTCGATCTGAGCGGCGAAAAAATTAATGTGAATAACTTTTTTACCGTCTTTCTCCATAAAGAAGGGGGGCTTTTCTATGACGTCGTGACCGACATTTATAATGAGGTCGGCGCGGTTGATTGCGCAGTGCAGATAGTCGTGGTCTGACAAGGCTGCCGTGCCAAGAAATTTATCATGGCGCTCATCTACAACCCCTTTACCCATTTGCGTATTGAAAAAATACAGCCCGGTTTTGTCGATGAGTTCCCGCAGGGCTTTGCTGGTGCGCTTGCGATTGGCACCGGCACCGATCAGAAGTAGCGGTCGCTCAGCGGCGTTGATCATGTCGATTGCCGTCTGGATACTGCCGCGATCTGCATCGGGGCGGCGGTTACCGACAACATCGAATACCGAGGCGTCTGTGTCTTCTTCTGCGATATCTTCGGGTAGTTCAATGTAGGCGGCGCCCGGGCGCTCCTGCATCGTCAGTCGGAATGCCTCCCTGACCATGGCGGTTATATTATTGCCATCGAGAACCTGCGCTGAGTATTTAGTGATTGGTTTCATCAGGTCGACCACATCGACGATCTGAAATCGACCCTGTTTGCTTTTTCGAATTGGCTTTTGCCCGCCGATCATCACCATTGGCATACCACCGAGTTCTGCGTAAGCCGCGGCAGTCACAAAGTTGGTAGCACCCGGCCCGAGAGTGGAAAGACACACGCCGGGTTTTCCGGTCAGTCGGCCGTAAGTGGCTGCCATAAACCCTGCGGCCTGTTCATGGCGTGTCAGGATCAGTTTGATCGATGAGTTGCGCAGTGAATCGAGGAAGTCGAGATTTTCCTCACCGGGAATGCCGTAGATGTATTCAACGCCCTCGTTCTCCAGTGCTGCGACGAATAGGTCCGATGTTTTCATGTGAGTCTCTTAAGAAAGTCTATGCTGTGAAACAGATACGGGTAGTGTGTATGTGACTGTTGTGATGAAATAAAGTTTGCCACAATGTGTGTACAGATATTCAGTGAAACTATTTGCTGTTCGAGTCGTCATACTCGACCTGGGTAAATCAGCCTGGCTGCCAAATACCTGCCGGGTGGTATTTGTCGTACCATATCTAAAATGCATGCTCGACATTGAGTTGATGCACATTTCGACTGATTATTTAGTTCGCGAGTAATCCATATGACTGTTAGACAATATTTCAGCATTTTTGCTGTGGCCGCTCCCTTGGCCTTCTTGCTACTCGGATTATTGTGGTCCGGATTCTACTGGTTTTTGTTGGTTGTTATTCCAATCGTGCTACTGGGATTGGTTGATATGTTCCAAACAAGGCAAACAGTGCGCCGACTCTACCCGGTGCTAGGGCGGTTCCGTTATATGCTTGAGTCTGTGCGGCCGGAAATTCAACAATATTTTGTTGAGTCTGAAACCAATGGTGCGCCAATTTCACGCGAATTCCGATCGCTGGTCTATCAGCGTGCCAAAGGTGATCGAGACTCACGGCCGTTCGGCACTTTGTTTGATGTGAATCGTGATGGTTACGAATGGGTAAATCATTCGCTGAACCCGAAACACCCGGACGATGTGCATCCGAGAGTCAGATTCGGCGGCCCTGAGTGTACCCGGCCCTATATGTCTTCGCCGCTGAATATTTCGGCAATGAGTTACGGTGCATTAAGTAAAAACGCAGTGCTGGCATTGAATCGGGGAGCGAAAATCGGTGGTTTTTCGCATAACACCGGTGAGGGTAGTTTAAGTCCCTACCATCTTGAGCCGGGTGGAGATATTGTCTGGCAGATTGGCACCGGATATTTTGGCTGCCGCGATGCAGATGGCAATTTTGATCCCGAGCTATTTAAAAGCAATTCGCAGCGTGATGTTGTCAAAATGATAGAGATCAAGCTGTCGCAGGGGGCTAAACCCGGGCATGGTGGTATATTGCCAGCGGCAAAATTGACGGAGGAAATTGCTAAAATTCGCCATGTGCCGATGGGGCAGGATGTCATCTCACCGGCGGCTCACACCGCGTTCAGCACGCCAAAGGGATTGCTTGAGTTTGTCGCGCAGTTGCGCGAGCTTAGTGGCGGTAAGCCTGTCGGATTTAAATTGTGTATCGGCCGCCGTGACGAATTTCTGGCGATCTGCAAAGCGATGGTTGAAACCGGTCTGGCACCTGATTTTATCACCGTCGATGGTGGTGAAGGTGGTACCGGTGCAGCGCCAACCGAAATGACAAACTCAGTGGGCACACCATTGCGCGATGCTTTGATTTTTGTCAACAATGCGCTAATTGGTATTGGCTTGCGTGATAACATACGAATTATTGCCAGCGGCAAAATGTTCTCAGCGTTCCATATTCTGCGCGCGATGGCTCTGGGTGCGGATACCGTCAACTCGGCGCGCGGGATGATGTTAGCTCTGGGTTGCATACACTCTCGAAGCTGCAACACAGATCATTGTCCGACTGGCATCGCGACACAGAATCCAGCTAGAAATAAAGGGCTGGTGGTAACGGATAAGGCGCAACGTGTAGCAAACTTTCACAGCGAAACAGTGCATAATCTGGCAGAACTGGTGGGTGCTGCCGGGTTGGATTCCATTGAAGAACTCAAGCCATATCACATTAATCATCGAGTTCACGGCACCGATATAAAAACCTATGCGCAGCTATATCCGACAATTGATCAGAATTGTCTGCTTGCCGCTGATTCAATACCTGACGGCTGGCGCGATGACTGGAATATGGCAAACGCAGCGGGTTGGTGAAGCTAAACTCTCATCTGCAATCTGCTGCGTTTGCGCGGTGTGCAGACAAACCAAACGTATAAAAATCCGGAGCAAAAATAAATGGCGGATACCGCATCACTGATCGCACCACATGGTGGTGGGCAATTGAAATCGCTCTATGTCAGCGAGGCCTCGGAACGCGCAGCAATTGAAAAGCTATTGCCTGAGCTTTCGTCATTCGTGATCAGCTCAGCTGCAGCGGGTAACGCGGTGATGCTGGGGGGTGGTTATTTTACACCGCTGGATGGCTATATGAACAAGGCAGATGCATTGTCGGTGGCCCGCACGATGGCAACCGCTGATGGTCTTTTCTGGCCTACGCCGGTTTTGAATCTGGTGAAAGATTCCTCCAGCCTCAAGGTAGGAGAGCGAGTCGCGTTGCAGGATCCGAATGTTGAAAGTACACCGGTACTTGCTGTGCAGTTGATCGAGGCGATTGAAGAATTTTCAGATGCAGAGATGCTTGAGATGGCCGGGCTGGTGTATGGCACTCAGGATAATGAGCACCCGGGTGTAAAAGAGTTCCTGTCGCAAGGAAATATTGCTGTGTCAGGCCCTGTTCAGGTGCTTAATTACAGTTATTTCGAGACAGATTTCCCCAGCACTTTTCGAACGGCTGTACAGATCCGCGAAGAGATTGCCGCTATGGGCTGGCAGCGAATTGTGGCCTTCCAGACACGTAACCCCATGCACCGCGCACATGAAGAATTGTGTCGTATGGCGATGGAACGGCTCGACGCCGATGGCCTGGTTATACATATGCTGCTGGGCAAGCTGAAGCCCGGTGATATACCGGCGCCAGTGCGCGAGGCAGCCATAGGGAAAATGGTTGAGGTCTACTTTCCCGAAAACTCTGCGCTGATTACAGGGTATGGTTTTGACATGCTCTACGCCGGGCCTCGTGAGGCTCTGCTGCATGCAGTCTTTCGCCAGAACATGGGAGCTACCCATTTTATTATCGGGCGCGACCATGCAGGAGTGGGTGACTACTACGAGCCATTCGAAGCGCAGGAGATCTTTGACAAAATCCCCGCGGATGCATTGAAAATTGAATTGTTCAAAGCCGATCACACCGCCTATTCGAAAAAGCTGAATAAGGTAGTGATGATGCGGGAAGCGCCTGATCACAGCAAAGATGATTTTGTGTTGTTATCCGGAACTGCCGTCCGCGAGATGCTCGGCAACGGGATTGCACCGCCTGCAGAATTCTCGCGTCCGGAAGTGGCGGAAATTCTCATGGAGCACTACCGGATATAGCATCCGGCTGGCCACAGAATTCTGTTCTCTGGCCGCGATCCTGATTCCCGGTCAGTGGAGCTTACAGCTCCGTATACTTGGCGGAGGTGCCGCGAGATTTCTCAACAGGGTATTTGCGTTCATTTGCGGTAATTTTCTCTGCGGCTGCCTGTTGCAGGTCGATGCCGGCACGCTCCGTAATCAGCAGTAAATAGAGCAGAACATCTGCGCACTCTTCTTTGAGTCGTTGCTGCATCCGCTCGTCGTGGGCGTTTTTCTCAAAGTCGTCTGCTGGTGTCCATTGCGTGAGTTCCAGCAGTTCGCTTGCTTCCAGAGACAGTGACAGGATCAAGTCTTTCAGGGAGTGGAACTGTCGCCAGTCGCGCGCGTCGCGAAATTCCAGCAGGCGCTGCGTGAGTTCATCGAGGGAGGGTTGGTTCGGGGTCATTTTCGCTCCAGCGCCAGGCGTGATAATGTGTCGGGCTTTTTTTACCCGGCTCTTTCAGTGCAGCAGTACAGTACAGCAGATAGGTGGTTGACCGAGAATGAATAATCGACAGCGGATGTGATAGTTTGGCCAGCCCATGCGTTTGATCTTGGTAACTAAGCTAAGAATAACTATTCGCCGCAATCGATCAGAGATATCTTATGCTGCGCGCTCCGCTCTATAATCTCACATCCTCGTTACAACCCTCACCCTCAGATAACCACCAGGCAACGGTACACCAGTGATGCGGATTATTCATTTCTCAGACAGCCATATCTCACAGGACAAGCCTGAGCGAGATAAGGACTTTGAGGCATGCGTGCACCGGGCAAATTCAATCAGCCCGCCGGCGGATGTGGTGATTCATACGGGCGATATTTCCCATGACGGCCATCGCCAGGAGTACGCCACCGCGCAAAAAATACTGGAAAAACTCAACATTCCATCTTTTGTTATCGCGGGTAACCGCGATAACCGCACCGAGTTAATTAACACCTTCGCCGATGGCCAGTATATCCGCAGGGGCGATAAATTTATTCAGTACTGCGTTAATGAATTCCCGGTGCGGTTAATTTTGCTGGATACCGTAAATGCATCAGGTAATACCGGCAGTGCTTCCGGCAGTAACAAAGGGCGGTTCTGTAGCGAGCGGCTGGCGCATCTTGAATCCATGCTTGCCGCCGACAGCAGCCGGCCAGTGGCGATCTTCATGCACCACAGCCCGTTCGAGGCCACTGCCATTCCCGACCCTTTCCAATTCGAACGCTGGCAGGAGGTCGAGCGCTTTCACGAGTTGCTGGCGGCGTATAAGCAGGTCGCTGGTATCTACTGCGGGCACATCCACCGCAACGCCGGCGTTGCCATCGGTGGTATTCGAATTCAGGCCATTACCTGTATGGCGTGTGATCTGCGTAAAGGCGAGCTAACCGATAAGGAGCGTTCAGAACCGGTGATCAATGTGATCGATCTGCCCTGATTCGCTAATATCAACAAGGCATTTTGAATTACTGGAATTATTCAACTGGTACTATACTGGCCCACTAATGAGGTACTGTACTGGTACTGCCCGTGACTCCCCGAAAAATGTAGTATCTCTAAGATAGCGGTTAAAAGTTTGCTGTATATTCAGGCGTCAGCGGTAGTTGATCCAGGGGAAAGTGTGTTTGCCCTTTACTGCCGGAAACACTATGCTCTTATTTCTAAAGACGTATTGTTCAGGTCTTTTTAACCTGCCAGAATGGAAATACCCAAACCGCGCGAAACCTGACCTTCCGGACCGGATTTACTCTGTTCCGTAGTGGAGGTTTGATCCAGCAGCTGTCGTCAACTCCGATGGATTTACCAACATGTTAACTAATAACCCGTTTGCCGAACTATCGGCGCTCATTTCGCCGACCGTGATGCAAGCCTATGTGGTCCTGATGATCCTTCTGGTTATCGGCGGCACAGTACTCGATATGCTGCACAAGCAAAGCGCAAAGTATTTCTTCGAAAACTCAAAAAAAGCCCAGGAAGAAGCAAAGTACCCGGTCAGCTCCGGAAAAAAGGCAGGTCTTGCGCTCAAAACTGTTACCAATGAGGTGCTGACTTCCTCTGAATTCTGCAATTCACGTCGCCGCATTTCGCACCTTTGCACCATGTACGGTTTTGTATTTTTTGTTGTTACTACTGCCATCCTTATTTTTTCCTATGCTGCTCCTGATGCACAGGCCCCGACTCTGGTCACTTTACTATGGCACCTCGGAGCGCTGTCACTTTGCGTAGGCGGTTACTGGTTCTGGTTTTCGATCCGGGTTGATGTCGCGTCGGAAGGTGTTAAGTGGTATGAGTTCAATGGACGTGGCGACTTGTTCATTCTCGGTTTGCTGTTCACGGCAACTTTCGGTTTGTTGTGGTCGTTCACGCAATACCTCGGGGCAGGTAGCTTATCGATGCTGTTTTTTGTGCTCTTTATTTTGAGTTCCACTGTGTTGTTCGGAAGTGTTTACTGGTCAAAATTCGCACACATGTTTTTCAAGCCCGCTGCGGCATTCCAGAAAAAAGTCGCCAAGGCAGACGGGTCAAACGAAAACCTGCCCGCTGAATTCGATCTATCGGATCCTGCAGTACAAGCGAAGTTCCCGGATATTCCCGAGTACATGGGTAAGAATCCACCCAACATGGGTCTCGGTATTAAGCGCGAAGCCCCTCGTCACTTCTAATTGACTGTCAACTAAATCGGCTTTTCTAAGGCTGGAGATTCCACTATGCCAACATTTGTAAAAATGACTCGCTGTGACGGCTGCGGTCATTGCGTTGATATCTGCCCGTCAGACATCATGCACATCGACAAAACAACGCGTCGCGCTTACAACATCGAACCTAACATGTGCTGGGAGTGCTATTCCTGTGTTAAAGCCTGTCCGCATCAGGCAATCGACGTTCGCGGCTACGCAGACTTTGCACCTCTCGGCCATTCGGTCAGAGTGTTGCGCGATGAAGAAAAAGGCACTATCGCCTGGCGTATCAAGTTCCGTAACGGCAAAAAAGATATGGACTTGCTCGCACCAATCACAACCAAGCCCTGGGGCAGCGGTACACCGCAGTTGAAAGAAGTGGCGGCGCCAACCAAAGAGCAGCGGGACAGCCAGTTGCTGTTTAACGAGCCAAAATACATTCGCTTCGATGACGGCGGTATCCATACGCTGAAGACCAACGGTCTGGAAATGAAGCTTGGGGTGAACTACTAATGAAGTACGACACCATTGTAGAGGACGATATCGATATCCTGGTCTGCGGAGCAGGCCTGGGCGGTACCGGGGCGGCTTTTGAAGCTCGCTACTGGGGGCAGGATAAAAAGATCGTTATTGCCGAAAAAGCAAATATAGATCGGTCCGGTGCGGTTGCTCAGGGACTCTATGCGATCAACTGCTATATGGGTACACGTTTCGGCGAGAATAACCCGGAAGATCACGTTCGCTATGCTCGAATTGATTTGATGGGCATGGTTCGCGAAGACCTGCTTTTCGATATGGCACGCCACGTCGACTCCACAGTGCATCAGTTTGAAGAGTGGGGTCTGCCGTTGATGCGTGATCCTGAAACCGGTAATTATCTGCGTGAAGGTCGCTGGCAGATCATGATCCACGGCGAATCTTACAAGCCGATTGTTGCAGATGCAGCGAAGAAATCTGCAGATAAGGTGTTCAACCGGATTTGTGTGACGCACCTGTTAATGGACGACGCCAAAGACAACCGCGTAGCCGGTGCTGTCGGTTTTAATGTACGTACCGGTAACTACCACGTATTCAAGTCAAAGGCGGTGATTGTGGCTGCCGGTGGTGCATCGAACATTTTCAAGCCTCGTTCCGTCGGTGAAGGTGCCGGGCGTGTCTGGTATGCCCCGTGGTCATCCGGTTCGGCTTACGGCCTGCTGATTAATGCCGGTGCCAAGATGACGCAAATGGAAAACCGCATTGTTCTGGCGCGTTTCAAAGACGGCTATGGTCCGGTTGGCGCTTACTTCCTGCACCTGAAAACATACACTCAGAACGGTATGGGCGAAGAGTATGAATCAAAATGGTGGCCTTCTCTGCAGGAAATAGTCGGCAAAGAATATCTGGATCCTGAAGTCTCGCATTTATCCCACAGACCTATTCCAACCTGCCTGCGAAATCATGCGTTCATTTCTGAGGTCAATGCCGGTCGTGGTCCGATCCACATGGTCACTATGGAAGCGTTCCAGGATCCGCATCTGGAAGAAATCGGCTGGCACAACTTTCTGGGTATGACAGTCGGCCAGGCCGTGTTGTGGGCATCTACCGATGTAGATCCAAAATACGAAAACCCGGAACTCACGACCTCTGAGCCTTATGTCATGGGTTCTCATGCAACGGGTTGTGGTGCTTGGTGCTCCGGTCCGTCAGATCTGTCGCCTCCCGAATATCAATGGGGCTATAACCGTATGACTACGGTTGAGGGTTTATTTGGTGCAGGTGATGCTGTCGGTGGGACGCCTCACGCGTTTTCTTCCGGCTCATTTACTGAAGGCCGGATCGCGGCCAAAGCAGCTTGCCAGTATATTGATGATGGCAAGGCAGATGGTATCAGGGTTTCAGACGAGCAGATCGAGCGTCGCAAAGAAGAAATCTATAAGCCCATGGACACCTACCGAACCTACCGCAACGAAATTACTGCGGGCTCGGTCAATCCGCATTACATCAATCCGCGCCAGGCACTTGATCGTTTACAGAAACTGATGGACGAGTACGCCGGTGGTGTAACCGTAAGCTACATGACCAACGAAAAGCTTTTGAACATCGGCCTGAAAAAACTCAAGCTGCTGGAAGAAGATCTGGAAAAGGTAGCTGCAGAAGATATTCACGAGCTGCTGCGTGCCTGGGAAATCAAGCATCGCCATCTGACATCTGAATCAGTTGTGCAGCACACGTTATTCCGGAAAGAAACCCGCTGGCCGGGGTACTACTACCGTGGCGATCACATGAAGCTCGATGATCAAAACTGGCATGTGCTGACAGTCTCCCGCCGTGATCCGGCGACCGGTGAATACACAATGGAGAAAGCTCCGTTGTATCACCTGGTAGATGTCGACAAGAAAAGCGAAGACGCGGCATAAACTACAGCCGGTAACGGCTGATTAGTAGTTGGTAGAGTAGAGCTGCCGGGATTATCGGCAGCTTTGCAATAGCAACGAATATAGAGTGAGCGCAAAAGCTGCTCCCTGAATGACGTAGTCATTCAGTTTGTTTCCAGCCACAGGTGCCGCCCGGTATTGTTAAGCCCGGTGTGCAGAACCCCTTATGAATATTATCGAGAATTCAGACGACGAAATCCTCGCCGTTGCACACCCCATGTGGGAAGATCTGATCCGTTACTCAAACGAAGGTGAGTACGGGAAATTTATTCGTAAGTTCTCCTATGAGTTGTTATTCGGGCTGAACGAGGTGGAAATCGGCAAGCAGTTTGCGAAAAGTGAATTGACCAGAAGCCTCGATCCGAACTATGACTACCTGGGCATAATCCGCCGGAACCAGCACGTGACGGTTCTATACCGGATGCGCAGTACCAAAAAAGAAGGCGAGTGGCTCGGTCGATTGGTTCTAGGGTATGAAAAGAACGATACGGAAGGGGAAGTAAGAATATTCGGCGCCTCGATTTTCTAGGAGCCTGTCCGAGAATGAGGGTCGTAGCGAGGGTGTGTGATTTTGAGTCAGATATAGCGATCGATTTAAGCGAATAGTTATTCATATTCAACTAAATCGATCGCAATAGCTGGCCAAAAGACCACATCCGCAATAGATCATTCATTTTCGGACAGCCACCCAACTACTCACCGCTATTGCGCGATTGTTAGCGCATTGAATTTCTCAATAGAAATGTTATACCTGCCGTTTGCATTTAGATCAGGAGTCACACAATGAATGTACCGATGGAAGACCCGATTGGCGACGGAAAACTGGTTGAATTAACCTATCAGGTTATTGATGCAAAAACCAATAGTGTGCTGACCGAGGTTGAGTTCCCGATTGGATATGTGCACGGAGTGAATGAAATTCTGGCACCGCAGGTTACCGCCGAGCTTGAGGGCAAGCTGGCTGGTGACGTAATCGAAGTGCCAATCGACTGCAATAAAGTGTTTGGTCCGCGCGACGAGTCGCTGGTTTTTACCGATCGAATCGAAAATGTTCCCGAGGAATATCGCCAGGTCGGTACCTCTGTGCTGATGGAAAGTGACAAGGGCAATACCAAAACTTTTCTGGTCACCCGTGTTGATGAAACCTCCGTGACAATAGACGGCAACAATCCCTTGTGCGGGCGCGAAGTACTGTTCAAGTTACAGATAGTAACCGTGCGGGATGCGACAGACGAAGAACTTGAGCATGGTGGCCCGCTAGGTGCTGATCCCGATATAGGCGATATAGTAGGTTCGGATCAGAAAGTGAAGCCACTGGCTGGCTAGCCGCACAGGTTCATCGAATTGCCTCAACACCTCTACGCAGAAACGGTGCTGTCCCCCGGACTTGGTGGCGCATTTTTGTGGCGCTACCAGAACCATGGTCGCGGACTGTTGGATGTTGTGGATCCAGAGTCGCCGGTTTACCGTGCTCTGAGTCAGGCCATTGATCGCTTTGAGCGCACCGTGCTTGCGCTGACCCTGAACAAAGCATCATTGATTGAGTGGGCCAATTCTCAGGAAAACCTGCAGGATGCAGCAGATCGACGAGAGCTGCGTCTGGGTGGTGCACATGTTTTTCAGCAGTCGATTGAGTTGTTTCAGGACATGCAGATGATGACCACCCGAGAGGAAGATCCCGACCGGCTGTCTGCTATTCATCACAATATTGGTGATGTCCTGGGTTTTATTGGTCAACGCAGCGGTAGTATTCATTATCTGGAGCAGGCTTGTCTGTCTTATGAGCAGGCACTGGAAATCCGATCGCGCGACGATACGCCACTGGAATGGGCTCGAACTACCTATAATTTAGCATTGGTTATGCAGATGATTGGTCAGTTGGAAAGTGACAATCAGATGCTGAAACGGGCTCATCAGACTTTCACGCAGGCTGCAGCACTACTTCCTCGTTCTACATATGGTGAAGACTGGTCTGCCGCCCTGTGTAGCCTGGGGACTGTACTGTATTTGCTGGGTACTCAGCGTAGAGGCGCACGCACCCTGGAGCAATCTGTGGTGGCCTATCGCAATGCGCTGAGTGAGCGAACACAGAGTAACAACGCCATTGCCTGGGCAGTAACGCAAAACAATCTGGCGGCGGCGTTGCAGGGTCTCGGTGAGCATGAAGAGGATATCTCCTCACTTGAAGCGTCAATTCCCGTTTACGAAGCTGCACTGAAGGTACTCAATGCCGACGACGTGCCGCTAGTGTGGGCAATGGTTTCCGCCAACCGGGCATCGGCATTGTACGCACTGGCAGCGGAATCCGATTATCTGGATCTGGCTGAAGCGGCGGTAACTGAATTTGAGAAACTTTGCGCCTTGTTTGAAGGTACGGAGTATGTAGATTATCAGGAGAAAGTGAATGCACGCAGGCAGCAGGCAATGGCGCTTGTTTCATCGTTGCAAGTGTGAAGTGGAGACGAGTCAGCAGATTTAAGCGGAATCCGGCAGCTGCTGACACGGCCATTTATTTTTACCCTCGGAAAATGTCACAATGAAAAGGCTTGGGGCAGCCGGCAGCTAAGGTTGCCCGCTGAAACCTGATAAAAACGATTATCGAATTTTTATTACTACAACCACGGAGAGTGATCCCATGAGCGCACCAAAGAAAGAACGTCCTGTAGTACCGGAAGGCCAGTCGCGGTTTCTGAAAACCCGCCAGATGAAGCCCAATGAGAAGGGGTATATCGGCTATGAAACAGATTGGGAGTCGTTTCAGAAAGAAGTGAAGTACGAAACTCCTAAGAAACCCTGATCAAGCGGGTATTACCGCGATGTTCCGGGGGCGGAATATGATCAGCCGGAAGATGGCAATTCTGCAAGCTCTAGAAGAGGTCGGGCGATGGATTCAGTAATATTTGATATGGACGGTCTCCTGATTGATACAGAGCGTTTTTCGCAGGATGCGTTTGAGCGCACCGTTCAGGCCTTTAATCTGGACGGTTACACTGAGCTGTTTCTGTCGCTGGTTGGCACTAACGAAGAAGCCCACAGAAAGCGCTTGTCTGAGGAGCTCGATCCTCATGTCGATTCTATGCAGTTTCGTCAGCACTGGATTGATAGTTTTCACCAGTTAATGGCGGAGGAAACCGTTCCACTGCTCGATGGGGTGCAGGAAGCACTGGAATGGCTTCAGCAGCATAAAATCAAGTGCGCAGTGGCCACATCAACCGGCACAGCGGCGGCTGAAAAGAAACTCGTTGACGCGGGTATCCGTGATTTTTTTCTAACCGTAACCTGTGGCGATCAGGTCACACACAGCAAGCCGCACCCGGAAATTTACATCAAAGCCGGCCAATCGATCGGGGCAGATATTTCGCGATCGATCGGTATGGAAGATTCCCCGAACGGAGTTCGCTCAGCTTTGGGCGCGGGCTTAAGTGTGATTCAAATACCGAACCTGGTTCAACCCGATCCAGACCTGCTTGCACTCGGGCATCGCGTTTGCGCCAGCATGCGTGAAGTTATTGAATTGATGGAGCGCGGTGCGATTATCCCTTAGAAGCCTGTCCGGAAATGAGAATCTACTGCGGACGCGATGGCCAGCTATTCCGATCAATTTCGTTAAATATGAATAACTATTCGCCTCAATCGATCAGAAATATCTGACTCAAAACCTCACACCCTCGCTACGACCTCAATTCTCGGATAGCCACCTACGGCCGTGTTCTTTTTAGAGTAGCAAACAGACTGTGAATCCAACGATCCAGTGAGGTGTTGCCTATTCCGTGAGTAATCCGGGTTAAGTGTGCCAGTTCTCTGCCGAACCGTGTCTTATGCGGACCATCCGCGACGTGGTTTTGACTGTCAACAGCCATTCGGCACCAGCACAAGGATCGACATGCAATTTCAATCTTTCACAAAAACAATAGTCTGCGTGGCTGTTGTGAGCTCACTTTATGCCTGTGGTGGTGGTGGCAGCGGTGGCTCTTCGATAATTCCAGTTTCTGAAAACAATAGCTCAAGCAATGCGCCGGCGGCGCAGGCACCTTCTTCTCCTGATACCGAAGTCAGTGTTGCGACACTTTCAGGTCGTGTTGCGGATGGCTATATTCGCGGGGCTACAGTATGTATCGACCTCAACGAGAACGGCAGTTGTGACGTGGATGAACCATCGGCGACAACAGGTGAAGGTGGTCAATACGAGCTGGCGATGGTCGACGGGGCAGAAGGCAAGCCGATTCTTGCAGATATTCCGGCCACAGCAATTGATGAAGATGACAACATGCCAATTGGCAAGCGTATGTTGCTTAGCGCACCGCCATCGCAGCGTGAATTCATAAGCCCGATTACCACACTGGTTCATCAGGAACTGGAAAGCAACCCGTCGGTTGATATCGAAGAAGCCGAGGCTGCAGTAAAAAAAGAGTTGGGTTTTTCGCTTGAAGATGAAGACGCAAGCCTCTTTACCGACTACGTAGCCCACGGCGACGATGCGGATAGCGGAGATAAAGCGGAGCGCTTTCGACATATGCACCGCACAGCGCAAGTGGTCGCAAAGATGATGCAGGAAATACAGGATTCTGCAGAAGCGGCAGTTGTGGAACAGGGTATTGATATCGCTGGTGATGCGGCCACTCGCAAAGCCCTGCACAAAGCCGTACGTACTGAGGTGCGCAAGATGTTACCGGCAATTGCACAAGCGGTGTCCAGCCGTATTCTTGAAAGCCAGAATGCCAGTGATACAGCAAGCGGTGCGGCTGAGAAAGAGGAGTTTGATGCGAAGAAACTTGCTGAGCAATTTATACCGGATGAAAATATAGACCCGGAAGATGTTCTAGCTGAACGGGACCTGCCGCGCATAGCCACGGTGACGGTAGAAGCGATGTTGAAAGATGGTTTCTATTGGTTTGATGTGGACTGCTCTCAACCGTATTATGAAGAGACAGATGCTGATGACGGAACTGTACAGCCTGCATTTGAGTGTGCTGCAGGATATACGCATATTGCTCTCGCCGATGACGGTGAGCACCTGAGTGAAGTTAACTACCGGTACAATAACGATGCCGGTGTATGGGAGTCCCATAGAGAATCCGATGAAGGAGAAGAACGCGATCATGTGTTTCATCTGGTCGATGGCAGTTGGCAGGTGCCGGATCACAACGCTGATGCAACTGTCGAATTTACTGCAAACGGCGGGGCAATAGTTGAACATGGTGATGGGGCCATGGTTATTAATGCTGTACAGCGATCACTTGCAGGTCAGAGTATTGCGCGCCACCTGTACGAGCTGGATGCGCCAAAGCGCCTGCTAGCGAGCAACGAAACCTTGTTTCCTGCGGAGTCCAGCGAGTATCTGTTTAAGATCAAGCGTAAAGAAAGCCAATACGCATTGTTTAACTGGACAGACGATTCTGGTTATTGTGAAGAATACAATGGCAACTGCAATATCGTAAATCAAATTGGTGAAGACGGGCACCAGGCTGTTACGAGCCTCGATAGCCTGTTTGATCGAGAGGGCGTGGTAGTGGCTGGCCTGGTTCATGATGAATCCGATACACCGCTGAATGTCGAAATGCATCCGGTGGAGGGAGAGTCAGAATGGGGTAAAGCTCATTGGACTGCAGATTTCAATCGTTTTCCAGAGTACCCGCAAGACTTCCGTCCGACAGCCGAGTGTGAGCAGTTTGTACCTGTTGACCCTGATAAACCGATTGATGCGGACAGGTTTGTAGATAAGGATGGAATTGATCTCGATTCTATTGATCCGGATTTAATTGATCTTGATCTAATAGATAAAGATTCTATTGATCCGGACTTGGTGGATTTGGATCTTATTGATCAAAATCGCGCCGATGGGACGACCGATGAAATTTTTGATAGAGCACAGGAATTTCTGAATGAGCAGAGTGTTGATTCGCTTCGACTGATGCAGGATGAAGCAATGGACGCTGTTCCCACGGCTCTGGAGGGTAACCTTTGTGTTCATCCGGACGGCTTGCAGAATGATGAAATTGGTACCGGTACCGTCGAGTCACGCGATAGCAACGCAGATGCATATGATAAAGAAGGTTATAGCAGGTGGCGTCATGTTGAAGTCGATGGTGTTAAAATGGTGGAACTCACCCTGCCGTATGCCCTGCGACATCGTATCGATTTTGATGATGACGGTTCAATCATGCTAATAGAGCACGATGGTTTCGTTCGCCGGGGAGCGCACTTTTCAAATCGCTCTGTAGATTCTCATGTGGGGTATAACCCTGCAGCCTTTCAGGCTCTGTTGTCTGAAGTTGAGACGTTGGTTGTAAACTATAAATCTGTACCTCGATAGTTTTATGTCGAATTGTGCCAGGGCGGTTGCCCTGGCACAAATACTGAACCTATAACTTACCCTGGCGTGCTGCGTTAAATTTCGAGTTCGGAAGCTTATAGAGCTGTATAAAAGGCGCTGTCCTCATTTTTCCTGAATGTCACTTATGAATGAAATAACTACATGTGGCTGGCGAAAGATTACGTGCTTGAGGGGGCCACAATATCGCTTGCTTATGGATGGGCACTGGTTACTTCATCTATTAATTCACTAGTGGTGAGTTGCCTGCAGTACCCCTTTATTGCATTGAGTGAGTGATCGTGGCGTTCCCGGGAGTAAGTCAGGCATGCGTCTGTCACCTGTGTTACCAGGTACCCCAGATCACAGGCATCACGTATAGCGCTCTCCACGCATTGATCAGTTATTAACCCGCTAATGACCAGTTGTCGCACACCAAGGTTCCGCAGTACATAGTCTATATGAGTTGAAATAAAAACCGAGGAAGACGATTTCGGTAACCATATTTCATCTTCAGCAGGTTTTAGCTGGTCGACGACTTTTCCATCCCAGGATCCTTTCGGTACATTGAACCCTGTGATTTTATAGTCCAGACTTCGATCACGACCATCGGTGGTCAGGCTTTCTATTGTGGTGTGGATTACTTCAATTTCTGCTTCCCTGAATTTTTGTAGAAGCGCTTGCATATTCGGTAAAACCCGACTTTCGAGCTCGGAGAAATACCACCCGTAGCGCCGTTCAAACTCGCCTTCGTCAAGTTCTCTGAATTCTGCTCCGTTGCGATGAGCGCTGAAATTCTGCACATCAATAAACAAAAGCGCTGACTGTTCGGGTTTTAGTGTGACTTCACGTGTGAGGGACATAAACCATTAAACCTGTTTTGCAAGTGGTGGTTTGTAAGTATGGCCGGGTCTGCATTCTATATGTCAGGCATCGACGCATTACCTACGCTGTGTCGTATCAGGTCAGCTACAATAGCAGCCCATTTCTGTTGTCCGCTAACTGTTCT
Organism: Chromatiales bacterium (ex Bugula neritina AB1); assembly: GCA_001730015.1. GTDB lineage: Bacteria > Pseudomonadota > Gammaproteobacteria > Granulosicoccales > Granulosicoccaceae. The sequence continues at coordinate 34,184 of MDLA01000160.1, read as the reverse complement.
GATGTGATCGTTGCGAATCTCTATCAGGCAATTGGCAATACGGTGTTTCTCGGCGTGTTGCGGTATGAACCAGTCAGATTGATCTTCAATTTCATAGGGCTGATTCAAACCGATATTTATCAACGGGTAGTTGACCGATGCATATTCAGCCATTGATATTGCGGTTGATGTATCGTTGCGAAATAACAGGCCCAGGTCCCAGGGACGCTGTTTCCCATTTAATTCCGGTGTAAAGCTGTGAATTGAGAATGCCCATCTGACCGAATTGTTTGCAAAGTGCTCATTGATAGTATGGTCAAGTGGATTGAAGATCTCCTCTACACGTTGTTGTTTTTCAATATCAGATAACTGCCGGTTGCCGGGGATTGAGGTACCGTGACTGATCTCGGGAATCGAATCAGCTGCCTCTGGTGGTCGGTTACAGTCGATAACCAGGCGGCTGTAGCGTTGAATAATGAGCATCACACTTAGCGCACGTGCAATATTTTTTGCCGTGTTTTCAGCGCCTATATCATAGGCTATGTGTGTATCGAGTGAATCTGATGACAACCCCAGAGACTTTAGAGATAGCGGTATTTCCTGGCCGGCGTGCTCGCAAAGCAGTAGCCCGGGAACAGCGTCTGTTGCTTTGCAGACCTCAATTGGATTGTATATCTCAACCGCCCGGGGGTCTTCGTCACTCAGTAGCGTCATTTGCTAAGGGCTTGGAGAAAGTGGCATGGCGAGAACAGGTGCGTGGTAGCAGCGGTATGAATTTCCAGCAAGTGTGCGTGCGTTGAACAAAATTATCAATCAAATTGTGAATAGAAGTAAACTCTGATAGATTATTTTAACCAGCCAGGAGGAATACTGCCTTACATGTGTGTGAGAGCTAACATTAATACAGTCGTGTGCGCCAAGTGCATTGCATCAGACAGGTAGTGCGAAAATGATCGGTGAACCGCTTGTTTTCGTTGCTACGTCTGATCTGGCAGGTGTGGTGCGTGGCAAGGCATTCGCGGAGACAGAATTCGATACCCGGCTGCATCGGGGGGTAGGGTGGGTTCCAACCAATGCCCTGATTACCTGCTTCGATAATCTGGGTGACGGACCCTATGGCTCACTGGGTGACCTGTTGCTTATTCCGGATTCCGAAACCAGGGTGCAGGTTGACTTCGAAGACGGGAGTGTTGCAGAGAATTTTGCCATTGGCAATATCGTAACCCTCGACGGAGATCCGTGGGAGTGTTGCACGCGCGGCCATTTAGCCGCGGCACTGGAGCGCTTGAATTCGGTGGCGGGTCTGCAGCTTTATTCTGCGTTCGAACATGAGTTTCAGCTGGAGGCCCCCGGGAGGAATGATTCCAATCCAGCCTTTTCTATGGAGGGTCATCGATGGCAGGCACAATTCAGCGGGGTGTTGTTTGCGGCATTGCGCAAAGCCGGTATAGAGCCCGACAGTTTCATTAATGAATATGGCACAAAGCAGTATGAACTACCCATAGGCGCGTCAACAGGCATTCGCTCGGCGGATGAAGCAATAATTTTCAGGCAGATCGTACAGGCGACTGCAGAACGCTGTCGGCAACGCGCAAGTTTTTCACCGATACACAATCTTGATGGCGTCGGCAACGGCGTGCATGTGCATATAAGCTTCAAAAATTCTGACGGGCAACCGATGATGTTCGACCCCGAGGGTACCTATAAACTTAGTGACGTAGCGGGTTCGTTTATCGCTGGTGTCCTAAAGTATCTGCCCGAATTTTTATGCCTTACAGCGCCCACTGAGATTTCATATCAGCGACTGACTCCGCATCGCTGGAGTGCTGCTTTTAATAATCTGGGTGAACAGGATCGTGAAGCGGCAGTGAGAATATGCCCGGTCTCAAGTCGTTCACAAGAGGCGATAGCCCGGCAGTTTAATGTTGAATTCAGAGCGGCAGATGCTGCAGCTTCACCCTATCTGGTGCTGGCTGCACTTGTTCATGCCGGCGTGCAGGGAATAGAGGAAAAACTGCCTGTTCCCGGGGCAACGACAGAAGATCTGTCAATGCTTGATCCCGGGCAGCTGCAGGCCCTGGGCGTTGAGCGACTACCGGAGACTCTATCTGACGCATTAGCTCGATTCGAACACAGTGAAAGGATCGATGAGTGGTTTGGTGCAACCTTCAAACAGGTTTACATCGGCTTAAAGAACGCTGAACTCGACTTTCTCGAAGGATTAACGATAGAAGAGAAATGCGCCGCATATGGGCGGGTTTTCTAGTGACCCCGGTGAACAGCTGTGCTTGAGCTGACTGAATTATCCAAGCACTTCGGTGGCGTAAAGGCGGTCGATCAGGTTTCGCTTACTATAGAAAAAGGAGTGGTGCATGGTTTGATCGGCCCTAACGGAGCTGGAAAAACCACCCTGATCAATTTAATTTCAGGATTACTGAAGGCAAGTGGCGGTAATCTAAGCCTGAATGGCAAATTAATCAACTCGATGGAAGCTCACCAGCGTGCAAAAGCGGGTCTTGCACGGACGTTCCAAAATCTGAGGATCTACAGAAATCTAACGGTTGCGCAGAATATATCGGTTGCCGCAAGCGCTGCTGAAACCAGTAACGGCAACAACCACGCAACAATAATAGACGAGGCGATTCAGCGCTTTGATCTTAATGACAAGCAGCATCTGCAGGCGTCAGTGTTATCCTACGGGCATATGCGTCGTTTGGAGATTGTCAGAGCGCTGGCACTTTCACCACGTGTACTGATGCTTGATGAGCCAGCAGCCGGCATGAATCAACAGGAAACTGAAGAGCTCATCGGGGGGCTTGAATGGATTCGCGATAATCACGGTTGTGCCATTCTGGTGATCGATCACGATCTGCGATTTATCATGAGTGTGTGTGAAAGAATTACAGTAATGAGTATGGGCAAGGTGCTAACCACAGGCCTGCCACAGGAAGTATCTGCCGATCCACGTGTCGTTGCAGCCTATCTGGGCGAAAACGCGGGTGGACACCTATATGTGAATGACGAGGAAACATCATGACAGAAAAATTTAAATTCAGTGCTGTTCTTTGCAGTGCTGCCCTGGCGATTACTTTGGCTGAATCTGCGGTTGCCGCAGATACCATAAAGCTGGGCTTTGCAGTACCACTGACCGGTGAATATGCACCCTATACGTCGGTTCAGGGAGCTAAATGCATGGCAGAGATGATAAACAAGAATGGTGGTGTAGACGGAAAAATGTTTGAGTTAATGGTGCAGGATGTCGGCACTGATTCCCAGACCGCTATTTCTTTATCGGAAAAATTTCTAGAGGCTGGTGCAATCACTATTTCTACCATCCCGTTTTCAGACACCATGATACCAGTCGCGCAAATTGCCTCGGAATATGGTGCCACAGTAATCCAGGCGCAGAGTACGCAGGTTGAAATGCACTCGGGTATTGTTGATAACTTTATCACTAATGTATCTCCCGACCCCTTTACCGCAACTGCCGGAGCCAACTTTGCGCTAGCGCAGGGAGTAAAGAATGTAGTGTTGTTTACATCAGATGAAGGTGGCTCCTGGTCGGCGAAAACTCCGGTATGGTTTGGCGAGGTTATCGAGGCCAATGGTGGCAAGGTGCAGTCATCTCTGAATTTCAGTTTTGGTACATCTGATTGGTCTCCGCAAATTGCAGAAATGAAGAAGCTCGATCCAAAACCCGATGCAATCTATATCTCCTCGGTGATGCCTGATGTAGGAGTGCTGGTTCGCCAGATGCGTACGGCGGGACTGGATGCGTGGGTGATCGGGTCAGATGGCCTGGACGATCCCTCTCTTGATGCCATAGGTGAAGCTGATGCTTCTATATTGGACAAAGTAGCATTCGCCACACTTGCACCATCTCATGCCGACAGCGCGATGGCAAAATTCCAGGCGGAGTGTGCGGACATGAATATTCCGGTTGAAGGATTGTTTCCGGCGCTTGGTTCAGACATCGTCATGGCAATTGCGCATGGTGTAGAAAAGGCGGGAAGTGTTGATCCGGTGGCAGTTAGAGATGCTATTAGAGCGGCCGATAGCATCGACGCCAAAACGGTAGCCAGTGTTTCATTCAAAGAGCATAGCTCCTACGCACAGCGAACGATTCCGGTCATCGGTTTCAAAGACGGAAAACGGGTGCTCATATCCAATGAAATCCCGGAAGGTGTTCCGGGAGGCTGGAAATAAAGGCTATACCGTAAGCTCGCTAACTGCCTTCAGGTAGCAGGCCACGTGTCAGTGGCTGCTGTCTGAGGATAAATCTATAAATGTGCGAGTAAACCATGCTTGAACTTAGTCATGTACAGGTGTTTCACGGCCCGATAGAGGCCGTGCATGGTATTTCTATTAACGTTGCGCAGGGGCAATGTGTTGTTTTACTCGGCCCTAATGGTGCCGGAAAAACCTCTACTCTATCGGCTATTGCAGGGATAGCACAGTATAGAGGTGCAATTAATTTTCTGGGCAATAATCTTGTATCTGCATCGATAGAAGACCGTCAGCGTGCAGGTATTGCACTGGTCCCTGAAGGGCGGCGTATTTTCAGCAATCTTAGTGTCAGGGAAAACCTTGTTATCGGTGCTGCAACGCGTAATAACCGCAGCGCTGTTCTAAAAGATATCGAACACTGGTTTGAAGCGTTTCCGGTTCTTGGTGAACGTCGTCATCAGATGGCAGGAACTCTATCGGGCGGGGAACAGCAAATGCTTACCATTGCCCGGGCTCTGATGAGCCGCCCCGAAATACTGTTGCTGGATGAGCCGAGCCTGGGTTTAGCGCCGTTAATCTGTCAGCAGGTATTTCGACTGATCGCTGAACTCAAAGAGTCGGGGATGACTATTTTACTGGTGGAGCAGAATGTGCGCGACGCGCTGGAACTGGCTGACTACGTCTACCTGCTAAACACAGGTCAGGTAACTCAGGAAGGTGATCATTCACTTTTTGGTGACGATACTAATCTGATGGCTGAGCTGACCGGAATTCATTGATGGACTACGCAATTCAGCAAATATTGAATGCTTTGAGCTTTGGCGCAGAATACGCCTTGCTGGCACTTGGGCTTGCTATTGTATTTTCTATAATGGGGTTGGTAAATTTTGCCCACGGTGAAATTATAGCGGCGGGTGGTTACAGTATGTTTGCTATTACCACACTGCTCACCGGCAACCCGTTGGTAGTAATTCTGGGGGCTTTGCTGGTGGCGGTACTGGCATCGGTACTGCTGGAACGGCTGGCATTCCGCCCTGTGCGTTATTCCGACCCGGCAACCGGTCTGTTAACAGCGTTCGGGGTTAGCATGATACTTCAGAATCTGTTTCTTCTGCTGGTATCACCGCGTCCGATTGCCGTTACCAATCTCTATTTTTTAAACTGGCCTGTTGAAATAGGCAGTGTTCAGGTGTCGACACTGCAAATTTTCGAAACACTCAGTACAGCGGTTGCCATAACCGCGCTCGCTATCTTCTTGCGTAAGAGTTCTTTTGGAATAGCCATGCGCGCGGCGTCACTCGATTTTGAAATGGTGCGACTGATGGGTATTAAAGCCAACCGGGTGGTGGCGGTAGCGTTTGCAGTGTCTGGCTTGCTGGCCGGCCTGGCTTGTATATTCATTATGGCTCGCCGGGGCAGTGTTGACCCGACCTTTGGCTTCAATCCGGTATTAAAGGCCTTTGTGGCCTGCGTTCTAGGTGGGTTTGGCAGTCTGGGCGGGGCAGTACTCGGTGGCTTTCTGCTTGGTGCTATCGAGGTGGGAATGCTGGTGCTGCTGCCGCAAAGTTATGGTGGAATGAAGGAAGCGTTTGTTTTCGGAATTGTCGCGCTTATTCTGATCTGGCGGCCGAATGGAATATTGTCACCCCCGGTCGAAAAGGGCGACAAACTATGAGCCGTTTAAGGTTCGATTCCGGTCTGCGATCAGCGTTGGCCGGCGCTACTATTCTATCAATCGTATTGGTATTAATCGGGCTGGTTGTCGAGTGGTATGGGCAGCGCTATCAAGTCAGAATGGTCTATGCCGCCTACGTGAATTTACTGGTTGTGCTCGGCCTGCAGGTATTTATGGGTAACGCGAATATCACTAATTTGTCGCACAGTGCCTTCATGGGAATTGGCGCTTACGTGGCGGCAATTTGCGTCACACCGGTCAAGATTAAGGCCATTTCACTGCCTGATGCCCCCTGGGGGCTGAATACCTTTGCGCTCGATCCGGTGACCTCTGCAATAATTGCCATAGCCATAACCGCCTTGATTGCTTTATTAGTCGGGTTGATTATCACCCGCTTAAGCGGTATCGGTGCAACTATAGTGTCACTCGCCATACTGGTAATAGTGCACTCAATCTTTTTGCACTACACCGATATTTTCAAGGGTAAGCAGGCTTTTTTCGGCATTCCACGTGTGTTCAATTTGAACAGTATTCTGGTCGTAACAGTGATTGCGCTGTTTGTTGCCCGACTGTTTCGAGAATCACACTGGGGTGTTCAATTGCGCGCCAGTGCAGATGATGAAGTGGGCGCACGAGCGATGGGTGTTGATGTATTCCGGGTGCGGCTGGTAGCCTGGGTTACCGGTGCGGTATTTCTGGCAGCGGCAGGTATTTGTTATGCCTACTTCCTTGGAACAATCAGTGCCAGACCATTTTATTTCACGCATGTTTTTTTAACTGTTGCCATGTTGATACTCGGTGGTATGCGCACGGTGACCGGAGCCGTTCTAGGAACCATATTGATTTCATTCGGGCTGGAGGGAATCCGTTTTCTGGAGACAGGACCAGTGCTGCTTGGGCTGAAACTTCCCGAAATGCTTGGTCTATCCGGAATAGCACTGGGTGTGATCATAGTAGCAACAATGGCGTTACGCCCGACGGGTATTATGGGCAATACCGAAATAGAACAATTGTTTAAAAAGCGAAAAGGGTAGTCAGATACCCGGGGCCAGGAGCATCAGTATGAAATGCCAGCATACCATTCATAATCACCAACACCATTTCGGATGGGACAATAGTATCGAACCCGTTTTGTCTGTCTCACCGGGGCAGACCGTCGAGATCGATACAATCGATTCGTCGGGCGGTCAACTCAGTGCATCTTCGTCAATTGAAGACCTGAAAAACCTCTCGTTTGATTCAGTTAATCCGGTGACCGGACCGGTATTTATTGAGGGGGCAGAACCTGGCGATGCAGTCAGTATACGCTTCCTTGATTTTACACCGTCAGGCTGGGGCTGGACTGCGAATATCCCGGGCTTCGGCTTGCTGGCGGATCAGTTTACTGAGCCGAAACTGCACATCTGGAATTACGACAGCAATTCCATGGCCCCGGCTCTGTACGGGCCGGGTGGGCAGGTCCCCCTTAAACCCTTTTGCGGCACAGTCGGGCTGGCATTGGCAGAATCGGGTCTGCACTCGGTAGTGCCACCCAGAAGAGTTGGCGGAAATCTCGATATACGTGACAACGCAGTGGGTACAACATTATATCTGCCAGTGGAAGTGGCCGGCGGGATGTTATCGCTGGGTGACACGCATGCGGCGCAGGGTGATGGAGAAATTTGCGGCACCGCTATAGAAAGTCCGATGGTGGTGGCGGTAGAAGTTGGTCTGGTCAAGCAGTTAAATCTCAATTTTCCACGTTTTGAAACTGATGGGCCCGTCACTCGTCATCTCGATGAAAAGGGCTATCAGGTAACAACCGGTATCGGGCCCGATCTCATGCAGGCCGCACGCGATGCCGTATCAGGGACAATCGACTGGATCTGCGCACAAACGGGTATGTCTGCCGTTGATGCCTATATGCTTTGTAGTGTGTGTGGAGATCTACGCATCAGTGAGATCGTAGATATGCCCAACTGGACAGTGTCATTTTATTTTCCTAAATGCTCGCTCGGGTAGTGCCTGGCCGATTAGCTTTTGGGTAGAATCACCTCGACCCTGCCTGTCTTGTTTACTTGTGATTTTGTGTGTTCTTGCCGCGTGACTTGATAAACGGAAGTAGAATCAGTAATGCAGCAAGTACGAGCAATCCCATGGTCATCGGACGCTGTAAAATAAAGGATATTCCGTCGTACAATTGCATCGATCGTGAAAAGTTGTCTTCCAGCATGGCACCTAGAATAAAGCCGATCAACAGCGGTGCCAGTGGATAATTAGCGAAGCGCAGTACAATTGCAGCAACACCCAGCCCGACCAGAAACAATAGCTCGGTCGCATTATTCTGGCCTATGTAAGCGCCCATCAGGGTGAAAAATAATATAAACGGAATGAGAAAGGTTCTGGGGATAGTTAGAACTTTGGCAATATAGGGGATCAGCGGCAGATTAAGTATCAATAGCACAACGTTGCCAATATACATCGATATAATAACCGACCAGAAGATATCCGGCTGATCGATCATCAGGCGCGGGCCCGGTGACACGTTCAGTGCAATCAGTGCACCCAGCAGAATAGCGGTAGTACCTGAGCCTGGAATGCCAAGCGTCAGCAGAGGTACGAAAGAGCCAGTACAGGCAGCATTGTTAGCTGATTCCGGTGCGGCCAGCCCTTTAACCGAACCGTGTCCGAACTGCTTTCGTTCTTCCGCCGAGGCAATATTTCGCTCAACGGCATAGCCCAGAAAGGAAGCGATGGTTGCGCCCGCACCGGGCAATACCCCGATTATAAATCCTTGTATCGACTGCCTGCCGATTACCGGCGCAATTCTTTTTGCCTCATTTTTTGTTATGCGAAGATCTTTAATTTCCTCGCCGCTTTTGCTGGTGTTGGATCGACCGGGGTCGAGCACCAGGTACATGGCCTCCGGCAGTGCGAACATAGCCATAGCTAATGTAATAAAGCCGAACCCTGATTGAAGGTCCATGACGCCCATGGTGAATCGAGGGAGATTAAAAAGTGCTCCTTCACCAACTGTTGACATAATCAGCCCCACAACTGTCATGAGCAGGGCTTTAATCACCTGGCCGGATCCAGCAAAAGCCGCGATGGCTGAGAGTCCTACAACCATGAGTGCAAAGTACTCGGCTGAGTGAAACAGCAGTGCCACAGTCGCAAGTGCGGGGGCGAATATCATTAATAGAATTGCGCCCAGGGTGCCTCCGGCAAATGAAGCGATAGCCGCCACCGTTAGAGCTTTTCCGGCTTTTCCCTGTCGCGCCAGTGGATAGCCATCGAAGCTTGTGGCCACGGTGGAGGCAACACCGGGTGCATTGATCAAAATAGAAGAGGTGGAGCCACCGAAAATAGCGCCATAATAAACACCGGCCAGCAGGATTAATGCGGCTGACGGGTCTCCCAGACTCACGGCGACCGGAATCATAATAGCAATTATAGACATCGGGCCAAGTCCCGGGAGCATGCCGATAAACGTACCGACAAGACACCCGCCAATAACCATCAGCAGGTTCTTCAGGGAGAAAGCCGTAGCAAGCCCGATTAAAATTCCGTCAATCATATGTTAACCCGTTGGCCTCAAATCGAAAGCTGGTACAGATTGGTTAGTTCAGGAAATATGGCCAGGGCCTCAGGAATATACCCAGCACCTGTTGTACCAGATACCAGACTATGAGCGCCGCTGTAACAGCTGCCGGTATAATGTACTGCAAGCGCCTCTCCCCTAAAATCAGCGGGCCCAGTATTAGAAATCCGGCAGTGGCGATCATAAAGCCCGCAGGGCGTAGCATAAGTGCATACAACACCATTAGTGAAATCAGCAAAACAGCCTGGCCGATCTTGTAACTGAACAATTTTCTATAATCCAGTTCACTTGTACTGGTATCTGTAGCGGTTTTTTCCATCCCCAGAAGAATCATCAGTGCCAGTACAGCTCCGGCAACCGAAAGAACCTTTGGAAAGGTGCTGGGCCACACGGGATTGCGCTGCATAAATGGTGGTAACTGACTATCCATAGTGAAAAAGGCGGTGTATCCATATATCAGACAGACTGCCAGTAAGATCAGTGCAACCCAACGATCCAGTACCATGTGTATGCCTTGCAGGTTGTAGCAATTGTTAAAAGAAGGCATCCGGAACGGGCCGGATGCCGGTATTGTTCAATTTGTATCTATAGAGTATTTGTATCTATAGAATTAGAGAAAGCCGAGCTTTTTCATCAGATCGCCAATGACAGTCTCCTGATTCTCCAGAAAGGCTGCAAAAGCATCGCCGGAGTTGTGAATGTTAACCCAGCCGTTTTGCTCGCGAATCGCTTCCCACTCAGGGGTTTCGTACATTTTCGCCAGTGCATCCTGGTACATTGCAAGCTTATCAGCCGGTAAGCCTGGGGCTGCAAAAAATCCTCGCCAGTTTACAAACGATGTATCTATGCCTTGCTCTTTCATTGTTCTGGCATCGGGAAAGGCGCTGACGCGGTCATCAGATGTGACACCGATAATTTTCACCTCACCGGCGTTAGCCAGATCTACAGCTTCAGAGAAGCCGGTGGACAGTGCTTTGATTTCGCCGGACAAAAGTGCCGCCATGGCCTTGCCACCAGCATCGTAGGGGATATATTTAAGTGCTGTCGGGTCTTCTCCGGCAGCCTGCATGACCATTGCGGCTACCAGGTGATCCATACCACCGGGTACCGAGCCGCCGCCAACAGCGGTGCCGGACATATCCGCCTTGTAGGCCGCCAGAAGGTCTTCCATCGAATTGACCGGGCTATCTTTTGAGACAACCATAGCTGCGTAGTCGCCTATAGTTCCGGCTACCAGGGTCAGGTCGCGGAAATTATGGGGGAAAACACCAGTAAGAGATCGAATAACTATTGGGGTCGAATTGACCATCAGGGTGCCATGCTGGCTTTCCGCATTTTCGATCAGGTAGCCAATAGCCTTACCGCCGCCGCCGCCAGACATATTTTCATAGCTTGCCGAGCCCGCCAGTCCGGCTTTTGTCAGTGCTTCACCGGTGCCGCGGGCTGTGCCGTCCCAGCCGCCACCAGCACCACCGGGAATCAGAAAGTGGACTGAATCGACCACGGGTGCGGCGTGGGTCGTGCCTGATATCATTGCTACCGTCATCGCTGCGGTCAGTAAACTACGTCTTACGAAATCAATATTCATAGTGTTATGCTCCTCGTTTGAAACGGCGGTTACCGTCTGCGCCGGATTAGACTAAATGAACCTGACACCCACCTGTCATGACCCTCCCAGGAACCCGAGCCTAAAAATGCGCTATCTGCTGGTCGAAGACAATATGCAATTGGCAAGCGCTATAGCCGAGAGATTGCAAGTGGCGGGGCATGTTATTGATCATGCGGCGGATTTGGCCAGTGCTGCTGCTTTCGTTCGAGTGGTGGAATACGACTTGATTCTGCTAGATATCATGTTGCCCGATGGCGATGGACGGCAGTTTCTGGAGCAACACCGGGCGCGCTACATTGATACACCGGTGGTTGTGCTGACAGCACGTTCCGAGGTATCTGACAGAGTTCGATTACTCGATCTCGGGGCTGATGATTATCTGGTTAAACCCTTTGATTTTTCAGAGCTGGAAGCACGGTGTCGGGCGGTGTTGAGGAGACGCTCCGGTGGTACCAGCAATACGATTCAACTGGGCGATTTATTTTTTGATGCCTTAACCGGGACAATAACTGTTGCGGAAAGTACAATAACGCTGCGAAATAAAGAGCTTCGATTACTAGAGATTCTGGTGTGTGCGCCGAATCAGATTTTCTCTAAAGAAAAGCTGATTGATCGATTGTTCCCCTATAACGAAGATGTTTCCACAAACGCTATTGAAGTATATATAGCGCGACTGCGAAAGCACCTGCAGGAGTCTTCGGTGAATATTGTTACCGTGCGCGGGCTCGGTTACAAACTGGCTGTGCCATGAGATACGGTATCTCGTTCGTTTATATAATTATATATCACCCCGGTGAACTGCGTATCAGTATCAGGGGTTGTAAGTGCTGCAGGCGGGCTCGATGTCTGTAGTTACTCAGGCCGACGGGTCGCTGGCACGGCGCTTATTTATTTGTCTGGTTGGAAGTGCTGTGTTGCTTGCTCTGATCATGTTTTTTATTGTGCAGAAATTTGCCCGGCAGGTTGCCGAGGAGTCACAAGATAACATACTCACTGCGTCAGCCACGTCTATTCTCGATTCAGTTTCCACACAAGCACACGAAGTCAGTGTCGATATACCGTATGCGGCACTCTCTATGTTAGGAACTGTCGGAAACGATCGAGTGTTCTATCAGGTACTGGCTGATCAGAGGCATATCACAGGATACGAAGATCTGCCGGGTGGTGTTGTAGGGCGGGAAGGTTACGGGGTCACCACAGTTCGCTATAAAAATGAGAGCATACGGCTGGTTCAGATGTCGCGTGAGCAGTCCCTTGCCGGTAAGTCTGTGCCTATAGTGGTTAAGGTAGCGCAAACACAGAGTATCCACACCAGTCGTGTTTCGTCAATAATCCGATCTATGCTACTGCCTGCAATCGGTCTGTTCAGCCTGGCGGTTTTTCTGGCTATTCTTTCAGCCAGAGCGACGATACGCCCGTTAAAACAGCTGGCCGTATCGGTTTCCCGCCGAGGGCCGGATGACCTTCGTCCGGTGACTTCTCCAGTGCCGCTGGAACTGGAGCCGCTGGTCAGCTCATTAAACCTTTTTATTGGAAGGCTCAAGCGCACTTTGTCACAGTCAGAAGATCTGATCACCGAAGCTGCGCATCGCCTGCGCACACCATTGGCGACTGTCAGAGCTCAGGCTGAAGTTGCACTAATGCGGGTAGAGCGGCCGGAAAACCGCCAGTCTCTGAAGACGATGATCAGAGCTATAGAAGAAACATCAAGAGCCGCCAACCAGTTGCTGGACCACGCTATGGTATCGTTTCGTTCGGAGCAATTGACTCAGCAGGAAACGTCCCTGGGTGATCTTGTCTTCGACGTAGTCGCCCGGTTGCGCCCCATTGCGGATCTCAAGGATATTGATGTAAGAATTGATATTGAACAATCGGTGCTGATAAAAGGTGATGCAATCCTTATCCAGAGCGCTATCCGCAATGTGATTGAAAATGCAATAAAGTACTCACCGGAAGACAACTTCATTGATGTCACCCTGGAACGTCAGTCCGACACTTGCTATTTATGCATTATAGACAACGGCGGAGGATTTCCGGAAAATAGCGCAGATCGATTGACAGAGCGGTTTGCACGCGGCGATAACGTTAAGGATACCACCGGTTCCGGGCTTGGGCTGACGATCGCAAAAGAAGTGGCTACTGCCCACGGAGGTACTCTGCAGATCGAAAACCGGAACAACAGCGGTGCATGTGTATGTCTTTGCTTTCCGGTTCTAACGTGAAAAACTATAGCTGATGAACAATTGCTCCATAAGATCTCACACGTGCTCCAGCCCGTTACTATTTAAGTCATGTATATATATGTTTTCTAAAAAAACACTGGTGCTTCCCTGGGTGCTTCCTAGGGTGATTGTGCGCGCAGCGGTCCTGTTTTTTGCGGTAATAACAACTTGCGAGGCATTTGAAATTGAAGAGTTGCGGGTGTTCGGGCCAGCGGACGCTACTCATCAGTTAAAAGTAATCTCCACCGCAGATACTGAGTTGTTTGCGCCGTTAATTGAACACTTTATTGCGAATTCTGCAGAGACTGCCGTTGAATATATTGCTGTCAGCAGCACGTCATTGATGCAGGCTATCTATCAGGATAAAGAACCGTTTGATATTGCTATATCCTCGGCAATGGACCTGCAAACCAAGCTCGCTAACGACGGCTACACCCGCGCGCATATCTCTGAGATTTCCAGACAGGTGCCCGGCTGGGCCAAGTGGCGTAATCATGTGTTTGCTTTTACTCAGGAGCCGGCCGCAATCGTCTACTCCCCGGAAGCGCTTGCCGGTCTGCCCGTGCCTCAAACCCGGCAGCAGCTCATAACGCTATTGCGCAACCATCCGCAGAAGTTTCAACGGCGTGTTGGTACCTATGATGTGCGTACCAGTGGTCTTGGCTATCTGTTTGCCACGCACGATGCCAGAAGTTCCGATATCTATTGGCGGTTATCTGAAGTGATGGGCAGTCTGAATGTCAGGTTATATTGTTGTTCCGGTGCAATGATAGAAGACATAATCAGCGGCGAGCTGGCTATTGCCTACAATGTGCTGGGCAGCTATGCAGAGGCGCGAAAAAAACAGGGGGCGGAAATTGAAATTATAGAACCCGATGACTTTACCACCGTCATGCTGCGCTCGGCCCTGATTCCAGCTAATGCACAGAGTCCGTCGCTGGCAGGGCTATTTATTGATCATCTGATCAGCGCGTCGTGGCTGAATTCTAATGCTGATTATTACCCGTTTCCGGAAATATCAAAAGATCCTGCGTCCAGCGGCACCGCGCATCGGCCTATCCGCCTGGGGCCCGGCTTGCTGGTGTATCTTGACAAGTTAAAACGTAAACGTTTCATGCAGGAGTGGGTAAGTTCCATGATTCAGTAGCTGCACCGGAACTCACCGGATGATGTACGCACCTCAAAAAATTCTGGACTTGAGGTACGTTCCTCATCTAGACTACCGGTGGCTGGACTGGACGCTCTTTTCGGTCTTGAATTTCCGGCGTGAACCGCAACTAGAAACTGGAGGAAATATGAAACAACTGAAGCTGGCATCTGTCGGGGTGTTGTCTCTGGCGGCTGCCACAGTGGCCAATACATCGCAGGCAGATGATTTAACGCTCTGTTGGGCGGCATGGGATCCTGCCAATGCGCTTGTGGAACTCAGCAAAGATTTCGAAGCGGCCAGTGGCCATAAGATGAATTTCGAGTTTGTACCGTGGCCGAATTTTGCCGATCGCATGCTTAACGAATTAAACTCGGGTGGTAAGCTCTGTGATTTGTTAATCGGTGACAGCCAGTGGATCGGTGGCGGAGCGGAGAACGGTCACTACGTGAAATTGAATGATTTCTTCGACAAAGAAGGCATCAGTATGGAAGATTTCGCTCCGGCTACGGTTTATGCCTATTCTACCTGGCCTAAAGGCACTCCAAATTATTACGCACTACCTGCGATGGGTGATGCCAATGGCTGGTTTTATCGTAAAGACTGGTTCGGTCGTGAAGATATCAGAGCCGCTTACAAGGAGGCCACCGGTGAAGAGCTGGGTGAGCCGAAGTCACAGAAAGAAATGTTGAAAATAGCGCAGTTCTTTCAGGGGCGTGAGATCGACGGCAAAACGGTCTATGGCGCCGCTATCTTTACTGAGCGTGGTTCGGAGGGAATCACTATGGGGGTCACCAGTGCACTGTACCCGTGGGGATTCAAGTATGAAAATACCCCCGGCAAGTACGATATGGAAGGTGCGGTTAACTCAGCTGAAGCGGTAGAGGCACTGGAGTTCTATAAAGAATTCTATGAAACAGCCACACCACCGGGATATACCAATTCCTATATGGGTGAAAGCCTCGATGCGTTTAAATCGGGCCAGGTTGCCATGGCAATGAACTGGTTTGCGTTTTTCCCGGGTCTCTATGCTGACTCAAACACTGGTGGTGATAAGATCGATTTTTTTGTAAATCCTCCGCAGAATCAAGCGGGCTCTACTCTGGGAGGGCAGGGTATATCCGTTGTTTCCTATTCAGAGAAAAAAGACGCCTCACTTGAGTACATCAAGTGGTTCTCCGACCCGGAAGTACAGGCGAAATGGTGGAGCATGGGCGGGTATTCGGCGCACAATTCGGTGTTAAATGGCGACACATTTAAAGATAGCGCGCCGTTTGCCGGTGATTTTCTTGAAGCAATGGAAAATGTTCAGGATTTCTGGCAGGAGCCTGCGTACGCAGAACTTCTGCTCGCCATGCAAAAGCGCGTACATGATTTTGTCGTGGCTGACCAGGGCACGGCCCAGGAAGCGCTGGATAAGCTGATAGAAGACTGGACAGAAGTCTTCGAAGACGAAGGCAAGCTGTAAATTCAGTGTCGGCTGGTAGTGGCACTGTTGCCACTGCCGGTCAGGATATCTTTATCTCCCGGGACGTGGCCTCGGGTATCCCGAATCTATTCCCAATGGACAACAAGGCATGTCTGACAAGACAATAGATCGTCTCGCCAGTAAGACCCCTGCGCGTGTTGCCCGCAAGATTAAGGGGTTGTCTGATCGGGCTATAGCCTGGATTTTTGTCGGGCCGACAATCTTCCTGTTGCTTGCGGTAAATATTTTTCCGCTTATCTGGACAATCAATCTTAGTTTTACCAATTACAA
The DNA here is from genome assembly GCA_001730015.1 of Chromatiales bacterium (ex Bugula neritina AB1). GTDB lineage: Bacteria > Pseudomonadota > Gammaproteobacteria > Granulosicoccales > Granulosicoccaceae. The sequence continues at coordinate 17,986 of MDLA01000160.1, read as the reverse complement.
GGCTAATCGTATAAATCGTGAGGTTAAGTATATTGGTCTGCGTAACTATGAGCGTATTCTAGGCGATAGCGATATCTGGTTGTCGATGCAGGCGACTGCTCACTTTCTGTTCTGGACGTTGTTTTTTCAGGTGCTGATTGGCTTCGCGCTTGCCTGGCTGATCAACCGGAAATTCCGTGGTAATGATTTGTGGACCACTATTATCGTGCTGCCAATGATGTTGTCTCCAGCGGTAGTTGGCAATTTCTGGACATTCCTCTATCAACCGCAAATCGGGCTTTTTAACTATATTATTGCGTTTTTTACCGGTGCCGATCCGTCAAGTTTTGACATGCTCGGTTCGGTTGATCTGGCGCCCTGGGCCATTGTTATAGTCGATACCTGGATGTGGACACCATTTGTTATGTTGATCTGCCTGGCCGGGCTGCGCAGTATCCCGGACTATATCTATGAGGCAGCAGAAATTGACCGTGCCTCGAAGTTACGGCAGTTTTTCACTATCACTATTCCAATGATCCTGCCATTTCTGATGCTGGCGGTTCTATTCAGGGGTATTGAGAATTTCAAAATGTTTGATCTGGTGGTGCAATTGACCGGTGGCGGTCCGGGTTCAACTACCGAGATGGCATCAATTAACTTGAAACGGGAGGCATTCGAAAAGTGGCGTACCGGTTATTCGAGTGCGTTTGCAATTATTTTATTTGTTACCGTATTCGGGCTTGCATCTATTTATGTTAAAGCGCTGAACAAGGTTAAGGAACGATGAGTTATTCAATCACCGATCCTTCACCACGACAAAAATGGATTGCCGGAAGCCTGGTGATTCTCTATGCCGTCATTACCATGGTACCACTGTTGTGGATCATGATGACAAGCTTCAAGACACCCCCGGACAGCATCAGCTACCCGCCTAAAGTGTTCTATGAACCATCACTGGAGGGTTACGTGAATCTGTTTACCACGCGTACCCGCGTGAGTCCGGAGAAGCTGGCGAGTCTGCCGCCCCCGGAGAATTTTGCCGAAGAGATCGTGCGAGGTCGGGATATGGTGATAGCCGGGCCGTCGAAATTCGGTGGCCGCTTTCTCAATTCCATAATCATCGGCTTCGGTTCAACCTTTTTAAGTATATTTTTGGGGACGCTGGCGGCCTATGCATTTTCACGTTTTAAAATTCCCATGGCAGATGACCTGCTGTTTTTTATTCTTTCAACGCGCATGATGCCGCCAATAGCAGTGGCAATACCAATTTTTCTTATGTATCGCCAACTGGGTTTAAGTGACACGCATGTTGGTATGATCCTGCTCTATACCGCCGTGAATATTTCACTGGCAGTGTGGCTTCTGAAAGGGTTTATCGACGAAATACCGCGTGAGTACGAAGAAGCCGCATTGATAGATGGCTACACTAGATTTCAGGCATTCTATAAAGTTGTACTGCCACAGGCGGCAACCGGCATCGCCTCGACAGCCATTTTCTGTCTTATATTTGCATGGAATGAATACGCTTTTGCTGTGTTGCTGACCTCAGGTACTGCGCAGACTGCCCCACCGTTTATACCCACCATAATCGGAGTGGGCGGGCTCGACTGGCCAGCCATTGCTGCAGGTGCTACGTTGTTTTTGCTGCCGGTGATGATCTTTACCGTCATGCTGCGCAAGCATCTGTTGCGTGGCATAACCTTTGGAGCGGTACGCAAGTGATTCGTTTTTTCAAAGGCTTGTTTACACTGAGGCGCGGACCGTGGGAAATGGTCGCCACGCTGCTTATCGCAGCGGGCGTGTTTATGTTAATGCAGCCATTCGTGCTTTGGGCCTATACCTACTCATTCATCGTGACCCTTATCGGCACAATTATGTTTATTGTGGTCAGCCATTTTCCGGAGCAGGAATAATGGCCGAAATAGTCATAAAGAATCTGCGTAAAGACTTCGGTAGTTTTACCGCGGTGAAGGAGTCATCGTTCACTATCGGGGATGGTGAGTTTTTTATGCTGCTTGGTCCGTCCGGTTGTGGCAAAACAACCACCCTGCGCATGATCGCCGGTCTGGAATTGCCAACTTCCGGCGAGATTTTTCTCGATGGGGAAGAGATAAGCCAGCGCCCGCCTTCGCAGCGCGATATCGCTTTTGTATTTCAGATGTTCGCGTTATATCCCCATATGAATGTGCGGCGCAATATCAGTTACCCGTTAATAAGTCAGGGAATGAAGAGACGAGACGTACGGGCCAAAATTGCGGAAGTAGCGAAAATTCTAGGTATTGAGCACATGCTGGAACAATCAGTAGGGGGTTTATCCGGCGGTGATCGACAACGTGTGGCACTGGGTCGGGCAATTGTTCGCGAGCCCAAGGCGTTCATGATGGATGAACCGCTCGGCGCTCTCGATGCCGAATTTCGCGAGCATATGTCAGAAGAACTGCGAGCGCTGCACGATCGAATGGGCGCTACCACCGTCTATGTGACGCATGATCAGCTCGAAGCCATGCAGATGGGTGACAAGATTGTGGTGATGAATAATGCCGTTGTAGAGCAATTCGGTACACCACAAGATATCTATGACAAACCGGCCAGCCTTTTTGTGGCTGATTTTATCGGCTCGCCTTCAATGAATTTTATAGATTTCAACGGAACGGTGGAGCCAGGGCAGTCTGTGGTATCAATAGGTAGTCACCGTATCGAGGTGCCGCAGCAACTGCAGCAGGCCAGCGGCGCGTTGGTGCTGGGTGTACGCCCCGAGCATATAAAACTTTCCGATAATGGCGAACTACGCGCGCGTGTAGTTGCGCTGGAATACCTCGGAACCACACAGATTATTGTATTACACAGTGACTACGGCGAATTAAAAGCCCGGGTCGATGCCTCGCTGGCTGTCTCAGTCGGTGACCAGGTGGCTTTGGGTTTTCGCGCCCGGACCATCACGCTTTTTGATCGCAGCAGTGGTTCGGCTCTGCGCTCTTCACTTAACGACGGAATGCTTGCTCATGGCTGAGGTAATTCTGCAGCAGCTGTCGAAATCTTTTGGCCGTGAGCAGGCGGTAGCTGATCTGAGTATGACTATAGCCGATGGCAGCTTTGTTGTACTGCTTGGCCCGACCGGATCGGGGAAGACAACAACATTGCGACTGATCTCGGGTCTGGAGAAGCTTGATGCCGGCACCGTAAGCATAGACGGCAGGGTGGTTAATGATGAAACACCGGCGCAGCGCGATGTGGCTATGGTATTCCAGCAATATTCCTTATACCCGCATTTATCGGTGCGAAATAATCTGGCTTTTCCGTTGCGCTCACCTATTTTGCGCACACCCGTTGCGGAGATTGAGCGCAAGGTGCACGAGGTAGCCCGGATACTTCACATAAGTGATAAACTCGATAATCGCGCCACCGAGCTATCCGGTGGGGAGATGCAGCGCGTGTCGATCGGGCGTGCACTGGTTCGTGATCCGGCAATCTATTTAATGGATGAGCCATTGAGCTCTCTCGATGCCAGGCTACGCGCAGACCTGCGTATTGAGCTTAAGCGCATTCAATCGGAGCTGGGTTCCACGCTGTTGTATGTCACGCACGATCAGATAGAAGCAATGACTATGGCAACGCACGTGGGTGTGCTGCAGGAAGGCAGGCTGGTGCAGTTCGGAGCGCCGCGTGAAATCTATGAAAACCCCAATAGTATTTATGTAGCAGGCAGACTGGGTTTGCCACGTATCAATATATTGCCGGCTGAGCTTTTCCGTGCAACCACTGGTCGTGCGGTATCAATCGGGTTGCGCCCCGAACATGTAGACTACGGCGCGGGAGAAGAGGCTTCGGTGATGCGGGTGGAGCATCTGGGTGATCAGACCCGACTGCACCTCGACCTGAAAGGGCATGCAATCACGGTGCTGAGCCCTGATGGCAACCCCTATAGTGCTGGTACTACGGTAAAAATTCAGCCGCTTAACCCGCTTTGCTTTGACCAAAACGGTAATCGAATCACGGGAAATATGTCATGACTCAATTTATAAATTCAAAAGAAAATCTGGTCACGCAGGCTATCGACGGGTTACTCGCAACCTCGGGCAAGTCACTAACCCGGCTGGATGGCTACCCGCATATAAAAGTGGTCTATCGAACCGATTGGGATAAATCAAAAGTGGCGCTCATCTCCGGTGGTGGCTCGGGCCACGAGCCGGCGCATGCGGGCTTTGTCGGGCGCGGTATGTTAACGGCTGCAGTATGCGGTGAGGTGTTCGCCTCACCATCTGTCGATGCGGTACTCGCTGGAATTCTAGCGGTAACGGGTGATGCCGGTTGCCTGTTGATAGTTAAAAACTATACGGGGGATCGGCTGAATTTCGGTCTGGCGGTAGAGCGGGCCAGGGCCCTGGGGCGCAAAGTAGAAATGGTCGTCGTAGATGACGATATCGCCCTGCCGGATCTGCCCCAGGCACGTGGTCTGGCCGGCACATTGTTTGTGCACAAGATTGCTGGGGCGGCTGCAGAAGCCGGTCAGTCACTGGAAAAAGTAACGGAAGTGGCGCGCACAGTTATAGCCGGTACGGCATCTATCGGTATGTCACTTGATACCTGCACCGTGCCCGGTTCCATAAAGGAAGACCGCATCGCCGCAGGTAATGCAGAGCTGGGGCTGGGTATTCACGGAGAGGCAGGTGTAGAGCAAGTGGCTTTTAATAACGCCGCAGCTGCTATGCAAATGGTTTTAGAAAAATTAGCGCCGCACTTTGGCAAAGGGCCCGTCGTTGCTCTGCTGAATAATCTGGGGGCCACAACCCCGCTCGAAATGGCGGTATTGGCTAATGAGCTTGCAGACGCCAGGGCCGCCGGACCGGTAGAATTTATTATCGGTCCGTCATTACTGATGACCTCCTTAGATATGCACGGTTTTTCGGTGTCCGTTATGACCGCAGATAACCAGCAGCTGGCGGCGTTACAAGAGCCGGTTGCACTATCGACATGGCCCGGGGTACAGCCAATTTGTGAGGTTCAGGTAGAAAGACTACCCGACGGCCTGGCGCCGGTCGAGCCCATTGCATCTGAGGACGCAAGTACGCGCGCTACTATCAGTACCATTTGTGATCTGCTGGAGTCATCTGAATCCCGTTTGAATGAACTCGATGCCAAGTCCGGAGACGGCGATACCGGCAGCACACTGGCCACCGCAGCACGGTCACTCAGGCAGGGCCTCGATCGAATGCCATTGGCGGACTTAACTCAGCTGATGCCAGCTCTGGGCAACGAACTGAGTCAGACAATGGGGGGCTCTTCCGGTGTGATACTCGCTATATTTTTCAATGCTACCGGTGATGCGTGCGCTCGTGGTTTGCCTATAGAAAAAGCACTGGCTGAAGGTCTGGCACGTGTGAGTCAGGTTGGTGGTGCAGTTGTTGGTGACCGGACAATGATCGATGCCTTGCAGCCCGCACTTGAGGCACTGCCAGACGGAATAGACAAATCGGCCGCTGCTGCACGAACGGGGGCTGACAAAACAGCGACTATCCGTCGCGCCAAGGCGGGTCGGGCGGCTTATGTGCCTGAGGAGAATCTATTCGGTCACAATGATCCGGGGGCCGAGGCGGTCGCTCTGGTTTTTGAAAAGCTTGCTGCCGGAAATTGAGATTTCCACTTTTATAGATCCGGCATGCTGTGAACAAGATTAAGATAGCCACTGGCGCCAAGCCCACGGTCAATGATATTGCCCGTCATGCCGGCGTAAGTCTGGCGACGGTAGATCGTGTGTTAAATGCGCGTCCCGGGGTGCGAACCGTCACCATAGATCGCGTTAACAAAGCGATCAACGAGCTGGGCTACATCCGCGATACCGCCGCCGCTAATCTTGCCCGGCGCAGGGTCTATCGCTTTGTGTTTTTAATGCCGGGTACACGCAGTGAATTTTTTGATGAGTTGCAGGCCCAGATTGATGCTCAGTCATTCGCGCTGGTCAACGAGCGAACTCACCTTCGTACGCAACGCGTAGCCCGGTTCGATTCCAGAGAAATCAGTGTTGCTCTGGACAGTCTGCAGTCTGATACCACCGACGGTGTGGCCGTTATAGCGCCGGAGACACCAACCGTTCGTGATGCAGTTGCACGAACGCGTGAACGCGGGATTGCAGTTGTTGCATTGTTAACTGACCTGCCCAGTTCACCACGTGATCATTTCATCGGTATAGACAATACCTCGGCTGGTGCAACGGCAGCAAAACTAATGGGTAGCCTGACGCATGCGGAAAGCGGACGCATACTGGTGTTGACTGGGTCACGGTTGTCGCGTGATCACCTCGAGCGACGGCATGGATTTGATAAAGTCATGGCTGAGCAATTTCCACATTTATCGGTATTGCCGTCCATAGAATCCCGCGACGACAACGAACTTGCTGAAAAATTACTTCCGGAAGTGTTTAGCATGCGGTCCGATATTCGTGGCATATATTCATCTGCGGCAGGAAACAATGGCCTCATTCAGTTTTTAGGTTCAAGCTCTGCTAAATTGATCACCATAGCGCATGAGCTAACGCCGTTATCGCGCAGTGCGCTGCAGCGCGGCATATTTGCTGCCCTTATTTCGCAAGATGCCGGGCATATTGTTCGAAGCGCGGTGCGTCTGATGCGATCAACCGTCGATGCTGTACCTTTCAATGCCATGCAGGAACGTATTCGAATCGAGATATTTCTGAAAGAGAACCTGCCGCCGTGCTAGCCTGCATTATTCATGGGGTGGCGAGGATATCGCCTAGACCTTACTTATTCACGGCAAGGGTGTTCACAGTGGATTTTCTTCTCGCGTCGAATACTTACTGATATTAGCAAGAGAAAAAATTCTCTGTGGAATCACAGGTCAAGTGTGATTCCACCAATCCAGTGAATAATACGGACTAGATATCGAGTTGCTCCCAGGTACTGCCATTCTCTGAAGACTTCACAGCAGCAGTTACAAACGCTACTCCCGCCAGGCCGTCCTGAACGGATGGCAGTAGCGAGGTGTCTTCTTTTTCGTTGCCATTTTTCCTTGCATTGATTGCATGTGCTGCGGCCGTATATAGATTCGCGAATCCCTCCAGGTAGCCTTCCGGGTGACCTGCTGGAATACGGCTTACATCGTTTGCTGCATCCAGTGCACCACTACCGCTCCGGGTAAGCAGACGTTTGGGTTCCCCTAAGGGGGTGAACCAAAGATAATTCGGGTCTTCCTGCTTCCACTCCAATCCGCCGGTGCTGCCATAGACACGCAGTCGTAGGCCGTTTTCATTGCCGGGTGCTATCTGACTGGACCAGATCATGCCTTTAGCACCACCTTTATAGCGCAGCATGATATGGGCGTTGTCGTCCAGTTGGCGTCCCGGTACAAACGTATCGAGGTCGGCGCACAGTGAGTCCAGTTCGAGGCCACTGACAAAAGTCGATAAATTAAAAGCGTGTGTGCCGATATCGCCGATGCAGCCGCCCAGACCCGAGCGTGCCGGATCGGTACGCCAGCCGGCCTGCTTCTGGCCGGTGTCTTCGAGGTTGGTTGAAAGCCAGTCCTGCGGATACTCGGCTTGCACCAGGCGAATTTCTCCGAGCTGGCCGTCGCTTATCATTTGCCGTGCCTGCCGTACCATCGGGTAGCCGGTATAGTTGTGAGTTAAAACGAACAGAGCGCTGGACTGTTGTGCCTGCTTTACCAGTTTTTTGGCGTCGTCGAGTGTAGAGGTCAGGGGCTTATCGCAGATTACATGGATGCCGCGTTTGAGAAATTCAGTGGCGACTGCGCCGTGTAGATGGTTGGGGGTAACAATACTGACCGCTTCTATACCATCAGCACGCAGTGCCTCGGCCTCTGCCATTGCGGTAAAACTACTATAGGCTCGATCGTGGGTGACACCCAGATCAGACGCTGATGCATTTGATTTTTCAGCAGTCGATGAAAACGCTCCGGCAACCAGTTCGTAGTGATCGTCCATTCGTGAGGCAATTCGATGTACAGCCCCGATAAAAGCATCGCGTCCGCCTCCAACCATTCCCAGACGGATGCGTGCGGGTTTTTGTGTCAGTGCCATGGTGTCAGCCCTTTATGCCGAGCATGCGTCGGTTGGCTGCGTCATCGGTGCCCGAATCCGCAAAGTCGTCGAAGGCCTTTTCTGTTACCCGGATAATATGCTCACTGACGAACTGTGCCCCTTCGCGTGCACCATCTTCCGGGTGCTTGAGGCAACACTCCCATTCGACGACGGCCCAGCCATCAAAACCGCAGGCTGAGAGCTTTGAAAATATAGAGACAAAATCAACCTGCCCGTCACCGAGACTGCGGAAACGCCCGGCCCGGTCAACCCATGGCTGGTAGCCCGAGTATACGCCTTGCCTGCCGGTTGGATTCAGCTCGGCATCTTTAACGTGAAACATCTTGATTCGTTCGTGATAGATATCAATGTTGGCCAGATAATCGAGGTGCTGCAGTACATAATGAGACGGGTCGTACAGCATATTGCAGCGCGTATGATCGCCAACACGTTCCAGAAACATCTCAAAGGTGATGCCGTCGTGCAGATCCTCTCCGGGATGAATCTCGTAACAGACATCGACACCGCATTCTTCTGCTTTGTCTAACAAGGGGCGCCATCGTTTGGCCAATTCGTCGAAAGCGGTTTCCACCAGCCCGGCCGGCCGTTGCGGCCAGGGGTAGACATAGGGCCATGCCAGTGCACCGGAAAACGTAGCATGCGCGCCAATACCCATGTTCTGTGAAGCCTGCAATGCCTTTGCTACCTGATCTACAGCCCAGGCCTGCCTTGCACTTGGGTTGCCGCGAACTTCCGGTGCAGCGAATCCGTCGAACGCCTCATCGTAGGCGGGGTGAACAGCAACCAGCTGGCCCTGCAGATGGGTAGATAGCTCGGTGACTTCAACGCCGTTGGCACCGGCAATGCCCTTGAATTCATCGCAGTAGTCTTTCGAGCTGGCGGCTTTGTCGAGGTCAATAAGTTGTGCATCCCAGCTGGGGACCTGCACACCTTTATAGCCGCAATCGGCAGCCCATTTCGTTATGGAATCCCATGAATTGAATGGTGCTTTTTCATCGCCAAACTGCGCTAAAAACAGAGCGGGTCCCTTGATAGTCTTCAATACTGTGCCTCCGGTGATCGATTGTTATTTTATAGGGTATTGGAAAATCGAAGCGACGACAACAAGGGTTGGCGTATGGTCTGGATGTGTTCATGTGGTGGCAAGTGGCAGGCTTTTGAATCGGAAGCGGGTCTGCCCGGGATTTAAGCGGAGTTGAGGTAGCATGAATTCATCGATCACTAAGGTGGCTGTCCGGGAGCGAATGATTCAGGGAATGAATGGCTGCCCGGGAATGAATAATATGCAGCGGATACGAGATTGTGGTCAGTTGCCGGGGTCGATTGACTTGAATATGTAGATTATTCGCCAAAATCTATCCCGCTACCTGACGCAAAATAACACACCCTCGCGACGACTCCCGCTCTCGAGCAGTCACTTAGGCGAAACTCGTTTAGAATGGCCGTAGTCTAAAGCTCAGGAGCAATGCATGACCGAAAATATTGATTTGGCGATTAATGCTGCCAAAACCGACCCGATGGGATACGAACCCACTTATTCCGGCATACTCAGCCTGTTCCGACGGGTTTACTCGCGCGATTTGTCTGGCAGCGATATCGCCACCTGGGGAATCCCTTATGATCTATCTGTGACTAATCGACCGGGTGCGCGATTCGGCCCGCGTGCAATACGGTCGGCTTCAACTAATCTTGCCTGGGACGGTGGCCCCTGGCCATGGGGTTTCGATCCATTCGAGACTCTGCAAATGGTGGACTACGGAGACTGTTATTTTGATCACGGGTATCCGCAGTCAATTATTGATGCAATCTATCAGCAGGCGAAATCCATAATCGATCAGACACCGTTTCTGATTTCTATGGGCGGAGACCATTCCGTTTCCTACCCATTGATCAAAGCACACGCCGAAAAACACGGTCCACTGGCACTGATACAGGTGGATGCCCATTCCGATACCTGGGCTGAGCCGGACAAACGTATTGATCACGGTTCTATGTTTTATCACGCCATTAATGAAGGCTTGATCAATGCTGAAAGATCAATTCAGGTTGGTATAAGAACGATGAACAGCAGCACTCACGGGTGTACTATTTTTGATGCGAATAGTGTTCATATAAATGGTGTCCCGGCAACGATTGACGCTATTGAAAATGTTGTCGGTGATTCCGTTGCCTATCTGACCTTTGACATCGATGGACTGGATCCGGCTTTTGCTCCGGGAACCGGTACGCCGGTTTGTGGTGGCTTAAGCACCTGGCAGGCGCAAACGATTATCAGAGGGCTTGAAAATATAGATTTTGTAGGGATGGATCTGGTCGAGGTCGCACCTGCGTATGATCATGCAGAAATTACCGCATTGGCCGCGGCTTCATTGCTGCTTGATTTTATATGTCTTCGCAAAAAGCGACTCGATAAAATTGCCTAGGCGGTTGATGGTACTGTATTCATAATCTGATATGCCTTCTGGATAAATGATTGTCAGCTTAACCTACGGCTGATGGCATATTTTAATCGTCGAATACTAAAATATCCTTGTTTTTTATCAGGACTACCTTGTTATTTTCTATCGTTTGGATTCTGATGTTGTAGCCGTTTGAAGAGTAGGTGTAACCCCACCGAATGCTTCCGTCGGCCTTTGCGATTGAGTAGAGCGTTCCTGACATGCCGACCAGTAGTGAGTTCTCACTCTCGATTATCTCGGACGTACTCCCGCGATTTGATCCAATGGTTACACTCCACTTTAGTTGTCCAAGCGGATCAAGCAAGTTCAGTACGTTGTCGTCAAGGAAAAACGCGAGTGTTCCGTCGGAGAGCGGGGTGAGCTCGCGTGCGTATTGGTAATTCAGGCGGTAATTCCAGATTTCTGAGCCAGTGGCATCCACTGCTCTTATATCTTCATAGTCCGAGTAGTATACGGTATCGTTGCCATAGACAACCTCGTTAGCGGAACTATCCGGCAAGGCAATTTGTGTAACGGGATCCTTGCAACTCATGGCTGCTGTATTTAGCGTGAACTTGTAGTTAATATTGTTGAATGTTGAAAAATAGTATCTGTCGATTTTGATGTAGTGCGTTCCAGTAGACAAGCAACCTTTGGGGGTGGTGTCAAAATTGTCCTGGAAGTTTGAATTAAAAATAGTAGGAGTGGAATTGCCCGTGTTGATAGTTACGTCAATTTCACCATTCGGGTCGAAATTTGTTGTAACAGAATAGGCAGTAGATTCCGGTACTTCGACTTTAAAGTAATGTGTATCTGCGCCTGTCATATTCGCAGATACTAGCGAGTCAAACAGGATCGGGAGGGCAGTTTCGTAACTGTCGCCAGGTACTATGGGCTCACTACCGCCAACTTTGCAGGTGGCATTGTTTTCCCATCCGAAGCCATCACCATCCGGATCTGAATTCGGACTCTGGCAATCTGGGTGTGCTGGTTTCAGCTCACCGATCTTGCAAGATTTCCCGTTCTCCCAGCCCCAACCGTCGCCATCAGGGTCGATTGCATCCGGGCTGCACAGCTCAGCGGCGTAGGAAGAGCCGCCAAATATAATTGAGAGAAATAGCGCTACGCGAGTTGTCTGTAGAATACTCAATGCTCTCTAACCTTATTTCTGCAAAGGAAGGTGATTATATCAAATCTGCTCTTTAAGTGAACGGACTAGGGCATTCGTATACTGCGTATTGAGCATATGTTGAGGCTACAGCGCTACATGGATTATGTTTCCAGGCTGAGAAAAGTGAGTAGTTCTGCGTTGTTTGATCGAGTCTGCTTGCGATGTCAATCTGAGTTCGGACAAATATTACAATTGCTCGTGATACTGTACTTTTTCGAAAAATGACGGAGTGGCCGTTTTCAATAAGTGCCACAATGGTAAAAATTGGCTATATATGGAATCTGCAATGGCATGAATACACATCCAGTCTGTGATAGCAGTCGTAGAACTTAATTTATGTTGTACGAAATTTGGGCGGAATTTGCGCAGTAATGTCAAGGTCACCTACGGTCAGGAAAATGAGGTCTTTAAACGCATCAGGATTGGAAAACCCACTAACGCAGTAACAGGACAGCCCTGTTAACGAATTCCCATGAGGTTGAGGTATTTCCTTTGTTCGACATTTTTCTCGTTTATTAGAATGGCTGTCCGGTTAGTTGGTTCTAGGCAACGGGATAGAGCGAACCCGGGTCTTCGATCAGAATCACCGTGTAGAAAACCATCACTGATGGATCAGTCTTTGCCAAGGGAATTGCCTATAGAGCCGTGAACAAAATAACCGCAATAATAGATAGTGTAGATACAGACCTCAGTCAGCAATTTATCTGCGACGATTTTGATCGACTCAACTTTGCCACAGGCAACTATGGAGAAGATACCTACGGATATGATCCGATAAGCAATCGATTGTCGTTTGCACGTGATGGGCAAAGTGAGAATTATCAGTACGGTAGCGGCAGTCATCGTTTGGAGAGTGTCTCCGGAGAGACTTATTTTTCAGCATGCCTCCTCCAGTCATTCTCCCCGCCACTCAATGAATGTATGGGGTCTGTAATCGATGAAGGTCAACCGAGCAGTAAATTACCAACGGGTAACTCCCCTTCTGCAGCAATAACCGCGATGAGATCGCCGGTATTTCAAAAAAAGAATTTAAAAATATTGTTAAATATTGCGCCCTACTGAAATCACACCTCTCTTGTTGCCAACATCTTGGCAGTAGTTCTGGCCGACCGAAGCTTTGTTGTGCAAATTTTGCGTGTATTTTCGCCGGGTCTGATGTGCCACAATCCCCCTGAGTAATTATTGTAAGTGAGCAGCGGGAAGGTAAGATGGCTAGGGATTTTGTTGGTGCGTGGCTTCGGGAGATAAAGAAAGCAGAGAAAGCAGTTATTAGGGCTCAAAAGGCTGCAGAACAAGAACGCCGCGCAATTGAGAGGGAAGAAGAGAGGGCGCGGAGGGAAGAAGAGCGACTTCAACAACGACTTATCAAAGCTGAAGCAGCAGAAAGGAAACAGCTGGAGAAAGAAGCGAAAGCGGCTCATATCGCTTCAATGGAGTCGCACGTCGAGTCCTTGAACGCCGGCCTGCAGAGCAGCGCCGATGAACTAAACAACATTCTTCAGTCTACCCTTGAAGTTGATGACTATATTGATCTGACTCTCATGCGGATGCAGGCGGAACAAGTGCCTTTACGCCACGCTGATCTGGAACTGGCCACGCCCCCTCCTGCAACAATAGAGGATCCACCTCGTCCTCGGGGCAAAATGCCCCAGCCACCGAGCGGATTATCAGCTCTATTTGGCAAAGGAAGATACGAACGGCGAGTAACCGCCGCAAAACGGAAATTTCAGGAGATACTTCAGGACTGGCACCGGCAGTGTGATGAAAATGAGCTAGCTCGTGAACGCTTGTACCACGACTGGCGAATTCGGGAAGATCATCGTCTACATGAACTAGAGAAAAAACGGTCGCAGCATAAGGAACACAAAGAATTGGTGGTTGGCCAGATAGATCAGATGATTCAAGGCCTGAACGAAGGGGGTGAGCAATCTGTCGAAGAGTATATTCGCCTAGTATTAAACAACTCGGTATATCCAGATGAGTTTCAGGTCACACGAGAATTTGTTTATTCAAGTAAGCTATCGGAGCTACAGCTTAGGGTATTAGTTCCACCACCAGAATCCATCCCATCAATAAAAAGTTATAAATACGTAAAGGCGACTGACGAAATAAAATCAACCGATTTGTCAGCAAAAGCCATGCGGGAGCAGTATGCAAGTGCAGTGCGCCAGGTCGCAATACGTTCACTGCACGAAATATTTGAAGCTGATCGGAGAGAAATCATAAAAACGATTGATCTTCAGGTTTCGACAGAGGCCACTGATCCTGCAACTGGTCAGCATGCGCATTTTGTATTCGTAGCCGTCGGTACCGATCGTCGGTCGTTTAGTCAACTGGATCTAGCGCTTATAAGCCCTGACGCCACACTTGATCGTATGGGAGCTTCAGTATCTACCAACCCCCACGGTCTAAAGTCAATAAAAGCGTCAGGCGTACGACGCTCTGGCATGCAACAAAGCTTTGAGCCCTCAAGCGTAAACCTGCAGGAGATCTCAGAGCAACCATCAAGTCAGGCGACACAGTATTCGCAACAATCGATAATTGAAAGTCTTAAGAATGAGAATGCACGGCTTTTAGAACAACTGGCAAGTCCGGCTGACGATATGGAAGTCGCGGTACTTAGCGACGAGCAGGTTCTTCAATCAGTGGGTATTTATCGTTATCACCATCCGCTAGAAAATGCAGTGGATTATAAAAGTCGATTAGCACAGATTAGTGTAGCTAAGTCAAGTATGGTGAAGGCAGGTACAGCTATCGAAGCATCTGAGCATTTTATGTACGATAATTCTCTTGCCCGGGGCAAGAAGATGTGCAAAGACTTGGGAACGCTTATGCTGTTGGCATATAACTCCCAAGCTGATAGCTGTATCAAGTCACTCAGGGCGGGAAATGTTGTCACTGCCAAGAAAAGAGTTAACAAAACAAAGAATAAGATATCCAAGCTGGGTTCAATGATGGAAATGCATGTCAGCGAGGCGTACCACGCGCTTCAGATCGATGAACTCGAGCTTACCGCGGACTACCTAGTGAAAAAGCAAGAGGAGAAGGAAGCTGCGAGGGAAGAGAGAGAGCGCTTACGAGAGGAAAAACGTGCTGAGGCGGAACTCGCTGCGCGAAGAGTAAAACTTGAAAAAGAAAGATGCCATTTGATCAATGCGCTTCAATCCCTTGAGCAAGCAGGCGAAATCGATGAAGGGCTTCAAGAGAAACTACGGGAAATCGACATTGCCATTGAAGAAAACGACTATCGGATTGCTAATGTCAGGGCCGGGTATGTTTACGTTATTTCCAACAAAGGAGCATTCGGCGACGGTGTTGTAAAAATTGGACTTACCCGTCGACTAGATCCAATGGACCGAGTGATCGAGCTCGGTGCTGCTTCAGTACCATTCCGCTTCGACGTGCACTGCCTATATTTTTCTGAAGATGCTGTGCAGCTTGAGAGCGAACTTCATCAACATTTTGCAAATCGACGATTAAATCATGCGAACGTTCGGAAAGAATTCTTCTTTACGTCTCCACAGGAAGTCCGAGAGGTGCTGGTTTCTAAGGTAGGCAATCTGCTCGAATACAATGATCAAATAGAGTCTACAGAGTATTTTCAAAGTGTTGGCAGCTGGCCTGAAACCCGCACGGCATAAAGTGATTTTTTGGTTAGCTCTAAATTATTACATTTTCTAGGCTAAACTCAACTACACCGCGGCTGTAGCGCAATGTAACTGCGACGACATGACATTGTCGTCGCATCGGATTAAGCAGGTAATTCGTATACTCCGAAGGGAAGCTAATGGGGTCAAATCTTGAAATATACAATTATACAAACGCTTTATACTATCATCACTCGCCAATTGTTCATCTGTCCGCGTAATTGACCTCGACACTGCACTGCCGTTTCCTACATTAAATAGCTCTGCCATCTAGATTTGTAGAGACAGGCATCCTAAAAGATCTGGACGATGATCACGACGGAGTGGACGACATCAATGACGCCTTCCCGACCGATCCGAGCGAAACAACGGATACGGATAGCGATGGCACCGGTAATAACGCCGATACCGACGACGACAACGACGGGCAGAGCGATGTAGATGAGATAGCGTGTGGTTCAGATCCCCTGCAGTTCTCAAGCCTGTCAACAGACACCGATGGCGACCGCATGCCCGACTGTAGAGACAGCGATGACGATAACGACGGGGTAGCAGACAGCGCTGATGCCTTCCCGCTGAATGCGGATGAAACCACGGACACCGATGGAGATGGAATAGGTAACAACGCTGATATGGACGACGACAACGACGGACAATCAGACGAGACAGAGATCGAGTGCGGAGCAGATCCACTGGATGCGAGCAGTGTCTGTGTCAGCGCAGCGGCACTGACGTGCGATGGTTATGAACTGACCGAGGTGTCCGCCGGAGTATATGAAGCGGCCGGGTTAAGTGGCAACGTAATTGTAGGAACCGCAGAGGCAGATGTATTGGAAGGTAGCAGCGGTGTGGATTTGATCGTAGGTAGAAGAGGTGCAGACGTCATTCGAGGAAGAGGAGGTGAAGATGTGATCTGTGCCGGAGCAGGCAAAGACACGGTAGAAGGAAATGGAGGAGATGATCGAATACGCGGAGGAGCAGGAGCAGACGATATAGCCGGTGGAAACGGAAACGATACCGTGTATGGAGGAAGTGGAGCGGACGTTCTCAAGGGAAACAGCGGTAACGACACGATGGCAGGCGGCAGAGGAAATGATGAAATCCGAGGCGGCAAGAATCAGGATGTGCTCAGTGGGGGCAAAGGCGATGATGAGCTATATGGAGGAAGCGGCAACGATACACTGAAAGGAGGAAACGGAGAGGATTACTGCGAAGGCGGATCGGGAAGCGGAGACAGTATCAGCAGTTGTGAGGGAGCATCAGCACCATGAAGCAACGACAGAGACAAGACACCACGCAGCAGAAGCCAATTCGAACAGCAGGACTCGGAATTAGACAGTGGAGAAGTAAGGTGGTGAAGAAGTTAATGCGAATAAAAGCCAGGGCGTTAAGTGTGATGCTGCCGTTGTTGATGACGGTGTTTAGCAACCCGGTACAGGCAGAGACGTATTATTTTCATAATGATCATCTGGGAACGCCACAGGTGCTGACGGATAGTAATCAGCAGGTGGTTTGGAAAGGAGAATATGATCCGTTTGGTGCGGTGACGGAGACGGTTAATCAGGTGGAGCAGAATCTGCGATTTCCGGGTCAGTATTTTGATCGAGAGACGGGGCTGCATTATAATTATTTTCGGACGTATGATCCGGGAACGGGGCGGTATGTAGAGAGTGATCCTATTGGGTTGGGTGGTGGAGTTAATACTTATGGGTATGCGTTGAGTAACCCGTCTAAGAATGTTGACAGAGATGGGCTTATTGCTATCCCATTTCCTGTTGCGCCAGTTGCACCCCGGCCTATTACTTTTCCGTTGGATCCAGTTATACCGGTTCCAATTCCTTGGGAGCTAGATGATTTTATGGATGATGGTGATGCGCGTGGTAGAATTTGTAAAACAATAAGAACGGTGTCTAGCGTGCGTAATAGTGAGGGTAGGTATGATTTGGTCTGTGTTGCAAGATGTGAAGGGGGAGATGTTGTCAGAATAAAGTTAAACTATTTTGATTCTTCTTGTCCACATTATATTGCAGATTCGCCAGCTGCACACAATACAAGTTGTAGTGCTTACTAAAGGTTAAAAGGTTGAAATGTTGAAAGGTGTAACGGAGGCTGGAAAAAATGGGTTGAAAATGGCCTTTTCCAAAATGGATATA
This sequence comes from Chromatiales bacterium (ex Bugula neritina AB1), assembly GCA_001730015.1. GTDB lineage: Bacteria > Pseudomonadota > Gammaproteobacteria > Granulosicoccales > Granulosicoccaceae. The sequence goes on along the minus strand of MDLA01000160.1, from coordinate 524 downwards.
GAGAGTCCAATTGTTTCCCTTTTAACTGAATCTATATTAATGGGCGATAATAAACGCTTTTCCGTTGCTTTCCATGAAAAAATGAATCTGTGCGAGAAAGATATAATTACTATTGATGGTGTGGAGTTTCTTTATGATCCGGTGGCGTTTAAAGATGCAAGCGGATTGCATCTTGACGTTGATGATAGGGGGTGTTTTCAATTGTTGGGCGAAATATGAAATATAGAGATAGTCATAGGGGAAAGGGGGGGGTAGAGTTCGGAAAAATTTGGTAGAGCAAATGGGGTCAATTCTTGAAATATACAATTGTACAAATGCCTTATACTACTATCACTCGCCAATTGTTCATCTGTCCGCGTAATTGACCTAGACACTGCACTGTCGTTTCCTACATTAAATAGCTCTGCCATCTAGAATTGTAGAGACGGGCATCCTAATAGATCCGGACGATGATCACGACAGAGTGGAGGACATCAATGACGCCTTCCCGACCGATCCGAGCGAAACAACGGATACGGATAGCG
>MDLA01000159.1 GCA_001730015.1 Chromatiales bacterium (ex Bugula neritina AB1) | reverse complement strand
TTCAGGTGCGTGAGATTTCGCCTGCCACATGTGGGCGTTTAGTCATTCTAAATAACTACATGTGGTCGGTGAAAGATCGCGTGTCCTGGGGGATCCGCAGTAGCGCTGGTTTATGGATGGGCACCAGGTAATGCTCGCGTGAAGTTCCCTCACGATGTATCGTCTTGCGCAGAACCTGTAGGCTTCAATCTGGTGCCTGAGGGGCCGTATCTGCTCCAGAGACGGTCGGTTTCAGCGAACTGGATGAAAACAAAACTCCTGATAGTTGAAGAATACATACCAATTGGAGAGATTGAACTTGTCGAGTCCAGATGCGGAAAAAACCGGTCCTGTCGCGGGACGATGGGGTATCAATAACGATTATGCACAGCTGCGTGATGTTTTGCTCGGTGTGCCCGAGTATTTTCAATGGGTAGATGCGGGGCCTCTGACAGCGCGAACACTGAATAATGCGCATAAAACCGGCGTTGCTTTCGATTTGCAAACGGCCATGGCACAACATGCAGAAATGGTTTCGATTTATGAATCGAATGGTGTGAAATGCCATTACCTCGATTCTGACCCGGTACTCCATAGAAACTTTTTCGCCAGAGATAGCTCTGCAATGACCCCATGGGGTGCACTCATCTGCCATATGCAGTTGAAAGTCCGGCGGGCGGATTATGTCACTGCCATAAAGTTCTATCAGCAGCACGATATCCCGATCTGGAATTTTGCCACGGCTGGTCATTTTGAAGGCGGAGACTTTGTCATTCTTGAACCCGGCAAAGTAATCATCGGCTATTGCGGTGAGCGCTCCGAAAAGGCCGGCTCAGAGCAGGTTGCCGAATTTGTACGTGCAGCCGGCTGGGAAGCTGTAACAGCGCCAATCAACCGGGAGTTTGTGCATATGGACGGGCTGGTCGTGCCACTGGCGGAGAAGCTTCTGGTTGCGTGTCTTGATGCAATGGAGCCGTGGCTGTCGCAACAACTGAAAGACTGGGGCTTCGAATTCGTCGACGTACCGTACCCGGAGGCGAAAAACCTGGGCGTGAATCTGGTCGCGCTGGGTAACGGCAAAGTGTTGTCGATGTCCGGATCTGCCGATTTGAATTCCAGAATCAGAGCGCTGGGTTTTGAAGTTTATGATCCGGATATGTCGATGTTCACACTGGGCGGCGGCGGTGTGCATTGCCTGTGTCAGGCACTGCGCAGAGATGATGCATAGACAAATATAGAAGTTTGTGCGGTAGTAAGATATATGAACAAAACAAACAATTCAGTTGTTCCGGGTGTGTATCGTCATTTCAAGGGCGGTACATACTGTGTGTTTGTCTCTGCTTCTCATACAGAAATTGATCAGGAGCTGGTGGTTTATGCCAGTATGCATGGCGACCGCAAATTGTGGGCAAGGCCAGTCAAAAAGTTTTTGCAGACAGTAGAGGTGGGTGGTGAAATGGTACCCAGATTCTCATTTGTACGTCCGTTTCGAGATGATGAGTAAGACAGGCAAGGTATTATTACTGTTTCTAGATTTCTGTCGTGTCTGCTGTGCCGGGTGACTGGTTCACGGCTACCCTCTCGGTAGTGCGGTAGCGGTAAAGCCTGCAGGCTTTACATTGCATCAGTGGCTTTTTTCAGGTTTACATCGAATTCAAGCCTGATAATCTCTTAATATCTACTTCGTTTCTACTTCGTTTCTACTTCGTTTCTACTTCGTTTCTACTTCGTTTATTATTCGCCATTCTGATTGCTGTCTCAGTGTTTATTCCAGTTTGTTATTTCAGTTTAAATCGCAAGTGAATAGTTCTGTTGCTTTGATCTGTTGCTTTGATACAGTATCGTACAACGGCGAGAGGAAACTGAATTTAGAATGGTAATAAGCAAACAGGCTGAGTTGCTCAGTGGGTATCAAATTGCGGATCAGTCCAGGTGCAAAGGCTTTGCGAATTAATATCGATTATTGATATTAACTATTAGATGTTGACTATTGAGGGTAGTTATGGATTCCACTGTATATGCCACCCACGCCCGGTACTACAACAATACTGTTGCAGCAATTGAAAAAGCTCACTCTACACCCGGCGATCTGTGTTTTATTTTTGTCCAGCATGCGTTTTTACCGTCGCTCACTTTCTTTAGCTCGATAGACAGGCAGGTTGCTGCTGTAGTACCCAAGGGCAGTTCTGCGAAAAGCAACCCGGAAGTTGTACAGCAGCTAAAGGCGCGTTATGGGGATCGTGTTTACAGTGATATAACGCGATCCAGACTTGCTGATGTCGAATACACAGTAAAATGGCTTCAGCAGGTTGCTCTTGGCAGGCCGTTTGCCATTCTTGAATATGGTGGCTACTTCGCACCGGCTGCTGCGGCAATATCAAATGACCCCGTTCTAGGCCGGCAGCTGGTGGGCTTTGTAGAAGGTACTGAAAACGGTATCAAGGGGTCTGATGATGGTAAAACACCCGGTTATCGAGATGTGGCACATCGCCTCAGACACCCGGTTATATCAAAATCCCGTTCGCGTATAAAAAGTATTATGGATCTAGAGATCGGCTCGGCAATTGTTTATGCTACTGATGGTATATTCCGCCGCAATCTTGGCTGTAGCCTGAAATACTGGAGGGGGCGTGTTGGCGTTATCGGCCTTGGCATTATCGGTAAAGGAGTTCTCCGTACTCTAGCCAAGGATAACTGCCAGCCCTATGTGTTCGATACCAATTTGTCGATTATGGCGGAGCTGGCAATTCGGCAGAATCATATTGTTTCTCAGAAGCAGGTGCTGCGGCAATCAGATCTGCTGTTTTTGAATACCGGCAGTTGTTTTTTGTCGAAAGCGCCAGAGCTTTTGGCAGAGATAAGAGACGGGGCTGTGATTGTATTGTGTACATCGGGAGATGTTGAGGCAGGTATACCACAACTGGTTGCGAGCGGGCACTTAACCTTATCTGTTACCGATAGTACCGACGAAATCGCGGTCTTTACTACCCGCTATCAAAAAAAGGTGCGAGTATTGCTGGCCCGTGACGGGGTGGGGCAAGCGCCCAATATGTCTATGGAAGATGGCTCGTCTTCACCGGCTAACCTGATGTCAGATATGGAATTCTATGCACTTGGTAAATATCTGGCGAGTTCCCGGTGCAAGCTTAAGCCGGGCGACATTCATGTTACACCTGATGAATTGGAAAACCTGATACTGCGCGAATGGCTGCGTGAGTTTTATCCCGCTTGTGGAGTATCTGACGTAGCGCATGCCGGATTTCAAGATGCGTCGTGTTCCGTAGCGGATCTGGAAGCAGTGGCCGATCTGGAGGGTGAGTTTTCTATCCGGCAGGATCAGAGTTTTGAGGCCTTGCCGGCGTATGAGTCTCCAGATAGAGAATTCTGTTAATTGCGATCTGGTTGGTGCCCATCCACAAATAATCGTTACTGCGAACCACTTAGGCACGCAATCTTTCACCAGCCACATGTCGTTATTTATAATGACTAAACGCCCGCATGTGTCGGGTGAAATCTCACGTACCTGAGTAATCGTCGCTACGTGCCTGCGGAAGCTTCTCATTTGGCGCGCTGCAGTGTATTGCCTGTGAGCTTCGCCTTATTGCACGCCACATGATAAGCTCTCACTCGTACACTTTGTACGTTTCACCGCTCTAGCTCGTTCGCGCTGCATAGCTCTCGCAGACTACGCATAGTAGTTCGAACAGTATTCCCGCGCCGGCCAGTGAAGTTATTCCGGCCGGGTCAAATGGAGGAGCCACTTCAACCATATCTGCACCAATAATATTCAGGCCGCTGCAGCCACGGATTAGCTGCTGTGCTTCAAGCGTACTCAAGCCACCTATTTCCGGGGTGCCGGTGCCAGGGGCAAACGCCGGGTCGAGACTGTCTATATCGAAGCTGATATAGACCGGGCCATCGCCAGCAATTTTTTTCATCTCTGCAATAACATTCTCCAGCCCTAGGCTATGGAATTCGTGCATATAGATAACACGCATGCCGCTATCGTGGCTGAATTTCCACAGATCAAGATCGTTTACCGAGCCTCGAATACCAATTTGTACCGTTCGCTGAGGGTCGAGCAGGCCTTCCTCGACAGCACGGCTGAATGGTGCGCCGTGATGAAATTTTGAGCCCATGTAGTCGTCGCCGGTATCGCAGTGTGCATCGATGTGGATCATGCCGATCGGGCCGTCTTTAGCGATGGCGCGAAATATAGGCAGGCTGACGGAGTGATCGCCACCGACGGCAATCGGGATAATGCCGTGCTTATGTACTTTTTCAAAGGTTTGCTGTATTGCCAGATGGCTGCCCGTGAGCTCAAACGGCGAGGGTACCCAGGCGTCACCGATGTCGGAAACCCGGCACAGGTCATGTGGTGCGATACCCGTCGACTGGTTCTTCATCCGGATCAGGGTTGACTGGTTGCGCACTTCACGTGGGCCGTGACGCGATCCCGGTCTGTTGGTAACGCCACCATCGAACGGCACACCGATAATTCCGACATCAGTATTTTGCAGATCTTCGTTATAAGGTGCGCGTAAAAAGGTCGGAAGCCCGACGTAGCGGGGCCGCGCTCTGGGGTCGGAAAATTCCGGGTAGTTTTCTACAGTCATGAGTTATGCGCGCTCCATAGTTAGTGCGATGCCCTGGCCAACACCAATGCACATAGTGCACAGTGCGTGTGTAAGTTGTCTTTCCTGCAGTTCGATTGATGCGGTTAGTGCCAGCCGGGTTCCCGACATGCCGAGCGGGTGACCAAGGGCAATAGCGCCGCCGTTCGGATTGACCACGGGTGAGTCGTCGGCCAGGCCGAGTTCCCGGGTAACAGCTAGACCCTGCGCTGCAAATGCCTCGTTAAGTTCAATTACGTCTATATCGCTGACCGACAGCTTCTGGCGCTCCAGTAGTTTTTTCGACGCAGGTGCCGGGCCGATTCCCATCACTCTTGGCTCCACACCGGCTGTCGCCATGCCGGTGATGCGCGCCCGTGGTGAGAGGTTATATTTTTTAACTGCGGCCTCAGAGGCAATAATAACGGCAGCTGCACCGTCGTTAACGCCGGATGCGTTACCAGCGGTTACCGTACCGTTTTGCCGGAACGGTGTGGCGAGGGCGGTTAGTTTTTCCAGCGGTGACAACCGCGGGTGTTCGTCAATGCTAAACAACACGATTTCTTTTTTACGTTGAGGGATGCTGATCGGGGTTATTTCTTTGGCCAGGCGGCCACTGGCAATGGCATTCGCTGCGCGTTGCTGTGAACGCAATGCGAACGCATCCTGATCTTCACGACTAATATTATAATCTTCGGCAACATTTTCGGCGGTCTCTGGCATTGAGTCGACACCATAGGTGTTTTTAAGCGCTTCGTTAACGAATCTCCAGCCTATTGTCGTGTCGTAGATTTCTGCACGGCGCGAATAGGCAGTATCGGCTTTAGGCATGACAAACGGCGCGCGGCTCATGCTTTCAACACCACCGGCAAGTACAATCTCAGCCTCGCCACTGCAGATTGCTCTGGCGGCGCTGCCAACGGCGTCGAGGCCGGAGCCGCAAAGACGGTTTATTGTCAGCGCCGGTACGGAAGTTGGCAGCCCTGCCAGCAGTACAGACATTCTGGCCACATTGCGATTATCCTCACCCGCCTGATTGGCGCAGCCGATAAAGACATCGTCAATGGCTGCCGGATCCAGATCCGGGGTGCTTTTCATAACGGACTGTATTACTTCAGCTAGCATGGTGTCGGGGCGCACACTGGCCAGCATCCCTGCGAATTTTCCGATGGGAGATCGCAGCCCCTCACAGATAAAAGCCTGGCTCATGGTGTTTCCTCGTTGAATACGGTTCGGTTCAGTGTGCGCGAGTTGCCACGGAAGAGTGCAATTGTTTCATTGAGCTGATTCGTGACAACGGCATCGTAGACACCTGAGCGCGCCGAGCGTGAGACTTCTGTTGTTGTGGCGGTCAGGGTGTCGCCTAGTTTTCCGGGAGCAACAAATGTAATGGAATTCTGCTGGGCAACGGTAACTTGATTGTAGCTATTGCAGGCATAAGCAAAAGCGGAATCGGCCAGGGTGAAAATGTAGCCACCGTGGCAGATATCGTGGCCATTGGTGTGATGCGATTCCACCTGCATTGATAATACAGCCTGCCCGGGTGTTACCGATTTTATCGTCAGGCCGAGATGCTTACTGGCATCGTCGTTGGCCCACATGGCGGCTGCACTGCGTGTGGCAATTTCGTCTGCTGTTAATTCTGTCATAGTTGTTGTTGCCTGTTGCCTGTTGCCTGTTGCCTGTTGCCTGTTGCCTGTTGCCTGTTGCCAGCTGTTGTAAAAATTATTTGCCGAAGCGATTTTTTACTGTGGGATCGCCTGATGTCAATTTCCCGTTCGGACCGGTTGCGAATTCGTCAAGCCAGCGCTCGGCCGAAGGTGACAATTGATGATACAGCCCGGCCACAAACCGGTGGCAGTCGTCACGAGGCCAGTTTGCAGGGAGTAGCTGATCATGTAAATCGTTATTGCGCAACAACAGTCTCCGCCATTCATGAATCAGTAAGCAGCGGGCCGCGAGTGCCGTCAGAGGATCAGCTGTGATTTCTTCCCCGACATTGCTGAATTGCTTTTGCAATGTTAAATACCTGGCTGCGACCTTCTGCGGACCGACCAGTTGCTTCAGCCACTCGGGGGTGTTGTGTAGCGTGTGCCCTACTATCACGGCTTCGACCTCAATCAACCTGGCTGACAGCCCCGGGGTGTCTTGCCGGAATAGCCCTGTATTGTTTGTCAGTTTAATACCGCCATAATCTTGCACCAGATCTTTCCACGTGTTTCTCGAGTCTGCCAGCGGGTTGCAGGTGGCAAGTAACCAATCGCTGCCGGTACCGTCAGACAGCGGCTCTGGTTTCTTGTTGCCGGGGCCCGGAGGTTTTGCATAGATTCGTTCTGCGGCGGTAAAAAAGGGACTATAGCCAGTTGCGGACAGACTGTAAAAGCTGTTGCGGCCACGCCTTTCGCGTTCTACCCAGTTGTCTTTCGCCAGTCTGGAAAATGCCGTTCTCACTGCGCCCGCACCCACACCGAGTTCTTCCATAAGCGTCTGTACTGTTGCCGACGATACCGAGCCACCGCGCGGCACGATGGAATCGCCGAGGAAGGTAATGATCAGCGACCAGGTTTTAACCGGGTGCTCGCGATGCAGCTGCAGCAATAGAGGGGCTAGCGCCTTGGTCATGGGCTAGAGCAGGTTCATGGTGTGTAATTCGTAGCTGGCAACTTGCTCACCGTGCTGGTTTTCTAAACGTACATGCCAGCGTACTTCACCGTATTCATCATTGCGTTTGGTCTTTCGTTTTACGATCAGGGAAACGTTGATGCTGTCTTCTGGGGATACAGGTTTTTGAAAAGTTAATCCGTCCAGCCCGGTGTTGGCGAGAACGGGTCCCGGATCGGGATCGACAAACAGACCTGCTGCAAATGACAATAATAAATAACCATGCGCCACCCGGCCGGGGAAAAATGGATTGTCCCTGGCCGCTTCTTCATCCATGTGGGCGTAGAAAGTATCGCCGGTGAACCGTGCAAAATGCTCGATGTCGTCCAGGGTGATTTCACGTGGCCCGGCGCTCAGGGTTTCGCCTATAAAAAGTTCAGAAAAGCGTTTGCGAAACGGGTGTGTGTCGGTTGTAGTCTCAGTTGAGCCAATAATATATTGGGAGGTGGCAGCGCTGAGTAAATCCGGGTGCCCTTGAAGCGCGGTGCGCTGCATGTAGTGCTTAACAGCTCGTACTCCACCCAGTTCTTCGCCACCACCAGCTCGACCCGGACCGCCATGAGTCAGGTGCGGCAGAGGCGAGCCATGCCCTGTCGATTCTCTCATCGAATGCCGATTATTGAAATACAGCCGGCCATGGGATGACGCAGAGGCCAGCGTCACATCGCGAGCGACGTCGGGGTCGCAGGTTATTACAGAGGCCACCAGACTGCCACGACCATGGTTCAACAATTTACAGGCATGAGATAAATCACGATAAGGCATGATCGTCGACAGCGGGCCAAACGCTTCAGTTGAATGTACGGCATCGGCGTTGTCGGGATGTTCACAGTGCAGCAGAACCGGTGACATAAAAGCACCGTGATCTGAATCGGCACCGTTGATTTCCGGGTTGGGGTTTTCGTACACTGTTCGAGTCTGCTGTTGCAATGCCGCTTTGGCCTTAAATACATCGTCGCGCTGGGTGGTGGATACCAGTGCTCCCATAGTATTTGACTCTAGAGCCGGGTTGCCGATGCGAGTAGCTGAAAGTTGCTCACGAATAGCCTCTATAAAATTCTCTATAGTGTTCAGCGGGGCCATAATGCGCCGGATAGCGGTGCATTTCTGACCTGCCTTGGTTGTCATCTCCGTGCAGATTTCCCTGACGGCCAGATCAAACTCTGCGGAGCCTGCGACAACATCCGGTCCGATTACGGTGGCGTTGAGGCTATCCTGTTCAGCGGTAAAGGGGATGGAGTGTTCCAGCAGTCTCCGGGTCGATTTGAGCATCAGTGCTGTGCGCGCCGAGCCGGTGAAGCTTACGCTGTCTTGGAAATTAAGCTGGTTAAGTAATTCGCCGGTAGAGCCGGAAATCAGTTGCATGCTACCTGGTGGAAACGCTTCGCTTTGCAGCATCAGTCTGAAGCACGCCATGGTCACGTAGCAGGTGCTGGTAGCAGGCTTTATTATAGCGGGCATACCCGCAAGTAAAGTAGGTGCGAGCTTTTCCAGCATGCCCCAGACCGGAAAATTATAGGCGTTTATATGCACCGCAACACCTGGCTTGCTGGTATAGATGTGCTGTCCTAAAAATGAACCGTTGCGTGATAGCTGTTCAATATCGCCGTCGCTGCAGATAGTGTCGTCAGGAAGTTCTCTTCTGCCTTTAGATGCAAAGACAAATACGGTACCGATTCCGCCATCTATATCAATGAATGAGTCTGCTCGTGTTGCACCGGTATCAAAAGCCAGCGTGACCAGAGATTCCTTGTGTTCGTTAAGGTAGGTAGCCAGATTTTTAAGTGCACGGGCGCGATCGTGGAAAGTCATTTCACGCAGTGCAGCGCCGCCGGTGTTGCGTGCGTAGTCGAGCATTGTCAGTGTATCGAGCGATGCATTGCCCGCTCTGGCTATGGTTTTGCCTGTGACTGCTGAAGGGATTGCAACTGCACTGTCGTCCGGTGTTACCCAGTGTCCGGCAACGTAGCTGTCAACATTCATTGGTAAATCTCTGCAATTTTCCAGCTGTCCGGGCTTTGCGCAGTTACATCAGCCAGTATAGATTTTATTGTATCTTTGCCGAGTTGCTCTGCCGTATGCATGGGGCCGCCTCGCCAGCGCGGGTAACCATAACCGTGAATTTTTACCATATCGATATCCAGGGCGCGCTCGGCAATACCTTCTTCGAGAATGCGAGCGCCTTCGTTAGCCAGTACCGCGATCAGTGATTGCTGTATGTTTTTTTCGCTGAAGTTGCGGCGGTTAATGTTATTTTCGGCGCTCCAGTTGCTGATGATATCGTTCACAAGCGGGTCTGGCAGGGGTGTGCGATCACCATTTTCGTATCGATACCAGCCCATTCCTGATCGCTGTCCAAAGCGATTCAATTCACATAGTTGATCGGCTATAGAAATATAGCGTTGCGCCGGATCCCGGGTTGGAGCCAGTCGCTTGCGGTTAGCCCAGCCGATTTGCAGGCCGGTGAGATCCTGTAGCTCATAGGGTCCCATCGGCAGGCCGAAGTTGCGCATGGCACTGTCAATCTGCTGAGGTGTGGCGCCATCGGCGAGAAGGTAGTCGGCTTGCCGTCTATAGGCCGCTAACATGCGATTTCCTATAAAGCCGTCACAGATGCCGCTTAGCGCGCCGACTTTACGCAGTTTTTTTGCGAATGCGAACGCTGTTGCTAATACCTCGGTGGAAGTTGCAGGAGTGTTGACAATTTCCAGTAATTTCATGATGTGGGCTGGTGAAAAGAAATGCAGGCCAAGTATTCGTTCCGGATTTTTTATTCCCTTCGCGATTTCTGTCGGGTTTAGATACGATGTATTGGTGGCAATTATGGTGTTTGCTGGCACATGCTCTGCCAGTGATCTGAACACACCTTGTTTGACCTCCAGATCTTCGACCACCGCTTCAATTGCGATATCGGTTTCCCGGGCGGCACTGTAGTCAGTCCCGGCGCTAAGGGCTTCACAATGTCTGGTGTATTGAGATCTGCTGAGTTTGCCACGCTTCAACGCCCCGTCGAGTAGCTTTATTACGCGCTGTTTGCCTGCGGTTGCGGCGTCTTTGTCTACCTCAATCATGTGTACGTTTAATCCGGCATTCAGACAGGCTGCGCTAATACCTGCACCCATCAGCCCGCCTCCTACAATTGTGATGTTTGAAAACTCGCGGGCAGTAGTGTCTTTTATAATGACGGGTTTTGACACCGCGCGTTCGGCAAAAAACGCATGGCGCAGCGCAACAGATTGTTCACTGTTTCGAAGCTGCAAATGCAATGTACGCTCTTTTTTCTGTCCGTCGGCAAAAGATGTTTCCGTTGCCCATTTTATTGCCTCTAGATTGTGCAGAGGGGCGGTAGCGCCTTTTGCCGCTTTTAAAACAGGTTGCTTTTTCGTTTCGAAAAAATCGCTGGTGAGCGGGGCAATCTCTCTCTGGCTGACTTGCTGCGGTGCGGGACCGGCATTTTGCAGAAATTCTATCGCACCTGCTTTCAACTCTCCTTCTATAATGCTATCAAGCCCGCCCGCCTGTAGTAAATCAGTGGCGTTGATCATGCGGCCGCTGGTGGTTAAATCGATAGCCAGCTCGACGCCAAGCAACCGGGGGCTACGCTGCGTACCGCCTGCGCCGGGTACCAGACCGAGAGTGACTTCCGGCAGCCCGAACCGCGTATTCTGTAGTGCAACCCGGTAGTCACACGCCATTGCGAGCTCAAATCCGCCACCGAGTACAGTGCCGTGCATCGCGGCGAGCCAGGTAACCGGACTGGCCTCAAGGTAGTTATAAACATCGGGCAGGTGTGGTTGCTGCGGGGGACGGCCGAACTCCGAGATATCCCCGCCGGCGACGAACGTTCGGCCTTCACAGCAAATGATGCCGTGTGACATATTGTCAGCCTCTGCGGCCTTGACAGCACCTAGCAGGCCGTCGCGCACGGCAACAGACATGGCATTGACCGGCGGGTAGTTGATAGTGATCCAGGCTATTCCGGCTTCGGGTTGATAATGGACTGGGTTCAAGGGGCGGGCTCTCCGGTTGGCTCGGGTTATTTGCGGTAGGTGGTGAGGAACTGGCACTTGACCTGCATTAATATGTTACAATATTATCTGTGTGCAATCAAAAAATGTAACGTGTTGATCAATGAATGATGCTCCGTGCTTTGGAGCAATTTACGAGGCTGCCAATGTATTCACAGGGTCTTATCGGTGCGGATACCCAAACCGAAGAGACGCAGGAGTTTCTAGATGCGTTTCAGGCAAAAATAGATAGCGAGCAGAAGATAGAGCCCAATGATCCAATGCCGCAAGCGTATCGCAGAACACTCATTCGCATGATCAGCCAGCACGCCCACTCAGAAATTGTAGGTATGTTACCCGAAGGCAACTGGATTACCCGGGCACCGACATTGCGTCGCAAGGTGGCATTGCTTGCCAAGGTACAGGATGAAGGCGGGCATGGACTCTACCTGTATTCTGCTGCGGAAACACTCGGCGTTTCACGAGAACAGCTGACCGAAGAGCTGTTGTCAGGCAAGGCGAAATATTCTTCAATCTTTAATTATCCAACTCCCACCTGGGCTGATATCGGGGCCATTGGCTGGCTGGTTGATGGTGCGGCAATTATGAATCAGGTGCCACTGTGCCGATGTTCTTACGGGCCGTACGCGCGGGCAATGGTGCGGGTGTGCAAAGAGGAGAGCTTTCATCAGCGCCAGGGCTATGAGCTGATGTGCACCCTGATGCAAGGCAGCGATGAGCAGAAAGCAATGGCACAGGATGCACTTGACCGCTGGTGGTGGCCATCGCTAATGATGTTCGGGCCACCGGATAGCGACAGTCAGCATTCGGATCAATCCATGACCTGGAAGATCAAGCGTTTCACCAACGACGAGCTGCGTCAGAAATTTATAGATGCAACCGTACCGCAGGCATCATTGATCGGCCTAACCATGCCTGATCCCGATTTACGCTGGAATGAGAGCAAGAACAAAGGACAGGGTGGTTATGATTTTGGTGAAATCGACTGGGATGAATTCTGGCGTGTAGTCAAGGGGCACGGAATGATGAACAAGGATCGGCTGGCCGCCAGGCAGAAAGCCTATGATGAGGGCGCGTGGGTCCGCGAAGCGGCTCTGGCGCATGCGAAAAAACACCCGGATCGCAGCACGATGGCACATGCCTCATGAGTGACCTGATGCCCCTTTGGGAGGTTTTTATCCGGCCGCGTACCGGTCTCAATCATAAGCATGTTGGCAGTTTGCATGCCGCTGACGCTGAAATGGCGCTGCACGCTGCACGCGATGTCTATACTCGTCGCGAAGAGGGTAATTCAATCTGGGTGGTGCGTGCGGAGCAGATAGTTGCTTCAGACCCGGAGCAGGCTGAGGCTAATTTTGACCCGGCGGCGGATAAAATCTATCGCCACCCCAGTTTCTATGATATCCCCGATGAAGCGGGTCACATGTAATGGTCTATAAGCGAGCGCTGATTGAAACTGTTGTGCAACTGGCCGACGATCACCTGATACTGGGTCACAGGCTTTCGCAGTGGTGCGGTCATGCTCCTATGCTTGAAGAAGATCTGTCGATGCCGAATATGGCGCTTGATCTGGTGGGGCAGGCGCGCAACCTGTATTCCTATGCAGCTGAACTGGAGGGTGAAGATCGCTCTGAAGATGATCTGGCCTATTTGCGAACCGATCGTGAATACCGTAATTGCCTGCTGGTCGAACGGCCAAATACTGACTTCGCCTATACCATGGTGCGCCAGCTGTATTTTACGGCGTTTATGCGCCCGTTCTGGCAGGGAGTGTTAACCGGCAGTGATACGACACTGGCAGGTATTGCAGGAAAGGCTATAAAGGAAACTGGCTATCATCTGCGCCATTCGGGTGAATGGGTTGTGCGGCTGGGTGACGGTACAGAAGAAAGTAGTCGCCGCATGAAAGATGCTGTATCCACACTACACCCCTACACAGATGAATTGTTTTCTGTTGATGCCGGCAGGCAGCAGTGCATAGAACAAGGCATAGTGCCCGGTCCGGAACAACTGCGTGCGGCATGGTGCTCGACTATAAAATCGGTATTCTCCCAGGCGTTACTTGAGGTACCGGAGGTAGAGTATCCGCTCTGTGGCGGGCGAGACGGTCGGCATACAGAAGATTTTGGCTATCTGCTGGCCGATTTGCAGTATCTGCAACGCACCTATCCCGGGGCACAATGGTGAATGCTGTTGCGAAGCAGCCCATTGATCTTGCGCGTGCTGCCGCGGTGGCTGCGTCGGTGCCTGATCCGGAATTACCGTTTATGACTGTATCGGATCTTGGAATACTGCGTGATGTATTCATTGAGAACGATATAGTAGTTGCGCAGGTGTCACCTACCTATTCCGGTTGTCCCGCCGTTGTGGTTATAGAGCAGTCTATTTTGGCTGCGCTGACTGAAGCCGGCTTTAATTCCAGGGTTCAGCGGATGATGTCGCCAGCCTGGACTACTGACTGGATAACTACAGAAGGGCGGAAAAAACTACGTGCTAACGGCATAGCAGCGCCGGCGGCAGGCAGAGGTACAGACAATAACCCGGCAAGCGAACCGATACTGTTTTCCCGAATTACCGTCTCTTGCCCGCAGTGTGACAGCGACAATACTCACAAGGTGTCAGAGTTCGGGTCTACCCCCTGTAAAGCACAATACCGATGTGACAGTTGCGGTGAGCCGTTCGATTACTTTAAGTGCTTATAGAAGGCTTACCGGAAACCGGCAGTTGCATCGTCTCTGCTTAATATTCAAGTTAACTTGAAACAAGATAAAGGCTAATGGCTAGTCCTCAATTTCATCAGCTCCAGGTGGCGGCTGTCCGCCCGCTTACTACCGATTCGGTAGCTATTTCATTTGCTCTGCCCAATGAATTGGTGGCTCAGTTTCAGTTCAAGCCCGGCCAGTACCTCACCTTGCGGGCAACTGTAAACGGGCAGGACGTTCGTCGATCCTATTCAATCTGCTCTCATCATAAACACCGTCTTGAGGTCGGCATCAAGCGTGTAGACCACGGATTATTTTCCACTTATGCTCAGGGTCTGTCGATTGGAAGTACGGTACAGGTGATGGTGCCACAGGGTAATTTTACCGCAACTGTAGGGCGTAATAATAAATACCTTTTGTTAGCTGTAGGGTCGGGAATTACACCTTGTCTGTCGATAATAAAATCTGTCCTGGCTGATGAACCGGATAGCCACATTACACTGGCTTACGGTAACCGCACCGCATCGACGATTATGTTCCGGGCCGATATAAATGATCTGAAAGACAAGCACACCGAACGGTTTAATGTAATGCACATATTATCTGCTGAACGGCAGGAGGCGGCGTGTTTTAACGGAAGATTGAATGGTGAAAAAATACAGTTACTGCAGCAACTGGGGTTGCTTGACGTGCACAGCTGTGACGCAATCTATTTGTGCGGCCCGCAGACAATGATCGAAGAGGCCCGAGCGGTTTTAGCGGGGCTCGGGGTGTCTGGCGGATGCGTACGTTCTGAGTTATTCACCTCCACCGGTGCCCCCCAGGCGTCGAAACCGGTGCAAACTCAGCAAACTGACAAACTGCCACAAGGCGGGTCGGATGTTACCATTGTGCTGGACGGTGCCGAGCGTGCAGTTCAGGTAGATTCAAGTAAAGAGACTGTGCTGACTGCAGCCCGGCGGGCGGGCTTTGATTTACCATTTTCCTGTGCCGGAGGCATGTGCGCAACCTGTCGCTGTAAAGTCATTGAAGGCGAAACCAGCATGGATTTAAATTTTTCACTTGCAGACTGGGAGATTGAGGCCGGCTATACGCTTGCCTGTCAGACACGCCCTGGAAGCGATAAGGTAACGCTGGACTTCGACGCGATTTAGGGTTTCTCTTGACTGGTGATTCCCGTTGTATGTTACAGAGGCGACGGTGAATGTACTTTATTCTATATGAAGCTTACGCCTGCTCCAGCTCAACCAGAGTCCCGCAAAAGTCTTTCGGGTGTAGAAATAAAACAGGCTTGCCATGCGCACCCGTTTTAGGCTGGCCATCACCAAGTACGCGTGCACCCGCTGCAACCAGCTTTGCGCTGGACGAGTGGATATCATCGACTTCATAACACACATGGTGAATGCCTCCATCATTGTTTTTTTTGAGAAACCCGGTTATAGGCGAGTTATCACCATAAGGTTGCAGCAGCTCAATTTTGGTGTTGGGTAGTTCGACGAATACTGTCGTCACGCCATGCGAAGGCAGATCGGTTGGCTCTGATACGCTGGCACCCAGTGTATCGCGGTATATAGCCGTGGCTTTCTCAAGGTCGGTCACAGCTATAGCGATATGATTAAGCTTTCCGATCATCTGTACATACCCGGTTTAAATAGAAAAATGGTCACGAGCTTACTCAAATTCCAGAATCATCTGATCGACATCTAGCGTGGCACCTGCGGCTTTGTGCACACGGGAGACAATGCCATCCTGTTCCGCTGTGAGTACGTTCTCCATTTTCATTGCTTCGACTACCGCGAGTGAGTCACCGGCACGTACCTTGTCTCCTTCGGCAACCATAATACTGACCAGCAGACCGGGCATCGGGGATAGCAAAAATTTAGAGGTATCAACAATTTTGCGTTCCGGCATGTGCCGATGTAGTGCAGCAATCCGTGGTTCAAGAACCGTAAGTGCTTGTTGAAATCGACCGTTTGTTAATTTGTATCCCAGTGGAGTTGGCTGGATCTGATAGATAATAAATTTACCGTCAATTCGGGCTTCTATCACAGGCTGGCCCGGCGTCCAGTTTGTTTCGACCGTAAGCTCCGAGTTCTCACCTTGCACCAGCAGCGTGTTATCCGTTGTGGTTGTGATCTGGTATGGAGTGTAGCGGTCCTGGTCAATCAGGCAAACCGATAACTCACCGATTTCTTCCGCGGGATACAATGTACCACTGATCTGCTGATCTCGCTGGCAGGTTCTGAATCGTGCGGCTACAGCCACAGCGTCCATAGCCAGAGACTCTTCCGCCTGCGGTGCGAGCCGCTGAAAGCCTGCCGGATAATGGTGCTCTATAAAGTGTGTTGAGAAGTCGCCTGTGCGAAAGTCTTTGTGATCAAACAACGCAGCTAGAAACGGGATATTGGTTGTTACGCCATCAATAATGTATCGATCCAGTGCAGATTGCATAGTGGCTATGGCTGAATCCCTGTCTTCTCCCCAGGTAATCAGTTTTGAAATCATCGGGTCATAGTAGATAGATACCTCGCCGCCTTCACGTATACCGCTGTCGATTCTTACGTGTTCTATATCGGCAGGTTCAGAGTAGCGAATCAGTCTGCCGGTAGAGGGCAGAAATTCGCGAAAGGGGTTTTCAGCGTAGACACGAGCCTCCATGGACCAGCCATTGATGCCGATTTCAGATTGCTCGATAGACAACTTTTCACCCGCCGCAATATTGATCATCTGCTCAACCAGATCTAAACCGGTGATCATTTCGGTAACCGGGTGTTCGACCTGCAGGCGAGTGTTCATTTCAAGAAAGTAAAAATTGCTGTCCTTGTCGACGATGAACTCGACTGTCCCGGCCGATTGGTAGCTAACAGCTCTGGCCAGTGCGCAGGCCTGTTCACCCATGGCTTTGCGAGTTGCTGCGTTGAGAAACGGGGAGGGAGCTTCTTCGATAACTTTCTGATGACGACGCTGGATCGAGCATTCACGCTCATTCAGATAGAGCGTATTACCATGGGTATCGGCCAGTACCTGAATTTCTATGTGTCGTGGCTGCTCAATGAATTTTTCGATGAAAACGCGGTCGTCACCGAAACTGGAGCGAGCCTCATTGCTGGCGCGTTCGAATCCCTCGCGACATTCAGATTCGTCATAGGCCACACGCATACCTTTGCCGCCGCCGCCAGCGCTGGCTTTCAGCATAACGGGGTAGCCGATTTGTGCTGAAATTTCTACCGCGTGATCGCTGTCGCGAATGATGTCTGTGTGTCCGGGGACGGTATTAACGCCAGCTTCTATTGCGAGTTTTTTTGAGGTGATCTTGTCACCCATACTTTCTATAGCGTGCTGGCCCGGTCCGATAAAAACAATATTCTCTGCTGCTAATGCGGCTGCAAATGATGAGTTTTCAGACAAAAAACCATAGCCGGGATAAACCGCATCAGCGCCGGTCTCTTTGCAGGCTGCAATGATTTTATCTATTTTCAGGTAGCTTTCGGCTGAAGCCGCTGGGCCGATCAACACCGATTCATCGGCATTTGTGGTGTGCAGTGCGGTCCGGTCAGCTTCGGAGTACACGGCAACTGTTGCAATGCCCATCTTGCTTGCCGTCTGCATGGCGCGGCAGGCAATTTCACCGCGATTGGCAATCAGTATTTTAGAAAACATGGATAGCGGATTCTTTCGTTTTGCGGGGCGAATTAGAGCGGCAGGTTATCGTGTTTGCGCCACGGATTTTCCAGCTCTTTACTGGCGAGCATGGCCAATGACTTGCAAATATGCTGGCGTGTGCCCGAAGGTTTGATTACATCATCTATGTAGCCGCGGCTGGCTGCGATAAAGGGGTTGGCGAACTTTTCTCTGTATTCCTCGGTTCGCTTTTCTATTTTTTCGGCGTCGCCAATGTCATTGCGGAATATAATTTCTACCGCACCTTTGGCGCCCATCACGGCAATTTCAGCGTTTGGCCAGGCTAGATTTACATCCCCTCTAAGGTGCTTTGAGGCCATTACATCGTAAGCCCCGCCATAGGCTTTACGTGTAATGACGGTGATTTTCGGTACTGTACATTCGGCATACGCAAACAACAGTTTGGCTCCGTGCTTTATTATGCCGCCATATTCCTGTGCTGTTCCGGGAAGAAAGCCAGGCACATCGACCAGCGTAATAATAGGAATATTAAAAGCATCGCAGAAACGTACAAACCGTGCCGCTTTTATCGATGACTTTATATCCAGACAACCGGCCAGTATCAACGGCTGGTTGGCAACAATACCTACAGTGCTGCCGTTCATTCGAGCCATACCGATAACTATGTTTTTCGCATAGTCGGGCTGTAGTTCAAAAAAATGTGAATCATCGACAATTTTATGTACCAGCTCTTTCATGTCATAGGGCTGGTTCGGGTTGTCCGGTACCAGAGTGTCGAGCGATGTATCGCGTCGGTGCATGGAATCGCTGGTTGGGCGCACGGGCGGTTTTTCACGATTACTGAGCGGCAGAAAATCGTAGAAGTCACGCAACTGCTGTAGCGCTTCCAGTTCGTTTTCAAACGCTATATCGCAAACACCGGATGTCATCGCGTGGGTATCAGCCCCCCCCAGTTCTTCGTGTGTTACTTCTTCGTGAGTGACTGTTTTAACCACTTCGGGTCCGGTCACAAACATATAGGAGGAGTCGCGAACCATGAAGATAAAGTCTGTCATCGCTGGTGAATATACCGCGCCACCGGCACAGGGCCCCATGATCATAGAAATCTGCGGGATTACACCGGAGGCCAGTACGTTGCGCTGAAATACTTCGGCATATCCGCCAAGTGAAGCCACGCCTTCCTGAATTCGGGCGCCACCGGAATCGTTCAGGCCAATCAGCGGAGCGCCGGCTTTCATTGCCTGATCCATCACCTTGCAGATTTTCTCGGCGTGCGCCTCCGATAGTGAGCCGCCGAACACGGTGAAGTCCTGGCTGAACACAAAAACCAGCCTGCCATTAATTGTTCCCCAGCCAGTGACCACGCCGTCGCCCGGGATTTTCTGCGTCTGCATACCGAAGTCGACGCAGCGATGCTCAACGAACATGTCCGATTCTTTGAAACTGTTTTCATCGAGCAATGCGTCCAGTCGCTCGCGAGCGGTTAGCTTGCCTTTGGCGTGATGTTTGTCGACACGCGCCTGTCCGCCGCCAGAGCGTGCGGCGGTGCGACGATCCTGCAATTGTTCATCAATAGTTTGCATGAGGTTTCGAGGTTCATCCAGCAGATAATTACGGGTTCAGAGCCAGAGAGCGGATTCACAGCAACGCACAAGTCGAAGAGAATGGTCGTTCCCTTTGCGAGAATTGTAACTCCGCTGCGGGACCGCTCATTGGTTCCCTTCGGGTGTGGCTGTCTGAGCCCACAGAATGCGTTGTACTTTATCAATATAGAACAACTATGTCTTCAAAAGTACGCCTTGCTGTGAGCGCAGACAGTCGTGCTGAATCCGCAATTATCAGCTGGATGGAGCACTGCACCTTGCAGGGTTTCTAAAACGGGTGAGGTAGCCAGGCAGGGCGACAATCATGCAGAGCCGGGGTAGCCGATCTGTTTCAGCGAGTCGGTGATTTCATCCAGAATGGCCGGGTCGTCGATGGTTGCCGGCATCTTCCAGTCGTCGCCGTCAGCAATTGCACGCATTGTCGCCCGGAGAATCTTCCCGGACCGGGTTTTGGGTAGTCTGGTCACGACTGTAGCCTTTTTGAACGCGGCAACCGGGCCGATCTCATCACGCACGCGCTGCACGACCTCAGCGCAAACCGAGTCGTGGCTGCGTTTGCAACCGCTGTTCAAAACCAGCAGGCCAACCGGGATTTGTCCCTTCAGCGCATCGGCAGCTCCCATTACGGCACACTCGGCGACGTCCGGATGTGCAGCCAGAACTTCCTCCATAGCGCCGGTAGACAATCGGTGACCGGCGACGTTAATTACATCGTCTGTGCGAGCCATTACAAAAACATAGCCGTCTTCATCAATGTAACCTGCATCACCGGTTTCATAGTAGCCGGGGAAGGTTTCAAAATACGAGGAGACATATCGCTCAGGCGCGTTCCATAGTGTTGAGAATGTTCCCGGTGGCAGTGGTGACTTAGCGGCAAGAGCCCCGATTTCGCCGGCAGCGCAAGGTTCTCCCTGTGGGTTGAGAACATGCAAATCGTAGCCCGGGGCAGCTTTGGTTGGTGAGCCCGGTTTGATCGGAAGTGTCTCTATACCCAGATAGTTGGCGCAGATTGAAGAACCGGTCTCGGTTTGCCACCAGTGATCAATCACCGGTACGTTAAGGTTGTTTTCCGCCCACGAAAGAGTATCCGGATCGCACCGTTCGCCGGCCAGAAAAAGCGCACTCAGGCAGGAGGTATCGTATTTATTCAGGTAGTCGCCGGCGGGATCATCTTTTTTGATAGCCCGGAAAGCGGTGGGTGCTGTGAACAGTACTTTGACGTTGTGTTCGGAGATTACACGCCAGAATGCGCCTGGGTCCGGAGTGCCGACCGGTTTTCCTTCATAGAGAACAGTGGTATTCCCATGAAACAGCGGCGCATAAACAATGTACGAGTGGCCGACCACCCAGCCGACATCAGATGCTGCCCAGTAGACATCGCCGGGCTCGACGCCATAGATATTTTTCATTGTCCATTTCAGCGAAACAATTCCTCCGGCAGTATCGCGCACCACGCCCTTTGGCTGTCCGGTAGTACCCGATGTGTACAGTATGTAAAGCGGATGATTGGCATCGAGTTCTACGCAATCCGCTGGTTGTGCCTTTGCCTCGGCGGCAACCCAGTCATGATCGCGGCCGTCAATCATCGAGGCGCTGGCTTCTTTTCGTTGCAGGATGAAGCAGTTGTCAGGTTTGTGCGTGGCGGAATCGATAGCGGCGTCGAGCAGAGGTTTGTACTCGACTACTCGTCCCGGTTCGATTCCGCAGGAAGCCGCCAGTATTGCTTTCGGCGTGCAATCGTCAATACGTACCGCGAGCTCATTTGCGGCAAATCCGCCGAACACCACCGAGTGAATAGCGCCAATTCGGGCGCATGCGAGCATGGCGATAACGGTTTCGGGCACCATTGGCATATAGATGATCACTCGATCGCCAATAGTGATACCCGAATCCGTCAGCATACCGGCCACCTGGCGAACGCGATGCTGCAGTTCGCGGTAGCTCAGTTTTGACGCCGACTGCGTAATGGGGCTGTCGTATATGATCGCCGTTTGCTCGGCACGAGCGGTTTCTACGTGCAGGTCCACCGCGTTGTAGCAGGCGTTGGTTTTACCGTCGGGAAACCAGCGATAAAAAGGCGGGTTGGAATCGTCGAGTACTTTAGACGGAGGCTGGTACCAGTGAATTTGCCCGGCAGCTTCGAGCCAGAAGCTGGATTTGTCCGAAATTGATGCATTATGAAGAGTTTGGTAGTCGGACATGAGTTTCCCGTGAATTAATTGTTTTCTTTGCTGAATCGGGCGTATTGTCGCGCAGATAAATCATGCCCACAAATAAATCATTGTTGTAATGCGGGAATAATGTGCTAAAACTGATCGAAGGGAAGAAAAAAAATCCTATGGCAACGTAATTTTCGCCGTTTTCGGGAAAAAGTTGGCTGTTGCCGCCTAAACCATTGTGGCCATTATTAAAATTGACACGATGTTAACGTTAGGTAACAATTCAGCTTGGCTGTCCAGATTCAGGCTCGTCCATCGCCTGTCTGCGTTTAAAACCGCGGGATGCGGGTGGTTAGCCAGGTAAATGAGCAGTTGACTTTAGTAATTATGTTGCTATCCGGGTGAATTCCAGGTGTGCGAGCCAGTCCGCGTACCAGGCGCAGGATAGAATAATAAAACCAGGAGCCAAGATAATGGCAAAAGGGCAGTCTCTACAAGAACCCTTCTTGAACACACTGCGGAAAGAGCGAGTGCCAGTCTCTATTTACCTTGTCAACGGAATTAAGTTGCAGGGGCAGATTGAGTCATTCGATCAATTTGTTGTGTTGCTGAAAAATACGGTTAGCCAGATGGTTTACAAGCATGCTATCTCGACCATAGTACCCGCCAGAGCGGTTAAAATAGTGCCTCCAACCGGAGAGGAGCAAGATTCTGCAGACAGCTAAAACCCAGTTAAACCGGTCAATCGCGTTTGTTTGACCGTCCCGATTTTGGCAATGATTGCATTGTTGTAAACGTAGAGCTTTCCGGTGAGGAGAAACACGTTGGCGAGTTTATGGAGCTGGTTTGTTCAACCGGAGCCAACGTAGTCGGTAGTGTAGATATAAAAATGAGCAGGCCCCATCCCCGCTATTTGTTTGGTACCGGTAAAGCCGCAGAACTTGCGGAGCTGGTTGCCGGTTGTTCGGCAGATATTGCTATTATCGATCACGCCCTGTCTCCCAGCCAGGAGCGAAACCTTGAATCATTGCTGAAGTGCCGTGTTCTTGATCGAGCCGGATTAATTCTCGATATATTCGCGCAGAGGGCGCGCTCCTTTGAGGGCAAGCTGCAAGTAGAGCTGGCGCAACTGGCGCATTTGTCTACACGATTAGTCCGTGGCTGGACCCATCTGGAGCGGCAAAAGGGTGGTATCGGATTGCGCGGGCCCGGGGAAACGCAGCTGGAGACGGATCGTCGGTTGATCGGGGCGCGGATAAAGCAGATTCGAAAGCGTCTGGATCGTGTCGATACACGGCGTGACCAGGGACGTCTCAATCGAAAGAAAAACGAGCTGCCAACGGCGTCGCTGGTGGGGTATACCAACGCGGGTAAATCGACTCTGTTTAACCGGCTGACTGAATCCGGAGTTTATGCAGCAGATCAATTGTTCGCCACGCTGGATCCGACAATCCGCAAGCTTCAGCTCACTGAAGGTGAACACGCACTGATCGCTGATACGGTGGGCTTTATAAATAATCTGCCGCATGAGTTAATAGACTCTTTTCGTTCTACGCTTCAGGAAACACGAGAGGCAACTGTATTGCTGCATGTTATAGATGCCAGTGATCCAGCCCGGGAAGAGCGTCGTAGTCAGGTTCAGGAAGTTCTGGAACAGATTGGCGCGAAGGTGCCGCAGATTCTTGTCTACAATAAAATCGATGTACTTGATTCAGACGCACGCGACACTCTGGTAGAGAGTTTCCTCGGTGAAGATGCCATTGGTGTGTCGGCCGTGAGTGGTGAAGGAATCGACTCGCTACTAAAGCGAATTGCTGATCGTGTGCGGCCGACACGTCGAAGCGGATGGCTGACCTTGTCGGCCAGACAAGGTCGGGAACGTGCAATGTTGTATGAGCGCGATGCTGTAAAAGAAGAGCAAATCGGCGAGACTGGTGAATTTATTCTGCAGGTTGAAATCGCCGAGCGTGATTGGCTGAGGTTCGTTAAGCAGACCGGTGTCGATGGCGAACTTGTAAACCGACCATGTTAATACCATATATCAGTTGCGAGGCAGGGATATGATGCCTAAACTTGGTAAATTGGCCGGTATTTCGGGTTATCGCATTTCCGCTGACCGAACAGGCAGCTTTTTTTAAATTCCGTATTGGGCGCATGTGCGCCGTTCTGTAATAATTTCTTTGGAGTAGGCATGGCCTGGAACGAACCCGGGGGCAACAATAATGACCCGTGGGGTAATAAAAAAAATGATAGCGGCCCGCCTGATCTGGACGAGGTTTTTCGCAATCTGCAAAAAAAGCTGGACGGCTTGTTTGGTGGTAAACGGGGTGGTGGAACCGGTGGCGGTGGTCCGGGGTTCCCCGGCAAGCTCGGCTCTATCGGCCTGCTGCTCATTGCGCTTGTTGTAGTAGCAGTCTGGCTGTCTAGTGGAATCTATATAATCCAGCCTGCAGAGCGCGGTGTGGTTCTGCAGTTCGGTCGATATGCCACTACCACGCAGCCGGGGCCTCACTGGCACATTCCGTGGCCGGTGCAAACGCTGGAGCGCGTTAACGTCGATCAGAATCGATCGGTTGAATTGCGTTCGCAGGAAATTCTGACCAAAGACGAGAACATCGTCGAGATCGATCTGGCCGTTCAATACAACATCAAGGGCGCTCAGGAGTACCTGTTTAATGTAACCGACCCGGATACCACGTTACGTCAGGCCGCAGAAAGTGCATTGCGGGAGACGGTCGGACAGACGGTTATGGATCTGGTGCTGACAGAAGGCCGTGGTATTATCGCCACCGAAACAAAAGACAAGATTCAGGAGACCCTCGATTCCTACGAAGCCGGGGTGCTGGTGACCGCAGTGAACCTTGAAAGCGCACAGCCCCCTGAAGCGGTACAAGCCGCATTCTCCGATGCGATCAAGGCGCGTGAGGATCAGGAACGTTTTATCAACGAATCGGAAGCCTACAAAAACGGCCTGTTACCGCAGGCGCGCGGTGATGCAGTAATTGCTCTGGAGGAAGCACGAGCCTATAAATCCCAGGTTGTTAACGCGGCACAAGGTGAAGCGGCCCGATTCGAGTCGTTACTGACTGAATACGCCAAGGCACCTGAAATAACCAAAACGCGTTTATATCTGGAATCACTGGAATCGGTGCTATCGAGCAGCAGCAAGGTTATGGTTGATGTGGAAGGTGGAAATAACCTCATGTATCTGCCACTCGATAAACTGATGGGAGGAGGCGGTGGAACGCCACAGCAGCCGGCGCTGGATCAGATTAAGCAGGGCGCTTCCCAGTTCACCACACCGCAGGCAAGTGGGTCCGCCAGTCGGATCAACAACAGTCGGTCACGTTCGAGAGATGCCCAATAATGTTTAGATTCGGCCTAATAGTACTGGCGTTGATCGCGTTATTGATGTCGGTAAACAGTACAATCGCCCCTTTTTTCATTGTCGATGAACGCGAGCGGGCAATTAAATTGTTCCTTGGTGAAATTGAAGAAAAGCAATACGATGCCGGGCTTCACTGGAAGCTGCCGGTATTTAATACAATCCACAAGTTTGATAGCCGCATCATGAACATCGATGCAAATCCTGAACGCGTGTTAACCAGTGAAAAGAAAAACGTCATGGTCGATTCATTCGTCAAATGGCGCATCGAGAGCCCTCGTCAGTATTTCAAGGCAACCGGCGGCAATAATAGAAATGCCGAGCGATTGTTATCGCAATTTATAAACAAGGGGGTGAAAGACGCCATTGGTAAGCGCACCATGAAAGACGTAATCTCCGGAGAACGGCTGCAAATTATGCAGGAAGTCGCGGTTGCAACCAATATTCAGGCAGCGCCACTGGGTGTGGAAATAGTTGATGTACGCGTAAAGAAGGTCGAACTTCCCGAGGACGTCAGCGACTCGGTCTATCGCCGGATGACTCAGGAACGCGCTAAGGTTGCAAAGGATTTTCGTTCTAAGGGTCAGGAAAAAGCCAAAGGAATTGTTGCCGATGCTGAGCGTCAGCGTTCTGTGTTGCTGGCAGAAGCCTACAATGAGTCACAGCAGATTCGTGGTCTGGCAGATGCCGAGGCGGCGGAAATATACGCAAACGCCTATGGTAAAGATCCGGAATTCTATGCTTTGTATCGTAGTTTAAATGCGTATAAAACCACTTTTAGTGGCAAGAACGATGTACTATTGATCAAGCCTGATTCGGAGTTTTTCAAGTACTTCAATGGCACGACCAGCCAGTAGGGCAATCGGTATAATCGCAACCACTGAACTGGAGCTTCACTCATGTCAGGGGAAATCCTCACAGCAATCGCGCTTGTTATAGTGATTGAAGGATTGTTACCCGCCATCAGCCCGGGGACTTATCGTCGGGCTGTCGAGCAATTAGCTTCGGCGCCGGATCGCAGTATCCGCAATATGGGAATTGGGCTGATGGTGGTTGGGGCCGTGCTGCTGCATTTTGTCAACTAATAGCACGCACCATAATTATCACTTCTGATAAATCCTTACTGAACGAATCGATCTCTTGAATACGCAAGCCAATCAGCGCTGGCAGCTGCCTGAGGGCATGGATGAACTACTCCCGGAACAGGCTTTTGCGGTAGAGAATCTGCGGCGCGCTATCTTCGATTTGCACGTGGGTTGGGGATACCAACCGGTGCAACCGCCTATGGTTGAATTTCTTGACTCGCTGCTTTCAACGGCCGGCAAGGATTTCGATCGTCATACCTTCAAAGTAGCTGATCCACGAAGCGGCCGTATGCTGGGTATTCGAGCCGACATGACTCCGCAGGTCGCGCGAATAGATGCGCATCAGCTGGGCGGGCAGGGTATTTCGCGTTTGTTTTATATGGGCACTGTCGTGCGTGCTTTCAGTGATTCAAGTGATCACAGTCGCAGCCCTATTCAGCTGGGTGCTGAATTGTTCGGCCATAACGGCATTGCCAGTGACACAGAGATAATCCGCCTGATGCTGGCAACACTGGGACACGCTGGTCTGAAAAATATCCATCTGGACCTGGGGCATGTAGGAATATTCCGTAATCTGGTTGAGCGATTGGAGCTTGCCAGTACCGATCAGGCAGCGCTGTTCGATTTACTCCAGCGCAAGGCAGAATCAGATCTGGCCTCGCTGGCCGGTTCACTGGGCATCGGTAGCCGGAATCAGGAGATTCTGGTTGAGCTGTGTACATTGAATGGAGATGAATCGGTACTTGAGCGCGCTGAAAAGCTGCTTGGCGGCTACGGTGATGGTATGATGCAGTCTATAGCCACATTGCGCTCTATCGGTCAGGCACTGTCTCCGGTAAGTGGTAAAACCACGGTGCACTACGATCTGGCAGAATTGCGAGGCTATCATTACCACAGTGGTGTCGTGTTTGCGGCCTATCTGCCGGACCTCGGCAGCGAGATTGCACGAGGCGGGCGGTACGATGGTATCGGGCAGGAGTTTGGACGATCGAGACCTGCAACCGGTTACAGCACAGACCTTAAATCGCTGTTGCGAGTCATCGATACACCGGTTGTATCCGGCATCGAAAATGCCATCCTTGCCCCCGATAACCCCAGCCTGCATTTGCAGGCAACAATAGAGCAATTGCGCGCGAGTGGTGAGATCGTAATTGTAGATCTAGACACAAATCAACCGCAGCATTTCAGTCGGGTACTGCGTGAACAGAGCGGAAAATGGTCTGTGGAGAAACGTTGAATGGCTAAAAATGTAGTGGTTCTGGGTACCCAGTGGGGCGACGAAGGCAAAGGAAAAATTGTCGATCTGCTGACTGAGAGTGCATCGGTAGTGGTGCGCTATCAAGGCGGCCACAATGCGGGTCACACTCTGGTGGTCGATGGGCACAAAACCGTATTGCACCTGATCCCCTCCGGTATTCTGCGTGATGGTGTGGAATGCGTGATCGGTAATGGTGTTGTGCTTTCGCCGGAAGCGCTAATTGAGGAAGTCCGGAATCTGGAAAATAGTGGTGTCAGTGTGCGTGATCGGCTAAAGATAAGTGATGCCTGTGCGTTGATTCTGCCGTATCACGTCGCGTTGGATCAGGCCCGCGAAAAAGCTGCAGACAAGCAGGCTATTGGTACCACAGGTCGAGGTATTGGTCCGGCTTACGAAGACAAAATAGCCCGGCGTGCCATTCGTGTCAGTGATCTGTTTTCGCCCGAAGTTTTAAAGCGAAAGCTCGAAGCTGCACTGAAGCTGCATAATTTTGTTCTGCAGGGTTTGCATAAACAAGAGCCGATAGAACTCGATGCAGTCTATGAGCAGTGTCTGGAATTTGCCGCGGTGATTGAACCGATGGTAATCAACTGTAGCGGGCATTTACACAAGGCAATGCAAGCGGGCAGGAGCATGCTGCTTGAAGGCGCCCAGGGCACTCTGCTCGATGTGGATCACGGCACTTACCCCTTTGTGACATCGTCGAACACCACAGCCGGATCAGCCGCCACCGGGTGCGGAATCGGGCCATCGGCAATCGATTATGTACTGGGGATCACCAAGGCCTATACAACACGTGTAGGTGCAGGGCCGTTTCCCACTGAACTCAACGACGCAAGCGGAGAGCATCTGGCCGCAAAAGGGCATGAATTCGGAGCGACCACCGGGCGGGCGCGACGTTGTGGCTGGTTTGATGCAGTAGCTATACGCAGAGCTGTTGCCCTGAATGGTATTACCGGCATGTGCCTGACAAAGCTCGATGTGCTCGATGGCCTTGCAGAATTGAAAATTGCCGTGGCGTACGAGCTGGATGGAAAATCCATCGACTATCTGCCAACGGGGGCTGAGCAGTTTGAGCGCTGTGTACCCGTGTACGAAACAATGCCAGGGTGGCAGGAATCGACGGTTGGTATTGATCAGTGGGCAGATCTGCCCGGCAATGCCCAAGCCTATATCGCGCGGTTAGTCGAACTGACCGGGCCACCGGTGCACATTTTGTCAACCGGACCGGATCGTCGTGAGACCATGGTTCTACAGAATCCGTTTGCTTAAGTTCTGTTCAACCAGTGCTGTCTTACCGGGCTTGCTTTGCAAACACAGAAAAGTACTAGTCGCGAGACAGCCTGGTGGCTGGCGATAAGAATCTGGAAGAAGGAAAATCTAATACTGCAGTCGCAACAGAGATTTAAATTGCGAGTGCTTGAAAACTCGAATAGATGGTGCCGAGAAGAGGACTTGAACCTCCACGGGGTTACCCCCACTAGCACCTGAAGCTAGCGCGTCTACCAATTCCGCCACCTCGGCAAGGGGTGTCGTTGTAAGCGCGCAACTATAGAAGTCTGCATCGTTCCTGTCAATTGTTATGGCAAAAAAATGATCAGATTTCCATCTGATGAGCCGGTTAAAACGGCTTATCCACGGAAAAAATAAAAGTAATAACACACTATGGCTAAACAGAAAAAGAAGCCGTCTAGCAGTAAACGAAGTAAATCTCGTGACATAAGCCAGCCGGCAGAATATCAATTTGAAATTGCGAGCCGGGAAACCCTGCTTGCGGAACTAACCGAAGCGGGACGACCGCTAACACATGAGCAAGTCGCTGATCTGCTATCCATGCACCAGCGCGATGAAAAGTACGACGCCCTCGGCAAGCGCCTGGGGGCGATGGTCCGCGACGGCCAGATTGTCCGCAATCGGCGCGGCGCATTTATTCCTGTCGATGAAGAAAAACTGGTTCGCGGTCGTGTGTCGGCGCATCCGGACGGGTTCGGGTTTTTAATAAACGAATATGGCAGCGACGACATCTACCTGGGCGCCAGGCAAATGCGCACGGTGATGGATGGCGATCGTATCGTGGTGCATATAACCGGCAGTGACCGGCGCGGGCGACTAGAGGGCGCTGTCGTCGAGGTACTGGAGCGAGCTAACAAAACTCTGGTCGGACGGCTCGAAATCAGTCAGGGGGTAGCGGTTCTTCACCCCGATAACAAACGCATCAGTCGCGAAATAATTATCAGCGGTGCCGGTGAGGCTGAGGACGGTCAGATCGTGCTGGTCGAGATTATCGAACAGCCGACCTACCGTCGACCGCCGATCGCAACGGTAGTGGAAGTACTCGGCGAGCAAATGGCACCGGGTATGGAAATCGATATTGCCATTCGTTCGCGTGATATACCGCAAGAGTGGCCGCAGCAAGTACTGGCCGAAAGGACTTTCTTCGGCACCTCGGTTGATCCGGATGCTGTTGCTGCGCGACGTGATCTGCGCTCGACACCGTTGCTGACAATCGACGGCGAAGATGCTCGCGACTTTGATGATGCCGTCTTTGCCGAACCCAAGCCCTATGGCTGGCGACTACTGGTTGCGATTGCCGATGTTTCACATTATGTTTCGCCGGGCAGTGCACTGGACGACGAAGCTCTGAACCGGGGCACCTCAGTGTATTTTCCGCAGCGGGTTATCCCGATGTTGCCGGAGGTATTGTCGAACGGTCTGTGTTCTTTGAATCCGGAGGTCGATCGCTTGTGTATGGTTTGCGATATGGGAATATCGCATGAGGGTGAAATAAAACGCGCACGTTTTTACCCCGCGACCATGCGTTCTCACGCCCGCCTGACTTACACACAGGTCCACGCGTTTTTGCAGGGTGACTCCGCAGCAGCGGACACCGTTGGTGCGCTGGGCGGGTCACTCCACGACCTGCATGATATGTACACGGCGATGCGGGAGGCACGAGCCGGACGCGGTGCCATAGAATTCGAAAGCACCGAAACCCGTATTGTTTTTGATGATCAGGCCAAAATCAAGCAGTTGCTGCCGGTTGAGCGCAACGAGGCGCATATGCTGATTGAGGAATGCATGATTGCGGCGAACATCAGCGCCGCGCGTTTTATCGGCAAACGAAAAATACCCGGTCTCTACCGGATTCATGAGGGCCCGGGAGCCGATAAACTTATCGATGTGCGTAAATTTCTGGCGCAGCGAAGCTTAACACTCGCGGGCGGCGATAATCCCCGGGCTTCAGACTATGCACAGACGCTGAAAGATGCTGCCGGTCGAGCGGACTTACTGGTGATTCAAACCGTGTTGTTAAGATCAATGAATCAAGCAGTCTATACCACGCGCAACAGTGGTCACTTTGGTCTCGCGCTGCAGGAATATGCGCACTTTACATCTCCTATAAGGCGCTACCCTGATCTGATGGTGCATCGAGCGATCAAGCATGTACTGGCAGCAAAAAGTGCAGATGGTTTTCATTACAGCGCTAATCGAGTGGCGGAGATTGGCGACCATTGCTCAGTTACCGAGCGACGTGCCGAAGCGGCCGTGCGTGATGTTGTCGCCTGGTTGAAGTGCGAGTTTATGCAGGATCAGATCGGATCTAGCCACGCAGGAGTTGTCACGGCAGTTACGTCGTTCGGGTTATTTGTCGAACTCGATGGAATCCATGTTGAAGGTTTATTGCACATCACCTCACTGCCGCAGGATTACTATGATTTTGACCCGGTAAACCATCGGTTGACCGGCAGAGCGGGTGGGGAGTGGTTTGAACTGGGCCAGCCGGTCGAGGTTATTGTTGCTGCGGTAAATCTGGATGAGCGCAAAATCGACTTCCAGCTTAATACCGGCACCAAGCGCATAAGCCGGAAAGGTGGCGTCAAGCGAGGCAAAGGTAATTCAACTACTGCCCCTCGCAAAGGTAAACCGGCAAAGCGCAAGGGAAAGGCCGACTCTGCAGAAGTCGCCGACCGCACTGACGAGCGCGGTGAGTCTCCATGGGATGAAGCCAGGGCTGCCGATGACCGCAAGCGCTCCGGAAAAAAATCGAAGAAAAAAGTTCGCGCTAAGTTGAGTGCCAAGCGAAAGAAAAAAGCCAGGGTCGCAGTTGCGGCGAAAAAAAAGAAAGGCGCGGTAAAAAAAGTACGCCGTAAAAAATCATGAAGGCGCAATCTGTTTTCGGTATTAATTCGGTGTTGTCACTGCTGCAGAAGAATTCAGGTTCGGTGCGGGCGCTTTATTTGTCTGACGATCGACAGGACAAGCGTCTGGCAGAGATTGAAGCGGCAGCGGGCAAAGCCGATATTTCTGTGGATCGGCTTAGTCGCCGGGAGCTGGATCGACGCTTTCGAGGCATCCGCCATCAAGGGGTAGTGGCCGAATGCATTGCGCAAGAGCCAATGTCTGAACCGCAAATGCTGCAAAAGCTAATGTCGCTCGAAGGCTCCACTCTGGTACTGATTCTCGACGGCATAACAGACCCGCATAACCTCGGTGCTATCTTGCGTACCGCGGAAGCAAGCGGGGTGGATGCGGTAATTGCACCGAAAACCGGCAGTGTCGGTATTACTCCTGCAGTAAGAAAGGTAGCCAGCGGGGCTGCTGAGTCGGTTGCATTCTGTCAGGTGACAAATCTTGCCCGGACAATCAGCGAGCTTAAAGACCTTGGTATCTGGTTCTACGGGGCAGCTGAAGAAGGAGCCAGTAACTATACCGCCGTCGATTACACCGGCTCTGTTGCAATTGCAATGGGAGCAGAAGGTAAAGGCTTGCGGAGGCTGACCCGTGAATCCTGCGATGGCCTGATCAGTATTCCGATGCTCGGTTCAGTGGAAAGTCTCAATGTTTCGGTGGCAGCCGGCGTGTGCCTGTATGAGGTGGTCAGGCAGCGCGGGATAGCAGGATAAATAGCACCGCCAGATTAAATCTAATCGTTGTGCATATGTTTAGATGATTGTGTTATACTTGGCGGTTAGGTTTAACAGTTTAAAAATATCACTCCTTGTCCAGTATCGTTTCCGGGTTGTAAACCCACGGTGCGGGCAATAACTCACAGGAGCAGCAATGCGACACTACGAAATCGTTTTTCTGGTGCATCCGGACCAGAGCGAGCAAGTCCCGGCCATGGTAGAACGCTACCGCGGTATTATCGAAAACAGCAGTGGTACCGTACATCGCGAGGAAGACTGGGGAAGACGCCAGCTAGCCTACCCGATTAACAAGGTCTATAAAGCGCACTATATCCTGCTGAATATAGAATGCAGTCATGAGGCCCTCGAAGAACTGACCAGTGCGTTTCGCTTCAACGATGCGGTAATACGGCATTTGGTTATCAAACGCAAAAATGCTGTTACTGCGGAGTCCCCGCTACTCAAGCGTGAAGAAGAAGAAACCAGGCGTCCATCGCGTGATGATCGTCCATCCCGAGACGAAAAACCTGCAGCAACAGAAACTTCATCAGAGCAATCTGAAACTGCCAGCTCGCAAACCGGAGAATAATCATGGCCCGTTTTTTCAGAAGAAAAAAGTACTGTCGTTTTACTGCTGAAAACATTACCCAGATCGATTACAAAGATCTGGAATTGCTGAAAGCGTATGTCACTGAAACCGGCAAAATTGTGCCAAGCCGAATTACCGGTACCAGCGCCAGATATCAGCGTCAGCTGGCAACCGCGGTAAAGCAGGCCCGGTTCCTGTCATTGCTGCCTTACAGCGACCAGCACTAACACTCGGCAGACTCTATCTAACCGGCCTCTATCCATGTTTCAGGCGCTCGCAGGTTATGCGGTGCGTGGGTCGTTGCAGGCGGCTTTGGTTGCCTCAAGTACCTTGCTGTTGTCGCTGGTGTTGCCGCCACTGGTGGTGGTCAGTAGCGCCATTGTTGCGCTCGCCTGGCTCCGGCTGGGTGCTCGCGCCGGTGGTATTGCGGTACTGATTGCAGTTGTTGCATCCACGTTTATTGCGATTGCATCCGGATTGCAGCCTCTTGCTCCCACCGCAGTCATGTTGTCGTCCTGGCTGCCGGTAATTGTCATGGCAGTGGTACTGCGCGCTACCATCAGCCTGGATCTGGCGATACTGGCAGGAGCTGCTCTGGTGGTAATCGGATTGCTTTGCGTCTATCTGGTAGTACCGGATCCAGCGGCAAACTGGCGGGAGTTTTTTTCCGTCGTGATGGAAAATGCAAATCTGAGACCTCGCGCCCTGGAGGGCTCAGATCCGGAGCAGGTGCGGGCACTGCTGGAGAAAGCCAGCGTTATGATGACCGGGTTTTACGCGGCAACCCTGTTTTTAATTGCCGCATTGAGTTTGTTGCTGGCAAGAGCCTGGCAAGCGCGGCTGTTTAATCCAGGCGGGCTTCGTCGGGAATTCCATGACCTGCGGTTTGGCAGGGGGGCGAGCATAGCCGGGTTGGTGGTAGTAATTGCAGCGCAGTTGGTGCAGGCAGAATTGTTGTACAGTCTGGCGATGGTGGTGGTCGCCGTGTTTGCTTTTCAGGGAATGGCGATAGCGCATTCACTGGTTGGAAGTCGCGGAATGGCCAGAGGCTGGTTGATCGGCGTATACGTGTTGCTGGTCTTTCTATCGCCGGAGTCGCTGTTGATCGTTGGTTTGGCAGGGTTAACCGACGCGTGGCTGGATTTCAGAAATCGATTTGGAAACAATGTGCCCGGTGACGGGCAAATTTAATCAGGTGAACGAACATGCAAGTAATATTGCTTGAAAAAATAAGTAATGTAGGAAGTCTGGGCGACTTGGTCGATGTCAAACCTGGTTTTGCACGTAACTATTTGCTGCCGCTTGGCAAAGCGCAAATGGCGACAAAGCAGAACCTGGAAGATTTTGAACAGCGTCGTGCCGAATACGAGGCAGAACAGATAGCCTTGCTGAACACGGCGAAGCAGCGTGCGGCAGGGCTTGAAGGTTCGGCGGTAACGGTACTGGCCAGGGCGGGGAATGAAGGCAAGTTGTTCGGTTCAGTTGGCGCCGAAGAAATAGCCAGTGCGTTTGTGGCTAACGGCACACCGGTTGAAAAGCGTGAGTTGCGTCTGCCGGAAGGGCCACTGCGAAATACCGGTGAGCACGAAGTAACGGTTCATATACATCCCGAAGTGGATGTCATAGTAAAAGTGAATGTTGAAGGCGAAGACGGATAACCAGCTGTATCGGTGCCCGCCTGCATCAGTGCTGAGCCCCGTGATCGGGGCTCAGTCAGATGCAGCTCTGCTTTTAGTTTGCCCTAATGTCATGCAAAATTACCGCTGTCCGGCTACTACATCTATCCGTAGATGCCGAATTTGGCTGGCACAGAACTACCGCTCACAGGTAAGATAGTCAGCCATACCGCTGATTGGCTTTTCGCTTGGCAACTCCATTTCCGATAGACTCAGAATCTGCGGCAATTCGCCTGCCGCCGCACTCTATTGAAGCGGAACGTTCAGTGCTCGGCTCACTGATACTCAACGAAACCGCTTGGGACAAAATCGCCGATATAATCGTCGAAGAGGATTTTTATCGTCACGATCATCGCCTGATCTTCCATGCGATAGAAGCACTTGCCGAGAAAAACTCCCCGTGTGATGCGGTCACCGTATCGGAGCGATTGGAGAACGTCGGTGATCTCGAAGAAACCGGTGGTTTGCCCTATCTGATCGAACTCGCAGATCAAACCCCCAGCACCTCGAATATTGTCGCTTACGCCACTATTGTTCGTGCGCGCTCGGTGTTGCGCCAGCTTATCTCCACCTGCACCAATGTCGCCGATATCGCCTATCGACCCGAGGGCAGGGAAGTCGCGGAAATCCTCGATACCGCCGAGTCGCAGATGTTTGCGATTGCCGACCAGACCAGCCGCTCCAAAACCGGTTTGACCAGCGTCGGCAGTATTATGCAGTTAACCAAAGAAAAGCTTGAGGAACTTGGAAATAACCCGGCGGGTCTCACGGGTGTATCCACCGGCTATAAAGACCTCGATACAAAAACGTCGGGCTTCCAGAAATCTGATTTGATAATTATTGCCGGCCGGCCTTCAATGGGTAAAACATCTTTTGCGATGAATATCGTAGAGAACGTGGCACTGAATCAGGATCTGCCGGTGGCCATGTTCAGTATGGAAATGCCCGGTGAGCAACTGTGTATGCGGATGATCGCCTCGCTCAGCAGAATTGAACTTAATCGGGTTCGCAGTGGTCAGTTAAGTGATGCAGACTGGGCGCGAATTACCTCTGCCACCAATGTTCTGCACCAGCACAGCAGCATTTATATTGACGAAACTCCCGCCATGTCGCCTACCGAGGTCCGTGCCCGTTGCCGGCGTCTGCACCGTGAGCACAACGGGCTGGCGCTGGTGGTAATCGATTACCTGCAGCTAATGCAAACAGGCAACAAAACAGAGAACCGGGCAACCGAAATATCTGAAATCTCACGGTCGTTAAAAGCACTGGCGAAGGAGCTGACAGTACCTGTCATTGCACTGTCGCAGCTGAATCGAAGTCTGGAGCAACGGCCCGATAAACGGCCGATTATGTCTGATTTGCGTGAGTCCGGCGCGATCGAGCAGGATGCAGACGTCATCGCATTTGTCTATCGCGATGAAGTTTACAATGAAGATTCGCCGGATAAAGGGACTGCGGAAATACTTATCCGCAAGCAGAGAAACGGCCCGACCGGCAGTGTGCGGTTAACGTTTAACGGTATGTTTACCCGCTTCGATAATTACACCCAGGATCACTACGGACTCGAAGATTTGTGAGCACTTGTGACAGGGCCCATCGCAATGTGTCGATTCACATCGACCTCGCAGCAATTCGCCACAATTTGAAACAGGTACGTAAAGCTGCGCCCGACCGAAAAATATTTGCTGTGGTCAAGGCTGATGCCTACGGTCATGGTGCAGAGAAAATCCTGACGGCGCTGGAAGATGCCGATGCGCTCGCCGTCGCTCACGTTGCAGAAGCAGTGGCATTGAGGCAAGCCGGGCGAATCGGGCCGATTCTTGTCATGCAGGGCTTCCATTCCGATGAAGAACTGGCACTTTGCCGTCGTGCCGGGCTGTGGCCTGTTATCCACAATCGCTATCAGCTTGAACTTATTGAAAACCGGAAAATGCCGGATCTGGAATGCTGGGTGAAATTTGACACCGGTATGGGAAGACTCGGCTTTGTCCCTGAGCTTGCACCAACCGTGCAGCGCAAGTTACGGGCGGTGGGTGTTGAAGTGAAAGGCTATATGACGCACCTTGCTTCGGCAGATCGAGAAAACGATCTGTCCACCGATCGCCAGATTCGCGCGTTCAAAGCGATTCGCTGGAGTGGGAAAGCCGATCGCTCTGTGTGTAACTCGGCAGCACTGCTTGCGCGCAATGATTGTCCCTGGGAGTGGGTCAGACCCGGGATAATGTTGTATGGCGCCAGTCCGTTCGCTTCGCAATCGCGTGCTGCAGATAAACTCGGGCTGCAGCCGGCAATGCGAGTAACCGCACCGGTCACGGCAATTCGCAATTTAAAGCGCGGTGATCGCATTGGCTATGGCGGCAACTACGAATGCACCGAACCAACCAGGGTTGCAACTATCGGGGCCGGCTATGCCGATGGCTACCCGCGCGCGGCGCCGGGTACAACCTCTGTAATGCTGGGTAACTGGCGATGTCCGTTGCTCGGGCGTATCTCGATGGATACCATGGCGGTAGATATTTCGGCGCTGCCGGTACCACCACCACTTGATTACCCGGTGACGCTTTGGGGGCATGCGCAGCTCGGGGTTGATGAAATTGCGCGCAATATTGGTACTATTCCGTACGAGCTACTGTGCACAATTCGCGGCAAGCGCACCTATCTGGATGCTCCGGTTGAAGGGAACGTAAGACAAATCACAGCAAATACAATGATCGATTGAGCCACTGTCACAAAGTGTGTCGAGAAATACATAAAGTGTAAATTCGCCGGGATTGGCGATGACGAAGTCACGGTTGCTGCGGTAAAGTCGGGCTCGCCTGCAAAGTAACCGTTCAACAGGGGCTGTGTCACAGTTTTTTCATGACACAGCATGCGCTGGCATGAACCATGTCTGGTGTATTTGGTAGGTCGGTGAGCGTGTAATGCAGCCGAGTAAAGTCACGGAATTTAAATGAAACCAATAAAAAAAGCCGTTTTCCCGGTCGCTGGTATGGGTACCCGATTTTTACCCGCCACCAAAGCAAATCCGAAAGAGATGCTGCCAGTCGTAGACAAGCCACTGATCCAGTACGCCGCGGAAGAAGCGGTGGCGGCTGGTATCGATACATTGATTTTTGTCACCGGTAGAAACAAACGCTCCATTGAAGATCACTTTGATTGCGCCTACGAGCTTGAGCGAGAGCTTGAGGAGCGCAAAAAAGACAAAATGCTGCGAATTGTCCGGGAGATATTGCCGCCGGAAGCCAAGTGCGTATTCATACGGCAATCTGAAGCGCTGGGTCTCGGTCACGCAGTGCTGTGTGCAAAACCTGTCGTGGGTGATGAACCTTTTGCGGTAATACTCGCTGATGATTTGATCAACTCAAAAGAAAAGCCGGTGTTGAGTCAGATGGTTGATGTCTATAACTATCAGCATTGCTCGGTGCTGGGTGTGCAGGAAGTGCCGGACGAAGATGTGCACAACTATGGTGTTGTCGATGCACAGGCTTCCAGTGATCGTGTTTATGAAGTGAAAGGCATGGTAGAAAAGCCTGCACAGGAAGATGCCCCTTCCAATCTGGCAGTGGTCGGGCGCTATATCCTTACCCCGAAACTATTCGATTTGCTGGAAACGCAGGAGCGCGGCGCTGGCAATGAAATCCAGCTGACAGATGCCATTGCCCGGTTACTGGGTTCTCAGCGAGTGCTGGCTTATAACTTTGCCGGTAAGCGATTCGACTGTGGTAGCAAATTAGGCTATTTGCAGGCACAGGTAGAATACGCATTAGCGCATGAAGAAGTGAATGAAGAATTCAGAAACTACCTGATGGGGCTGGATCTTGGCCTGATAGACAGGCGCAGGGCCGCTAACGGCTAAGTATTTATTTCTGCAGTTTTATCTATATATAAAAAAACGGCGCCTTGTGCGCCGTTTTTTTTGTTTATGCCAATTAGTTTTCAGATGCAATCTATTTTTGATTGCCTATGAGAAAAACTGGCGGGCACTATTTTATTTCGAGTAGTTCTACTTCAAAAATTAACGTCTCTCCCGGTCCTATCTGACCACCCGCGCCACGTTCACCGTAGGCAAGTTCGGATGGAATAACAAAGCGAAACTTGCTGCCTGTATTCATCAGCTGCAGTCCTTCTGTCCAGCCTTTTATTACACCCTGCAGACCGAATTCTGCCGGTTGTCCGCGGGCAATTGAACTGTCGAATTCGGTACCGTCGAGTAATGTGCCAACATAGTGGACACTGACGGTATCCGTCAGCGCGGGTTTAGCACCGTCGGCTTCCTGCAGTACTTCGTACTGTAAACCTGAATCGGTAACTGAAACCCCTTCACGGGCTTTGTTTTCAGCCAGGTAAGCCGCGCCTTCTGCTGCAGCTACTTTGGCTCTTGCCGCTGCTTTTTCCTGCTGTTCTGCTGCCGCTTTTTGCTCAAAGGCACTTAACAGGGTTTGAGCTTCCTGAATTGTTACTTCAGTCTCTAGGTTCTGGTGCTGCTTACTCAGGCCTTCAATCAATGCATCAAAGTTTAAATCACCGAATCGTTGAGTGATATTGGCACCGAGCATCATGCCCAGGCTATAGCTGAGTTTATCCTGCTCATTTTCCAGATCAAAGTCAGCGAAAGCGGGTGCAACGCTGAGCGCCCCTGCAATAGCGGTTGCCAATAGTAGTTTTCTCATGAATATATCCAGATGCAGTAGTTAAATTACGTGTTGGGTGTAATGGGAGATAAATTGCGTTTTGCAGTTGCTGCCAGGGTTAGACAAAACGGAAAACACCGTAAGTGTAGCAGTACCAACGTTCATCCGACATGATCGTTCAGGCAGGTATAGTTCGCGTTACAATGCATAGACAATAAAGTGTTCAGGACATTCAATGCGATTTTACGACTGTGCAACAGCTCCGAGTCCGCGGCGTGTAAGAATTTTTATAGCCGAAAAAGAAATAACCATCCCTGTGGAGGAGGTTGATCTGGCATCACGTCAGCAACACAATGATTCATTTATAAAAGTCAATCCACATCGTACGGTTCCCGTACTTGAGCTCGATGATGGTAGCGTACTTACCTCGACTCAGGGTATCTGGCATTATCTGGAATACTGTTACCCTTCGAAGCCATTGATGGGTCGGAATGCCGCCGAACGAGGTCGCGTAATTGATCTTGAATGGCGGGTGGAACAGGAAGGGTTTATGGCGGTGGGAGAATCTTTTCGAAACAAATCGAAAGCGTTTAAACGCCATGCCTTTACCGGCGGGCAGGAATACGGGCAAATCCCTGAGCTTATCGAGCGTGGCAAGTTACGCACCGGGCATTTTTTCAGCTGGTTGGATCAGCTATTGGGGGATCGGAAATTCCTTGCCGGAGACTTCTTTTCGATTGCCGATATCACTGCTCTGGTCACTATAGATTTCGCCCGCTGGATAAAATGTGAGATCCCTGATGATCATACGGCGTTAAAAAACTGGTATGCCGAGGTCTCCCGGCGTCCTTCATCATGCGTTTAACCGAGTGCGGTTTAAGTACTGAGTGGATGCGGTAATTGCATCGGGCAACGGTTCCTTACGGCAGCACCGCATAGGTTATTACTCCCATGCTCACGGGCTTCGTGTCACCGTCGCTATATAAAGTTACCTCCCCGAAAACCAGCGTTCTTCCTGCTTTAACTGTCCTGCCTTTAGCAATTACATCAGTGCCTTTTACCGGCCGCAGGAAGCTCGTGTTCTGGCTGACGGTTGCACAGTCTGCGTATTTCCCCATTGCGTTGTAGCAAACGTAAACCATGCAGGTATCGATAAGTGCCATGAGCGCCTGTCCGCAAACAATGCTGCCGGATCGGCAAAGAGAATCACTGTATGGCATGCGCAAGGTGACCGTGTCGCCGTCAATTGCCTCGACAGTTAAATTCAGCTGTTGTATCCACGGTGCAAAGACTTCTCTTAATCTCTGGTTAGCAGAATCCAGGGTTACAGCGGTGTTGATGTCAGTTGCATTCATAAAAGTAAAAGATCCGGAAGTGGTTCGGTTCAGCGCGGTGAGTCGGTGTTTATCCTATTTGGTAACTAAGACTGCCGCATCCGGCAAAATTGACATCGACCTTAACACCTTCAACTGGCGCGATAACACCCAGGCAGGTTCCTGTTGATATCCAGTCCCCTGCTTTAAGGCCACTGCTGTGTTGACGCAGGGTGTTGTGCAGCCACAATATTGCATTTAGTGGATTTCCCATGACTGCAGCACCGGTTCCGCTGTTGGTTTGCTCACCGTTTGAACTTGCAGTAACAGCAACGGCAGATAAATCTTTTTGCTGCCAGTCGCTGATTGCAGCCCCGGTGATAAACGCGACACTGACGCCGTAATCTGCGATGGCTGAATTCAGTGGCGGTAAGCCTGTGCCCTGCAGCCGACGCCCGACAATTTCCACCGCCACATGGCAAGCCAGGATCAATGCCGGCAGATCGGTGAGGACGAGGTCATCGTCGGGGAAGTCGCTGCCACAACGAAAAGCAAACTCCGCCTCGCCGCCGAGCATTCCAGGAAACTGTTCTATGCCGGTGCTCCCTTGCAGGTGCTCGCTATCGAAAAGCGGTCCATAGAAAGGCTCATTACAGTTAAATAACTGCTGAACTGCCGGGTTGGTTGCGCCGATTTTGTAGCCGGTCTGCGTCGAACCGTAAGCGGCGATTGCCTGGTTCTGTACCCGGTATGCGTCGTCCAGGCTGGCAATAGACTCAAATGGGGTGCTCGAAATCAATTCATGATCCGCTCTGGCGTTCGCCAGTTGTCTGCCCAGTAAGCGTTGATCGTCCAAATGCATGCGTAATTTCTCTGCTTGACTATATTTTTAGGTACAGTGATTTCACTGACGTTGGCAGACAGGCTTTTAGTTTGCAGTCACCTGCTGCCATCTCGCGATTCCCTACAGATGATGCAGGCTCAGGGGGATGCGGGCAACTTTTTAAACGATCGGGAAGTTAGTGGATTCTGTTACTCAGATAGCTTTGGGCGCATCGGTAGGGGAATTGGTGCTGGGGCGACGTATCGGCAACCGGGCGCTGTTACTCGGCGCGGTGGTTGGCAGTTTGCCGGATCTTGATGTGCTGGTACCTTTTGGCGGTGCGGTAGAAGATTTTACATACCACCGCAGTTTCAGTCATTCGCTTATCGTGTTGACCCTGTTCGCACCATTACTGGCAGCATTGCTGAATCGATTGCCTTTTGGCCATGGCGCAACTTTTAGACAATGGTGGTTAATGACCTGGCTGGCACTG
This sequence comes from Chromatiales bacterium (ex Bugula neritina AB1), assembly GCA_001730015.1. Lineage (GTDB taxonomy): Bacteria > Pseudomonadota > Gammaproteobacteria > Granulosicoccales > Granulosicoccaceae. Next base: position 16,717 of record MDLA01000159.1, on the reverse strand, counting down.
GTAACCCATCCGCTGCTGGATGCGCTCACGGTATATGGCACTCAGTTATTCTGGCCGCTTACCGATTACCCGGTATCCGGATCAATTGTATTTATAATTGACCCCGTCTATACGCTGTTGCTGCTTGCAGGTATTACCCTCGCGTTGCGTCGTAATGTCGGTGCTCATCAATGGAATACCGCATTTCTGTGTGCAGCCAGTGCCTATCTGGTTTGGGCTGCAGTGACCAAACATCGGGTTGAACACCGGGTCAGACAGTCATTGCAGAACCAGTCGATCAGTTTCGACCGCCTGCTGCTTACACCGATGCCGCTGACCACTTTAGGCTGGCGCTTTGTTGCCATGAACGAGAGTGGCTATCTGGCGGGATACTATTCATTGTTTGATCCCCCAGGGCATGAGATAAAATCGATTCAGCACCCGAGCAATAATCAGCTGCTGGCCACACTGAACGATCACTGGCCAGTGCAGCGATTGCAATATTTTACCCACGGGTTTTATTCCGTCGATCGCGTCGACAATGAAATCCATATAACGGATTTGCGCATGGGACTGGAGCGGGCCTATATATTTGCGTTCACGGTAGCTGATATTCTGCCGGATGGCAGCGTAGCACCTGCCAACCGACAGGCCGGAACAGAAATGGATTTTCCCGGCGCATCCCGACTGTTTTATCGATTATTCGATCCGGCTGTTGAGCTGCGTTGAAGCGAAGGGCTCATAAGCTCAGCGCAGCCGCCTATAGAACGTAAGGGGCAACACAGTTTAATCCCGGTTGCGCGGGGCTGGTATAATCAGCGAAACTGTTGCATGGTTTTGATGATGACAGGCGCGCAGTTTACAATCAGAGCAAATCATCGGGCAACAGAGCTTCGGTGTGTCAGACACAATCATGGTTTAATTGTTATCGTTGATTTTGTGTGCACTAAAACTCAGGTTTAATTAAACTGTCAGGCCTGTTGTGTAGCTCTCTGACCGACAGCACTCAAAACAACAAATCAACGGAAAAGCTGAAGATGGCAGAAGACTGGGGACACCAAACCAACCTGGAAGTAATTGAACGGCTGATCAGACTCGAAGACCGGTTTCTTGTCGATGCCGGTTGCGGCAGTGGTGAGCTGTCGCGTGAGCTGGCCGCCCGCGGAGCCAGTGTATTGGGTATCGAACCTGATCCGGTGCAGGCCGATATCAACGCCAAGGCCGAGGCAACACCGAATGTTGGCTTTGTACAGGCCGGCGCAGGTGCAATTCCGGTGGAGCCGGGTTCTGTTGATGGTGTGATTTTCTCAAATTCTCTGCATCATGTACCGGCAATTCACTATCGGCAGGTGTTTCAGGAAATGCGCAGGGTGCTGACCAAGCGCGGGTTTGTCTACGTGCAGGAACCCGTGGCCAATGGCAGCCATCAGTACGCAATTGAACTGTTTCACGATGAAACAGAAGTTCGCCTGCAGGCCTATCGGGCGCTGGTGGAATTGGCAATGCCACGTTTCGCCAGAATGCGGGAAGTCTATTACGATGTCGATCACACCTACCGCGATTTCGAAGAATTTGCCGATCACTACTGCCTGCTGAGCTATAACAATTACACCGAGAGTGATGTACGCAATGACAAAGTAAAAAGGCGGTTTGAAAGCTGCGCTAACAGCCATGGTTCCTTCACAATAACCCAGCCCATGCGGGTAAATCTTTATATGCAGCCATTGTTGTAATTTGATCTATGACAACCGTATTGGCTGGTGATATTGGTGGTACTAATGCGCGTTTCGTGTTGTTCCGGGATGGAAAGTTTCAAACAGAAACCTTTCAGGTTATGCCGGTGGGCGAGTACCACGATCTTGGCGATGCAGTTGCAGATTATCTGACCAGCCAAAACGTCGGTAGTCCAGATCAGGCAACGTTCTCGTTTGCCAGTACTCACGAGTATTGCGATGAGATGGCGCTGACCAATAGCAAATTAACGGTATCAGTGTCAGGTCTGGTCAAGCGTTTTAAATTACAGCGCGCCAGAGTGGTCAATGACTTCACCGCTGCCGCTGTCGGAATTTTAAGCCTGTCTGCCAGTGAGCTGCAGGAGATTTCTGCCGGTGTGATCGACCCGCTAGGGCCAAAGGCCGTGCTCGGACCCGGTACCGGGCTGGGTGTATCCGGCTTGATTTACACCGGGGAATTCTGGTTGCCGCTGCAAAGCCAGGGTGGTCATGTTTCTATGGCTGGCCAGAATGAACGGGAACTGCAGGTCTACCGGCATATGGCCAGTGTGTTCGGCCATGTATCCGCCGAGCGCTATCTGTCAGGTCCTGGTACAGTTAATCTCTATGCCGCCTTGCGCAGCATAGATGGCCTGCCGATTGAGTACACCAACGCATCGGAAATCACCAGCAGGGCAATGACAGGCGAATGCGCCAGCTGTGTCGAGACAATGCAGATCTTCTGCAGGTGGCTCGGTGTGATTGCCGGCAACCTGGCAGTAACTCTGGGTTCAACCGGAGGTATCTACCTGGCGGGCGGCATCGTGCCGCAACTAGGGGACTATTTCCTGCAATCCGGATTTGTAGAAGCACTGCAATACAAAGGTCGTTTTTCAGAATTTGTTGCAGAAATGCCGGTCTATCTTGTGAAGGGAGGTGATCCGGCACTGTACGGTTCAGTTACCTGTCTGAAGAACCACTACGATGGTTTTGGTTTCACCGTTGACGGTTAGAACACTATAGCCAGCCGGCGCCAATAGAGCAGGCGCCGTGTTGTGGCGTATAAGTAGCCGGACCCGGAAATTACTTCTTCTGCGAGAGCACTATCTCGACACGACGGTTAGCCAGCTGACCATCTTCGGTATCGTTGCTCGCAATCGGGAAGGCATCTCCGACGCCAGCGGCTGATAACCGTTCGGGTGCCAACCCCTGCGATAGCAAATATTTTAGTGCCGTAGATGCACGGGCTAATGATAACTCGACATTACTCGCAAAGCGGCTGCCACTTCCAACCGGTACGTTGTCGCTGTGGCCAACCAGGGTAATTTGTGAGTCACTTTTTTCTGCCAGAGCAGAGCCTATAGAGGCGAGAACCCGTTGGCCGCCACCGCTGAGGTTGATCCCGCCAAGACTGAACAGGCCATTATTGCCCACCTTTATACGGACTGTGTCGTCGGCTCTGGCAGTCACTTCGGTATCTTCCAGTTCAGTGAATGTATTGGTGAGCTCTGCGCTTAAGCCGTCGGCCCAGCTGGTATCAGTGGCGGCGTCTTCTTTCGCTTTTATAGCTGCATCGCGCTCGCCGATAGCACTGTTGATCTGTTCGAATGAAACAGCCGCCAGATCGGTGATTTCCTGCTCAGCCGCTGCCACAGCTTCGCGTGCCGTATTGCGTTCGGCAATCGCACTGTTAATTTGTGCAAAAGAAACTTCTGCGATGTTATCAATTTCCTGTTTAAGCTCGCGGTTTTTGCTGAGGCTGGAATCCAGTCGTTCCACTAGATAGTCCCGCCCCGTTTTTGCCTTGAAAAGCTGATCTTCCAGGCTGGCAATTCTGGCGGAACTTGTAGCCATGGAATTTTCAAGTCGCTCAACCAGGTAATTGCGGCCGATCGTCGTGCGTTCGAGTTGGTCCTTGTAAGCGTCACGTTCAGATTCGACGCCGCTGAGTAGCTCCTTCACTCTGGCTTCTTCGTTAGTACTGAATTGAATCGCATTTTCCAGACGCTGAGCGAGAAAGCTCCGGCTTTCGCTCACCAATTCGAGCTGCTTTGCAAGGGAGTCACGCTCTGCTTTTACACCACTGAGTTCCTCTTCCAGTCTGGCGCTTTCATCCGTGCCGAACTGAATGGCATTTTCCAGCCGATTCGCAAGAAAGCTTTTGCTCTCCGTCAATCGGCGTAGTTTTTCAGCCGTGGCGTCCTGCTCTGCCTTTGCATCGTTTAACTGTTGTTCCAGCCTGGCGCTTTCATTGGTTCCGAACTGAATGGCATTTTCTAGTCGCTGTGCCAGAAAATTACGGTTCCGGGTTATGCGATCAAGTTGTCCCTCTAACTCGGCGGTTTTTGCATTTTCAGCCGCTTCAGTGGCGGCATTTGCTTCGGCCAGCTGTGCTTTCAGGTCATCGCGCTGGCTGGCAATTTTCCTGACCTGTTCATGCAGCTTGCTTTTATCCTCTGCAGCAGCGGTTCTGCTGGCAGCGACGGCTGCAGTCGCTTCCTCTGATATTGCATTGCGCTTAGCAATAGCCTCTTTAAGTTGTCGCAGCAGGTAGTCTTTGCCGGTATTAGCGTTGTCGAGCTTTGTCTGCAGGTCTGCAACCTCAGCCTTCAGGGCTTCAACACTTTCGTGTCCACCACCAGCGCGGCCGCTGCTTGTAACCAAAGCGGAAGTGCCAGTGACTGGAGTTCCGTCCACTTGCTCGATGGTAGCCGCACTGGCCACGCTTACCGACGCAAGTAATAGTATCGAAGCGCCGGTCGTGGCTATTGATTTGCCCATGAATGATCCTCTGGTGTGGTGACAATGAAGGTGGCCCTGATGCGTCACGTCATTGTGTTTTTTAGTTTTCTTAGGATGAATTCTAATCCATACGCGAGGTCTATAACAAATGGCGAATGATATGGAGGATGTGGCTTGCGAATCTGGCTGATATAAAAGTCTCTGCCGTGTTAATTTCAGGCCTTCGATATAAGCGACACGTAGCCGCTTATGCCGCGGGATTTCTGTCATATGCAGGGCTTGCAACGTTGACGAAATGCTCAGGCGGGTAATGGTTTGACCTTAGTTGGCTGCGTATGTATATGTGGTGCAGTAGCGCAGCGGTGGCCATCGCACTACACTATCACGCCCCTGAGTGGAAGGAACACGTTTGTCATGAGTAGAGTGTCGTTTACAGTGAATGGTGAAAAAGCCTCAGTCGATGTTGAAGAACGAGCACTGCTGGCAGATGTTCTGAGAGATAACCTGGGGCTGACGGGCACCCATATCGGCTGCGATACCAGCCAGTGCGGTTGCTGTACCGTGCGTCTTAACGGAGATGCCGTAAAGTCCTGCAGCATGCTTGCGGTGCAGGCACAGGATTCCGAAATAACAACAATAGAAGGCCTGGCAGATAACGAACAACTGCATCCGGTGCAGCTCGCCTTTTCAGCATGCCACGGGCTGCAGTGCGGTTTCTGTACACCCGGAATGATCATGGCGACGGTCGAACTGCTGGCGCGTCACCCCGATCCATCCGATGAGCAGATACGCGAAGGAATATCCGGCAATCTGTGCCGCTGCACCGGCTATGTAAATATCGAAGCCTCGGTGCGGGCCGCAGCAACCGTAATGAGGGGAGGGTCGCAGGTCGACAGCCCGGCTGATAGCAAACCGGAGCGAACATAACCATGGAATTAATGCGACACGAAGATCACCGGCTTATAACCGGTACCGGCAAATTCACTGCAGACTGGAACCTGCCCGGGCAAATGCACGCCGTGGTGGTACGCTCGATTCACGCGCATGCGCGAGTGCTGGGCATTAATAGCGAAGCGGCGCTGAAAGCACCGGGAGTGGCCGCTGTGCTGACCGCGGCAGATGTTACCGCTGCCCGGTATTCACTGCTGCCGTCGGGCCCGGAAATAACAGGTGTTGACGCAACGGTAATTAAAAAGGGCGCGCTGCCGATTCTCGCCATTGATCGTGTTCGATTTGTCGGCCAGGCTGTAGCGATGGTCATTGCTGAAACGGCTTCAGCGGCACATGATGCGGCCGAACTTGTCGATGTCGACTACGAACCCTTGCCAGCGGTTACCTCGGTAGATCAGGCGATAGCCGACGGTGCAGTCCAGTTGCATCCCTCGATCCCCGGTAATGTTTCTCTGGTTTTTGAAAACGGCAATCGTGAAGCGGTAGAACAGGCATTTGCCAGTGCGGCTAGAACCTCGTCACTGAGTATCCGCAGCCAGCGTTTGTATGGAGCACCAATGGAGCCCAAAGCCGTGCTGGTAAATCACGATACCCGGCGTGCGGTCACCGTGGTTTATACCCCGACTCAGGGGATGCTCGGTATGCGGGCGTCACTGGCGGCTATTACCGGGCTTGAAGCCAGCGAGCTTGAAATTGTCGCCGAAGACGTGGGCGGTTCATTCGGCCTGCGTGGAGGTCCTGGTGCCGAGCATGCGCTATTGGTACTGGCATCACGAAAATTCGGTCGGCCGATCAAATGGGTTTCTTCCAGATCAGAATTGTTTACCGCCGAATGGCACGGGCGTGCACTTAAACTGCACGGCTCGCTGGCACTCGATGCAGAGAACAGAATTACCGCCATTCGGTTCGACGATCAGGCCGATCTCGGTGCCTATAACTGCTACTTCGGTGGTTTTATAGGAACCAATAATTTAAGCGTAACCATGGGTGGCGCTTACGCTGTACCGGCGTTATATATGCGTTCCACCTTGGCGGTGACCAACACTTCGCCGGTGTCAGCCTATCGAGGCGCAGGACGACCGGATATCGCATTTGCTATAGAGCGACTGATCGATCACACCGCCAGTGAGCATGGTCTGGACCCGGTGCAGTTCAGGCGCGACAACTTCATACAGCCCGATCAATTCCCCTATACCACCGCCAACGGCACCGAATACGACTGTGGTGATTTTGAAGCGGTATTCGACAAAGCCCTCGAATCAGCCGGGTACGCAGAGTTCCCCGCCCGCCGAAGCGAAGCACAGCAGCGAGGCAGAATACGCGGTATAGGTATTGGCTATTACGTGGAAAAATCCGGTGCTGGTGGCGCACCCAGAGACGAAGTGTCCTGCCAGTTCCGTGCAGATGGCACCTTGCTGTTGCATGCAGTCTCCGGCCCATCCGGTCAGGGGCACGAAACAGCCTACGCACAGATTGTCGGCGAAGGTCTGGGAATTTCATCGTCGTTGATCAGCTATCGGGCCGGTGCGCCGGAACAGAGCCTGGTGGGTAATGGCACTGGCGGCTCACGCTCTCTATACGGCACCGGTTCTGCGTTTAAAAATCTGGTCGATGTAGTAATCGACAAGGCAACACCGCTGGCAGCGCAGCATCTGAATGTCGATATCGCCGATATCGCATTTGCCAGTGGTCGCTTTCTGGGGCGAAACGGAGCGCAAGGTGTGGATCTGCTGGATATAGTAAAAAAATTCGCCGGTACAGATGAATCAGCACATCCTCTCAATAGCGCTGCCGAGACGGTTACCGGTGCCAACTACCCTAACGGTTGTCACATCGCTGAAGTTGAACTCAACCCGGAGACCGGTGAATTTTTTGTATGCAATTACAGCGCAGTCGATGATCTGGGCAACGTGATTTCAGCTGAGCTGGTGCGCGGGCAGGTACACGGCGGGGTGGTGCAGGGAGTCGGGCAGGCGTTCGGGGAAGCCGTAATATACGACGCCGGTGGTCAGTTGTTATCTGGAAGTTTTATGGACTACGCCATGCCTCGGGCCGGTTCGGTCGAAAAAATCGCAAGCGATACCTACGCCGTACCAACAGCATTAAACGAGCTGGGTTCCAAGGGCGTCGGTGAGTCCGGATGCTCGGGTTCGTTGCCTGCCTTGTCAAATGCAGTAATGGATGCATTGAAGGCTGCTGGAGCGCCACCAATGGATATGCCCTATACCGCCCACCGAGTGTGGCAGCATTTGCAACGCTCAGCTACCACCGAATCCGCTGCATAGACACAGTACAATACCCGATGAAAACTCGGCGAAAATACGGGATACAGATGTGATAACACGATGGTTCTCCAGTGGGCGACGAAGCTTTTCGTCATTGTCGGAACAGGAAATACTGGCACTGGCCATTTCATCAGAAGAAGATGATGCGCAGATATATAGATCCTATGCCGACGGATTGCGCGCCGATTATCCGGCGTCAGCGGAGATTTTCGAGCATATGGCAGAAGAGGAGAATCGCCATCGCAAAAGCCTGATCGATCTGTACAAGCAACGTTTTGGTGACACCATCCCATTGATACGTCGCGAACACGTGCGCGGCTATTACGAGCGTCGACCGGACTGGCTGGTGCGCCCGCTGAATCTGGAAAAAACCCGGGCGCAGGCCGAAGAAATGGAGCAACAAGCTGCCCGCTTCTATCGCGTAGCAGCCGCACAGACGCAAGATGCAGACACCCGGCAACTGCTGGGTGATCTGGCGGCGGCGGAAGCCAACCACCAGGAAGAAGCTGCCCGACTGACCGAAGAATTGCTGCCCGAAGGGGTGCGGAAAGTAGAAGAAAACGACGAAAAACGCCGTTTCCTGCTGACCTACGTGCAACCCGGGCTGGCCGGACTAATGGATGGTTCTATATCCACGCTTGCGCCCATCTTCGCGGCGGCGTTTGCCACCGGCAATACCTGGACAACCTTTCTGGTTGGTTTGTCTGCCTCTGTAGGGGCGGGAATCTCTATGGGGTTCACCGAAGCCGTGCACGACGATGGCGTGTTGTCTGGCCGCGGATCTCCGGTCAAACGTGGATTGTCTTCCGGCATCATGACAACCATCGGTGGTCTGGGTCATACATTGCCCTACCTTATTCCAAATTTCAAAATTGCTACCGGACTTGCTATAGCGATCGTATTTGTCGAGCTGTGGGCGATCACCTGGATACAGAATCGCTATATGGAAACACCGTGGGCACGTGCCGCCATTCAGGTAATGCTCGGCGGTGCACTGGTGTTTGCGGCGGGAATTTTTATCGGGAATATATAGCATCATGTGCACGGCAAGCCGCTACAGGACTACCAGGCCGGATCAGTGAACCGTTCTGATCTGGCGTCAATGCTGCGTCGCTGGTGGGAGCCAGAGTCGATAGATTCAGCAATTGCTTTAAATATAGACAAAGCGATTCTGGAAAATATCCACATGCATGTTATGCGTGTGCCCATTTCAGTCATGGCGGCCGCAGCGCTGGTTGCCGGTATGGCGGCTCAGTCGGTACCGGCCATCTGGCCGCTGATGTGGTTTGCCGCCATCTCCGTGTTTCAGATCGTCAGATTTTTGTGGATCCGCAAACTCAGCTCAGTGGATGACGACAACATCAGCCAGCGATTGAGCACCTGCGTCCATCTTTTTTTCTATGGATCGTGTTTGTTCGCGCTATCGGCGTGCTTTATTCCGTTTGCCGATGAATCCTACCTGTTTGTTCTCACCATCGTTATGATTGGCCTGGTGGTGGGAGGCATTGCTACCCTGAACGGTTATCCGCCGCTTCACTTCAGCATTGCCGTACCCAATATAGGCGCCATTATGCTCGGCTGGATTATTACCGGCCCTGACGGTGGCGGATACTGGGTCCACTATTCAATGGCAGCATTACTGGTATTGCTGGTTAGCTATTTGTTTAGTTTTTCCCGCGACACCTATCGCGCCATAGCAACCATGCAGGTAATGAATGCCGAGCTCCAGAAAGCGCTTGATTCCGCCCGCACCGCGAATGAGGCCAGATCGCACTTCTTCCGGGTGGCCAGTCACGATCTAAACCAGCCGCTGCAATCGATTTCTCTAATGACCCATAACCTGGCAAATCGTGATCTGGGTGCAGAGAACCAGTGGATTATAGATTCGATCGGAAATAACGTGTCAGTACTAACCCAGGAGCTCGATATGCTGCTGGATATATCCGAACTCGATTCTGATCATTTTTCCGTTAATAACAAGCGAGTTGATCTGGCGCCGGTATTGGCTGAGGTAGCGGACCTGTACCGACCGATGGCTGCCGAAAAAGGGTTAGCACTTGTAACCTTGCTTGATTCTGCACCCGATATAGAATCCGATCAGGTGCTGTTGACCCGATTATTTCGTAACCTCGTAGATAACGCCGTCAAGTACACCAATGAAGGCACAGTCACAATAAAATTGCACACCAGTGAGGGCCTTGCGATTGTTGAAATAGAAGATACCGGCATTGGTATAGATGAAAAAGACCAGCAGTTGATTTTCACCGAGTTTTATCAGAAAAATAACCCGCAGCGGGACCGACAAAAAGGGCTTGGTCTCGGCTTGTCTGCAGCACAGCGGATTGTGCCTTTGCTCGATGCAGTAATGACAATAGAATCAACGCTCAATAGTGGTAGTTGCTTTCGTGTTGAATTTGCCGCTGTGCAGCCGCGGGATGCCGCAGAAACCACCACAGGCAGCGTCGGTTCTGGCGTTGAGTCCAGAGGGCTAAGCGGAAAATCGGTGCTGCTTATCGAAGGCGACGAAATACTGTGCGATGCAACAACCAGTTTGCTGGAATCATGGAATATGGCAGTAGTAGCTGCCAATGACTGGCACAGCGTTAGTGATTTATTGGACCAGAAACTGCCAGATCTGATTATTTGTGATCTGCAGCTGCCAGGCGAAGATGGCTATGAAATCGCTAATGCGCTGAAAATCAGCCGACCGCACATACCGCTGATATTGCTCGCCGATGAAAACTCAATAGAGCGTGGTGGAGTCGATAGCTCGCGGGTGTTGAGCAAGCCGGTAGATGTTTCACTGCTGCAAAAAGAAATAACCGCTGCTGTGGTTTAGAAAATATCATAGGCCGGTGACAGCTGCTTGCAATCCCCAAGTATTGTTGCGCCGGCTGGCTTAAGGCAGGTCAGGATTTTTTTACTTCAAACCCGTCTGCCGTATCGACCACCTCATAACCCGCCGCCGCAATTGCATTGCGGGCAGCGTCTGCAGCGTCCCAGTCTTTGCTTTTACGCGCGTTCTGCCGGGTTTGTGCCAGGCTAATAATTTCATCGGGTATAGCTTCTTCAGCCGCCGGTTCCCATACGCTTAATTGCAGGCCCAGAACCTCATCGAATTTAACCAGGGTGGCTTTTTTGTCGGCACCACTGACCGAATTATTTTTTACCAGCTCCCACACCAGCGCAATAGCCTGCGAGGTGTTCAGATCATCGTTTATGCAGTCGCCGAATCGCTGAGCGTAGTCGTCTGCTACCGTACCACCGCTTTCCCAGCTATAGAATGCATCGCGTAATCTGCCTAGCGCGATAGCGGCACTATCAAGATTTTCCCAACTGAAAGCAATGTCACTGCGATAGTGCGCCAGCAGACAAAAAAAGCGATAAGTGAGTGGATCGTAGCCCTTATCGATCAGCGTCTCCATGCGCAGAAATTCACCGGACGACTTCGACATCTTGCTTTTATCGGATTGTAGAAAATAACCGTGCATCCAGTAGTTAGACAACCGGGTACCGTAGCAGGCTTGCGCCTGGGCAATTTCATTGCTGTGGTGAATGGGTATATGGTCTTTACCACCACAGTGAATATCGAATAGCGGGCCGAGGTACTTAGACGCCATTGCCGAACATTCTATATGCCAGCCGGGGAATCCCTTGCCCCAGGGGCTTTCCCATTCCATTTGCCGTTGCTCGTTTGCCGGGCTGAACTTCCATAAGGCGAAATCCGTATGGTTGCGTTTTTCGCCTTTATCAACGCGGGCACCTTCCTGCAAGCCGGCTGTATCCAAACGCGCCAGATAGCCATAGTCCGGGTCTTTGCTGGTATCGAAATAGACGCCATCGCTGGTGATATAGCACAAGCCTTTCGCTTCAATCTGCTGGATCGCAGTAATCTGCTCGGCGATATGATCGGTTGCCTTGCAGAGGATATCGGGTGTTTTTATATTGAGATGCGCCAGATCCTGTAAAAAGGCATCGGTATAGATTTCGGCAATTTCCCACGCGGTTTTGCCGGTGCGGGCTGCACCCGCAGCCATTTTGTCTTCACCGTCATCGGCATCGGATACCAGATGCCCGACGTCAGTTATGTTAACCACATGCCTGACATCGTAATGGTTATATTCCAGAACCCGCCGCAGCACATCTTCAAAAATATAGGTGCGCAAATTACCGATATGGGCATAGTTGTAGACCGTCGGCCCGCAGCAATACAAACCCACCGGCTCTTCGCTGCTGATCGGTATAAATTCGCGTGTCTCGCGTGCGTAAGTGTCGTAGAGTTTTATTGTCATTAGTTTCTATGTAAAAGAATGTACAACCGGGCAACCAGATAACCGCATAGCGCCTTCATGCTCAGACAGGCGCCTCGTCGTCAAACACGACAATAACCCGTCGATTCATTTTCCCCTTCTTTTCTATTTTCTGTACTCGTACCTTACCGATTTCAGCGGTCGCGGCGACATGGGTGCCACCACAGGGTTGCAGATCGATACCTTCAAAATTAACCAGTCTCACCCGACCACTGCCTCTGGGTGGTGGTGCTGACAAGGTGCGAACCAATCCGGGGTTGGCATCGAGTTCTTCATCGGTAATCCATTGCATAGACATTGCCGTATTCGAAGCAATCAGTTGGTTGAGATCAGCGGTAACCTTTTCTTTATCGACCGTATCAGGCAGATTAAAATCCAGCCGCCCACGTTGTTCCTGAATACTGCCGCCCGTTACCGATGCTGGTATCACCGCGCACAACATGTGCAGGCAGCTGTGCATGCGCATCAGCCGGTAGCGTCGGTCCCAGTCGATTTTCGCCGTCCCGGTTGTGCCCACTTGCAAACGGCTTAGATCGGTTTCGTTGGCAACGCAATGAATATGCTCACCGCTATCCCGATCTTTTATCGTATCAACGAAAGCAATCTCAGAGCCATCGGGCAAAACAAACGAGCCGGTATCGCCTGGCTGCCCGCCGCCATTCGGGTAGAAAACCGTCTGGTTCAACTGTATACCGCGGCTATCAACCGCAGTTACGGTCGACTCGCATTGTCGGGCGTAAGCATCTTCGCGAAAAATTTCCAGAGTCACGTTAGCGTTCTTTTATTAGTTTAGACACCGTATTATCTCATTGTAGAATATATTTTGACACACAGCAGGCAGGCGACCATGACCACGTTGAAGATTATCGATATCGGGCACCCCACATTACGGGTTGTCGGAGACGAAGTTCCGGTTGATGAAATAAAAAGTAGTGCAGTGCAAAATTTCATCGATCAGTTAATCGCCACCAAGCGCGAGGCCAAAGGCGCCGGAATAGCAGCGAATCAGGTCGATAACACCCGCCGCATCTTTGTGGTGGAGGTCGGAAATAACCCGCGCTATCCCTATAAACCTGCGTATCCGCTGTGCGTGATGATCAATCCGAAAATCACTTTTTTAAGCGAAGAACGCTTCGAGAATTTTGAAGGCTGCCTGTCGATTCCGAATTTACGCGGAGTCGTGCATCGCTGCCCGCACATTCGTGTGCAGGGTTACAACCGCGATGCCGAAGCTGTCGACTTTGAAGTCAAGGGTATATCAGCTGGTACCTTTCAGCATGAAGATGATCACCTCAATGGCGTTCTGTTCACCGACATAATCAAAGACCCGACCACGTTGTGCACCTGGGAAGAATTCTCATTGCGATATGAAGACGCCTTCCGGGAATCGGTTGAGCAGGTGGTGGCGAAATATGGCAGTTAATGAACTTCAGAGAGCGAGCAATACGCTCGCTCTCTGAATAGTGATAGCCACCAGAGATGCTAAACCCTAACCCTAATGCAGTAAATTAAACATCTTTCGCCGCAGCACGCCCACTTGAGGGTCACTACCCATCACCTCGAATATCGATAACACCGCTTTGCGAGCGCCGTCGTCTCCGTACTCCCGATCACGGATCATCAGCCCGAGCAGCGTGTTGACCGCTGCATCAAAATCACTGCGCAGTGCCTGCTTGATACCCAGCTGGTAAGCTGCATCATGGTCGGTCGGATCTTTCTCAAATGCACTGGCCACGGCAGCTTCATCGCGGCTTGAATCATCAGCATCAGACAGTGTCAGCAACCCTTTAAGTTTCTCAGCCTCAGGTTTCTTGGCGTCATCGTCACTGAGAATAGACAGGCACTGTCGGGCGTCATCAAATTCACCGGTTGCAACGCACATCTGCCCGAGCGCAATAGCGATATCGCCATTTTCAGGGGTTGCAGCCTGAGCTTCACGCAGCATGGCAACTGCTGCCCCGGTGTTGCCCTGCGCGTGCAGGTTCGCCGCTGCAACCAGCGGATCATCGTCGGCAGGTTCCACCGGCATGGCAGGCCCGATGTGCTTTTCCAAAAAGGCACGAACCTCGTTTTCCGGCAGCGCGCCACTGAATTCATCAACCGCTGCACCGTTAACAATCAGCTTAACCGTCGGAAGGCTGCGAATACCCAGCTGAGCAGCGATTTCCTGCTCTGCTTCTGTATCTATTTTCGCCAGAATAAAAGCGCCCTGATATTCATCGGCAAGTTTGGCCAGCACCGGCATCAGCGATTTGCATGGTCCGCACCAGTCGGCCCAGAAGTCGATAAGAATCGGGGTCTGCATCGAGCCATGCAGAATGACGCTTTCAAAATTTTCCTTCGTTACATCAACGATGTAGGGTGAGTCAGCCATGGGTTTCCGTGGGGATTAAAGTCAAAAGAGGGAATGTGAGGGAATACGCCGGCTTTATCAAGTGAGTTGAGCGTTAAATTACCAGTTTGCAGCCTGACGTACGGCCACAGTTCGGTTACCATGCCCCGTTTGGCAATCGCCAACCTTAAATCCTGATTGTGTAACTCAGCTTAGAAAAGTTTATGGCAGCAAAATATGATGCGGCATCGATCGAGGTCCTCAGCGGCCTCGATCCGGTGCGCAAGCGTCCCGGAATGTACACCGATACCACACGGCCGAATCATCTGGCCCAGGAAGTCATCGACAACAGTGTCGATGAAGCAATTGCAGGCTATGCCAGTGAATTGTCCGTCGTGCTGTATAAAGACGGCTCCCTGCAAGTCACCGATGACGGGCGCGGCATGCCTGTCGACAAGCACCCTAAATTAAAGCTCCCCGGAGTTGAAGTAATTCTCTGCACCCTGCATGCAGGCGGCAAATTCTCCGATTCAGGCGGCTACCAGTTTTCCGGTGGTCTGCACGGCGTTGGTGTATCCGTAGTGAATGCTCTGTCGAAAAAGCTTGAAGTGAAAATTCGACGTAATGGCAAAGAATATCTGGCCACCTTCAAGGGTGGTAACAAGGCAGAGCCGCTGTCGGTCATCGGTAAAGTAGGGCAGCGCAATACCGGTACCACACTGCGGTTCTGGGCAGATAAAAAATACTTCGACACTGAGAAATACTCGATCCCGAAACTCAAGCATGTGTTGCGAGCCAAAGCGGTTTTATGCAGCGGCTTGCGAGTTCGCCTGCACATAGAAGAAACCAACGAGAAACTTGAGTGGTGCTATCAGGACGGATTGCAGGACTACCTCTCCGAAGCCGTGAAAGAGTACACCACCTTACCAACTGCACCCTTTACCGGCTCCCGGACAAATAAAAACGAGGCCGTTGACTGGGCCCTGTTGTGGTTGCCCGATGGCGGCGAAGTAGTGCAGGAAAGTTATGTGAATCTGGTTCCAACCGCACAGGGCGGCACCCATGTAAACGGTTTGCGTACCGGCGTAAGCGATGCCATTCGCGACTTTTGCGAATTCCGCAATCTACTGCCGCGTGGCGTTAAGCTCGCACCGGAAGATACCTGGGAGCGAATCAGTTTTGTGCTGTCGCTGAAAATGGCGGATCCGCAGTTTGCCGGCCAGACTAAGGAGCGGCTATCCAGTCGCCAGTGCGTGGCTTTTATAGCCAGTACAGTTAAAGACAACTTCGCTCACTGGCTGAACCAGCACCCGGAAACCGGCGATCAAATCGCCCAGCTCGCCATATCGGCCGCAACAAACCGGATGCGTGCCGGCAAGAAAGTGGTACGCAAAAAAATATCCAGTGGACCGGCACTGCCAGGGAAACTGGCCGATTGCGTATCAACTGATTTAAATCACACCGAACTGTTTCTGGTGGAAGGAGACTCAGCCGGCGGCTCAGCCAAGCAGGCGCGGTCACGGGAATTTCAGGCCATCATGCCGCTGCGCGGTAAAATACTAAATACCTGGGAAGTCGGCCCCGACCAATTGCTGGGCTCGCAGGAAGTCCACGATATATCGATAGCGATAGGAATCGATCCCGGCTCATCCGATCTAAGCGGATTGCGCTACGGCAAAATATGCATACTGGCCGATGCCGATTCCGACGGCGCACACATAGCCACGTTGCTGTGCGCGCTGTTTGTACGGCATTTTCGTGCGCTAGTCCTGGCCAGGCACGTATATGTCGCTATGCCACCGTTGTTCCGGATAGATATTGGCAAAGAAAAAGTCTATGCACTGGACGAAGGCGAGAAAGAACGCGAGCTGGCACGCATTGAGAAAGACAAAAAGCTAAAAGGCAAAGTGACCGTTACTCGTTTTAAAGGCCTCGGTGAAATGAACCCGTTGCAACTGCGTGAAACGAGTATGGCCCCTGATACCCGGCGGCTGATCTGCTTAACTGTAGACGACTACGATGCCACCAACCGGATTATGGATATGTTGCTGGCCAAGAAGCGATCGTCTGATCGCAAATCGTGGCTGGAGGATAAGGGGGATCTGGCTGAGGTTTGATAAGTTTAAGTTATGGCCGACTTTATACCGACGTAGTTGTTGTAGATGCGTGATTGCAAGTAGACAGCTGCGTTTGCAGGCAGTGCTTTTGGCATGAATACGGAGCCAAATCCAGCGTCCAGATCTTGTTGGTGAATTTCCTCCACATGATTAACTTGCTTTTGAAGGTTTGCCAGGCAACGGCCTGGTAAAGGAACTTGCCTATGCTTTCCTCCCTTGCCGTCGATTACTTGCATGGTCCGATGATCGAAATCAATGTCTTTTATCCTCAGGCGAACGCACTCGATTA
>MDLA01000158.1 GCA_001730015.1 Chromatiales bacterium (ex Bugula neritina AB1) | reverse complement strand
TCGTGATCTGCTGTCGGGGAACCGGAGCACAAGCGATGTCGTTGATGAGGCAGATGATGGAGCGATTAAAGCTGACGGTCAACGAGCAGAAAACGGGATTGCGAATTCTGCCCGAAGAGACAGTGGACTTTCTGGGATACACAATAGGACGTTGTTACTCAACCAAGACAGGCAAAGCGTATTTTGGTACCCGCCCGTCAAAGAAGAGTATACGCAAACTGACAACCAAGGTAAGTGAGTTGACAGCGCCGCGTAGATCCCTACTCGAAGCCGAAGTAGTGGTGGGGCAACTGAACAGACTGTTGTCAGGGTGGAGTCAGTACTTCTGTCTCGGTCCGGTGTATAAGTCTTATCGAGTTGCAGACGCTCACACAACGCATCGGCTGCGTCAATGGTTAAGGCGAAAACACAAAGTCAGTGGTTCGGGGTCAAAACGCTACCCTGATGAGTACCTATATGAATCACTAGGGCTCATCCAGCTGAAAAGGAAACCGCAAAACTTTCCGTGGGCGAAGGCATGATAATCTTAGAGAAAGCCGGATGCAGGAAAACTGCATGTCCGGTTTGCCGAGCGGCGACTGGAAACGGGAGGGGATCTTGTCTGTACGACTACCTGTCTGCGCGCCAGTCGTCGACTCTACCGGGATTGGCGGAATTTCAGTTGATCATTGATTCCACTGAGAATTTTCTGTCTTGCGAGTATCAGTACGTATTCGACGCAAGAAGAAAATCTACGGTGAAATCCCCTGGTGTGAATAGATCCGGTCGGCGCGATATCCTCGCCACCCTATGAATAGCGCGGGCTGGCAGCTGTAACTTGATTAAAAATCTTCCAGACGCAGGGATTCGCTGATCTGATTATTCTTGTTAAAGCCTGTAACCAGTGTGTCCATAACAATCTGCTGTGTCACGGTATGCAGCACAGATAACGTCAGTTCATCGAGTCCGGTTTGTAGTTTTCCGGATACGTCTGTAAGTGCTGCTTCTATAGAGGCCGAGTTGAGGGCAGTTGCATCGTAAGAAGATTTTGCAGCGTCGTAGTGATCGATGGTCTGTCTATAATTTTCTAGCGCGTTTCGCAGATTGGCTTCGGAGCTGTTCAGGCGGGTCAGCTCTTCGCCGGTCAAATCCGATTCGCTCTGCTCAGTGCCGAGCAGGCTCTGTTTTAATTGCTGAAATTCATCGGTGGCGGTTTCCAGTAGCGTGAGCGCTGCTTGCCTGCCTGCATCGGCTGCATCAAGCCTGTTTTGCTGTGTCTGCATTTCCTGCCTGGCCATGCTGTGCAATAACGTAATGCGATCCAGCTCGGTGCTCAGAAAGTCCAGGTTGCGGGCAGCATCTTCGACAGATAAATTTCCGCTTGCCTGGATCGTTCTGTCTGCGGTCGAATCCGGGCTTGCATTGCTCTGGGTAATCTGTGCGTTAGCAGACGCAAATCGGCTGCTCAGCGTGGTTTTGGTCTGGGAGCTTTGTGACTGAAGCTGAAGTGCCGGAGTACTGGTTACTGATCCGGTAAGCATGGCGATGCCTGCGTATGTTTAAGAAGTCGCGCAGGGTAACGGCAATAGATGCTTTGGCTTGAACTTAAAGCGGTGCTGTGCTGCGAATATGTGGCTTGCTGCCAACTGTTCAGAAACAACCGGCGCGAACAAGCATGGTGGCCTCCCGTTGGAAGGGGAGGCCACCGTTAGCGCTCTAACGTTAGAATTGCTTTAACTATTATCAGGCGCTGGCTAGACGTGAGGCGACGTTTTCCCAGTTAACCAGCTTGTCGAGGAAGTTACTCAGGTATACAGGACGTTTGTTGCGGAAGTCGATGTAATAGGAATGTTCCCATACGTCGCAACCTAGCAGTGCTGTTTGATTAAAACACAGCGGGTTAACGCCGTTTTCTGTTTTGGTTACCTTGAGGGAGCCGTCTGTGTCGACCACCAGCCAGCACCAGCCGGAACCGAATTGCCCGGCGCCCGCGGCGGCGAATTCTTCTTTGAATTTATCAACTGAACTGAATGCGTCGTTAATGCGGGATTCAAGCTCTGAGGGCATGCTGTTGCCTCCAGGCCCCATCATTTCCCAGAACTGCATGTGATTCCAATGCTGTGATGCATTGTTGAAGATACCGTTCTGGGCAACACTACCGGCAGCGTAGGTGCCCTTTACAATCTCTTCAAGTGATTTATTTTCCCACTCGGTACCGGCAATTAGTTTATTGCCGTTATCAACGTACGCTTTGTGGTGGAGGTCGTGGTGGAACTCAAGTGTCTCTTTAGACATGCCGGCATCGGCGAGTGCATCGTGTGCATAGGGGAGATCGGGTAATTCGAAAGCCATTGGAAAGCCTCTGCTGTTTTAAGTGTTAAATTTCTGGTGCATTGCGGAGTTTATACGAATTCGTGATCCGGTGATATCGGTGCGCGGTAATGGTCAGTTGTATCAGTGCGGGACGTATGCTGCCGGACGTGTAAACTGCCGTTTGTTGCAACTTCAAACTAACCCGCCTTATTCACGGGGCCTCGCTTGATCTTTGATTCCACAGAGAATTTTCTCTCTTGCAACTATCAGTAAGTATTCGGCACGAGATGAAAATCCACTGTGAAATCCCCTGGTTTGAATAAATAAGGTCGGCGCGATATTCTCGCCTCCCCATGCATAAGGCGGGCTAAAACTATGACTGATCTCTGGTTGTTCGGCTACGGATCGTTGATCTGGCGGCCGGACTTTGAGTATGTGGAAAAACGGGTAAGCTACATTGATGGCTGGTCACGGCGTTTCTGGCAGGGATCGCACGATCACCGTGGCGTACCTGATGCGCCTGGACGGGTCGTTACTCTGGTACCGGATTCAACCGGTCGCTGCACCGGGATGGTGTTCCGGATAACCGCCGATGTGGCCGTGGAGGTGCTGCGTCAGCTCGATTACCGCGAAAAAAACGGTTACGAGCGTCATCAGGTGGACTGCCATCTGCTACCGGCTGAACCGTGTGAAGGCCAGACTACCGCATCGTCGGTTCGTTGTCTGGTGTATGTCGCCAGCCAAAGCAACCATGCGTTCCTGGGCGAAGCGCCGCTTGCAGAGATTGCCGAACAGATAGGGCGTTCACACGGCCCAAGTGGATCCAACCGCGAGTATTTACTCAGGCTTGCGGAAGCGCTTCGTGCGCTGGGTCTGCACGACGAACATGTGTTTAAACTTGAGGATCTGGTGCGCCAGGGCTAGCACTGTGGAATTCACGGGCAAGTCTGCACTTTTAGCAGGAGTCTGCTAGCAGGAGTCTGCCGGAATTAAGTTTAATACTGCCTGGTCCGCACTAGCCCCTTCACGCTGGCATCGACTGCTCAACCAGCTGAACCCAGTAGGAGCAGCCGTAAGGAATTGCGTCGTCGTTGAAGTCGTATTCGGGGTGATGGAGCGTGGCCGTATTGCCGTTGCCCATGAAGATAAATGCGCCGGGCCGCTCGTTTAGCATGAAAGAAAAATCCTCCGCTCCCATGACTGCCGGGGCCTCTGCATTAACCGCCGCTTCCCCGGCTACTGATGCCGCCACCTTCACGGCATGGCTGGTTTGCTCAACGGCATTGGCGGTAACCGGATAATTACGCTGATATTTGAACGCGGCTGTTGCGCCCATTGCCTGCGCGGTATGCTGAATGAGATCCGCCATGCGCGTTTCGAGCTGATCTCTGACCCCGGATGACAAAGTTCTTACGGTTCCTTTCAGGTGCACAGTTTGCGGTATCACATTACAAGCTTCTGTATCTGTGTGAAAAGACGTTACCGAGATCACCGCATTTTCCAGCGGGTTGACGTTGCGCGAGACGATAGTCTGCAGCGCTAAAGTGATCTGTGCTGCGGCGATGGTTGGGTCAACGCAGTTATGAGGCATTGCTGCATGGCCTCCCAGCCCCGTGATTTCCACAGTGAACAAGTCAGCAGCCGCCATCATCGGGCCGGAGCGGATGGCGAACTCCCCGATGGGGATGCCGGGCATATTATGCATGCCATAAACCTGCTGAATGCCGAAGCGATCCATCATGCCGTCGTTGACCATTTCACGGCCACCACCGCCTCCCTCTTCAGCGGGTTGAAAAATCACCGCGACGGTACCGGAAAAATTGCGTGTTTCACACAGGTATTTTGCAGCGCCGAGCAGCATGGCGGTGTGCCCGTCATGGCCGCAAGCGTGCATTTTCCCTTCAAATTCTGAGGCGTGGGGCAATCCGGTGACTTCCCGGATTGGCAGGGCATCCATATCAGCGCGCAGTCCTATTACCTGATCGGTGCTGCCTGTGGTGCTTTTGATCAGACCCACCACGCCGGTTCTGCCAATGCCTTCGACCACTTCATCGACTCCGAATTCACGCAGTTTTGCGGCAACTATTCCCGCCGTGCGCTGCACATCGTACTGCAGCTCCGGGTGAGCGTGGATATCGCGGCGCCATTCGGTTATCTCGGCTAGCAGGTCGGCAAAGCGATTTACGATGGGCACGGTTCGATTCTCTGTGGAAGTTAATTTACACAGAATGCACCGACAGCATTTGCCGTGCAAGCCTCGCTGGTACTTATGCTGAGAGGATTATTTGTTCATTTTTCGTCAGGGCGTATTGCACATTGCGGGTGTAAGTGTTGTAGTTGTCGCCGAGCGAAAGACCGCAAACGAATGAATGACCAAGTAACACCGACAACTGTGCTTGAGGTAACCGACCTCAAGACAGTCTTCAAGACCAGAGACGGCGAAGTTCATGCGGTCAATGGAGTTAGTTTTTCCGTCGCGACCGGTGAACTGCTGGGTGTGGTCGGCGAAAGTGGCTCCGGCAAGAGCGTAACAATGATGTCGCTCTTAAAGCTGCTTCCGAGTCCACCGGCCGAAATAGTAGAAGGCAGCGTTCGCTTTGAGGGACGCGATGTACTGTCGATGGACGACGAAGAAATGCGCGCATTGCGTGGTGGTGATATCGGTTTTGTGTTTCAGGATCCGATGACTTCCCTGAACCCGGTATTCACTGTTGGTTTTCAATTGGTCGAAGCCCTGCGCGAACATCTGAAGATTAAAAAGAAAGAAGCGCGCAAGCGAGCCGCAGAGCTGCTGGCAACGGTAGGTATCGCGCAACCGGAGCAGCGACTCAAGGATTACCCGCATCAGTTTTCCGGTGGTATGCGTCAACGGGTCATGATCGCCATGGCACTGGCGTGTCAGCCGAAAGTGCTTATCGCCGACGAACCGACAACTGCGCTTGATGTAACGATACAGGCGCAAATTCTGGAACTCATCAGGGAACTTCGCAACGACAAGGGCATGGGTATTATCTGGATCACTCACGATCTCGGGGTGGTGGCCGGTATTGCCGATCGGGTTATTGTCATGTACGGCGGGCAGATTGTAGAACACGCAAAAGTGGCCGACCTGTTCAAGAACCCGCAACACCCCTATACGCGGGCCTTGCTGGCGACTATTCCTAGTGTTGATGCCACGCGATCTGACCGATTGCATTCAATTGCCGGGCAGCCACCAAGCCTGGCCCGTCAACCGGTCAGCTGTCCGTTTGCGCCACGATGTGAGCACGCTTTTGATCGGTGTTTAGAGGAGAACCCGCCGATTGCAGCGGTCGCGGATGGCCATGATGTAGCGTGCTGGCTTACGCGCAACGAGTTTGGCAGGATCGAACTGCGGGGCAATTTCTAGTGCCAGATCACTTGCCTGAAAATGCGCCGGTAGAAATCGACAGAGCGCTGCTGAAAGTACGCAATCTGAGTATGCACTTTCCCGTGTTTCAAGGGCTGTTGCGCCGGCAGGTTGGGGAAGTGAAAGCCGTTGACGATGTCTCTTTTGATACTTATCGTGGAGAAACTCTGGGACTGGTTGGTGAGAGCGGCTGCGGAAAATCCACCACCGGGCGTGCGATCCTCAAACTCTATAAACCGACTGCCGGTCAGGTGTTACTCGATAACGTCGATATCACTCAAACAGACGGTGAGCAACTGCGTGCCTTGCGTACTGATATGCAAATGATATTTCAGGACCCGCAGGCATGTCTTAATCCGCGTATGACGGTAGGCTCAATCATTGCCGAACCACTTGACGAGCATGCCGGTATGCGACGCCAGCAAAAGCGAAATCGGGTACGTGAGCTGCTGGATTCCGTGGGAATGAATCCGGATTTTGAAAACCGCTACCCGCATGAATTTTCCGGCGGCCAGCGGCAACGCATCGGGATTGCCAGGGCACTGGCACTTGAGCCGAAGTTTATTGTTTGCGATGAACCAATAGCAGCACTCGATGTATCAATTCAGGCACAAGTCGTCAATTTACTAGAAGATCTGCAAAGGCAGCATAATCTAACGTATCTATTTATCAGCCATGATTTATCCATGGTGAGGCATATAGCTGATCGGATAGCGGTCATGTATCTGGGTAAACTGGTGGAACTTGCGCCGCGGCGAACACTGTATAGCATGCCGAAACACCCCTATACCAAAGCGTTGTTATCAGCTGTGCCGGAGCCAAACCCCGAAACAGAGGCGGCTCGCGAACGAATTATTTTACAGGGCGATGTACCCAGTCCGGCCAATCCGCCCAGTGGTTGTAATTTTTCAACCCGCTGCCCGATCGCTGAAGCTAGATGTCGTAGTGAAACCCCTGAATGGCGGCAACTAGACAGCGGCCATTTTGTCGCTTGCCATATGGTATAGTAGCTTGTGTTTAGGTCTTTTGGCCTGACCCTAATTTATTCACGCGGTACAACACAATTGAAGGAGCTGCAATGAAAAAAACACTCTTGGTTGCTGCGCTCGCAGCAAGTTTTTATCACGGAAATGTCGCCGCCGAGCGCGGTACGGATGGCCAGTTAAAAATACTTTACTGGCAGGCTGTTTCAATCCTGAATCCGTTTCTTTCTTCGGGTACGAAAGATGTTGAAGCAGCGTCACTGGTAATTGAGCCGCTGGCAAAGTACGACGAAAAAGGCAATATGGTTGCTAATCTCGTTGATGAAATACCTACCGTAGAAAATGGCGGTGTTTCTGAAGATCTGAAGAGTATAACCTGGAAATTATCCGATGGCCTGCTTTGGTCCGACGGTACTAAAGTTACATCCGCAGATGTTGCATTCACCGCTGCCTACTGCATGCATCCTGAAGGGGGTTGTGCACATGTTTCCAATTTCACAGATGTTGAATCCGTAGATGAAATAGATGAGTCGACAGTAAAAGTTACGTTTTCAGTGGCTAAGCCATTTCCCTATGGCCCTTTTGTCGGTTCACAGTCGCCAATCATACAAAAAGCGCAATTTGAAAGTTGCATGGGTGCCAAGGCGCCTGAATGCACTGAAGAGAATTTTGGTCCTGTCGGTACAGGTCCGTTTGTTGTAACTGAATTCAAAGCTAATGATGTGGTGGCTTATAGTGTTAATGAAAACTACCGTGATGCTGCCAAGCCTGCGTTTTCCAGTGTTGTATTAAAGGGCGGCGGTGATGCTGCCTCAGCAGCGCGTTCCGTATTGGAAACTGCCGAGTTTGATTACGCCTGGAACCTGCAGGTAGAGCCGGAAATATTAACCATGATGGCTGCAGGCGGTAAGGGCAAGGTGGTGTCTGCATACGGAACCTCTGTAGAGCGGCTGATGGTTAACATGACCAACCCTGATCCGGCCCTTGGCGACAAGCGGGGAACACTGGAAGGCGGTATGCACCCGTTTCTGACTGATATAGCGGTGAGAAAAGCGCTTTCACTGGCTATTGATCGGCAGACTCTGGTTGACGTTGGCTACGGCAGTGCAGGCCAGGTGACATGCAATGTCTTACCTGCTCCGGAAATATATGCATCTACTGCAAACGATGCCTGCAAAGTTCAGGATATAGACGCCGCAAATAAACTGCTTGATGAAGCTGGCTGGGCGGTTGGCGGAGATGGCGTACGTGCTAAAGATGGTGTGCGATTATCAATTCTATATCAAACATCTACCAATTCAGTCAGGCAGGCGACTCAGGCTTTGATCAAGCAGTGGTGGGCTGAGATCGGCGTCGAGACAGAATTACGCAATATTGATGGTGGTGTGTTTTTCGGTGGTGATCAGTCAAGTCCTGACACCTTCCAGAAATTCTTTGCAGATATAGAAATGTACACTAATAACTTTGATGGCACAGACCCGGAAAAGTACATGGCCCGATGGATCTGTGACGACATTCCAAGCCCTGCCAACCAGTGGCTGGGTAGCAATATGCCACGTTACTGCAATCCGGAGTACGATGCTCTGGTGGCGAAAATGGGGACAACGGCAAAGCTTGAAGACCGCGCAGCTCTGGCCAAACAGCTGAACGATATGCTTATGCAGGATGTTGCCATTATACCGTTGATTCATCGCGGTGGTGTCTCTGCACACGCAATGACCCTCGAAGGCGTTCTCATGAATGACTGGGATTCCGAGCTCTGGAATATTGCGGACTGGAAGCGAGCCAAATAGGCTCCTTCCGGAAATACCGGCAATTCTAATAGTACCGGCTGCCTTGCTGCAGTCGGTACTTGCGAAAAGACACCGCCATGCTGAACTATGCAATCCGCAGGTTATTGTTTGCTGTTCCTACGTTACTGGTCATCAGTTTTCTGATTTTTGCGATTCTCGATCTCGCGCCAAATGACCCTACGGGAAATCTGCCGCTGACGATCCCTCCGGAAGTTCGTGAAAAAATCCGCCTTTCCCTGGGGCTGGGTGAACCCTTTCCTATTCGCTACCTGAAATGGCTGCAGCAATTTTTCATTAATGAACCGTTGAATGTAATTGAGCAATGGTTCGGTATAACAATCGGTGACAGTGAAAATCGATTGCGTGTGCAGTCGTGGGTTACTCGCAGCCCGGTGGTTGATCTGATTGTCGAGCGAACGCCCCAGACACTATGGGTGGTGGGTATGTCTTACGTGGTTGGTATTCTGATCGCCATACCCATTGGTGTTGTCTCGGCGTATCGGCAGTACTCTGTGTTTGATCAGGTAGGAACGTTTGTATCTATGGTGGGGTTTTCTGTCCCTACCTTTTTTACCGGGCTGGTTTTTATTGTGATATTCAGCTCGACGCTTGGCTGGCTTCCTTCAATCTATGACACCACCCATAAGGTTACGGACTTTGCCAGCTTCTGGGTTCAGGTAAAGCAGATGATTATGCCGGTAATGGTACTTGCCCTGTTTAATGCATCACAGTTGTCGCGTTTTATGCGCGCGTCAATGCTTGATAATCTCTCGCAAGACTATGTGCGTACCGCGCGAGCCAAGGGACTGAAAGAAAAAGTGGTGCTGCTGGTACATGTACTGAGAAATTCTCTTATTCCGGTGGTGACCGTGATAGCGCTAGGCATACCGCAGATTTTCGGTGGCGCTATAATCACTGAGCAAATTTTCCGTGTTAACGGCCTTGGGCAGCTGTTAATCGTTGGTGTACAGGGGGCGGATATTCCGCTGGTGCAGACACTGACTTTTATCTTTGCAATATTAATAGTTTTCTTCAATTTGCTTGCTGATATTATTTACGGCATGCTTGATCCGCGAATTCGCTATGAGTAATCCAGCTCGCGTGGTAACTGCTGAAGAGATGCTCGCACATCGCTCGCTGTGGTCTGATGTATGGTCGCAGTTCATTACTCACAAAGGGGCGGTTGTTGGCGCAGTAGTCTTTATTCTGATTGTGCTGGGCGTGGTTCTAGGGCCTTATATCCATACCCTGGATCCACAGTATCTTGATATCAGAAACAAGAATCTGGGGCCGTCGCTGGCGCACCCGATGGGCACTGACAATCTGGGGCGGGACACCCTGGCACAGGTGATGGCTGGCGGGCGGGTCTCGTTACTGGTCGGTGTTGTTGCCATGCTGCTGTCGCTGATACTGGGTGCGGCAATCGGTGTGTTAGCGGGCTTTTTCAAAAAGCTCGACGGGCCTTTGATGCGCTTGACTGATTTATTTCTGGCACTGCCGTTGCTGCCTTTGCTGCTGGTGATAATCATGCTGTTCCGCGACTCCCTGCGATCTGCATTTGGACCGGAGACAGGAATATTCCTGCTGATCGTATTTATAATCGGGGTAACCAGCTGGATGCAAACCGCCAGAATTGTGCGCGGTGATGTGCTGGCGTTGAAGGAACAGGAATTCGTAGTTGCAGCGCGAAGTGTCGGAGCGCCATCGCGGCGGATTATCAGTCGACATATACTGCCTAATGTTCTGAGCCCGATTATGGTTTCGGCAACGCTCGGTATAGCCAACGCTATAATTACCGAGTCTGCATTGAGCTTTCTGGGGCTGGGCTTTCCGTCTGATTTTCCAACCTGGGGGCGCTTGCTATACGACGGTGCCAATTTCATGCAGTTGACACCGGCGAGAGTAATTTGGCCCGGGCTTGCAATTTCCCTAACCGTTCTGAGTGTTAATTATATGGGAGATGGCCTGCGTGATGCGCTTGATCCACGCATTCGCGGCAGATAACTGCGCCGCATTCGCGAATGTTTGCGATAGTACGTCGTTGCCCAGGTTATGGATGGCTATTGGCTACTGCCGTGTACGCCGGACAGTAATAACCGCTTGCTGATACCGGTATAGAGTCTCATCGGGCAGCGCCATATGACTGAGTGAGTACAATGCTGATTGGCGTGTAGTTTTGACTTCATCGGGGTTTTCGGCAACAGACAGTAGCGCATAGATTGAATCGTGCAGCGGGTTTTTAACATGCCGCAATGCTGAGGCTGAGCGCGCCCTGACTATTGGATCGGTGTCAGTTAGTCCCTGTACTAGAACCGGACCTTTATTTTGTGAATTATCCCATCGACCGAGCAACGTCAGACTATGGCTTCGCACTCGTGCATCGGGGTGCTCTGCCAACAACAGCAGGTTTTCCAGCAGTGAAATTCGTTGCTCCCCGGTTGCATCTTTCGCCGGTGTCGCCAATACGTTCATTGTTGAGACAAGTAAGTCCGGATTCGTTTCGCTGGACAATAACTCGATAGCGATATCGCGTGCGGCATGGCTATGCGGCTGGATTCGACTCAATAACTCAAGCCCGCGTTGCATCGATTCTGACTCGCCCGAATAGAGCAGGGAAGCGGCTGTTTCTACTATTCGGAAATCACTTGACGCTGCCAGCAGGGCGGCCAGCTGCTTTGCCTGCGACAGGTCGGTATTTACGCGGTATTGCTGAAGTAATTCGCCTACCAGGATGGGGTCGGACTGGATTCTTTTTTCGAGAGCGGTAAATTCGTTATCGCTGAGTCGGTTTGCGATCTCCTTTGCTTCATCTATAGAATATTCATGTGCAGGGACATTCGTGCTGGTGATATCGAAGCGTTGAGTCTCTGGTAATTGATTGCTGGAATCAGAGGATAAAGCCAGGGTGGTTGAATTTGTCGGAACTCGATGAGGCTCTTTCGATTTAACAGAGTTGGCTGATTGTGAGATGGTAGATTGAAGTGCGCGCTGGTCCCCGGCCATCAATTCGGGAGCATGGCTCTGCGGCCATAAAAACCAGCCGCCCGCAACAATTGCGAGCGGCAGTAAGATGCCTGTTGATCGTGTGATATAACTTGAAGGCATGGTGATCGGCAACGAACCCTATTGAGGCATTCCTATAGAAAAGTCGACTCTGTCAGAGCTTCCCGGTACGCGTGCCATACTCCACTCGAACCCGTCGGTATAGATACTACCAGATGCATCGGTAGACGTTACTACCCGCTGGTAGAACTGAGCTTCATTTGAATCGCAACCGATAATGTTATAGACATCGTAGCCTTCAGCTGTTGATGAGAAAGTCAGGATTTCCAGTTTATCCCGCAGGGTATTCCATGTATCCGGACCTACGACTCCGTCTACGGCCAGATTGTTGGCCGATTGGAAATCGCGAACGGCCTGTGCTGTTATCGGCCCGAATGCTCCGTCGGCAAAAGCCCCGATTGTTTCAACACCCTGGCCGTTACCCTGACACCACAGTATGCGTTGTACCCCTTGCGTATACGAGCTGCGTGCATAGGTTCCGAAGCGTTTCAGTTCGCAGTTGTCGGTCCATAGATCATTACTTGAATTGGTATCACTGCATTGAGTTTGCACTGGCGGAGTTGTGCCGTCAGGGACAACAGGATCGGTACCGTTAGTCACTTCGTTGAAGTCTGTGATGCCGTCACCATCGCTGTCTTCATCGCCGTCATTTGTCCCATCGAAATCCGAATCGATTAGTGTTGGATTGGTAAAAAGTGTGTTGTATTCAAGACCGTCATTTAACCCATCGAGATCGGTGTCGGCAACAAGCGGATTTGACAGCACCGTGTTGACTTCAAATCCGTCGTTCAAGCCGTCGCCGTCTGTATCGGCCAGTCCTGGATTGGTCCCCGCGTCGCTTTCTTCAGCATTGGTCAGGCCGTCATTATCAAAATCAAAGCCTTGTTCTGACTGGGTATCTGTGGTGTCTGTTGTAGTGCCGCCGCCGCCACCGCCGCAGGCACCGATCGAAACGGCGAACAGACAAACCAATGGCAGCTGCCATGGTGCCGATGGTTTGCGGGGAAATTTAGTCGGCAGGTGTGCCATTGTCGTTCTCCGGTTTACAGTTGAACCAGGCTGTACCCAACAAAGTGGTATAGAAGGTTCGGACGAATAGTTGTTGCGTGTATTACAACTTCTAGTCCAAATATCTAAGGCTGGCAGAGGGTATTGCTGCAAACCTGAACTGAACGTCACCGGAGGCGTCCTGAGGGTGATAATTTACATTGCGTTGCTGTTGTCTTACTGTGGCAAACTATTAGCCGATCTATAAACTGGCTCCTGTTCGGGCGTTATTATAGTGACGCCAATACTCTGGCCCAACTGCGGGTGCCTTTGACGAAGCTGCTTAAGTTGTATTTTTCATTTGGCGAGTGAATCTGATCATCATCGAGTCCGAACCCGATCATCAGGCTTTCCATGCCAAGCAGTTCATGAAAATAACCAACCACCGGAATAGAACCACCGCAACCGGTATAGACGGCTTCGGTTTCCCACTCGCGACCG
Source organism: Chromatiales bacterium (ex Bugula neritina AB1) (assembly GCA_001730015.1). GTDB lineage: Bacteria > Pseudomonadota > Gammaproteobacteria > Granulosicoccales > Granulosicoccaceae. The sequence goes on along the minus strand of MDLA01000158.1, from coordinate 83,426 downwards.
AGTTCCTCGCGGGCGCGTTCAAATGCCGGGTTGTCGATAGACATGACGGTGGCAGGGGAGGCGCCATGATCGGCAAACTCAACACTGCAGTCTTCCGGCAGATTGCTTTCAATGTACTGTCGAAAGCTCTGTCTGATTTTGACAGGATCCTGCTGGCCGACCAGTCTAAAGCTGATTTTACAATTTGCTTTTGAAGGCAATACTGTTTTAAAGCCGTCTCCAGTGTAGCCGCCGGTGATTCCGTTGAATTCGCAGGTGGGCCGGCTCCAGATCTGTTCCAGTGCGGTATGATTTTGTTCACCGGCGACTACTGAGAGATCAACCGCTCCGAGAAATTCCGAGGCGTCAAATTCAAGACTCTGCCACTGCTGTGCAATTTGTTCCGGCAGTGGCGGGACATCGTCATAGAAACCGGGCAAGGTCACTCGACCGGAATCGTCGTGCAGGCCTGCGAGTAGTTTCGTCAGTACACGGATCGGATTCTGAGCCGGGCCGCCGAACATACCGGAGTGCAGGTCTTTGTCCGCAGCGGTTATCGTAATTTCCTCGCCGAGCATGCCACGCAGCATGGTACAGATCGCCGGTGTTTTGTCATTCCACATACCGGTGTCGCAAACCAGCGCCAGATCACAACGCAGCTCATCGGCGTTAGCTTTGAGAAAAGGCACTAGTGAGGGTGAGCCGGATTCCTCTTCGCCTTCGAGCAGAATGGTTATATTGGCTGGTAACTCACCGCTAACTACTTTAAATGCCCGGCAGGCTTCGATGAATGTCATGAGCTGGCCTTTATCGTCGGCAGCGCCACGGCCTCTGATGACCTTTCCCAGCGCGGTATCTTCAAGAGCCGGTGCAAATGGATCACTGTGCCATAGTTCCAGCGGGTCCACGGGCTGTACGTCGTAGTGGCCATAGAACAACAAGTGCGGCCCGGTGCCGCCGGGCGTGTGTGCAACCACCATCGGGTGGCCGTCGGTATCACGTCTCGTCGCGTTAAAGCCTATCGAGTTTAAATCGTCAACCAGCCAGTCTGCCGCCGCCGTGCATTGCGCATTGTAAGCCGGGTCGGTAGAAATACTTTCGATGCGAAGCAGGTCGAACAGTCTTTGCAGAGCATTATCCCGCTCTGCATCTATGTAGTTAAGTACCCCGGAAAGGTCATGCACGTTGTATCCACCCGTAATGTCGTAGTGGCTGTATTATAGGCCTCGAATCAGGGGTGTGAAGTGCTTCGTGCAGGTGCGCGGGATGTAGAGTGTCGGGAGACTCACGTGACACCGGCTGTTATCAATAAACGCGCACAGGATCAGGCCGCTTTATCTACCTTGTCTTTGTGCTGAATCAGGTATTCGGTAAATTCGGACGCACTCAGTGGCTTTGAGTAGTAGTAACCCTGCCCCAGATCGCAGTTCATTTCGGCGAGAGCCAGCGCCTGCGCTTCGTCTTCAATGCCTTCTGCTACCGTCGCAACATCAAGCTTGTTGGCCAGATCGATAATCGACTGTACAATGGAACGGCTTTTGGAATCGGTTTTAATCTCGCGTGTTACTGCCTTGTCTATTTTCAGTGTATCTATTGCGCAGCGGGTTAGCAGGGTTAGAGAAGAATGGCCTGCACCGAAGTCATCCATCGCGATTTTCATGTCGAGTGCTTTTAAGGCCTGTATATTAGACTCAACGATGGCAATATTGTCGATGGCAGAGGTCTCGGTTATCTCGACCTCAATGCTGCTGAGAAGGTGGCGGTGTGTACCGGCGATTCGGCTGATTGCCAATGCAAGGCTGGGTCGACTGGCCTGAGCCGCCGAAAAATTGAGTGCCACCTGGTTGGGTTTGATCCCTTTGTTCTCCCACATGAGCAATTGATCGAGCACGGAATTCAGCACCCAGTCGTCTAGCTCGCATATCTGTCCGTTAGCTTCAGCCTGCTTTATGAAATCATTGGGTGCGAAGGTGCCAAGCTCTGGATGTACCCATCGCAACAACGCTTCGGCACCTACCAGTTTGCCGTTACTTAAACTGAATTGCGGCTGAAACATTAAATGCAGTTCGCCATTCGGAATTGCTTTTTTGATGGCGTTATCCATTTGCACCTTGAGTTCGGTTGCTTCGCGCAGCGATGGATCATAGAACCGGTAAGTGTTTTTGCCTCTGTTTTTTGCCTCGTACATGGCCATATCGGCGCCGGTTATCAGGTCTTCGGCGTCGTTGGAATTTTCCGGGTACAAGCAGATGCCAATGCTGACACCAACCGAGCATTCCATGCCGTTGACGATATAGGACTCTAGAATAGCTATTCTGATCCGTTCTGCGATACCGGCAGCCTGCTCCGGGTTTTTCAGATCACTGACGATCATCATGAACTCGTCGCCTGCAAGACGAGCCACTACTGGCTGGCCGGGTATCGGCTTGCTCGGGTCGGAATTTTTAGAAACGGTGTCATCGTCGCGTACGGTATGTACCAGTCGTTGTGCAACGATTCGAATGAGTTCGTCACCGGCATCGTGTCCGAGTTGATCATTCACCGGCTTGAAGTTGTCCAGATCTAGAAAGAAAACGGCCAGCGTGGCGTCCTGTTGTTCGTCCAGGCGTTCGATTTCGTTGTTCAGGCAGCGTAAAAACATGCGTCGGTTTGGCAAATTGGTGAGCGTGTCTGTAAACGCCAGTCGGTTTACTTCGGCGGTCGATTCAGTAGTAATGCGCTGCAGCTTTTCAAGAAACGTATTGAACCAGAAAGCCAGCTCGGTCATTTCGTCAGAGCCGGTCAGTGGTATGCGAACATTCATATCGCCATTGCTAACGGCGATCTGGCGTAGTGAGCTGACCATGTTGTTGATACGCTGGAGAATGCTGCGTGTTGTCAGGAAAGCAATCGAAAACAACAATAGTGCGGTGAGCACGCCGGTGGTCAGGTTGACACGCAGCGCATCCGAGGCGCGCTGCGTTGCTGCGTCTACACTGGCAACAAGCGATTCGCTCTGGTTGGTTTGCAGGGTACTCAGCGCCTCCATCAGTTCTTTGTAGGCGGTGGCATTTGCCTGCTTTATCAGTGTGGTTTCACTGAATTCTCTCTGCCCTGAAATAACCGAATGGGTGAGCGTATGGGAGTCTTTGAAGAAGTTGTCGAACGCCGCCAGAATCCTGTTTATTTCTTCTGCCGTACCACGTTCAAGCAATATAACCTGATTCAGCTGTGCCCGGAACTGCGCAGCCATTGTCATGGAGTGGTCAAGCAACGTCGGGTTGGACGCAATAAATGCGTGCTCCAGATTGCTGTCGATTGTTTCCAGAAGGTTCAGTGCCGAGAGTAGATTTTCCTGCACCGGATAGCGGGTGTCGCGAATGTCTTTGAGTAGATCTGCGCGGCCTTTTGACTCGGTGAGCATTACGGTCAGGAAGATAATAAAGCCCAGGGTACCGATAACAGCGATCGAGAGTATCTGCCAGCTCAGAGGGCGCCGGGTTTTACGCCGATCCCGCTCGCCTTGATACCTGTAAAATTGATCTGAATCTGACACGGGCTGTTCTTCTACCTGGCTGCCTGTGCTGCGCAACATGCAGCTCTGTGTATCAAGTCTGTCTGATCCCGCTATGTGACTGCAGTCGATGCAGCTGCAGCGCGCCAGAGCATTTCAGGGGCCTGTCAGGGAATGAAGATTGTGACGGGGATGTGAGTTTTTAAGTCAGCAAAATCGATCTGAATCGCTCAGTAAAAGTTCGCATCCGCAGTAGATCATCCATATTCGGAACAGGCTCCTACTACGTCAGCGGCGTCCTCTGCAGAGACTTGATTGTGGCAGTTCAGACTCTGGTATTTAAGTCACCCTTGTGGTTGTCGTATCAACCAACGCTTATGTTGTCTGTGAATCTGGTATACAATATCCCACTCACCGAGGAGAACTGATTGTGGCGGTGCAAGTCGATACCCTGAAAATCGAAACCGGCCTGAAAGACAGGGTGTACGTCGCGTTGAAAGCTGCGATTGTGCAAATGGATGTGTATTCAGGTGGCGAGGCACCAAAGCTTGATGAACGCCAGATGGCAGAGCAGCTTGGCGTTAGCCGCACTCCGGTTCGCGAAGCGCTGACTCGCCTTGAACAGGAAGGGCTGGTTCGCACAGTACCCCGGCGCGGCGCTTTTGTAGTGCGTAAATCGCGGTTGGAAATAATCGAGATTATTCAAGCCTGGGCGGCGCTGGAGGGCATGGCTGCGCGGCTTGCCACCCAGCGCGCCACCGATAGTGAAATTTCGGAGTTACACCGGGAGTTCGTCACATTCGATAATTCTGATACTGCCAGTGCAAATATTGATGAGTACTCCGAACAGAATATCTGCTTCCATCAGCGAATTGTTCAACTCGGACAATCAACTCTGATCAGTAAGCTGATGGACGGTTTGTTTATACACATGCAGTTTATCCGCCGTCGATCGGTTCGAGATTCGGATCGAACCAAACGATCAGTCAGTGATCACATTCTGATCATCAAAGCATTGGAAACACGCAATGCAGATGAAGCCCAGCGCCTGGTTGTTTCCCATGCCCTGAGTCTCGCTGAACATGTTCAGCACAACGTTGATTACCTTGATTAGCCGCATTGCTGCGGTAAGGCGAATTCACACATTAATTATTTACAGAGAGGGAAAAGGATGGCTACTACAGCAGACAAGGTAAAATCGGATACGGCAACCGATACACTGGCGCAGAAAAGTCGCAGCACCGATGTAGTATCGGGCGGACATCTAGTGGCCAAAGCGCTTAAAAATGAGGGGGTCGATACAATCTTCACGCTTTGCGGCGGCCATATTATTGATATCTATGACGGCTGCATTGACGAAGGCATTCGCATTGTTGATGTGCGGCATGAGCAAACCGCGGCGCATGCAGCAGATGGTTACGCGCGTCAGACAGGTAAACTCGGTTGTGTGGTCACAACAGCGGGGCCGGGTTGTACCAATGCGGTAACCGGTGTGGCGACTGCCTTCCGGTCGGAAAGTCCGATACTGCATATCGGCGGACAAAGCTCCTTGACCCAGCACAAGCAGGGTTCGCTGCAGGATCTGCCTCACGTGGACATGATGACTCCAATCACCAAGTTTGCATCGGGTGTGTTTTCCACCGAGAGAGTGGCTGATATGGTTTCCATGGCGGCGCGCGAGTGTTTCAACGGCGCATATGGTCCTTCGTATCTTGAAATCCCGCGCGATATTCTTGATCGGGAAATACCATTGGATAGCGCAGTTATTCCGGAAAAGGGCGCGTATCGCTCATCGGTTAAGTCGATTGGCGATCCCGACAGCATCGAGCAGTTGGCCGATATACTGGTTAAAGCGAAGCGCCCGGCGGTTCTGTTCGGCCAGCAAGTGTGGTCATCGCAATCGCACCATAAGGCAATGAGTTTCGTGCGCTCACTGGATATACCGTCTTATATGAATGGTGCGAGTCGGGGCATGATGCGACAGGATGATCCGCACCATTTTGATCGCACCCGCTCTGATGCATTTAAAAATGCAGATGTAATACTGATTGTGGGAACGCCGTTTGATTTTCGCATGGGCTACGGCAAGCGTATCTCTAAAGATGCAACGCTGGTACAGATTGACCAGAGCTATGCCACAGTCGGTAAAAATCGTGATATCAGTCTGGGTCTGGTGGGTGATCCGGGCGCAGTACTGGCGGCGGTAGAACAGGCGGCAAGTGGTCGTACAGATACCGGGGCCAAGGCCGCACGCCAGCAATGGATGCAGGAGCTGCGAAAAATTGAGGCAACTAAGCTGGAAAAGCTGATGCCAATGTTCACAACGGATCAGAACCCGATTCACCCGTACCGGCTTGCTTACGAAATTAACGAATTCCTGGGCGAGGATACGATCTATATCGGAGATGGTGGTGATATTGTCACGATCTCAGCGCAGGCGGTGCGACCCCGCAACCCCGGACAGTGGATGGACCCGGGTGCATTGGGATCTCTGGGTGTAGGCACCGGTTTCTCCATGGCAGCGAAGCTGGCCCACCCGGATAAAGAAGTGGTTTGTCTCTATGGTGACGGATCGTTTGGTATGACGGCATTTGACATGGAAACATCTCAGCGCTTCGGTGCGCCTTACCTTGCTGTGATTGGCAATAATTCACACATGAATCAGATTCGCTATGGGCAGGTCGCTAAATACGGTCAGGAACGTGGCAATATTGGCAATAAACTGGGTGATGTGCCCTTCAGCCAGTTCGGGCAGATGATTGGCGGCTATGGAGAGGAAGTCACCGAGGCAAAAGAAATTCAGCCAGCCATGCAAAGGGCTCGGGAGGCCATTGCCAGAACCGGTAAATGTGCGGTGGTGAATGTCTGGGTCGATCCCAATGAATATGCACCGGGCACAAAAGCTCAAACTATGTATAAGTAGCATGCCGATCTATAATCGGTAAATACCGGGTTGCTCGGGATGACGGTTTTTCCTTATCTCTTGCAGCCCGGCTGATTTGCCTTGCAGGTTCGCGGTGTGACTCGTGTCGGGAGTAAAGGAAACCGCGAGTCAGACCACTATAAACAACAACTTATAAACAAACCGAGTTAAGAGAACAAGCACGATATGAAAGCACTTGAAGGCGTCAAGGTATTGGATTTTACGCATGTACAATCCGGCCCTACCTGTACTCAACTCCTTGGATTCTTCGGCGCTGATGTGATCAAGGTCGAAAGGCCGGGTGTCGGCGATGCTACCCGCAAACAGCTGGTTGACGTTGAAGGCGCAGATTCGCTTTATTTTACGATGCTTAACCATAACAAGCGTTCGCTGACGCTTAATACGAAAAATGAAACCGGAAAAGAAGTTCTCGAACGCCTGATCAGGGAATGCGACATCATGGTTGAGAATTTCGCACCGGGTGCGCTGGACCGCATGGGATTCACCTGGGAGCGCATTCAGGAATTGAATCCGCGAATGATTCTAGCTTCGATCAAGGGTTTCGGACCGGGTCCCTATGCCGATTGCAAGGTCTATGAAAACGTTGCTCAGTGTGCAGGTGGTTCTGCTTCGACTACCGGCTTTCTAGATGGTCCGCCGGTTGTAACCGGGGCGCAGATCGGTGATTCAGGAACCGGCTTGCATCTGGCGCTGGGTATTGTTACCGCACTCTATCAGCGTGAACAAACCGGGCGCGGGCAGAAGGTGAGTGCAGCAATGCAGGATGGTGTTTTGAATCTGTGTCGCGTGAAGTTACGTGATCAGCAGCGGCTGGCAAGCGGGCCCTTGCAGGAGTATTCGCAGTTTGGAGAAGGTGTACCGTTTGAAGATGCTACACCCCGGGCGGGTAACGATTCGGGCGGCGGACAGCCGGGGCGAATATTGAAATGCAAAGGTTGGGAGACAGACAAAAATGCCTATACCTATTTTATTACCCAGGCTGCTGTGTGGAAAAATGTCTGCGATGTAATTGGTAAGCCGGAATGGAAAGAAGACGAAAACTACGCCACACCGAAAGCCCGGCTTACTCGATTGACCGAGGTATTCGAAGCAGTAGAGCAGTGGACGATGACCAAAACCAAATTTGAGGTAATGGATATCTGCAACCCGATGAATATACCGGTCGGGCCGATTTTATCGATGAAGGAAATAGCGGAAGAACCATCGTTGCGTGAAACCGGAACAATTGTTGAAGTTGATCATCCGCAGCGCGGCAAATATCTAACGGTGGGCTGTCCTATAAAATTGTCTGATTCACCGGTAGATGTGACCCGATCTCCCTTGCTGGGGGAGCACACTGAAGAGGTTCTGGCAGGGTTTCTCGGCTATTCATCCTCTGAAATAGATGAGATCAAAGCCTCTGGCGCAGTGTAATCTGCATGTTCGTAATTTAGTTATGCCAGGGAGATTGAAATGCGAATAGTGGTACACGGTCAGCAGGCATTTGGAAAATCGGTGCTCGAAGCTTTGCTGGATCGTGGTGATGATGTCGTGGCCGTCTATTGTGCTCCGGACGCTGGCGGCCGCAGTGATCCTCTGAAAGAGTATGCTTTGCATCTAGGGTTCGAAGTAAATCAGCCAGCGTCGTGGGCGGACCCTGTAGAATTGGAAAAATTCAGGTCACATAATGCTGATCTTTGCGTAATGGCGTATGTAACGGCGTATGTTCCTGAAGAGGTGTTAAATGCCCCGGTTATGGGATCTATCCAGTATCATCCTTCGTTATTGCCTATGCATAGAGGGCCCAGCTCAATTAACTGGTCGATCATCAACGGTGAAACAAATACCGGCTTAACGATTTTCTGGCCTGACAGCGGGCTTGACACGGGCCCAGTACTATTGCAGAAAGATGTTGCTATTGGCCCCGATGACACGGCTGGCTCTGTTTATTTCAACTCGCTCTATCCGATGGGGGTGGATGCCATTCTTGAGTCGATTGATCGAATCGAATCGGGTCGCGCTCCGAAAGACCCGCAGGATCCCGCTGCCGGTAGCTATGAAGGCTGGTGTCGACAGAAAGACGCTGAGATCGATTGGTATAAACCCGCTACGACTGTCTACAATCTGATCAGAGGCTGTAATCCGCAGCCGGGTGCCTGGACAATGATCGCAGGCAGGAAAGTAACTATCTATGATTCCGCCCTGGCTGGTAGCATGGCGGTTGAGCCCGGGCAGATTACAGATATCAGTGGGGAGGGTGGAATCACCATTGCTGCTGATAAAGGAAGTATTATGGTAATGCAGGTGAAGGTTGATGAAGAAGACAAAATTACTGCATTGCAGTATGCGGAAAGAACGGGTCTGAAAGTAGGTGATCGGGTTGGTTCGAAGCCGTCTGAGAGTTAAAACAACCCCTTATACCGATCTGACAGCAATTATCTTGTGGCTATAATAGAACGTCGGTTCAGTAATTCCGGTTCAGTTGTGATCAATTTTGAGTGTGGGAAAAAATGGCAATTAAATCCGTATTGGTGCCGTTGAATGAAGGGGAGCGATGCTTTGATGTGCTGCAATCTGCGTTTGTTGTGGCGCGTCGATTCGGTGCGCACATTACAGCCGTGCATGCCCGTCAGGATACAGCGAGTGTACCGTTTGTTTTTTCTAATTTAACCGGGGCGCTGAAAGAAGCGGTATTACAGGAGACAGCGCAGGCGTCACAGCGAGTTGCCGGTAAAATCGGTGAGCGGTTTGTTGCCGCCTGTGAATCGGCTGGGGTTGAAATCACTGAGACAGGCACATTCAGCGATGAGGTAACGGCATCGTTTGAGGTAGTCGAAGGTCGTCCTGTGGATGTCCTGATTGAACGCGCCCGGTTGTCCGATGTAACGGCTATCGCCTCGCCTCAGCTTGGAGTTAATACGGTACGCCAGACTCCGGTTGGTGAAACTCTGGAATCTATAATGCTGGGGTCAGGTCGGCCGGTTTTAATAGTGCCGCAGAAGTGGGATGCACGGCATTGCGAAAATGCAGCAATCGGCTGGAATGAAAGCGTGCAGTCCTCAAGAGCGTTGGCGATGACAATCCCCTGGCTTCGCATGATGGGTAATGTAACGCTTGTTGTATCCAGAGAGCGTAGTCGCAGGGTCGCACTGGTACAGGATTATTTGCGAACGCACGGTATTGAAGCCGGCGTAAAGATACTAAACCGTGGTGAAAAGTCATCGGGCGAGGCGTTGCTGGATCGTTGCAGAGAGATGAAAGCGGATTTTCTAGTGGTCGGTGGTTATAGCAGAGCGCGGCCGCGGCAGCTTTTGTTTGGTGGCGTTACGCGTCACCTGATGAAAAACACCGATATAGTCACAGTGATGGTGCACTGATTTAAAACCTCGGCCATTCGTGGATAGAAGCAATTGATACCTTACGTAATTTACTGATACCGCGCATCCGGCCACGTGGTATTTGCTACGCTATAATTCTGGTTCTGTGTTCGTCATGTAATAACGAACACCAGTCTGCTGATCGGTTACCCAAAAATCTCTCTCTAGATAATCCATCTACAGACGCCAGCGACGTTGCGCAACGACAGCCGGCCACCGTTGTGTTTGAAGGTATATGTGATGGCTCGGCAGCAGTGCGGCTTGGTGAAAAACAGCTCCTGGTTGCCTATGATGAACGCAATTCATTTTATCTGTTTGATATAGATGGCGGCAGATACCAGCAGGAAATTCCTTTTCACGAAATGTTGCAGCTCGACGGGCGAGCTGAAGCTGATATCGAAGGCGCGGCAATCAGCGGCGATTCTATCTGGTGGATCGGATCGCATGGTCTCGATGGCAGTGCGGAACATGCGCCTAATCGCCATGTGCTGTTTCAAACCGGCTCGGTGATTTCGTCAGAGGGGCAGTTAGCCATTACCAGAAGTCCCGCAGATATTTTGCCATTATTATTGAGTGATAATTCTATAAGATCCATTCTGACCGACGAGGTGCTGCAGAGACCGCCGAAAAAAGGTGGATTCAATATAGAAGGGTTGGCAGCAGATGCTGATGGCAATCTGCTGGTGGCTCTGCGGTCGCCGCTGTCGTCAGATAGCGCACTGGTGATTCGCTTGCGCAATACAGCTGCCGGATTAGTGCCGGCAGGCCACTATCTTCTCGACCTGGGCGGTAGAGGTATCCGCGATATCATATCTGTTGCCGATGGCTATCTGCTTATTGCCGGAAACACAGGTGGAGGTGGACACTTTGCGCTTTTTCACTGGGCGCCGGGCTCTGTCGCTCGCGAAGTGGCGGAGATCCCTGCTGGTATTAACGCTGAAGCACTGATTGAGTTTGCGGATCACTGGCTGGTACTCAGTGATGATGGCAAGGTTACCCGGCCTGATAGCGATGCAAATGATGGGGATCGCGGCTGTGATCGAATCTATAAAAAGAACCCGCTTGGCGGAGGCCACAAAAATGTATTTTTTCGCGCAGTGAAAATCCCGCGTTAGTGAAGTCAGCCTGTGGCTTGAAAGCTCTGCTGCGTTCTGACAATCAGATAATTTTCCCTGTCCGTGCATGCCGTTATGAGTAATTTAGGCTAATCTAAAGGGTGCATACATTTCTGAAGAGGAAGGATAATGGCTGTCGAGACCCGTCTATTAGAGTACAAACATAGAGAAATGGTGTTTGAAGGGTTTGTTGCTGTCGATAATGCCAGTGAAAGGGCTCGACCTGTAGTGCTGGTTTCTCATGCCTGGGGTGGCCGGGATGAGTTTGCCGAGCAAAAGGCCCGGGACCTGGCGCGACTCGGGTATGTCGGTTTTGCTATAGATCTCTACGGTAAAGGTAAAAGAGGCTCTAATCCGGATGAGAATCGGCTGTTGATGGCACCGCTTCTGGAGGACCGGCTGTTGCTGCAGGCGCGAATGGAAACAGCGGTTGATGTCGCTCGGGATCTGCCACAGGCTGATAGAAGCAAAATTGCTGCAATCGGCTATTGCTTTGGCGGTTTATGCGTTCTGGATCTGGCGCGAACCGGTAGCGACGTGAAAGCCGTTGCCAGTTTTCATGGATTATTTACGCCTCCGGGGAACACGGCGGGCAGACAGGTAAACGCCCGTGTGCTTGTGCTGCATGGATACGATGATCCCATGGCTGACCCTGAATCCATGACAACACTGGCAACTGAATTAACCGAGGCCGGGGCTGATTGGCAGATACATGCGTACGGTAATACTGTGCATGCATTTACCAACCCGGCTGCAGCCAGCCCGGAAGCGGGAACGGTTTACAGTAGTGCAGCTGACAAACGATCGTGGCGCAGCATGACAGATTTTCTGGCCGATAGTCTCGAGTAACGGGCTGCCGGTTTAACCCGCATTATTCATTGGGTGGCGAGGATATCGCGTAAACTTGTTTATTCACGGCAAGGGTTTTCACAGTGGATTTTCTTCTCGAGTCGAATACTTCCTGATAATTGCAAGAGAAAAAAATTCTTTGTGGAATCAAAGATCAAGTGAGATTCCGTCAAACCCGTGAATAATGCGGGTTAAATACAGCAAGTTCCCCGGACTCGCTGGAATCCGGGGCTGTGCATCTGTTGTTTACTGAACGCGGCAGGACTGATTGTTCTCCCAGCCCCATCCGTCTCCGTCTGAATCGCTATTGCTCAATCGGCACGGGATTACAGCCGCATTGTTTGCAGAAGCTGCTGCATCAGCGGCCAGACAGGACTGGTTGTTTTCCCAGCCATAGCCGTCTCCATCGGGGTCAGTGAAATCAGACTGGCATCGCGGCAGTGTGCTGCTGCTCTGAGGCGTAGCTGCATTTGCAGCTGTAGCTATGCATGTACGCTGGTTTTCCCAGCCATAGCCATCGCCATCCGGGTCGGAATTAGCGCTGGTGCAGGCGACGATCTCGCTGGTCATTGTGCTGTTGTCGTTATTAACGGGGGCTTGTGGTTCAGGTGCTGGCTGTACCGGCGCTGGAGGTGGATTGGTGGGTTGCATCGGCTGAGGCGAGTTATTGTTGCTTGTCGGTAGGTTGCAATTTATCTGACTCGCGCCCTGCGGAGCGCATCGAAGTGCGCTTTCTGATTCTTTTATGAGGATAAACTTATCAAGCTCAAAACCGTCTTCGCGGGCGGAGAAAGTTACCGTGTTTGCGCCGGCGAACGAGAAGTCGAGGTAGATATTGCGTGCAACGCCGCAATGATTGCTGCTGGTTCGTTGAGCGCTGGACCAAGTCCACTGGTTTTTGCCGTTACACCATTGCATACGATGGCCACTGGCTGGATTGCTGTTATTCAGGCCCACGTGAATGCCGTTGTCTTCGCTGCCGGTAGAGTAAGCTCTTGCGAATACCAGATAACGCCCGGCTTCAGGGATATTAACACTGTAGCTCAGGCTTGGTCCGGTACCGGCTTCATTCCAGAAGTTCCGACCACTAACGAGCTGGTCTCCGTGAGTCACCCGTGTATCGGGCAGCAGTTCCACGTATGCACGACCACTGGCGCTTGAGTGGTGTGAGCCGTCCGGATCCGGTCGTACATTCGGATTGCTGTTGTCGCTGAATACACGCCAGTCACTGTGTTTGGACTGGTAGTTCTCCGCTTCAACCTGAACAGCAATATAGGCAGCGGCATTGACGGTAGATGATAACAGCGCGATAGCGATCATCGCCGTCGACAAACTAGGAACTCTCATGAAGTGAAACCTGGTGCGGGGGCGTCTGATGATTGCTGGCTATAATGAGAAATCGACGCCAGTTGAGCGGAACGCCAGTCACAGATGCATTGTGAAGCGCATCGCAGATCGGCAGCGGGAGCGCCAGATAATGCCAAGCAGTTCAGGTGTCGGGTGTGTGCTCCTTCACAAAAAATTCAGCCATCGAATGCAGATTGCGGTTCAGTAATTTCCGTGAAAAGGAATTGTTACAACGCCGCACCGGTGAGCGGCGGAAGCGTTTCTGGAACTGAACAGCAGGGCTTTACGTAGCCGGTATCAGCCAGGTTCCAGTTCAAGCCAGTCGCGGTCGGTCAGGTAGTAGTCGTATAACTGTGCTTCAGCTGAGCCCGCTTCCGGCGACCAGTTATATTGCCAGCGGACCATCGGCGGCAGTGACATCAGGATCGATTCGACCCGCCCGCCCGACTGCAGCCCGAACAGAGTGCCTCGGTCAAAAACCAGGTTGAACTCTACGTAGCGTCCACGGCGATAGAGTTGAAACTCTCGCTGCTGGTCGGTGAACGGAATATCTTTGCGGCGCTCGATGATGGGCTGGTAAGCGGGTAGAAAGGCATCACCGATACTTTGCATAAAAGCGAAGCTGTGGTTGAAATCGCGTTCATTGAAATCGTCGAAAAAGATGCCGCCAATACCGCGTGGTTCGTTTCTGTGCTTTAAATAAAAGTACTCGTCGCACCATTTTTTAAATCGGGGATAAAGGGTTTCACCGAATGGATCGCAGGCATCTTTCGCCACCTGATGCCAGTGCCGGCAATCGTCCGGGTTGCCATAGTAGGGTGTTAGATCGAAGCCACCCCCGAACCACCATATCGGGTCCTCGTCTTCTTTTTCGGCGACAAAAAACCTCACATTGCAATGAGTTGTCGGCGCGTGCGGATTGCGCGGATGAAACACCAGAGACGCCCCCATGGCCTGGAAGCCTCTGCCAGCCAGATTCTCTCGGCCGGCGGTGGCAGAAGGGGGCAGATTTTTACCGAATACGTGGGAAAAGTTAATGCCCGCCTGTTCGAATACGGATCCATTGGAGAACACACGGCTGATGCCGCCACCACCGCCCTCGCGCTGCCAGCTGTCTTCGGTTAATTCGGCTTGCGGGTCTATAGCTTTGATGGCATCGCTGATGCGACTCTGCAAGGTTGTCAGGTAGCGGGAAACGTTGCTGATGTCAGTAGTCGGGTTCATTTATATAGAGTGCGTCAGTGTGGGGCAGGAAGCAACCCGGATCAGGTGTTTTTATTGATGCACGATATCTTGCTAGCGCAGCTGCAGCCCGGTAGCGCCGTCAAAAATTGGTGTTGGCCCGGTGAGATTTCCGACCGGCGGATCAAGTATATAGGCTAAATCATTTGCAAAACACTGCGCTACCTGATCAGCTGTAGTGCAGGCGGGGCGACCGCTGATATTGGCTGATGTCGAAACCAGCGCATGATCGCAAGCGTCGCAAAGGGCTGCGGTAATCGGATGCGCGGTTACACGGGTAGCTATTGTGTTGAAGTTACCGGTAAGTTGAGCGGGTACCTTATCGGTACGGCAGGGCAGTATCCAGGTGACCGGGCCCGGCCAGCTTGCGTTGAGTTTTGCTTCTATATTCGCGCTGACAGGGCCGACAAGTGGTTCCAGTTGCTGACGGTTCGATGCAATAACAATAAGCCCTTTACCGGCATCGCGTTGCTTTAGATCGAGTAACTGTTGCAATGCCGTGCTGTTTAGCGGGTCACAACCCAGACCGAAAACACCTTCAGTAGCGTAGGCAATTAATGCACCGCTATGAACAGCGGCAGCCGCGCGCTGCACATCGCTACCGCGTCTGGATTGCATGGCTCATAGTTCTGTAACTGATAAAATTTGTAGTAAACAGCGACAATAGTCAATACCGGCATTAGAGCGCAGTAGCGGCTATGCTACAGCGCTCGTGCTCATTCAGACTATTGTGTTTCAGCGTTTATAGTTTCGGGTTTATTGCTGGTGTCAGCATCCGTTTTGGCCGTTATTTTCTTTTTAGCTGCTGATTTTTTCTTTGCCGTTGACTTTTTCTTCGATGAGGCCTTCTTTTTAGCTGTCTTCTTTTTAGCGGTTGCTTTTTTTGCTACTGCTTTTTTCTTTGCAACGGCCTTTTTCTTACCACGGCCTCGCTTTTCAGGCGCTTCATCAAGGAGTTTTCTGGCGGTTGCAAAATCTATTTCAAGTGGCTTTTCCTTCTGCTCCTTGGTAAGTTTTGCGTTTTTATTGCCGTCCGTCAGATAGGCGCCCCAGCGTCCGTTCAGAATCTGAACTTCAGGGTCTTCATCAAACACTTTTACCAGACGGTTGGCGTCGATTTCTTTTTTCTCAGCAATGATCTCCAGTGCTCTTTCAAACGTAATAGTGTAGGGATCGTCCTCTTTTATAGAAGCGTATTTGCTGTCGTACTTTACGTAGGGACCAAATCGACCTATGGCTACGGTTACTTTTTCGCCTTCCGGCGTTTCGCCAAGCTTGCGCGGCAGCTTAAACAGCTCCATCGCTTCTTCGAAGTTGATTTTACCCATCTTCTGTCCCGGTCTCAGCCCGGCGAACTTTGGTTTGTCTTCGTCTTCCTTTGTACCAATCTGAACAAATGCTCCGTAGCGTCCAATCCGGACTGACACGGGTTTTCCAGTGGCCGGATCGGTACCCAGTTCGCGTGCCTGTACAGCTTCTTCACGCGTAACATTTTCTTCTTTGTCGTTTACCTGTGCTTCGAAGGGATCCCAGAAATTGCGAATCAGTGGTACCCATTCTTTTTCCCCGCGCGAGACGGCATCGAGTTCATCTTCCAGGTTGGCGGTGAAGTCGTAGTCGACGTATTTGGTGAAATGCTTGGATAAAAAGTTATTAACCACACTGCCGACATCGGTGGGCGTAAAGCGTCTGGCGTCCATCTCGACGTATTCGCGATTTTGCAGAGTAGAAATAATACTGGCGTAGGTAGAAGGACGACCAATGCCGTATTCTTCCAGTGCTTTAACCAGTGTCGCTTCAGTGAAGCGTGGTGGTGGTTCGGTAAAATGCTGGTCAAGATCTATTTCTTTGACCGGAAGTTTATCGCCTTTGTTCAGCTCGGGCAGGCGTTTTTCCTTGTCGTCGGTTTTTTTGTCATCGACGTCTTCCTGATAAACCTTCATAAAGCCTGCAAAGCGAACAGTGGAGCCGCTTGCGCGAAAACTATTGCCCTCACCACAGCCCAGATCAACACTTACCTGGTCCATCGTGGCATGTATCATCTGGCAGGCTACGGTTCGCTTCCAGATTAGTGAATACAGCTTGTATTGATCATCTTTTAGAAAAGATTTAATACTTTCAGGAGTTTTACCAGCCTGAGTAACCCGTACGCACTCGTGTGCTTCCTGTGCGTTTTTCGACTTATTTTTGTAATAGTGCGGTGACTCCGGCAGGTAATCGGCGCCGTATTTTTTCTCGATATGCTGGCGGATATCAGCGATTGCATCTTGTGACAAAGTAACCGAGTCCGTTCGCATATAGGTGATCAGGCCAGCAGCACCTTCGCCGGTATCAATTCCCTCGTACAATTGCTGTGCTGTACGCATGGTTCGCTGTGCGGAAAACCCCAGTTTTCTAACGGCTTCCTGTTGCAGTGTAGAGGTTGTGAATGGCGCTACCGGGTTTCGCTTGCGTTGCTTTTTTTCAACGTTGTCAACGGTTAGAAAGCCATTAGCTGCGGTTTCCAGCAGTTTTTTGACTTCCAGCGCGCGCTCTGTGTTGGTGACGGTAAATTGCTTGAACTTCTCGTTTTCAAGCGTGAACAATCTTGCAGTAAACGGCTGTTCATCTTTGACCAGATCGGTGGTAGCGGTCCAGTACTCTTCGGGAATAAACCGCTCGATTTCCTCTTCACGCTCGACAATCAGGCGCAGTGCAGGGCTTTGCACACGCCCGGCGGACAATCCGCGGCTGATTTTTTTCCAGAGCAGAGGAGACAAATTGAAGCCAACAAGATAATCGAGTGCCCGGCGTGCCTGCTGTGCGTTGACCAGGTCGTAGGATAATTCTCGTGGATTGGCGACAGCATCCTGAACGGCCGACTTGGTGATCTCGTGAAAAACCACGCGTCGGACTTCCTTGTTTTCAAGCAAGCCCTTTTCCCGTAACAACTCAACCAGGTGCCAGGAAATGGCTTCTCCTTCGCGATCCGGATCCGTTGCGAGCAGGAGTTGGTCAGCTTTCTTGAGTGCCTTGATGATCGCATCGACGTGCTTTTCATTGCGTTCGATGACCTGGTATTTCATCTCGAACTCGGCGTCGGGATTCACCGCCCCTTCTTTCGGCACAAGGTCACGCACGTGACCATAGGATGCGAGCACCTCGTAATCCTTACCCAGGTACTTCTTGATCGTCTTCCCTTTGGCAGGCGACTCGACAACAATTAGGTTTTTACTCATTCTGTTACTATAGGCGTCTTTGTTGAACTGATGATGCTCTCCCGAATAGTTTTAGCACTGTTGGGCAGGAACTGCGTTTTTTCTGGCAACTACATTGATCTTCATGATGTCGCCAAAACCGCAAGTCAAACGGGCTTTTAAACTATTTTTTGCAAAAGCGCCAGTCCGGTGTCTTGATTCAGAGCGTTGGTGTCGCACTGACCTGATCAGTTTGGCAGTAACGTTGTTGTTTGTTAACTTGCTGTATTTAAATTGGAAATAGTGAATTTTCAGAGCTGATTCCAGGTTCGATGCTGCGGGAATTTTTATTTTTTTATGTACTTGCCTCCGGCTACTGCCAGTATCCAGCCTTCCAATTCCAGATCCAGTGTCCGATTGGTCACGGTGACGATATCCTGACCGGAGCGCATTACGATGTCATCCAGAGACTGTGGCTCGAATTCGAATAAATCCAGCAGTTGTTGCGCCGGAACCGGTTTTTTGCTCGATTGACTGATGCCTGCCGGGTCCGAAACTGTACCCGCATCAGCTGATATTTCAATTTCAGACGGCTCAGCGCTGGTGGTTTTGCCTGATTGTGTTTGGCTCAGTTCGGTGCTGGCGAGTGCATTATCGGTGTCCCCGGCCAGAGTCAGGGATCCGGGCAAGAGCGGCGCCAGCTGGGTCAGGATATCGGCGCTTGTTTCAACCAGAGTAGCGCCGGCGCGCAGCAACGCATGGCAACCTCTTGCCTGAGGGTTATCAATATTGCCGGGAATTGCAAAAACCTCTCTCGATTGCTCAGTGGCGTGTCCCGCTGTTGTTAGCGTGCCGCTTTTGAGTGACGCCTCAACCACGAGAGTGCCATAGCTAAGACCGGTGATAATGCGATTGCGACGTGGAAAATAGGCAGGCAGCGGGTTCGTGCCGATCGGAAATTCCGAGATAATTGCACCTTCTGTGGCGATTTCCTGCGCGAGTGACTGGTGTCGGGCCGGATACACTCGATCAAGCCCGGTCGCGGTCACTGCGATGGTGAATCCTTCGGCCTTGAGTGCACCTCGATGCGCGCAGCCGTCAATTCCATATGCCAGTCCGCTGGTAATGGTAATACCGGATCCGGCGATTTCCCTGGCGAAATTATAGGCGTGCTTTTCAGCACTGTGAGTGGGTTTGCGACTGCCTACAATAGCCAATTGCGGGGTTTGTATAACCTCCGGGTCTCCGCGAACATAAAGAGCCACCGGGGGGTCGGCAATTTCTTTTAACTGGCCTGGGTACAGTACGGAGTCGAGGGGGATGATATAGCGATCGTCCCCTCCTTCCATCCATTGGAGATCAGCGCTTATGCGTTCCTGATCGACGTTGCGGAGCGCATTGACCACTTTGGCTGGTATTCCGATCGAGATGAGCTTGCTGTCGGACGTGCCGACAATCGCATCTGCCGACCCCAGACCGTCCAGTAGTTTGTGAAGAAGTTTTGGGCCGAGCCCGCGGGTGTGTATCAGGGTGAGCCAGGTCTGCAACCCGGCAGGTACGGCACGTTGAGATAATTCTGTTGTGGAGGGAGGGGGCACATCGATTCCGGGTAACAAGCCAGAGCGGTAGTTTAACCTCCTTAACATGCGACTGCACCGGTGACAGTGATAGAGAGGTTCTACGTTGCCAGCGCTACCGGGTAATTGTTACCGTCGACCTTATTATTTTAATTGCAGATTACAACCTGATGTGAATGATCGACGTAGTCTTTCACCCGGGCGCGCCAGCAGCGAGAGCTGCCCGGGATACTGCTGCTAGTGCCCATCCATCAACCAGCGCTACTGCGGATCCCTCAGGACACGCGATCTTTCACCGACCACATGTAGTTATTTAGAATGACTAAACGCCCACATGTGGTGGGCGAAATCTCACGCACCTGAGAGACCCTCGCTACGCCCCGGTTTATGGACGGGCACTAGCTACAGATCGGTGACAGCAACTCTGTCATACAGTCTGATCGCACGGTTCGATTTCATGATGAGTGCGTAACTCACACGATCAAATGTGCGGAACACCATTACCGCTCCGGATTCATCGCCTTTAACAGTAACGTAGTCGTTTTTCTTACCGGACACAGTGTCTTTTATGCGGCGATCGTCACTGATAATCGACATAACATCACCAGCCTGAACGCCGTCAGAAGAACCAAGGTTTAATACCACTACTTGATTCTGCCCACTGCGTGACACTGCATTCACCAGATTAATGATTTTTCCCTTCACCCCGGGGTTTGCCATTCGAGGTTGAAATGACAGTGGCAGGCTCTGACTGATCGACATCAATCGGTCGCCCACCAACGTCTCGCGATTGTTACTGGTAATAACCATCTTGCTCGGGTCGCCACTTTTAATCAGGCTAACTTTTGAAACGTGGATCGCCTCGTGCCCGAGAACTTCACGAGTATCCGGATCAACCAGTGGTTCGCCGGCTCGATACACGCTGTATCTGGAATTGTCTGTCTGGCCACGGACGTAGACGTGATTTCCGGCTGAAGCGATCAGACGATCATCTTCTGTCCCGACTACGTACGGCGCTGATTTCAGTTCGCTCTTGCTAACTACTTGTGGCTCGACCAGAAATTGCCTGATGGAATCAATCGGAAAGTTGCTGATCGGGACATTGGTCGCGGTCCTCGTTGCACTGGTTGCTCCGTTGCTCTGCGTGCTCGCCGCTGTTCTTATTAAATCTGTCGTGGCCATTTCGGCGTTTCCGGCATTGCCTTTACTGCTGGCCCGGACGAGCTGCAAGCGCGGGCGACCGTCGACATACGTCAGTGAAATTTCGTCACCGGGGAAAATTAGATGCGGATTATCAATTTGAGGGTTGATGTGCCAGATTTCCGGCCAGAGCCAGGGGCGGCTGAGAAACCGCTCGGAGATATCCCAGAGAGTGTCGCCAGACACCACGGTGTAATGACCGGGATTGTCTGTGCGCACAGAGTTTTCTGCCAGAGCTCTTAACGCCATTTTACGCGACGGGTTCATGCCGCGCGCAAGTGCCGGCGCACCGGTACCAAAAGATGCGGCTTCTATTGTAGGGCTGCCAATAGCACCAGTGGCTGCCACTTCCACCGCGGCAGCACTATTGTCTTGCCAGAGCCGGCTAGTGGCCATACCCGAGTCAGATTGTTTGTGTGCACAGGCTGAAGTCAAAGCTGCAGCCACGACCGCGCCAATTAGTGTTTTAACGGCTTTCGGTCTGAATAATTGTACAGACTGGCTTGTTGACTTGACTTCTTGTGTCAGCGGGGCTTGGAGTGTCATAGGGGTCCGGATAGCTGTGCTGGTTGTCGAGCAGATAGATGCGAAAGGCATCCGTCGGGCAGTTTTTAATTGCTGTTACGCTCGCTGGATTCCCTGTTGGCGAACCAAAAACAGTGCCAAAGCCGCCAATCACCAGCCTGCTTTTCAATAATTTGATCACTACTGAGCTACTGGTAGCAATTCAATCTTGTATCGAGGGTTTGCTATCGCGTCGAGAGTGCTTAAACTTGCAGGACTAATCGACACATGAACGACCATGGCTATTCTGGATATATTGCTTTACCCCGACGAGCGGCTTCGAACCGTGGCAAAACCGGTGGATACGGTTGACAAAGACCTGCAGAAATTTCTCGATGATATGTTCGAGACAATGTATAAAGCGCCCGGAATCGGTTTGGCGGCTACACAGGTCAATATGCACAAACGTGCGGTTGTTATTGATGTCTCAGAAGATAAAAACGAACCGCTGGTTCTGATTAATCCGGAGATCCTCACCAAAGAAGGCAAAATTACCGGCGAAGAGGGCTGTCTGTCGATTCCGGGGATTTATGATAATGTTAGCCGCGCCGAGCGAATTACCTTTCAAGCGCTTGATCGTGATGGCAATCCCTATGAAATGGAGGCAGACGGCTTACTGGGGGTGTGCGTGCAGCACGAAGTGGATCATTTAGATGGAAAAATGTTTGTTGATTACCTCTCTGCGATGAAGCGCCGTAAGATAAACAAGAAAATTCAAAAGAATACACTTCGCACCAGTAACTAAAGGTAACTTTCCTCTCTTCTGAATCCTGATGTGCGCTTTTGTTCTGTTCAGGAGTAGTTTACCGGACTCTGGAATTATCCGGAATCGTCTGACTTGCTTGTGTTGAATTTTTGGATAGCGTGAGAGTTGAGCGCGTGCCCGGTTTTTCATACTGGTTTTATAGCAGGTTTTCCGGGCAGCGAATGAGCAGACAAAAACACCTTACGGTAGTTGAATTTCACGTTAATGAATAAGAAGCCCTTACGTATAATCTATGCAGGTACGCCGGAATTTGCTGTACCGGCATTGCGGGCACTCGCCTCTGGGTCGCATCAGATGGTCGCGGTGTATACACAACCTGATCGCCCGGCTGGCCGTGGCCGCAAGCTTGCTTTTAGCCCGGTTAAGGAAGCTGCGGTTGAGCTGGGAATTGATGTTGAGCAGCCAGTGTCTCTGAAACAGGCCGAGGCACAGCAGCGACTGGCGGAGTTGCGACCTGATCTGATTGTTGTCGCGGCCTATGGTTTGATTTTTCCGCAGGATGTCCTGGATTTACCGCCACTTGGCTGCATCAACATACATGCGTCCCTGTTGCCCAGATGGCGCGGCGCGGCGCCGATTCAACGTGCCATTGCTGCCGGTGATGAGGAATCTGGAATTACTATAATGCAGATGGCAGCGGGGTTGGATACCGGCGATATGCTGCTGAAAATATCCTGCGATATCGCCGATAATACAACGGGATCTCAGCTGCACGATAAGCTTGCCGCGCTCGGAGCTGATGCACTTTTGCACGTGATGCATCAGATTGACACAAACACGCTTCGCCCCGAGGTACAAGATGAGACCCGGGTAACGTATGCGCACAAGTTATCGAAGCAGGAGGCATCGATAGACTGGCATCTGCCCGCCCGGACAATTCACCGGAATGTGTGTGCGTTCAACAGCTGGCCCGTGGCACAGACGCTCTACAATGGCGAGACATTGCGGGTCTGGCAATCGACCGTATTGATCGATGCCAAAACACCTGCCAATAAACGCCCTGGCGAGGTGTTGTGCACGCGCGAGGGGCTTGATGTAGTAACCGGCGATGGTGTGCTGCGACTGCTGCGGGTGCAGGTGCCGGGTAAAAAGCCGGTGGCTTCAAGCGATTTTATTCGCGGCCGTGCCCTGGAAGCTGGACAGCAACTTGGCTGAGAGCACCAGTGCCGATGTGCGATTGACAGCAGTGCGTGCGTTAACTTCAGTGGTGCGCGATGGCAAGTCACTGGGAGAACTGCTGCCAACGGTTCAGGAAGCAATGGGTTCCCGTGAATCAGCGCTGCTGCAAGAGCTGACTTTTGGTACAGCGCGTTGGTGCTACCGGCTTGATTCGCAGTTGCAGCAGTTACAGAAAAAACCGCTGCGCAATAAAGATTCAGATATAAAAATAGCGCTTTGGCTAGCCATGTATGAGATTGAATTCATGCGCACGCCGGATTATGCGGTAGTCAACAGTTATGTTGCTCTGCCAAAGAAGTTGCGAAAAATATGGGCTAAAGGCCTCGTCAACGCAACACTACGGGAGTTCATCCGGCGCAGGCAGGATAATCCCGTGTCTGATCAGAGTCTGTCAGCCAGGTACTCGCTGCCACAATGGTTATTGGAGCAGATAAAAAAAGACTGGCCAGCGCGTTCAGAGGAGATTTTCAACGCCGGAAACAGTCGACCGCCTTTGGTACTGAGGGTGAATAACCGGCATTTGAGTCGGGATCAATACCTGCCGGAACTTCAGGCGGCACTTGCTGAAACTGAAATACAGACAACAGTCGGTGAGCTTGGTCGGCAATCAGTGGTACTGGATAAATCCACTCGCGTAACCGATCTGCCGGGATACGAAGCTGGATGGTTTTCGGTGCAGGACAGCGCCGCGCAGCTGGCAGCTGAACTGGTGGACCCTCAGCCCGCTGAACGTATACTCGATGCCTGTGCGGCTCCAGGCGGTAAAACCTGCCACTTGCTGGAGTCGGGAGAATTGGTGGAAGTGCTGGCTATTGACAACAATGCCAGACGTTTACAGCGCGTAGAAGATAATCTGCAGCGTTTGAATTTGCAGGCAAAATGTTTCTGTGTCGATGCCAGCGATACTGATCAGTGGTGGGATAAAAATCAGTTTGATGCAATTCTTCTCGATGCGCCGTGTTCGGCAATTGGCGTATTGCGCCGGCATCCGGAGATTCGGTTACTGCGTCAGCCGAGTGACATCCAGCCACTGATAGCGGCGCAGAGTCGTCTGCTGTGTTCCTTATGGAAAACACTGAAACCCGGTGGACGCTTGATCTATGCGACATGCTCGGTTCTGAAGAGCGAAAATGAAGCTCAGATCGAACGCTTTCTGGCTAATACCGATGATGCCGCTGAGCGCCCGATTGAGGCGCAATGGGGTATACCGTGCAAATTCGGACGGCAGATATTGCCGGGACAGCATGGAGCAGATGGATTTTACTATGCGATACTAGTCAAAAACCGGCACAAAGGTTCCGCCTGAGCGCATGCCTGATTTCATCGACAATGCTCAAAACCATTCAACACGGCCAGCGCAGTGGGGCAGCAGTATTGTGCTTGCCTGCCTGTTGCTGATGGTGAGCACGGTCTATAGCGCCTCAATGCGTTTTGAAAGCGCCGGTACCTACGTAAAAAACAATACCTATTACCTTGATTCATTTGCCCGGCTGGATTTGGGCGATGCCCCGGCAAAAGCACTGGCTAATGGAGTAGAGCTGTATTTTCTAGTCGAAATTGCAGTACATAAAAACCGTCGCTGGTGGATTGATACCCCTGTTATCGAGCGACGACTGCGCTATAGACTCTATTATTACGACTTAACGCGTCACTACCGTGTTGAAAATATGCAAAGTGGCAAGAGCACTAATTTCCGCTCGCTGGCCGCAGCGCTGCGTAAACTCGGTCGACTGAATCAATACGCCCTGATGCCGGTGACGCAGATAGATGAACGTGACAGTTACACCGCCAGCATCAAAGTAGAACTGGATCGAACGCGGTTGCCAGGGCCGTTAATGGCTCAGGCACTGGTGTCTAAAGAATGGCAACTGGAAAGCGAGGTGTTCCGATGGTTGCTGAATTGATCAGACGGCTGGCCAACAGCCTTGTTTTTATGGCCTTGCTATTTCTCTTTCTGATTGCAACGTTATATTTCGTGGCCAATACAGGCGAGCATCTGGACAGCTTCGGACGCTCATATCAGTGGTTGATCTATGGCACAGCTATCGTGATGGGCCTGATCGGTATTCTGATCCTCTCAAGTGTCTGGCGTCTGGTGGTGGATCTGCGCCGCAATGTGTCCGGCTCACGATTAACTCTGAAGCTGGTTATCATGCTGGTGGTGATGGCGCTATTGCCGATGACACTGGTCTATTCTTTTTCGGTAAAGTTCCTACGATCTAATATAGACAGCTGGTTTGATGTCGAAGTAGAGCGCGCACTGGATGATGCACTGGGCCTGAGCCGTGATGCACTCACGGTCTATATGCGTACACGGCAGAAAACTACAGCGGCTATAGCACAGCGCTTGAGTGATACGCCGGTTGAGCTTGCGATCGTTGTTTTAAACGATATAGGAAGCGACTCCGAAGCCAGCGAGCTTACCCTGATCGGTCCGGATAACCGCGTTATCGCTACCACGGCGTTTGCTGATCTGGTTAGTGTAGCGCCGGAAAGGCCGGCGGGTGATCTTATCGTGCGGGCGCGCAACGGGCGCCCCTATTTGAGTATTGATCCCGCCGACGATGGAGATCTGCAGGTTCGCTCGGTGATGCCGGTATTTTCTTCCGACCCGGCCAATGCGCCTGCGGTATTGTATGCAACCTATCCGGTGCCACGCAGTTCCAGCCAGCTCGCAGCCAGTGTGCAGGAAAGTTTCAGAAACTACCGACAGCTTGCCTACCTGCGAGCGCCATTGAAGCAAAGTTCAATAGCTACACTGACTCTGTCTGTATTTTTAAGCTTGATGATGGCCGTATGGGTGGCGATCTATGCAGCGCGTCGGCTAATGGTACCCGTGCATGACCTGGTTGAAGGTACACGTCTGGTGTCGCAAGGCGACTATAGCACCCGGTTAACGACCAGCGGTCGGGATGAACTCGGCTATCTGGTGCAGTCTTTCAACGACATGACCGATAAAATCGAAGCGGCAAGAGCAAACGCTGCCAGTAGTCAGGCACAAGCTGAAGACCAGCGAGCCTATCTGGAACTGGTGTTGAGCCGGATATCCACCGGGGTAATTACTATTGATGAAAACCACTCGGTCAAAACCAGCAACGCCAGCGCGGAGAAAATTCTACAAGCCACACCGGAGTACATTAGAACTATAAATGTAGATTCCATAGAAACGATCGATAATGAATTTGTCCGTCAGTTTTTTACCAGCGTGCAGTCAGTTGTTGCCTCAGGACATGATGACTGGAGTCTGGAGCTCGAGCTCGCCGCAGAGTCTGATCGCATCCCGGTTATGTGCCGGGGATCAACAATAAAGTCCGGTGCCGAGATACACGCAGGACATGTATTAGTTTTTGACGACATAAGTGATGTGGTAGCGGCGCAGCGCAATGCAGCATGGAGCGAAGTGGCAAGACGGTTGGCTCATGAAATTAAAAATCCGCTTACGCCCATCCAGTTATCTGCGGAGCGGCTGCAGCATAAGTATGCCAGAAAGTTGCACGGTGATGATGCTTCTACGCTGATGAAACTGACCAAAACCATAGTTACGCAGGTGGAGGCGATGAAATCTATGGTTAAAGCGTTTGCGGACTATGCCAACTCTCCGCATGTTGATTTTAAATCGACCAATCTGAACGAGCTTGTAACCGAGACCTGCTGGCTGTATCGGGAAGGGGATGAACGCGATGCGATTGTGCTTGATCTTGATCCAGCCACACCGCTTATTTCAAGTGATCCGACGCGCGTGCGTCAGGTGTTACACAACGTCATTAAAAATGCGTTTGAGACGGTAGGTGGCGCGGACGTACGCAAACTGTGGATTATCACACGCTCACAACCACGCAGTGATATGGCTTGTGTACAGATGGTGTTTGAGGACAATGGTCCGGGGTTTCCGCCGGAGTTGCTGGATCGCTTATTTGAACCTTATGTCACCAGCAAGAACAAAGGTACTGGTCTGGGCCTGGCGATTGTCAAAAAGATTGTTGAAGAGCATGGTGGTGTGGTACATGCGGAAAATATAGTCGAACAGCAGTCTGACGGCGAGACCGTGGTTGCCGGTGGTCGCTTGCTGGTGTCCATTCCGGCCTATGTGCAACGAGCGGTAAATTCAGACACGACGCTGCCGGCGACGAAATCGATCAAACACAAGGGCGATGCAGAGCACTCTGCCAGGAATCGTCCGGACTTTCACGGAGATGCTGCATGAGCCAATCGCTGGTGTTGGTAGTAGATGATGAACCAGACATTCGCGAACTTGTTCGTGAAATTCTGGAAGACGAAGGCTATGCAGTGGTCGTCGCGGAGGATGTCAAAAATGCCCGCGAAGCGATTCAGGAGCAGACGCCGAATCTGGTTTTACTGGATATCTGGATGCCGGAACAGGATGGCGTCAGTCTGCTGAAAGAATGGCGGGATGAAGGGCAGTTGAAATTCCCGGTGGTGATGATCTCCGGGCACGGTACGGTGGAAACGGCAGTAGAAGCAACACGCCTTGGTGCGGTTGATTTCATAGAAAAGCCTCTGTCGCTGGCAAGATTGCTCTTGAGTGTGGAAAAGGCCATCAGTAATTTTGCACCGCAGAGCGATCCGTCAACAGAATCTGAAAAGCAGCTGTTACCGATTATCGGGACAAGCAACTATGCGCGTGATTTGCGCGCAACGATTGAAAAATCTGCCAGCAACAGTGATGCTGGAATACTGGTTCAAGGGGAACGGGCCACCGGAAAAATGCTGGTTGCGCAGCATGTGCATAAGGCAAGCCGTCGTGCCGGCGAGCCATTTGTAATACTACGCTGTGACAGTCTGTCGGATGCCAGTTCGGTTCGCGAGTTGCTAGGTAATGAGAATAGTGCCGGTTATCTGGAGTCTGCGGGAGCCGGTACATTGTGTCTGGTTGACCTTGAAGAGCTTCCGCCCGCTGCACAATTGATTCTGCTGGAGGCGGTAGAACATGGATCGGCCAGACGTATTGATGGTAGCGCGGTCTCGTTTAATGCCCGTGTGATTGCCACTACCTCCGCCGATATGACCGCATTGATTTCACGCGGAGAGTTTAACGAAACGCTTTTCTACCGACTGGCTGTACTAGTGATGAATACGCAACCGGTAAGAGAGCACCGTGAAGATGTCCCGGCACTTTTGGCTTTTTATGTAGACCGGCTGGTTGAGCAGGATGGTCTGCCCTATCGTCACTTTAGTGTGGCGGCACAAAATGCGCTGCGCAATATGGATTGGCCGGGCAATGTTCTCGAACTGATTAATTTTGTACAGCGTCTGCTGATATTGGGTAACAGTGTAGAAATAGATCAGTCTGAAGTTGAAAAGCTCAACGGAATTGATCGGGAACGTTCCTATGAAATGGCCGGTGATACAATGAAATTGCCTCTCGATTTACCGCTGCGGGAAGCGCGAACCGAATTTGAGCGGCTTTATTTGCAACGTCAGCTGGAGCATGTAGATGGAAATATTGTTGAGCTGGCGAGAATCGTTGGCATGGAAAGAACGCACTTATATCGCAAACTTCGAAGCGTAGGCATACAGGCGGGACGCAAGCGTGGCTGAATCAGAATTTCCCGATTGCTGCAGTGCTGATGCGGTAGCCGCCATTTATTTGCGGTTCTCACGCAGAGTGAACAACCCCCGATTGCTGTAAGTCGGCCGGGTACAGGATAGAGCTTTGAAAATTATAGTTTTGGGCGCAGGTCAGGTGGGCTCCACTGTAGCGCAGAATCTTGCCAGTGAAAATAACGACGTAACCGTTGTCGATTTAAATATAAATACCCTGCAGGAACTACAGAACAGACTCGATCTCAGTACGGTATACGGCCATGCTGCCCACCCGGCAGTGCTGCGACAGGCAGGTGCTGAAGATGCAGACATGATAATCGCTGCAACAAACAGCGATGAAACCAACATGATCGCCTGCCAGATAGCTTATACCCTGTTTCAGACAACAAGCCGGATTGCCCGTGTCCGATCACAGCAGTATCTGGTGGAAAAAGACACCCTGTTCAAGAAAAAACATATCCCGATTGATGTGCTGATCAGCCCCGAGAGACTGGTCACCGATCATATTGAACGGATTATCGAGCACCCGGGTGCGTTACAGGTTGTGGATTTCGCTGACGGCAGGGTCCGTCTTGTCGGGGTTGTAGTTGAAGAAGATTCACCGATGACTGGCCGGCGAAAAAACCATATTGCTACGTTGCTGCCGACTATAGATGCCTGTATAGCGACAATATATCGCGATAATATGCCTATAGTACCTGACGAAGATACGGTGATAGAAAAAGGCGATCTAATCTTTTATATAGCTGCCAGACAAAACACAGTGCAGATAATGGAGCAATTCCACCAGCGTGATAAACCGTCAAAGCATGTAATGATTGCCGGTGGTGGAAATATTGGCATGGCGCTGGCACAGCGACTGGAAAATAAATACCGGGTAAAGGTGATCGAGAAAAACCCGGGCCGTGCAGAGCAATTGGCGGCCACGCTCAATTCAGCAATGGTCCTGAATGGCGATGTAGCGGATCAGGATTTGCTGCTGGAAGAAAACGTCAATGCGATGGGACTATTTTGTGCACTGACCAACGATGATGAAGCGAATATCCTGTCGGCCATGGTGGCGCGTAAAATGGGGGCTCGCAAAGTAATGTCGCTAATTAACCGTCCAGCCTATGTTGATCTGGTCGAGCGCGGTTTTATTGACGTTGCTATCTCGCCGCATAATGTCACTATTGGAGCATTGTTGCGCCATGTCAGGCGCGGAGATGTGGTGGCTGTCCACTCACTGCGGCGAGGAGCTGCCGAAGCACTGGAGGCCATTGCCCATGGCGACGTTGATACCTCAGAAGTAGTAGGGCGTAAAATATCGGAGTTGCCGCTCGGGACCGGTACGATCATCGGTGCAATAGTACGCGGTAACCAGGTACTGGTCTCTCATCCGGAGATTGTTATTGAAGCCGAAGACCACGTGATAATTCTGGTGGTCGATAAAAGCCTGATACACGATGTCGAAAATCTGTTTCAGGTTGGTGTAACCTATTAGATTTACTGTGCTGCAAATTGACTCTTATCGGCGTACAGCAGATAGCTAATTCTAAATTGCCATGAAAAAAACTCACTTTTACAATTATAAAAACCCGCTGTTGGTATCGCAGACAATACCGTTGGTTTTGCCCGGCAGATTCTCCGGATGGTTTAAGCGCAGCTTGCTTTGGCAATACCTGCCGGGTGTTAACTTATATCAGTGGTGCGGATAGATCGATGCAAGCGCTGGTTGTTGTTCGAGTGCTGGGTTTGTTGTTATCTATTTTCAGTGTGACCATGGTGGTGCCGGGGCTGGTGTCGTTGTACTTCGACGATGGATCATCCCGATCTTTTTTTATCGGGTTTATTGTAACGCTGGTAATTGGGCTTGCCGCCTATTTGCCCCTTAGAAATTATCATGCGCCGTTGAAAACCAGAGACGGCTTTGTGATTGTAGTGATGTTCTGGGCGGTCCTCGGCATATTCGGGGCAATACCGCTCTATATTGACACCCGGCTCAACCTTACAGTTGCGCAGAGCGTATTTGAATCCATGTCCGGATTCACAACGACGGGAGCTACCGTAATCGTTGGTCTGGATTCGCTGCCGCAAGGAATTCTATTGTATCGGCAGCTGGTCCAGTGGCTAGGGGGAATGGGTATTATTGTTCTGGCGGTAGCTATTTTGCCCTTGCTTGGCATAGGCGGTGGTATGCAGTTATTCCGCGCAGAGACGCCGGGCCCTCAGAAAGAGAAAATAACACCGCGTGTAGCGGATACTGCAAAATTGCTGTGGTATATCTACCTGGGATTAACCATAACCTGCATGGGAGCTTACTGGTTCGCCGGAATGCCTTTGTTCGATGCTGTCGGGCATAGTTTTTCGACTGTCGCTATCGGCGGCTTCTCAACTCACGATGCCAGTATTGGCTACTTTCAAAGCAATGCCATTGAAATGATCGCGGTAATTTTCATGGTGATTTCCGGAGTCAATTTCGCTCTTCATTACCTTGCGATGCGATCGATGTCTATTGGTTCCTATATAGAAGACACCGAGTTTAGAATATATATGTTGATTCTTCTGGTGCTGTCAGTGATTACCGTCGGCTATCTTTATATTACTAATACCTCCGATTTCAATCAGTCTTTCTTTCATGGTGTTTTTCAGGTTGTATCTATTGCAACCACCACGGGCTTTACAACAGCGGAGTATTTCAACTGGCCCGGATTCCTTCCCGTGCTCTTATTATTCGCAAGTTTTGTTGGTGGCTGCGCCGGATCAACCGGAGGCGGCATGAAGGTAATACGTGTACTACTGTTGTTTAAACAGGGTAAACGTGAACTGGAGCGAATGGTGCACCCGCATGCCGTATTTCCCGTGAAAGTAGGGCGAAAAACCATTCCGCCTAAAGTCATCGATGCAGTCTGGGGTTTTTTCGCAAGCTACGTATTTATCATGGCTGTCATGTTGCTGTTGCTGATGGCAACCGGACTCAATCAGGAGACGGCGTTTTCTGCGGTAGTAGCCTGTTTGAATAATCTGGGTCCGGGGCTCGGTGATATCGGTGCCAACTACAGCTCGCTTGGCAGTGTTCAGCTGAGCCTTTTGTGTGTCGTTATGTTGCTTGGGCGGCTGGAAATTTTTACCCTGCTGGTGCTGCTGACGCCGGGGTTCTGGAGAAAGTGATGGATGCCAGAGTAAAATGGGATCGAATTTATAATAAAGCCGGTTCTAATAAGCCAACTGCCTGTTCGTCTCTTATCGAGTATCAGTATCTGCTGCCGCAATCCGGTGAAGCACTCGATCTGGCCTGTGGTCTGGGTGGTAATGCCTTGCTACTGGCGCAGTGTGGTTTGCAGACCACAGCGATTGATATATCGCCAGTTGCTATAGGAAAACTTCAACGCCTTGCTACTGACAGTGGCCTGACAGTCAATGCGGTTGCGCAATCGGTCACGGCCGACTCACTTGGTGCGAATCGCTACGATGTAATCACCGTATCGAACTATTTTGACCGTGAGCTGGCTCCAGCGATTAGCGCCGCACTGAAACCTGACGGGCTGTTGTTTTATCAGACGTTTGTTAATGACAAAACGGGTCCGGATGCTGGCCCGTCGAATCCGGAGTTTTTACTGAAACCAAATGAATTGCTGAGGTTGTTTCCAGCGCTCAGTATTGTAGTTTACAGTGATCTGGGGCGAGTCGGAGATACGACAGCCGGGCTGCGCAATCAGTCGTTTCTGGTCGGCCGCAGCGTTGCAGGCTAAGCGGACGCTAGGACTCCTGCGGGAATGCAACCAGATGATCTATCCGCAGTCGAACACCGATTCGCTCGCCGATTTTGTGGTCGTGATGGCTCGGCGCAAGGCACAGTACATTGGTACCACCGGGCATTCGCAGGGTGTACAGATGGTTCGCACCACGAAAGCTCTTTTTAAGTACGACCCCCCGATACGTGCTGTAGTCATCGTGAATGATATCGTCGGGACGAACCAGTAAGTCGACTTCCATACCGCTCGGCAGTTCAGTTGCGAGCTCACCGTTGACATTGCCGAGTTCTGTCTGCACAGTGGTTCCGTCGATAATATTGCCACAGATAAATACCCCTTCACCGACAAAATCTGCGACAAAGCGATCATTGGGTGTGTGGTATAGATTGTAGGCAGTATCCCATTGTGAAAGGCGACCGTTGTTCAGTACGCCGATTACATCAGCAATGGCGAATGCTTCGTTCTGATCATGTGTAACCAGTATTGCCGTTACGTTATCCTGCTGCAGAATTTCGCGTACTTCCTGCACCAGCTGTACACGTAATTCGGTATCCTGGCTGCTGAAGGGCTCGTCGAGGAGGATCAGATCCGGTCGAGGTGCCATTGCTCTCATCAGCGCAACACGTTGCTGCTGGCCGCCCGAGAGTTCGTGCGGGTAGTGTTTTTTAAGGGTGCGCATATTGACAATACTGAGCAATTCATCGACGCGTGTGTTTATTTCCCGGCGTTTCAGATTTCCAATACCGAAGGCGATATTGTCCGCGACCGTCAGGTGCGGAAACAAAGCAAGATCCTGGAACATCATGCCGATACGTCGCTTTTCGGCTGGAACGGTACGGGTACCGTCGTCGACGGTATCACCGCGCATACGTACACTACCGGCCCGAATTGGCTGAAAGCCGGCTACCGAGCGAAGTATGGTTGTTTTGCCTGATCCACTGGGCCCGAGCAGACAGCCCACCTCGCCTTGCTGTAACGTAAAGCTCACATCGTGGACAATCGGTGTACCGTCGATATCGATACTGACCTGATCGAGTTGGAACTGATTCAAGGGTTTATCCTGCGTGCTGTCCCGGTAACGGCGGGTAGCTGCAACTATACCGAGCCTGGACGACCGAAATGAGGCACTATTGTAGCGTGAAAAACAGCTTAATAACCGGAATGCAGAACGACTGAACAGACTCCATGACTAACAGTGTAACCGACCGAACAGTAGAGCAGTTCTTGCACGCCCGAAATGATGCAGGCAACGCCGAACGTGAAGGCGGTCAGGGGCAGGCAAGTGCGCAAAAGGACACCGTCGAGGAGATACTGGCATTACCGGACCTAGCGCCCGTGATAGCTGCTGCCGGGTTTTCGAGTACCACTGTGGGCGGAACGGAACTGTTCCGTTTTGTTTTATCCTGCAGCGGCTTTCTGGTCAACACCGTGGCTCGTTACCCGCAGCAGTTTGCACAATATTTTGTCAGCTGTGAAACGCAATTGCCTTCAGCCCGGCAACTGGCGCAGAGGCTTGATGAGTTAACGGCCGATTGTCGTGATGATGCAGCGTTATACATGCAACGGCTACGGGAATTTCGCAATCAGACTCTAGCTGTAATTGCAGTGCATGATCTGGCCGGATTATCCCCTGTCGACGTCGTGTTGCGCGCTTTGTCTGATCTGGCCGACTCCTGCATCAATAGTGCGTTGTCGATGGCGGAGCAAACACTGCAAAAGCGTTTCGGTGTGGCCAGAGATAGTGAAGGCCGTGAGTTATCTCTGATAATTATCGGCATGGGTAAACTGGGTGGCCACGAACTGAATTTTTCGTCTGACATAGATCTGGTATTTCTATATGGCCAGAGCGGTGATACCGATGGCCCGAAATCCCTCGATAATCAGGAGTATTTTCGACGTGTCGGGCAGTTGCTGATCAAGTATCTCGGTGACGTTACCGCAGATGGCTTTGTCTATCGCGTCGATATGAGATTGCGTCCATTTGGCAGTAGCGGCCCGTTGGTTGTCAGCCTCGATGCAATGGAACATTACCTGTTTACGCAGGGCAGGGACTGGGAGCGCTATGCCTGGATAAAGTCACGTGTGGTTTGTGGCAGTCCCGACGAAATTAAAGAGGTAACCGGATTGCTGCGTCCCTTTATATATCGCCGCTATCTGGATTATGCGGTGTTTGATTCTTTGCGTGATCTGAAACGTCAGATAGCCATAAAAGTTGAAACGGATGAAGCAGAGCGTGATATCAAGCTTGGCCGGGGTGGTATCAGAGAAATAGAATTTATAGCGCAGTCGTTTCAGCTGGTCCGTGGTGGTCGCGAGCCTGTATTGCGCGAGCGGGGTTTGCGGATCGTCATCGATGGCTTGCAGCGCAATAATCATTTGTCCGGGGATGATGCAGAAAAATTGCTCAATGCTTATGACTTTTTGCGCCGCACAGAAAACCGCCTGCAAATGTTCGATGACCGGCAGACTCACCATATTCCACCCGATGATGCGGCGCGGGAAAGGCTGGCCTTCAGTATGTGCTTCGATGATTACCTATCGTTTGAGCGTGTACTCAGGCAGAAACGGAAATTTGTCCATAGTTGCTTCAACAGTGTATTCAGTCTGCCGCAGGAAGCCGCCGGCGAAAACACCGGTAATGCGGTGCAGAGCGATAATTATTTATACGACCTGTGGCTGAACATTCAGACCGGGCAGTCAGAACCTCAGCACATCGCTGGCATTCTAGAAGAACGCGGGTTTAATAACTCCGGTGAAGTAGCAAAGCAGTTGCAGGAATTTGCTTCAAGCGGGCGCTACCAGCGCTACCTCAGCCGCTCCAGAGAATTGATAGACCGGCTGGTTCCGAAAACACTGAATCGTATCAGTCAGAGCCGTCGCTCTCACAGCGAAACGCTGATGCGCGTGTTATCACTGTATAATGCCATTGCCGGCCGCAGTGGATACCTGCAATTAATTCACGATAGCGATCGTACACTTGAAACACTGGTGCGACTGTTCGCGGAGAGTCCCTGGCTGGCAGCGTTCGTTGCGAATCATCCGATGGTTCTTGATGATCTGCTTGATATAGAACAATCGGTTGCCGTGGTAAGTGTTGACGGCCATATTGAAAAATTAAGAACAGAGCTGCAACACTATGAGGATGCTGATCTCGGTGAACTGATGGATCGGGTACGCCATTATCAGCAAACCTGTGTGGTGCGTATTGCTGCCGCCGATGTAAATGGTGTGCTGCCGGTTATGCAGGTGAGTGATGCACTTACCTGGCTCGCCGAAGCGGTATTGACTATCGCTACAGATATAGTCCGGGCTGAAATGGTCAGCCGGTATGGTGCCCCGCGCTGTGTGGTGGACGGGGTGGAGAGGCAGCCTGATTTCGCGATCGTCGCCTACGGCAAACTGGGTGGTATAGAGCTGGGTTACGGCTCCGATCTTGATATTGTGTTTTTACACGAGAGCAGTGGCACCGAGCAGGTTAGTGATGGTGAAAAACCGCTCGAAAATCAGGTTTATTTTTCGCGCATGGCGCAAAAGCTGGTGAGTTTCCTCAGCACGCGTACGGCGGCTGGGCTGCTATATGAAATAGATACACGCCTGAGGCCCAATGGCCGTTCAGGCGTATTGGTCAGCAGCATTTCGGCTTTTGCCGAGTACCAGCATCGCGATGCATGGATCTGGGAGCATCAGGCGCTGGTTCGAGCGCGTATCGTTGTCGGTAGAGAGCAACTGGGTAGTGAGTTCGAAAAGATCAGAAATGCTACTCTAACTGTTGTTGAGCCACCGGATAAACTGCGTCAGGAAGTCATTGATATGCGTGAGCGTATGCGCCGGGAGCTGAGTGAGAGCGAAGGCGATAACTTTGATTTAAAGCAGGACGCTGGTGGTATCGCAGATATTGAGTTTATGGTTCAATATCTGGTACTGAAATATGCTGTTGAAAACATTAATCTGCTGCGCTTTACAGATAATGTCAGGCAGCTTGAGGCTCTCGGTGAATATGCTTATCTCTCGTCGCAGGACGTAGAGCTGTTGACCAGTGCCTATCTGTATTTACGCGGTCGACTGCATCGGCGAGCCATGTTGCTTGAAAGCGGCATTGTAGCTCACACCGAAGAGTCACTCAGCTATAGCTGGAAAGTCAGCAATTGCTGGCAGAGACTGATGCTTGACGCGTGAGGCGAATTGCCTGTGTCGGGTATCGGCTACTGGCTTGCTTAGTAGATAGTTACAATCGCTGTTGCTGCGGGACAACCCCCGCAGCGCAGCAAAATATACTTACCCGGTTTCTTCATGCTGGCGTGCCTGCATGAAGCAGTCGCTCGTGAAACCGGAACCTGGAGAATAACTGTTATGTCAATGGCCGATAGAGATGGCGTCATTTGGGTCGATGGAGAACTGGTGCCCTGGCGTGAGGCAACTGTTCACGTTCTGACTCACACCCTGCACTATGGGATGGGCGTTTTTGAAGGTGTGCGTGCGTATGCCACGGATGACGGGCCGGCTATTTTCAAGTTGCAGGAGCACACCAGGCGGCTCTTTAATTCAGCCAAAATTCTGCGTATGGAAATCCCGTGGGATTACGAAACCCTGTGTGAAGTACAGAAAACAGTGGTTCGGGAAAATGGACTCGAGTCTGCGTATCTCAGGCCAATGTGCTTTTACGGTAGCGAAGGTATGGGGCTGCGCGCTGATAATCTGTCCGTTCACTGCATGGTTGCGGCATGGGAGTGGGGTGCTTATCTGGGCAAAGAAAATATGGAGCGTGGCATCCGTATAAAAACGTCATCGTTTACCCGTCACCATGTGAATATTGCCATGTGCAAGGCAAAAGCTAATGGTCAATATATGAATTCAATGCTGGCTTTGCAGGAAGCGCTGCAGGATGGCTACGATGAAGCTCTGCTGCTCGATAACGAAGGCTATGTGGCAGAGGGCTCGGGTGAGAACTTTTTTATCATTCGTGACGGTCAGATACATACCCCGGATCTCACCTCAGCGCTGGATGGCATCACGCGTAAAACCGTAATGGAGCTGG
This sequence comes from Chromatiales bacterium (ex Bugula neritina AB1), assembly GCA_001730015.1. Taxonomy (GTDB): domain Bacteria; phylum Pseudomonadota; class Gammaproteobacteria; order Granulosicoccales; family Granulosicoccaceae. The sequence goes on along the minus strand of MDLA01000158.1, from coordinate 46,305 downwards.
CAGCTGAAATAGGCGTATCGGTGATCGAACGCCGGATCACCCGGGATGAAGTCTATATTTCAGATGAAGCATTCTTTAGTGGCACTGCTGCCGAGATTACACCGATCCGGGAGGTCGACAATCGCACCATTGGCAATGGACGTCGCGGCCCGATTACCGAAAAAATACAGTCAATGTATTTTCAGGCGGTCGAGGGTAAGTCGGAAAAACACAAGCATTGGCTAACACACGTTTAGAAGGGCGAAATACAAATGAATGATCCGCAAAAGAAGGCCCCGCAAGTGGTAACTGTCAGCAAATCTGAACTGCCTGCCTACTGTCCGACTGAAGAAATGGGTTTGTGGAATTCGCACCCGAGGGTTTATATACCCCTGGATGAATCACCACAGGCTAGCTGCCCTTACTGCGGCACTCAATTCGAGTTGTCAGCAGAGTAGTTTTACCTGAGTAATTTCTACCTGGGTGGGTAATTAGAATTAACGTGCAGTTAGCGATCGGTTAACTGCATCGATATGCTTTTCAGCGAGAATGCCCGCTGCCAGTCGCAACTCCAGACTTCGCACCACATACTGGTGTCTTGCGGCTGCGTAATCAGCGTAGGCATTGAACGTATCTCGAAGCGATACCAGCACCTCGACGGCGGTTCGCGTTCCCGCGTTAAAGCCGGCCTCGGTGGCCTCACGGGCGACCTCCGTTGATGACAGTGCCTGGCGCAGGGCCGTTGCCTGGCTGACATCAGCCAATACACTGAGGTAGGCGTCCCGCGTTTCCTGCTCCACTGCCCGACGGACGGTTTCATGATTGTGCGAAGCTTGCAGCGCACGTGCACGTGCCTGGCGTATCAGAGCGCTGGTTCGACCGCCGGTATATAGCGGATAGGTTAGCTGTAGCCTGATCTGGCCGGATTCCAGCTCCGGGGTGCGGATCGATTCACTATTGGTGTTGGTGTATGCGCCATTCAGGGCGATCGTGGGCTTGCGACCCGAGCGCTCAATGATGACGTCTTTCTGCGCGAGCTCGTAGTCGTATCGGGCAATCTGCAGTCTCGGGCTGTTTCGCTCGGCAAGGCCAATCCATTCATCAATACCGGCAGGCATCGGCTTGGATAACGTAGCATCAGCTTTCAGGATATCGAGCTCTGGAACCTCCTGACTAATAATAACCCGCAGGGCTTCTTTCGCCAGATCGAGCTGATTCTCCGCGACAACTTCACGGGCAACCGCCAGATCCAGTTGTGCTTGCGCTTCCTTGACGTCTGTTACTGCTGATAAACCGACTTCAAAGCGTTTTTCAGCTTGCTCAGTCTGGCGCGAAATTGCTTCCCGAGAACTTCGGGCGGCACGGAAGGCCTCTTCAGCTGTGAGTATATTGAAATACGCCTGAGCGGTTCTGAACATCAGATTTTGCTTGGCTTCCTGCAGCGTGGCTTTTGCCTGCACTACGTTGAGTTTGGCTTTTTTAACCGAATGGTATGCAGTCGGGTTGTATATGTTCTGCGTTAGTGAGGCACCAAAAGAGTCGGAGTCCTGCCTGCCGGATGAGTCATTGTTGGTTTCATTGATCGCCTTGTCAGCCACAAGCGAGAGGTTGGGCAGGAGTGCCGAGCGCGCCAGAGGCAGGGCTTCTATTGCAGCGTCATACTGAGCCTGGGTTGCCTGTATGACAGAATCGCGTTCGCTCGCGATTTTGTAGATTTCTGCCAAATCTGCGGCCTGGCTACGTTGCGTTAGAAACAGGACCGCAGCTAAAACACCGCAGGCATTCAGTGTGTTACGCAAATTCATGCTTGTTATCTCTAGTACTGGTGGCAAATTGCGTGCGTGCTGGCAGGTTCACGCGTGCTTTCTTTTTATTCGTACTAGGAATGTAGATGATATTTACAGGTTTTGGTCAACAATTTACGCGAACCTGTACTCGCGCTGGTGTTGTAATGGACTAAAACTCGAATGTAGGGTCAAAGCCCTGGTTGGCCTTAAAAAGTGCTGGAATATGGGTGTCAAAAATACTCTGCTCCAGCCAGTCTTCTTCACCGATGCGGCGGATAACAAAGGCTTCCATAATCGGCGATTGCTCTTCGCCAATCGTAACGATGAGTCGACCCATATTGGTTAGCCGGGTTTTCAATCGATCAGGTAGCATTTGAAGAGAGCCGTTCACGATAATGGCATCGTAGGTGGTTTTATCAGGCAGATCGGCGATCAGGTCGCCGGTGATAAAACGGATATTGTCGATGCCGCAGCTCTCGGCATTTTTTTGGGCGGTTTCGTTAATCGACTCTGCAGTGTCAATAGCTTCAACGTGCTTGCACATTTTTGCGGCACAAGCGGCGATATAGCCACTGCCGCTGCCGATTATCAAAGTACGGTCGTCCTGCTCCAGAACAGCTGCCTGCAGTAGTCTTGCTTCAATGTTAGGATTGAGCGAGAAGCGGCCATTGTCGAGCGGTATACGGGTATCAGAATAGGCGAGTCCCTGATGTTCCAGCGGCAGAAAACATTCTCTGGGTACGCTGGCGAGTGCGTTGAGTACCCGCTGATCGAGAACGTCCCAAGGTCTGATCTGCTGCTCGATCATATTGGCTCTGGCTAATTCAAAATTCACGCGTGGCTCCGACGAAGCTGCAAAAGGAGTGGAAAAACGGGACCGTATGATACCTGCTTGAGTGTCATGATATCAAAGCACAATAACGGCAACCGCACACGCTTCCTTTGAAGCTGGTAGTCATCGGGCCGGGCTGACGGCTTTTACGGCGACACGCGTTACGTACACCTAACTGGTTTTAGAGCTGGCCGGTCGGGGTTTTCTGTGGCGGGGGTTGCGCTTTCGTTTCGGGCCGCCACGTGGTTTGACATGATCACGCTGAATTCTAGCCGGTTTTTCAGGTGTTACCAGCAGCATGTCGGTTACCTGATCTGCCGGAATTTCATACCCCAGCAGATCTTCGATTTCCGGGAGTGAAAAAACATATTCTTCACAGGCGAATGAAATTGCCTCGCCGGATGCTCCGGCGCGTGCGGTTCTGCCGATGCGGTGTACATAGTCTTCGGCGTTTTGCGGTAAATCGAAATTGAATACGTGGGTAACGCCTTCAATGTGCAAGCCGCGGGCGGCAACGTCAGTCGCTATCAGGGTGTTAAGAGAACCTGAGGCCAGATCATTGATCAAGCGCTGGCGCTTGTTCTGTCGCACATCACCCGACAGTACTTCGGCACTGACGGAGTTGCCAACCAGATACGCCTGTACCCTTTCAGCTACACGCTTGGTGTTTACGAAAACGATGCTGCGCGGCGGTTTCAGTGATTTGATCAAACCGAGTAATAACGGGATTTTTTCGTCCGAGGCAGGATGAAAAACCCGTTGCACCACTTTTTCAGCGGCGATCTGATCTGATTCGGTCTTTAAATCAATCGGATTGTTCATGTGCTCGTAGGCCAGCTCCATGACACGGTGCGACAAAGTGGCGGAGAACAGAAGGTTGAGTCGTTGTTCCGGTGACGGCATACGCCGCAGCAGGTAGCGGATATCACTGATAAACCCGAGGTCGAACATTCGGTCTGCTTCATCGAGTACGACCACTTCTATTTTACGCAGGGAAAACACCCCCTGCTTGAAGTAGTCGATGATGCGGCCCGGTGTACCTATTAGAATTTCGGCACCTTTTTCGATAGCCCGTCGCTGAGACTCATAGCCTGTACCGCCATAGGCCAGCACGGTAGAAAGCCCGGTGTTTGCGCCTATTTGCTCAGCGTCCTTGTGGATCTGGATTGCCAGTTCGCGGGTAGGGGCGAGAATCAGTGCGCGTAGTTCGGTAGGTGATTTATCCTTTGTTTCAGCGCGTTCTTCAAGCGGGTTGTTGAGCAGACATTGATACAGGCCAAGTAAAAACGCGGCGGTTTTACCTGTGCCTGTCTGGGACTGCGCGGCGATATCCTTGCCTTCCAGCATCAGCGGCAATGAGAGCTGCTGGATTTCCGTGCAAAAATTGAAGCCCGATTCACTCAGGGCAGCATTTAGATGAGGGCTCAGATTGAACTCTGAGAAACTGACGGACGTCAGATAGTTGGATTTCATAGCTCGAAGCATAGCTTATTTCGGCTGCAGCGGTGCTTTTGCTTTGTGCACCCCCTGCAAATGCATAACCTGCAATGCTTGCTGGATTGACGGAATTTTTATTGATCTTTGATTTCACAGAGAACTTTTTCCCTTGCAACTGTCGGAAAGTATTCGATATGGGAATAAAATCTTCTGTGAAAACAAATTGTTGCGCGATATCTTCTCCGCCCCGTGAATAATGCTGGTTAACCATAGCCCTTGAAAATGTACTGTCTTGCTGCAACTTTCTATTGGATAATGCGCAATTACCCAACGAGGAGAATTTATATGAGTAAAAATATTGTAGAAGTTAACGATGCCAACTTTGAGGCAGAGGTACTGCAATCCGAATTGCCGGTACTTGTCGATTACTGGGCAGAGTGGTGCGGGCCTTGTAAAATGATTGCCCCCATTCTTGAGGAAATCGCAGAAGAGTATGGTGATAAAGTAAAAATCGCCAAATTGAACATAGACGATAACCAGAACACCCCGCCGAAGTACGGAATACGTGGAATTCCAACGCTTATGCTGTTTAAAAACGGGTCGGTTGAAGGTACCAAAGTCGGTGCGTTGTCAAAAACACAGTTATCGTCATTCATCGACAGTAATGCCTGAGACGTGGATCGTCTTAGCTTAAATTACATCAGCTGCGTGCCTGGTTGCGACTGATAGTGAGTAAATCCCCATATGCTGGCTGTTGTATGCCAGCACGTGCCGTTTTATAGACAGCGGCAAGAGCGGGGCCCTGCTATTTAGCTCGAATAGTTTAAGTCCGGTCGCATAGAGCAGTTTTTCAAATCTCTACTACACTTCAGCCATGGAGGGAGTAGCAACACGAAGCGTTATACGAGGACGCTGACACCGCAAAGCGACGTAACTGAAGGCTGGACGCGGGCTATACGGCGTGATAATGTTGTGAAATTCCTGCTATTTAAACCTTAAGATTGTGGCATTCCCAATAATGCCACTCAGCGTTTTACCACACAGACACTCACCACAAATCCAGCTGCTCGATCAAACGAAGCCGGCAGCGCGTTCCTGCGCCATCCCGAAAATAGCAACACATCCCGATACTTATGAATCTCACCGATCTCAAGAAGAAATCCGCAACCGAACTGGTGGAGTTGGCGCAGTCAGAGGGGCTCGACAGCGTTGCCCGATCGCGCAAGCAGGATATTATTTTTTCTCTGTTGAAGGCGCACTCACGAAAAGGTGAGGATATCTTTGGCGGGGGGGTGCTGGAGATTCTTCAGGACGGCTTTGGATTTCTCCGCTCGGCAGACAGTTCCTACCTTGCCGGTCCTGACGATATCTATGTGTCGCCTAGCCAGATTCGTCGTTTCAGCTTGCGAACAGGCGACTCGATTTCCGGAAAAATCCGCCCTCCTAAAGATGGCGAACGTTATTTTGCGCTATTGAAGGTCGATGAAATTAATTTCGGCCCGCCCGAAGAGGCGCGCAATAAGGTTTTGTTTGAGAATCTGACCCCGTTGCATGCAACCGAGCGGCTGACTCTGGAATTAGGCAATGGCAGCACCGAAGACATTACCGCTCGCACTATAGATTTTGTCGCACCGATCGGTAAGGGCCAGCGGGCTCTGATTGTCTCTCCGCCGAAAGCCGGTAAGACAATGATTTTGCAAAATATCGCTCAGAGTATTGCCCATAACGATCCAGAGTGCGTACTGATAGTACTGCTGATTGACGAGCGTCCGGAAGAAGTAACTGAAATGGAACGGATGGTTCAGGGCGAAGTGGTCTCCAGTACCTTCGACGAGCCCGCCAGCCGACACGTTCAGGTCGCGGAGATGGTTATAGAAAAAGCCAAGCGACTCGTTGAGCACAAAAAAGATGTTGTGATTCTATTAGATTCCATCACTCGATTGGCACGAGCCTACAACACGGTGATCCCGTCTTCCGGCAAAGTACTGACAGGCGGTGTTGATGCGCACGCATTGCATCGACCGAAGCGTTTTTTTGGCGCTGCGCGAAATATAGAAGAAGGTGGCAGCCTGACTATTGTGGCCACAACACTGGTGGATACCGGCTCTAAAATGGATGAAGTCATCTACGAAGAGTTCAAAGGAACCGGCAATATGGAATTGCATCTCGACCGCAGAATTGCCGAGAAACGTACGTTTCCCGCCATTAGTGTTAATCGCTCGGGAACACGCCGCGAGGAACTGATGATCGGCCCTGAAGAGCTGCAGAAAATCTGGATTTTGCGTAAATTTCTGCATCCGATGGATGAGATAGAAGCAATGGAATTTCTAATGGGCCGACTGCAGCAAACCAAAACCAATGACGAATTCTTTGATGCCATGAAGCGCTAGCGCTAATATACTATCGTAACTGCCCTCGAGAAGTCTGTGGCAGTAGTTTGTTGAATCTATAACTTGTATCTGCTGCTCAGTCTTTCAGACTGCGGCAAGTCGTCGGAAAACCCGGGTTTTCAATAGCGTGTAGGGTTTATCCATTCAGGTTTCTATTGCGCGGTGACCGATGTCCCTGCGATAAAAAACCCCGGGCCAGTGGATTGTGTCTGTCTCCTGATACACCTTACTGCGCGCGTCGACAATATTATCCCCGAGTGCCGTTGCACAGAGCACTCTCCCGCCACTGGTGCAAACTCTATCGTTCTCTAGTGTAGTGCCGGCGTGGAACACTTTTATATTTCCGGATACATTGTCCAGACCATCTATTGGATCGCCTTTGCGGTAATCCTGCGGGTAACCTTGTGCTGCCAGCACCACGCCCAGTGCCGTTTTTTCTGACCAGCGAATGTCTGTGCTGCTGAGATTGCCCTCGATAGCGGCGATGCAAAGAGCCACGAGATCTGATTCCAGGCGCATCATCACGGGCTGCGTTTCAGGGTCGCCGAATCGAACGTTATATTCGAGTACTTTTGCGCTGCCATCGGGGCTTATCATAAGACCGGCATAGAGAAAACCGGTGAACTCATTGCCGTCGGATGCCATACCTTCGACGGTCGGGTAGATTATTGTCGTCATGATGTGCTGGTGCAATGCATCATTGATACACCCGGCCGGGGAGTAGGCGCCCATACCGCCGGTGTTCGGTCCACGGTCGCCTTCGTCGCGTGCTTTGTGATCCTGTGATGTTGCCATCGGTACAATGCAATCTTTGCCCACCATACAGATGAAACTGAGTTCCTCACCATCTAGAAACTCTTCGATGACCACCCGGCTGCCTGCGGACCCGAAGCGGTTGCCGGCCAGCATGTCCGTTACGGCTGCTTCAGCCTGTTGCAGTGTTTCTGCAATCACCACACCTTTACCGGCCGCCAGCCCATCTGCCTTGACCACAATTGGCGCGGTGCACTGACGTACATATTCTATGGCCTGGTCTGTATTGCTGAAAGACTCATAAGCGGCCGTGGGTATATTGTGCCGTATTAGAAATTCCTTGCAGAATGATTTACTACCCTCTAGTTGCGCAGCATTGGCCGTGGGGCCGAAAATGCGCTGATTTTCGCGCTGAAAGCGATCAACTATACCGGCTACTAACGGTACTTCGGGACCGACTATTGTCAGGTCAATGTCTTCTGCCTTGCTAAAATTTACCAGGATGTCGAAGTCGGTGGCCTCTATAGCAATATTGCTGACCTTATTTTCCAGGTGAGTACCGGCGTTTCCCGGCGCGACATAGACATGATCCACCAGTGGAGAACCGGCCGCTTTCCAGGCCAGTGCATGTTCACGTCCGCCGCCGCCAACGATAAGAATCTTCATGGGTTGCCAATTGTCTGTGGTTTATTGTGGAATTTTCGGGCAGCTGCCAGCGGTTGCCAATGTCGCGTAAGATCTGCAGTACTGTTTACCCCGATTCGCAAAGAGAGCAGCATGCCGGTAAAAATACCTTATATTAGAACGTTCGATTTTGAATATGGCGTAGTGGATAGTTTATCACCGCTGGTTCGTCGGGTAATTGCCAATAATCCGAGTTCGTTTACTTTTACCGGCACGGGTACCTACCTGGTTGGACACGGTGAAGTAGCCGTCATTGACCCCGGTCCTGCCGATGCTGCTCATGTAGATGCCCTGCTTGAAGCGACTGCCGGCGAAACCATTACGCATATCCTTGTCACTCATACCCACATGGATCACTCTCCCGCCTGCCGGATGTTACAGCAGCACTGTGACGCCCGCACCTGGGGCTTCGGACCACACGGATTCGGACGCCCGCAAGTGGCAGAAGGAGAGTTTGGTGCTGATGACGACTTTATTCCCGATTTTAGAGTGACTGATGGTCAGATGATCAAAGGTGGCAGCACAGCTGATGGCGGCTGGACGCTTGAGTGTATTCACACGCCGGGTCATGCAAGTAACCACCTGAGTTTCCATCTGGCTGTGGAAAATGCGCTTTTTTGTGGTGATGCCGTGATGGGATGGTCAACCACCATCGTTTCGCCACCGGATGGCAATATGAAAGAGTACCTGAGTACACTGGCCTTGCTATCGAATCGTGATGATCAAATCTATTATCCGACTCATGGAGCGCCAATTACGCGGCCCGGCGAGTTCGTCTCTGCGTTGCAGGAGCATCGGCGTGAAAGAGAGCAGCAGGTACTTGAGTATCTGGCAGACGGGTACACGAGCGTTGCCGCAATGGTGCCGGTGGTTTATCAGAATGTAGATCCGTCACTGCACCCCGCAGCTGCCAGGAGCCTGTTTGCGACAATTGAATGCCTGGCACAGCAGGGGGTTATCGTATCAGACAGTGCCATAACTATTTGTGCAGACTATAAGCTAAGTGGTTGATGAATGACTCGGTTGACAGTGTGTAATTGCCGAATTTTACATTCAGGCTTATTATTGCTTTGTTATACCGCTGATGTACCCATTACCAGTTTGCTATACAACAGGCTCTCTAAGCGATAGACGGTAGTTTTTGCACGGACTGTACAAGGGAGCTCGAGGAAAAATATTATGCGTTTGCCTAAAACGATAGTTTGGATGGCGTTGTTCGGTGCCTGGGTGACAGGTCATCTGTTGTTATGGAAGGATCGCCGGACCCGCCAGAAAGTAACACCCGCCCCGCTTACTAATGCGATACCTGCGTATACAAAGTAAGAGCATTTCACAGTCAGGTATGTTGTTATGGAATGTCTGTTGACAGACATTCCATTAAGTTCAGGCTATGGGCGCTCCGAGTGATTGAAAGAGATCTTGTTTTTGTGGGCGGTGGACACACGCATGCGCTGGTAATCCGCCGGCTCGCGATGCGGCCGATCCCAAACGTTAGAATAACCCTGATTTCTGAACAAACCCTGACCCCTTATTCGGGAATGCTGCCCGGGTTTGTAGCCGGACACTATTCACTCGAAGAGACTCATATAGATTTAAACCGGCTTTGTCAGTGGGCAAATGTCCGTTGGATCAAAGGTACAGTCAGCGGAATTGATCTCGATCATAAGACCGTAACTGTCCGGAATCAGAGTTCAATCTCATACGACAAACTGAGTATCGATACTGGTTCGACACCGGATCTGTCGGTGCCAGGGGCAGCTGATTTTGCAGTGGGGGTCAAGCCGGTCAGCCGTTTTAACGAGATCTGGGGCAAATTGTTACGCGCCTCTGAAGCGCAGGATGTTTCTGAATGGGGCGTAATCGGTGCCGGTGCCGGGGGAGTAGAACTCGTACTGGCCATGGCTCACAGGCTGCGTGCTAAAAAGAATCTGCGGCTGCACCTGCTCTACTCCGGTGACCATGTCTTGCCCGGCTATCCGCAAAAGCTTGTGGAAAAGGTTGAGCAAGCGCTTGCGGATTTTTCTGTCCAGTGTCACCCGGGGTTCAAAGTGGCAAGCGTGACCGCCAGCGGTTTACAGGCACAAAGTGGGGACACCATACAGCTTGATAAAAGTATCTGGTGCACCGGTGCTGCGGCTGCGCCCTGGCCCGCTGAAAGTGGTTTGGATGTTTCCGGACGCGGCTTTATTTCAGTGAACAGCTATCTACAGAGCACCAGTCATGCAGATGTCTATGCCGTTGGTGATTGCTCGGATATGCTCGATGATCCGCGACCAAAGGCCGGTGTCTATGCGGTGCGACAGGCTCCGTTTCTGGACAGAAATCTGCGCGCCAGTCTGACGGGTGGCGCCATGAAGCGGGTGAAGTTGCAATCGGATTTTTTGTCGCTGTTGTCCCTCGGGGATCGATCAGCCGTTGGTTGCCGTTTGGGATGGGTCGCCTCCGGCAAGTGGGTGTGGAAGCTAAAGCATGCTATCGATGCTAAGTTTATGTCGCGGCTCAATGAACCGGCAGGTGACAGCGGCGGCACCATGGCAATGGCTGCAGCAACAGCTGATTCCGACCAGCCGATGCACTGCGCCGGTTGTGGTAGCAAGCTCGGTCCGGATTTGATTCGAGGCAATCTGGCTGCATTGCCCATGTTTAAAAATGAAGCGGTAACACCAGCGCTGGCAACGGCCGAAGACGCTAGTTTATGGCGTGTTCCAGCGCATAAAACGGTGGTTCAAAGCATCGACGGGTTCCGCAGCTTCAGCAACGATCCCGCTCGCTTCGGCGCTATTTGCGTTAATCACTCCCTCAGTGATCTCTATGCCATGGGAGCCACGCCGGTTAGTGCTCAGGTGTGGATTAACCTGGTATTTTCCCACCCGCGAATACAAAAGCGCGATCATAAATTGATGATGTCCGGTATTGCAATGTCGCTGGAGCAGCAGCAGGTAACGCTTGCCGGGGGGCATAGTACGGAAGGTGCTGAGTCGCATGTAGCAGTGGTAGCCAATGGAGAAATCGCTGAAGATGCTATCTGGCGCAAAAATCATTCACAGGCTGATGATGTGCTTGTGTTAACCAAGCCCCTTGGTACCGGCACAATACTCGCGGCTGATATGCAGGCGAGAGCACCGGCTAGAGCGGTCGATGCGGCCTTTGACTGCATGCTCGAGTCCAATCGCGAAGCCGCACAGCTACTGTCAGGTCTTCAGCCGTCCGCCGTCACAGATGTCACCGGGTTCGGTTTGCTGGGCCATTTACTGGAAATGCTGGCAGATACTAATGTACGTGCCGAATTGCAACTGGCAGAAATCCCGCTGCTTGAAGGCGCGCTCGAGTTGACCGAGGAAGGTCATCAGTCGACTCTATATCCTCAGTTGCAGCCTTTTCTGTTGCAGTGCGCCACGCCGTCAAGCTGGTCTGAAGGTAGCGATATCCCGGCTGCTGCCAGGCTTTTGCTCGATCCCCAGACAAGTGGAGGGCTGCTGGTTTCTATGCAGCGTTCGCTGGCAGAACAATTTATTGAAAGTTATCCTTCTGCTCGAATTGTCGGCAGGATTACGGCGGCTGCAGAAGATGAGCAGGCCGTTACTATTTTATAGATTATGGCAGTTGACTATCCGCTCTTCCGACCGGCAGGTGATGCGGCATTACTGATTGAATTCGGCGCGACACTGGATCTACAGGTCAACCGTCAGGTGCAGATCTTCGATGCCTGGCTCACTCGAGCCAGGGTCGAGGGGGTGGTTGAAACAGCGCCCACACTGCGCTCCGTTCTGGTTCGTTTTGATCCGCTGAAAATCGACGCCGCCACACTTGAATCAGAGCTGGGTGAGATGCTGGCGAGCAATCTATGGCAAAGGGATGCAGTCGATAACAAGATAAAAAGGTGGCGCCTGCCGATCTGCTATGGCGGCGAAACCGGTACGGATTTACCGGAAGTAGCACAGCGGCTTGGTATGACTGTAGAGGAAGCTGTAAGCCGCCACTGCGCAATGTCTCAGCGTGTGCTGACGCTTGGCTTCGCTCCGGGATTTATGTATACCGGTCTGTTGCAGGACGACTGGAATCTACCGCGTTTGGATTATGTTAAGCCTTCGGTTCCAGCCGGTGCTGTATCCGTTGCCGTCAGGCAGACGGTCATCACATCAACAGAAATACCAACCGGCTGGCGTACTATCGGCTGCACACCGTTCAGTAATTTTAATCTCGCAGTGGATCCGCCTTTTTTGATTGGTCCGGGTGATGAATTGTGCTTTTTTCCCATCGATGAAAGTTGCTTCACCGAGCTGGCTGATCAACAACATTCCGGTGAAGTGATTCTGCAGTCGGAGCAAATCGCTTGAGCCCCGCGCTGCGCGTAGTGCAGGCCGGCCCGGCGCTTACTCTGCAGGACAGCGGCAGGCCCGGCTATCAGCGTTTTGGCGTAGCGGAAGGTGGAGCCATGGATCGCTTCGCGCTAGCCGAAGGCAACGCACTCCTGGCTCAGAATGAAAGTGGAGCCGTGCTCGAAATGGCGGTCAGTGGTGGTCACTTCCAGGTGCTTGGAGCGCCGCTTCAACTGGCGACCAGCGGCTGCCCGATGGACCTCGCGGTTGATGATCACGCCGTGCCATGGCGTTGTAACTTTACTGTGCAGCCGCAGCAGATAATTCGCATCGGGCACGCGCGCGGCGGTATCTATGGGTATCTGCACGTCAAAGGCGGGTTTGATGTGCCGATGGTGCTTGGCTCCCGCTCTACCCACACGCGCGCCGGCTTTGGCGGTTTCCATGGACGATGCCTGCGTGCCGGTGACGAGCTGGCGATTACATCGGCTGTGGCGTTCACCGACGGCATGCATCGGTTAGAGTCTGATCATGCTATGAGCCGTCGAGAGCTGCGGGTTGTCTGGGGTGCCCAGGCTCATCTTTTTAGCGAAGCAAATCGCCGGACATTTTTAAATGCCAGATTTCGCATGACATCCCGGCGCGATCGCATGGGAGCACGTCTCGATACCGATGCCGAAAGTTTTGCGGCAACGGGTGGCCTCAGTGGAATTTCCGATGCCGTGGTCGCAGGAGATGTGCAGGTAACCGGTGACGGAGTCGCTACGGTGCTGTTGGCAGATCGACAGCCTACCGGCGGGTACCCGCGTATAGCCACCGTTATCAGTGCTGACCTGGGTGTAGTTGCGCAGTTGCCGGCGGGCACAGAATTCACCTTCAAACAAGTTGATATGAAAGAGGCGGTATCAGCGCTGCGAGAGCAACAGGAAGCGATAGATAATCTTGCGAGCAGGTTATTGCCACTAGTCAGGGATCCGGCACAGATTCCTGACTTACTGCGATACAATTTTGTTGATGGTATGGTCAGCGCGCACGATCAGTTCTAGAACGAACGGCATAGCGCTAGATTTAGAAGCCAGAAGGAATCAGTCGATAGTGCAGATCGAGCAGCTCAGCTGGCGTAGTTATACACCCGACAATTACTGCTGGTCCGCTCAAGTATGTGCTCGATGTGCTGGTCAAGAAGCATACGCGCTTGTTGATCAACTTCAGTAAAAACAACCCGGGCATCAAAGCACTTGTTACCTCGATCGCCTTTGACTTCATTCGATGAGACCACCTGTGCCTGTAGTGAGACAGCACGTTGTTCCGGGCCAAGGCACAGGGTCAGGATGATATCTTCATTTGTAGGCAGGCGCTTCTCATGCTTGAATTCCAGGCCGGCACCGCTGATTTGAACCACGTGTGTCGGTTGGCTCGAAAGAGGAGATGAATCAGGTGTGCAGCCGCGTGCTTCGATTCGCATAGCAATTGCGTCTGCAACGCGTCGGTTGCTTTGCAGATTTCTGTTGTTTGGGTGCGGTGTCGATGGAGCGTCCGTGGTCATTATTGTTTGCCGTGGTATCACTGCTTAGCGCCTGCGGATTGTCTCCGCTCTTATTCTTGTCGGTACAGCATCGTAAAATTAACGCTCAGGTGCTGTGCTCTGAATCACATTCGAGAGGCGTGTAATCCAGAAAAGAAAGGATAGCAGGATTGTCATGACGTAAAGTTTCTATCCGGAAGGGAAGACAAGCAATTATGCTGTGTTACGGAATCTCTCAGACGAGAGAAAAGCCTGGCACCCATTCATAGATTAGCGCGAATAGCACCAGTGCCAGCGCCAGGCGGTACACCATAAATATCCAGAAGCCGACACGCTTGACCAGTGCCATTAACAGACTAATTGCCGCGAACGCGGCGAAGAAGGTAAGAACTGCAGCCCAGATTGCGTGGGTTGGAATACCTCCGCCCAGCTGAACCGCTTCGATTGCTGTAAATCCGCCAGCCGCTGCGATGGCGGGAATACCGAGTAAAAAGGAAAATCGAGCAGCTTCAGCTCGCTCGAAGCCGAGAAAACGTGCGGCAGTCATGGTAGCGCCGGAACGGCTGGTTCCCGGGATCAGTGCCAGTGCCTGACAAATGCCGATGATCAGCGCAGACGACAGCGTGACGTCTTCCATTTTTTTAACGCGTTTGCCGAAGTGATCGGCTACGAACAACAAAATTCCGTAAATTACCGCAGTCCAGGCAATTATTTTTGCTACACCAACGGTATCTTCGCGAATTGCATCCAGTGTACCGGTTAACTTTAGTAGTGCACCAAAGGCGAGAGCGGGTATGGTTGCGAGCGCAATGTAGCCAGCCATCCGCGAATGCGGTGTGACCTTAAATTTAAGTAAATCGATAGTGCCGGAAAGCAAATTGAGCACATCCCGCCAGAAATAGACGATAACCGCAAACAACGAACCGACATGGACCATTACATCAGTGACAACACCCTGATCGGGCCAATCGGTCATCACTGGAATCAGCGCAAGATGACCGGATGATGAAACGGGTAGAAATTCAGTCAGTCCCTGCACCAGGGCGATGACGATTATTTGTTCAATGTTCATAGAGATCTTTCAGGATAAAGCGGGTCGGCAATAGTGCAGCATCAGGAAAAATTCGATGATGGAGAGTCGGCAATCTGCCATCAGTAAGTGCTGCTGTTACAGGTGCTTTAATGATAGATACATCTGAGCAAATTGCAGGCTATATAGAAAAAGAGCCATTGAACACGGGTTCAATGGCCCTGATCGCCATGAGGCACGAAGTGTATTCTTTCTAACTGCCCGGCTTGTGACGGGGCAAGCGCCATTTTCTGCCCCCCCCCGCCAGTGCCAGTAGCGCAAGCGTCCATAGTACCGGGTCTCCGGATCTGCCCTCGCCCAGAGTACATCCCACCCCACTCAGGCCGGTTTGGATGATCGAGTCGCCGCTGGTGGGATCATTGAGAAGGAAAGGCTCGCCGGCATCCTGAAAATCGGGTATGGCGTTGTCGTCGCTGTCGTTGGGGAAATAAACCAGTACGCCATTATCCCGGCCTGTCTCGAGCACATCGGCCAGGCCGTTCCTGCCAACGTTGGAACCGGTAATCCAGTCACCGTTGTGCACCAGGTTTGTGAGGGGCGCGCCTGATTCGACCAGATCGGTCAACCCGTCGTTATCGGAGTCGAGGTCAACTGAGTCTGCCAGTCCGTCGCCATCGGTATCGACTACACCGCTGCCTTCCAGTTCGTCGGAAATGCCGTCGTTATCGTCATCGAGATCGAAATCATCATTAATCTGATCACTGTCTGTATCTACGTGCAGTGACGCTCGATAGTTATCCTGTGAATCGCGGATTCCATCGCCGTTATCATCTCCGGTTTCATAGATATCCAGAATGCCATCGTTGTCGGAATCCAGGTCCTGAGAGTCCGGCGTACCGTCCTGATCGGTGTCGATCTGTCCGTCTCCTTCCTCTGCGTCGCTCAAGGTGTCGCCGTCAAAGTCAGATACCGGATCAGTAATGCCACCGAGGTTGGTGTCGCTACAGGAACTTGTGTGGATATTCCAGCTACGAGGTGCTGATGTATCCTGGCCGCCATCGTCAGTGCCATCCCGGTCTTTTAATACGGCGGTAATTGCAGAGGAAAGATCACCTGCCGTGCCGGGTTTTAATTCATAGGACAGTGTTAGTGATGGCCAGCTGACGCGCGGCTGTTGCGAATAAATCTCACGGTTGCTTACATCAAGTATTTCAAAATACATTTCCGATGTTTCAGTGTCACCGTCGGTCACATTACGGGCCCAGCCCGGGAACCGTACCTCGCCGTCACAGCTGCTGCTGGTTGGCTCATCGCCAGGATCAAATGAGGGGGCGTTGTTTGGCGCTGCCGTTACAGTTGCTGAATACAATGTGGCTACGACAACTGCTATAGAGGTTTGCACAAGGGTCGGCGAGAATGCCAGATTCAGTTTCACTATCAAATCCTTGTTGGTAATGAGTATGATCTATCCAGACCCCCGTTGCGCGTTGTATAGAGTAAGGGCGCAAAGGTATCAGACATGATCACACGGGACGTTAGCCGGTGGATTCATCGGTCAGTGGTAAGCAATTTCGAACCACAGTTCTGCCCGGGGAATCAGCCGTTTTGATGATTCGTAGTGGTGGACGCAAGAATAGGACCGCACTGAACGTTGCGGCCGCTAACGTGAAGTTGTTACGCGCAAGATGCCAAAGCGAAGCCCGCAAGGGTATGGCGGGGTATCAGGAAAAAGTGCTGTCGAATCAAAGTTCACGATGTAAATCGTGATCCGGGCAGAAGTGATATAACTCCTGTAAAAACGAATTAGTGCTGCTCGAAATCTATTTTTTCATCCACCGGCAGATCCAGCAGATAGCGACGCAGACAATCAAGGCTCATTTCCGTAGCGCCCAGCGTTATCCACTTTCTTCCACCCGTTAGTCGGGACTTGCGGGTTACGGTACTTTCCGGTGAAGACAACGCAATATAGACATCGGCGCCAAAGTCACGGCTGTCGTCGGCTTCATCGGGTACCATTAGAGAAACCAGGGAGTGGCTGGATGCTGACTGCCGGCGTAATGCTATTGCAATTTCAGCGGCGCTGGAAATATCTAGAGTCGCGCGTTCCAGTCCGCTTGCCTGAGCCAGCTGTTGTATATTCTGACTGACAATGCTGCAAACCACGCTGCCGGATTGATCGGTATTCAGACGCTGGCTGATGAGTCCACCGGTTGTCATCTCGATAGTCGCCAACGTCCCGCTGACTTCCCCCAATGCTTTGAGGATTTCCGACTCCAGCGTCTGGTTATCTTCGCAGAGAATAAAGTTGCCCATGCTCTGCCTGATTCTGGCTTCCAGTGGAGCCAGCGTAGCGTTCAGCGTTTCTTCGTCTTTACCGATCGCAGCCAGTTTGGTTTCAAGTTGCGGAAAATGCGATTGAAACCCGAGTTTAACCGAGTTGTCAGGGGCCAGATCTTCAATTCCCCTGAGTAACTGATCTGCGCGTGATTCACCGATTCCAAACGAGTGAAAGCGCTTCAGGCGGGTAACCACGGTCAAACCGCTCAGTTTCAAAATGCGTGGCAGTATTTCCTCGTTGATCATACGTCGCATCTCATGCGGCACGCCCGGGGTGAAAAAGAATCTGGCGTTGTTGATCGTCACGGCAAAGCCACATGCGGTACCGACCGGATTATCGATAAACTCACAGCCGACGGGTAGCATCGCCTGCTTGGTATTGTTTTCCGGCATTTGCCGGCCACGGCTTTCGTAGTACTTTTTTAATTTTTCAAGCCATGGCTGATACAGTTCCAGCTCCACACCGGCGGCATGTGCGGCTACCTCCTGAGAGAGGTCATCGACGGTTGGTCCAAGCCCGCCGTTAACGATCACAGCGTCCGCTCGAACCGATGCCTGCTGGAACGCAGCCAGCAAAGATTCCCGATCGTCACCGACAGTGGTACCCCGGGTTATCTGCAACGCGTTATCGGTGAAGCGCCGGGCTATATAACTGTGGTTGGTGTTTACTGTCTTACCAGTCAGTATTTCATCACCGGTACACAGGATTTCAATTTTCATTTATTGGTTCTGTCCGTATTGAAAACGGGCCGGCCGTATCAGGAAGGAAGAATAATAAATGGATGTGGCAGCCAGCGATAGTGTAACCAGCTGGTTTAAGCAATTTGCCGTTATAGCCAGCCCGGCGAGACGGAACCATTGTTACGGGTGGATTTTAAAAGAAACAACAATCGTGCGTTAGCAGGCTAATGCGCCTTCGTGTGCGGTACTTGCTAGTGCCCGACCATAAACCAGCGCTACTGCGAACCCTCTGGACTCGCAACCTTTTCACCGGCCATATAGTAGTTATTTAGAATCATAAAACGCCCACTTGTGGTAGGCGAAATCTCACGCACCTGAATGATCGTCGCAACGCCCGGGTAAATGCACGGGCCCCAGGCTACCCGGATGTCGCCCCGGTATTGCTTTGCACATGAACCGTGGCCGTATCGGAGAAACCGGAAAGTGTGTAGGCACTGTCAGCGGACTGGCCGTCAACAGAAAATTCAATCCGGTAGGAATCGTAGCCCTCTGCCGCGGTCGCTTCGGCGGATTCAAGCAAGGCTCTTGAAGTGATACTGATTGTATCGTCGGCGATTGCGAAATCAGCTAGCGGTTTTGCTGCATTGGAAAAAAGGGCGTCAGAATACAGATTATTGATCCACAGCGAAATTCCTTCGGAGCTTTCGGTTGATGCAAACAAATGGAGTCTGGCTGTTGTGTCGAAGCGGATATCTTCATTGTCAAACGTCAGCACCAGCACAGCCTTCTGATCAGTGAAGTTATAGATTTTTGTCGTGTCGGTGTGCGGTGCAAGACAAAAGCAGCTATCAATTTCAAGAACGGTGGTTGTGCTGGCGGATCGATCAAGCAGACGATCATTCAAATCGTTGTTCTGTGTATCATTGCTTAAACCGCTGTCTGGATTGGTGAGCGGGTTGACGATTGCCGGTGTGGCTTCACCGGTTGCCGGGACCTGCATTTCCGAACTGCCGGAACCGCAGGAAACACTCAGGCCCGTAAGCGCTGCTACCGCCAGGCGAAAGCAGTTTCTGCGATGGATTGGCGTTTTTGTGGTCAACGGTTTAACACCTCGGCAATCCAGTAACATATCTGGTCGGAACCCCTCCATAGATTCTTGAATAGGATGCAGCACCTGTATGAGGTTCCGCGCGTTGCTGCTAGCAAGGCAATATTTAAACCAGACTTAGTCAGGCTCGGTTGTTGAGCACAACACGATGAGGGCGGTGAGGATAGCGATCACCCCCGGTAAGACAGCTAGTGGTATCCAGCCGTGACCGAGCAGCCCCTCCCATAAAATCACAAAAGCCGGCACCAGGTAGCCGTATGCCATCACTTTTGCAGAAGGCAGCCTCAGTGTTGCGAACTGCACTAAAAAAACTGTTCCGGCCGTTGCGCATACTCCCAGATAAACTGCAGCGATCCAGGCAATTGCCGGCAACTCCGGCCATTCGGTATGGGTTATAGATCTGGCGCCAAACAACACGGTTACGATAAGGCCGCCGCAGATGCACCCGAAGGTGTAAACCAGTAGCGGTTCTCCGCGATTCAGTTTCCGGCCGATAGGCGCATACAGCGCATGCATGGCGCAGCCGATAAAAAACAACTGCTCTCCTTTTCCGAAACGCAAGCCGAGAATTGCTTCAATATCTGCCCGGAATATGACCCAGATTGCACCGGTTCCGGCCAGTAGCAGTGCACAGGCCGTGAGTTTTGTGGTGATCTGACGCATCAGCATATAACCGAAGATTGCGCTCATTATCGGTGTTAGTGTGAAAACGGCGCTGGTTGATACCGGATCAGTAATATTCAGTGCTTCGAACATCAGAATAAAATAACCGGCCAGCAGCCCGCCAACGACAAGGTAGCGCCACGCCTGTTTGAAGTGTACCGCACGAATGTGGGGTGCCGAAGCAACGCCAACCAGCATCGCGGCGATAGTGAAACGCAGTGCAGAAAGCGCCATTGGATCAATCCAGGGTGCCGCGATATCTCCCAGAGTGAAAGACACTGAAATTACGGCGGCAAACAAGAACATGGCTGCATGCCCGCGTAGTGCTTCGCTGCGATCAGTCATTGCCAGAAGGTGTCGTAGTGCCCGGGAGCTGTGCTATCTGGCAGCAGTGGTGTCATGGTATTAGCTGATCATCGATACTTTCTATAAACGATGCATCAGTTGCACTGCGCACATCGTCTATCGAGGTGCCAGGCATTAGTGCTTTCAAATTAAATCCGCGCGCATCAATGGCGAATACGGCCAGATCTGTAATAAGAAGCTGCACAGCACCGGGTGCGGTGAGTGGCAGTGTGCAGCTTGATACCACTTTGCTGCTTCCGTCTTTATTGCGGTGCGTCATGGTGGCGATTACCCGACCGGCACCGCAAGCCAGATCCATGGCGCCGCCAACACCAAGCAGTGGTTTGCCCGGTACAGCCCAGTTTGCCAGGTTGCCCTGGCTATCGACTTGCAGGGCACCGAGAACGGCAGTATCGATATGCCCGCCACGGATCATTGCGAACGACTCGGCGCTGTCAAAATAGCTGCTGCCGGGCATAGCGGTAACCGGTATTTTGCTGGCGTTGATTGGAAAATCCATTGCGCCACCTGATGAAGGTGCTGGTCCGACCCCCAGCATGCCGTTCTCTGAGTGCAATACAATGCCATGCTGCGGCGTGATCAGATCGGCGATAAGGGTTGGAATACCCACCCCCAGATTCACCACCTCACCGCGTTTAAGTTGTGACAGCGCAGCTCTGGCTATTGCCATACGTGTCGGGTCTACTTTTTTTGCGCCCCCCGAAATCGATGCGGAACTGCCGAGATCCCCGGCAGAGATTGAAGCCTGTACCAGATAATCGACGTAACACCCCGCAGTGTGAACGGTGCCGGGTTCAATTTCTCCAGCCGGAACGATCTCCTGTACTTCGACAATAACCAGGTCGGCTGCTGTCGCTGCCGCATGGTTGAAATTGTTTTCGGTCAGTCGATACTGCAGATTGCCCGCAGTATCTGCGCGCCAGGCTCGAATAAAAGCGACATCGGCATGTAGCGCTTCAATGAATACCATATCACGGCCATTCAGAGTGCGGGTTTCTTTATTTTCGGCCAGTGGTGTGCCAGCCGAACTCGGTGTGAAGAAGCCGCCGATTCCGGCACCGCCTGCTCGAAGTGCTTCGCTGAGAGTGCCCTGGGGCAGCAGTTCGCAGCTTATCTCACCATTCAGGTAGGCCTCGACTACTTCCTTGTTGGAGGTAAAATAGGATCCAATCGCATGATCAATCTGCCGGTTCCTGATCAGTTTCCCGCCACCGAGTCCGGGCTCACCGACGTTGTTACCAATATAGGTTAGATTGCTGACCGTACTTTCAGCCAACGCGTTGATGAGGTTAACCGGATAGCCCGTCATACCAAATCCGCCGCATACGATGCGGTCGCCATTGTTAACCAGTCTGACCGCCTCTGCCGGACTAATCTGCGGTACTTCTTTCATGAAATCTACCCTGCTGAAGCTGGTTCAAGATGAGTTGTAAAGATAGGCTAGTGCGTGGTATAGAGCTTAGCGCCCTGCTTGTCGGTTCTTGTTTTCCCGGTGCAGCACATAGAGCCCGCTCGATATAATCAATGCCGCACCCGCGCAGGTGGTCAGAGGCGGTATGCTGCCCCAGATGTAATAGTCAAACAATAACGCCCAGATAATGGCAGTGTATTCGAACGGTGCAATGGCAGATGCCTCGGCCAGAGAAAACGCGTACGTTATGGCGAAGTGACCTGCAACGGCAAACCCTGAAAGCAGCATAAGCAATACCCATTCAGTTGCGTTCATTGATGTCCACAGAAAGGGCAAAAGGCAGCACGCAATCAACCCCACTCCGGCATTGTAGCTAAACACCAGTGATGACACCGATTCTGTTTCTGATAGCCAGCGGCCCGAAGTAAAAAGACCGGCATAGGAAATACTGGAGACCAGCACCAGGGCATAGCCCGCAATTGCACCGCTGCCGGTTGGTGCCATCGCGATTGCAACACCGAAATAGCCAAGGATCACAGCGCTCCAGCGGTGCCAGCCTACACGCTCCCCGAGAAAATAGGCGGAAATAATAGTAATGGCAAAAACGGATGTGAAAAAAACAACAACAGCATCAGTTAATGGCAGGTACTTAAGACTAAGGAAAAAGCTCAGTGGCGCTATGATTCCCGATGTCCCGCGCAATGCCTGGATCCAGGGTCGTGTTGGTCGAAGCTCTGACAGGTTGTTTCGAATCGAGTAACCGACGATGAGTACAATGACAATTACAACGCTTCGTACCGCAAGTAGTTGCAACGGGTGAATGTTATCTAAAACCATCCATTTGGCGCTGGCATCCATTGCAGCCAGAAGTGCAATACCCAGTAACATCAGCAACGCACCAAGGTGTACTTGATTTTCGCGTGTTGTCACAGTGTTTTTTTCCAGGCTGGATTAATCCTGTTGAACCGGATGATCCGGCGGATGTAGTCACAGCAGTTGCTTATAGAGATGCCAGATGATCCTGCAGTGCATACCATTTGACGGCCATTGTCACTCCTGCGGAATGAAATTTATGCAGGGCGAATTTTTTTGGTTCGGTTACCGGAAACGCGCCTGCCTGATCTGTTGGATGCAAAATATGCTCAGCCAGTATTTTTCCCATCATGGTTCCCATGCCGACGCCTCTTCCGTTGTAGCCCATACCGGCGGTTAAACCGGGTGCGATCTCATAGAGGAAAGGCAGAGTGCTTTTTGTCATCGCAACCCGACCGCCCCAATGGTAGTCCCAGCGGGTTGATTCAAGCTGCGGAAATACATCCAGTACGCGCCGCTTTAGACTAGTGTAGTCTTCCAGACGGAATTCATCGCGCATTGGGCCGTGGTCTCCAACACAGATTCTGCCATCTCTGTCGTATCGGAAATAGAGAATCAGATTGCGCTTGTCGACGAAGGTCACCTGGTCGGGCAGAACTGTTTTTCGCAAATTGTCAGATAGTGGTTCCGAGGCAATGAGAATCGAGCGTACCGGCACCAGCCGCTGTGCCAGGCCGCTTACCAGATTACCGGTATAGCCATTTGTGCACACTAGAACATGCTCACAGCCGACTGTGCCGGTAGCAGTTTTCAGCAGCCAGCCCGTGTCGTTTTTATGCAGACCGGTGACCGGGGTTTGCGTATAGATTGCCGCTCCATGGGCTATAGCAGCGCGGGCTAATTCACGGGTGTAGGATAGCGGCTGCAGTGAACCTGCCATCGGAACGAAGAGCCCGCCCTGGTAGCGGTTTGTTCCGGTGCGCTGGGTCAGATCGTCTTTGTTTAGAACCTCCAGGGCGCATCCGTAGCGGGCGTATTCGTCGGCCAGCGCGGATTGCAGAGGGAGCTGCCGCGAGTGAACAGCGCCCTGCACCCAGCCGTTTTGTACCGGATCGCATTGCAGCGCGTGCTCTTTTATTAGTGAAAACACATGATCCGGTGTGTTGATCACGGTATCGATCAAACGCTCGCCCTGAGCAGGGCCAAATTTTTCGATTAATTGCGAGGGGCTAAGGTTCAGTCCCAGATTTACCTGCCCGCCGCTGCGTCCGGAAGCGCCGAAACCGAGTCCGGCAGCCTCCAGTACGCCCACGGATACACCGTGACGCGCCAGATGCAAGGCCGCATTCAAAGCCGTGAGACCGGCTCCGATAATCGCAACGTCAAAACGCTGGTCGCCATCAAGTGGGGTAGTCGGGGGTGGTCCGGTTGCGGTTGCCATCCACAGGGCGTCGCGGGATCCGTCGATCGTGTACGATTTGTTCATGTGAAATTACTTTCTATGTGCAACAGAAAAAATGTGCTGTGGAATCAGGGATCAGGTGAAATGCCGGCTGTCTCGTGAGTAACCCGGGTTCAGCCAGACCGGTGGTTACTGTGCCGTGTATTCTGCTGAACTCTTGGTGTTGAGTACAGCATTACGCCCGCTGCGACTCAAATTGGCTTCATGGCCACAGCGGTGCTGATAATAGTGGTCGGGCCTGGAGGACCGATGCGGGCAGATCGATGCGCAGAGCGACGCAGGAGACCTGCGTCACAGTTGATTGATGGCCGGCTTGCCTGTTCGCGACGATTTCGGCCCGGCTAACCACCGAAATCGATTCGTCGCTTTCAAATTCGAGAATCAGACGGGATAATGGCGGCGCTTTGCCCTGGTGTCTGTCCGCAAATGAGGATCGCAGCGAAGCTGAGATTTCTGAGTCAGATATTTCGATCGATTTCGGCGAGTGTTTTTTTCTTAACATTCAACAAAATCGATCGAAATATCTGGCCAGAGTATCGCAGCCGCAGCAGATTATTCATTCTCGAACGGACTCCTGGCGCCAAGTCCGAGCGACTAAATATTCGCCGTTGTTTCATGCGGCGGCAGGATCAAACTGGAGTTAATAAATTAATGATTTCAACAAAAACTATTCTCAAAACGCTATCTGCTACAGCAGTGGCTGCTGCACTCGCTGCACCGGTTCAGGCTGCTGATGAAGTAAACGTAGCATTCTTCCTTGAATGGGCAACGCCTAACATGATCGCTAAAGCGGAAGGTGCTTACGAAGATGCGATGGGTGTAAAGGTTAACTGGACCAATTTCGATGCCGGTACTCAAATGACCGAAGCGATGCTGGCCGGTGATATCGATATCTCATACAGCCAGGGCCTCGCTCCTTTCATCACAGCGGTAAATGCTAACGCGCCAATTAAAACAGTGGGTATTGCGGTAACTTATCCTGCAAACCCCTGTGTTGTTGCTAACGATTCCGGGATCACCAAGGATAACGCATCAGAACTGGAAGGCAAGTCAGTTGCCGTTCCACTGGCTACCATGGCCGACTACAGCTTCCGCATGCAGATGCGCGCACTCGAAGTAGACCTTGATCAACTGACAATCGTTGACCAGGTACCTGCTGATGGCGCCGTATCACTGGCCGATGGCAGTGTAGTAATGGCTTGCCTGTTTGGTGGTGATTCAATAAAAAAAGCACAGGAGCATGGTACCGACCTGATGAGTGCTGCTGACGCTGATGCTGCAGGCATTGTTAGTTTTGACGTTGTTTCTGTAACCGAGAAATTTGCTCAGGAAAACCCCGAGCTGGTTCAGGCGTTCATGGATGCCACTGATGAAATCAACAAATCCTGGGAAACAGACCAGTCAAAGCTTGACCTCATCATGAAAGAGTCTGGTATGGACAAAGACACAACCATGAACCAGATGGAAAGCATGGGCTTCCCGACTAATGCAGAGCAGCTTAGCTCCTACTTCAACGAGGGTGGCCTGGCTGCAACAGCATTCGGTATTGTTGGCGGCGCTTTCGCAACTGATGAAAATCCGGCGCGTGAAGACTACAGTGCTGTTATAGATACTTCATTCCTGAAGTAAGTTAAGCAGTAGTATGTGGTACGAAAGCGGGTGGCTTTGCCTCCCGCTTTTTTTGTGTCTATACAATTTTATATTGTGAGAGTCACCAGAGTTCTACCGTGGTACGCGCAGACTGCTTGGCGTTGATCGACGCGCGTTACGTATCGCAATGATCGTTACTCCGAACAAGGTCAGTATGCCGCCAATAAAAATTTGCAGCGTAAGTTGATCGTCGAGAAGCCACAGGCTGAAAGCAATTCCGAACAGAGTTGCCGATGAGGTAAGTGGCGCTACATGAGTCACTGCATAGCGTTGCAGCAGAAAATACAAAGAACCGTGCCCGAAGATTGTAGCGCCGACCGCTGAGTATAACGGTGACCAATAGTCCGCTAACGAGATTGAGATAATATGTTCATAGCTTGGCGATTCAAAAATCCAGGTGGCAAGCGCTAGTGAAATAGTGGCGACAATAGCGATCCACGCCTGCAGATTAAAAACACCTACACCTGAAAGACGGCGCATCAGGATTGCCGCTATTGCCATGGCCAGAGCCGCCAGAGTGACCAGGCACATCGCATAGACATGTTCAGCGCCCATCGGAGCAAACCCGATTACCACGACTCCAGCGAAAGACATTGCAATGGCCGCTGCGCGAATCAGCGCTACCCGCTCTTTGAGAAATACAATGGCCAGTATCGTTGAAAAAGGCACCGTAAGCTGGACGGCAATAGCGACAGAGGAAAGGCTGCCTGCCAGGTGCAAGCCATAAAACATAAGCGTGTAATGACCGGCACCAAGAGTTAACCCGACCCACAAAATCGTACTCATCTGACCAGGTACTCGCCTCAGGAAAGGCAGCAGGAGCAACAGCACAATAGCAAAGCGTGCGGTGCTGAACAGCAGCGGGCCGAAAACTTCCGTGCCGATTTTACCAGCAACAAAATTCAGGCCCCATGCGGCATTGATCAGAATAAGCAACAGTAAATGCGGATAGGTCACAGTGAGACTCGAGAGGGAGGAAAGAATGTTCGCCTGAAGGGAGAGCAGCCGGAGAAACAGGGCTGAGTGTTTTTTTATGTTTTTAGTTTTGCCTATCTGTCTGCTGACGGCGCGGAAGCTGATGAAGGAGGCAGGTTAACCCGCATTATTCATGGGGTGGCGAGGATATCGCGCCGACCTGATCTATTCACACCAATGGATTTCACAGTGGATTTTCTTCTCGCTTTGAATACTACTGATATTTGCAAGAGAAAAAATTCTCTGTGGAATCAGAGGTCAGGTGAGATCCCGTCAATCCCGTGAATAATGCGGATTAAGGGTAGGGAATATTTGTATTCCGGAGCTTGTGTGATTAGAGCTCCGGGCTATATAACTGCAATTTCCGGGCACGACCACTACTCCCTGAGCGATCCCGGCCAGCCATCTATTGTGGCATATTGCCATCGTGACCGTACGACAATAGTACCAAGGGTACGGTGTGATAAATTATAAACCGAATAGCCTTCTGGCTGATCCTGTCCGTCAACGGAGAATTGATATGATTGCTACATGGCAGCAAAGTGCAGCGAGGCTGATCGCAGTGGCGGCAGGCCGTGAGCCAGCGGATCTGGTGCTGCGAGGTGGCATATGGGTCAATGTGCAAAGTCGGGAATTATTGCAAAACCACGATATTGCAATAGCAGACGGACGTTTTGCTTATTGTGGTTCGGATGCCAGTCATTGTATTGGCGAGCAGACCACTGTCATAGAGGCAGAGGGTCGCTATTTACTGCCCGGCTTGTGTGATGCGCATATGCACATTGAAAGCGGCATGCTGACTCCGGCGGAATTCGCCAGAGCCGTTATTCCACACGGAACCACCAGCATGTTTACCGATCCACACGAAATAGCCAATGTGCTGGGCTTACGTGGTGTGCGCCTGATGCATGACGAAGCCCTGTTGCAGCCGATAAATATTTTCACCCAGATGCCCGGCTGCGCGCCTTCAGCGCCGGGGCTGGAAACTACGGGTGTAGAAATTACCCCGGACGATGTCCGCGAGGCGATGTCATGGCCCGGGATCATCGGGCTGGGGGAGATGATGAATTTCCCTGGCGTTATAAATGCAGATGCAAAAATGCTGGCCGAAATCGCCGCCACCCAGAATGCCGGGAAAACAGTCGGTGGTCATTATGCGTCACCTGATCTGGGTGCAGCATTCCATGCCTATGCCGCTGGTGGACCCGCCGATGACCACGAGGGAACCTGCGAGGCAGATGCACTCGCCCGGGTACGTCAGGGTATGCGCCACATGATGCGCCTTGGCTCGGCGTGGTACGACGTTGAAAGCCAGATTACAGCAGTAACCGAAAAAGGTCTTGATCCGCGCAATTTTATTTTATGTACCGACGATTGCCATTCCGGCACGCTGATCAACGAAGGTCATATGGATCGAGTGGTAAGACATGCCATCGATTGCGGTGCCGAGCCTTTAGTGGCACTACAGATGGCGACTATCAATACAGCCACCCATTTTGGTCTGGAGCGTGAACTGGGATCTATAGCGCCCGGTAGACGGGCTGATCTCATCATCAGCTCCAGTCTTGCCACGCTGCCCATAGAGACAGTAATAGCGCGCGGGCAGGTGGTGGCTGAAAGCGGCGATATAAAAGTTGACTGCCCGCACCTTGAATGGCCTGAAGATGTGAGGGGTACCGTTGTTCTCGGTACTGAATTAACCGGTGCGCACTTTGAAATAGCAGCGCCTGCGGGTGCCGACTCTGTAACAGCCAAAGTAATCGGAGTGGTCGAAAATCAAGCGCCTACCAAAGCACTGGCTGCCACCCTTAATGTTGAAAACAATTTGGTTTCAAGCGATACCTCGCAGGACGTCTGTCAGATTGCACTGGTTGAACGTCATCGCGGCACCGGGGGTGTTGTAAACGGTTTTGTCACAGGGTTTGGTTATCAGGGTGAAATGGCAATGGCGTCCACGGTGGCGCACGACAGCCATCATATGATTGTGGTGGGTACCTGCCGCGATAACATGGCGCTGGCGGCAAACCGGCTGGGTGAAGTCGGTGGCGGTGTCACTGTCTGGCAAAATGGCCGGGAGCTCGCTCTGGTTGAATTGCCAATTGCCGGACTAATGTCAGATTCCCCCGCCGCAGTAGTGGCTGCGAGTGCAGACAAAATGGTAGCGGCGATGGCGCAGTGTGGTTGTACCGTTAACAACGCCTATATGCAGCATTCATTGTTAGCACTTGTGGTTATTCCTGAGTTGAGAATCAGTGATCTCGGTCTGGTTGATGTGACAAAATTCGAGCTGACGCCGTTGTTTGAAGCGTAGGAGCGAGAGTGCAGAATATTTTACTGGCAACGGCCGAAGTTCGGGGAAGGCAGGTAGTAGAGGTTTATAGATTTCTATAGTGCGATTGCCAGTCGATAGGAATCAAGTATGGCGGCATGCATAGAACGGCTGGAAACCGCATCGCCTACCCGGTAGAGCGTATAGCCCTGCTGGTCATTGCCGGGCTGCGGTTCGGCCTCCAGTAGTGCTTCGAGATCTAAATCACCTGAATTGACAGCATTGCTTTTCAATTCATAAAAAAGTTCATCAACCGGCACGGTTCCTCTTTCAACAATAATCTGATCCGCAATCAATTCAAGCGGTTCATCGGTGAGGTCGTTGCGAAATCTGGCGCTAATCCGGTTGCCACTGGATTTTACCTCCAGCAGCATTAGATCCTGCAGCATGGTGATACCTTGCTTATAGAGTTGCTTGCGGTGACTGGCTCGCTCGGCGTAACCTAATTCCGCGGTAGGGCGGTCATCAATTGATGCAAGCGTTACAGTTGCACCTCTGGCTGCTAGATATTGCGCACACGAAGCCGCTTCATGACGCCCGGTGCCGTCGAAAACAATGATCTTCTCAGCTGGCTGTATGTCTCCGCCTAGAATATCCCAGCTACTGATGCAGTGCTGTTCTCCGCTTATGCCGTGAAGGTTGGGCAGCCCGCCGGTTGCGATAATTACGGTATCCGGTTGCAGTGCCAGTACATCTTCTGACTCCGCATAACAATTGAGCTTCAGCTTAACACCAAGGTGTTCCAGTTCAGCCAGTCGCCAGTCTATAACCGCCATGAGATCGTGCCGCCATTCGGTTCTGGCTGCCATCAGGATCTGGCCCCCGGGCTTTGAAGCAGCTTCTAGAATAGTTACTTTGTGACCGCGTTCGGCGGCTACTCGTGCGGCTTCAAGGCCTGCAGGACCCGCCCCGACGACAACCACCTTTCTACCTGGCACGGGTGAGGCGCTGATTACCTGTGGCAGTTCCAGTTCGCGGCCGGTAGCTACGTTGTGAATACACGAGGGTTTTTTGTGCATGCAATGACTTGCACCGAAACACGGTCGGATACGGTGTTCTTCTCCCCGTTGTATTTTGTTGACTATCTGCGGATCGGCAATGTGTGCCCGGGTCATGGCAACCATATCGAGCAGACCGTCGCGCACTGCGTAACGCGCGGTGGCTATGTCTACAATTCGAGCGGCGTGGAATATCGGCAGGGTAACCGCCTGTCTGACCGTTCGCATGCGCTCCAGGAACGGGGCGAGTGGTTGTTTCATGCCGGGCATGTTGTTTTCAGCTAGGGCGATCTCGGTGTCCATACGTCCGAACACACAGTTGAGAAAATCTATGGCGCCTTCCTGTTGCAGGGTCTGGGCAATTTGCAGCGCCTCATCGTGGCTCAGACCACCGCGATCCTCTTCCAGTGACATGCGTATGCCAAGCAGAAAATTGTCACCGACCTGCTTGCGGATCTCCTCATGCACCATCAGGGCAAAGCGCATGCGGTTCTGCAGACTACCGCCGTATTTGTCGCTGCGCCTGTTGGTGTCGGGAGAGAAGAACTGGCCGATGAGATGGGCACCTGCGTGTGTTTCCAATCCGTCCAGACCACCTTCGTAGCAGCGCCGCGCCGCAGCACCGAAGGAGCGCACCACCCGTTTTATGTCGTGCTCATCCATCTCCCTGGGAATACTTCGATGCAGAGTTTCCCGGACAACACTCGGGGCGATAGTCGGCAGCCAGTTATCTGCGGTGGCATCTCCGCGACGGCCCAGATGGGTAATCTGGCACATCAGGGCGGTATCGTGTGAGTGAATGCGCTCCGAAAACTGTTGCAGGTACGGGATAACTGCATCGCTGTCGACCCGAAGCTGATCAAATACACTTGGTGAATCCGGCGCTACGTTCGACGATCCACCGAACATAGTCAGGGCCAGGCCCCCTTTGGCTTTTTCTTCGTGATAGCGCTGGTAGCGCTCACCAGGCATGCCCTGATCATCAGTACCGCTAGCGTGGCTGGTGCTCATGATGCGGTTTTTTAGTGTCAGATGCCCTAACTCTAAAGGTTGAAACAAAGGATCGTTGCTGTGCCTGCTGTCCACTGTTCCTCCAGACGGTTACGAGATGTTCTGCATTGTCAGGATCGAGTGTGAGGCGATCTGTAATGCTTGTAAACTCCCGTCTTCCAGTTTCAACCTGATATAGAGCCGGGAGTCGGACAACCGTATGGATCACCGTAGTTTTATCCAGTCATTGTCGTCCGGACAACGGCAGGCGTTAACACGTAAATCGAATAGCGCAGCATTGCAGCGGCTTGCACTGCACTGGGGCGCGATAGTCCTGACCGGGTGGTTGATTGTCGAGCGGGTAGTGCTCTGGCCGCTGTTGCTTGTGCTTCAGGGTGTCCTGATTATCTTTTTATTCACGCTATTACACGAGACGATTCATCGCACGGCTTTTGCCACTCGAGCGGCAAATGACCGGGTAGCGTTTGTATGCGGCTTTCTGGTGATTCTATGCCCGCAGTGGTTTCGCTACTTCCACTTTGAGCATCACCGCTTCACTCAGCACCCGCACAAAGATCCGGAACTCGCTACACCTAAACCCGTTACCCGCTGGCAATATGCGAAGCATCTATCGGGTATTCCCGTCTGGCTCGGGCAACTGCGGGTATTGCTAGGAAATGCCACAGGGGCTAGTCGGAGTGCGTATATACCTGGTGGGGGAAGCATAATAGTACAGCGCGAGGCCCGTCTGTTTATTAGTGGTTACGTACTTCTGATGGTGATATCAGTATGGCTCTCAACTACGGTGTTGTTGTATGTGTGGTTGCTGCCAGTGCTGCTGGGCCAGCCCTTTCTGCGGTTTTACCTGCTGGCAGAGCACGCAAACTGTGCGATGGTGGAAAACATGTTTGTGAATACCCGAACAACGTTTACGAGCTCACTGGTGCGATTAATCACGTGGAATATGCCTTACCATGCCGAGCACCACGCCTATCCCGCCGTCCCTTTTCATCGACTCGAGCAACTCCATAAATTAATGAGAAATTATCTGCAGGAAACAGAGCAGGGCTATTTAGCATTCAACAAAAAATATATACAGAGCCTGTCGAGCAAACGGTAGAATTTTTTAACCTTTAGTTAAAAAATATAAAATTATATTGAAATCCCCCTAAATGCTATTGCCTGCAGAACCTGATCAGAATGTCGCCTGCCCTGAGTCGCCTGCCCTGAGTCGCCTGCCCTGAGTCGATTGCCAGGTCTTTGCGGTTGAATTGGTAAGGTCCGTTCAGTTTCGGGATGATGCAAACCGTTATCATTTATCCTCGTAGTTACCCTGCCTGCAATCCTGAGCACAGTTAAAACAATGTCGGATGGGGTACGCCGGATCCTTCGCTGTTTGTTATTATGGTGAAGTGAAAGCTGCTGTGCATTGTCGGAATGCATGTGGCAGATGATTGACTTGTCATCTATATGGTTTGAAATCCCCCGGTGCTGTGGGGTCTTCCGGCCCGCGGATGGCGCAACATAAGAGTGCAAATCTTGTTTTAGGAGGGACCCTGAGACCAAATTCCAAAATCTCAACTGGAGGTTCGAATGAAGTTTAAGAAGATAAACGGGCAGGATTTACCTGCTGCAATTACCGATATGGCTGAGAGCGTTCGAAAGAGCGATAACGTCATGAGTCGTCGGGAGTTTCTCGCAACAGCCTGCGCGTTTGGCGCCAGCGCTGCAACTGCTTATGGCATGCTGGGGATGGCTGCACCATCAACAGCCCTTGCTGCTGATACGCCAAAAATGGGTGGCACAGTTCGCTTTCAGACTGAAGTGCGTGCGATGAAGGATCCCCGCACCTATGACTGGTCGCAAATTGCCAACTTTGCGCGCGGCTGGCTCGAGTACCTCGTTGAATACAACAACGATGCAACCTTCACCGGCAAGCTGCTGGAAAGCTGGGATATCAGCGAAGACGCTAAAACCTACATACTTAATGTACGTAAAGGGGTCAAGTGGAACAACGGCGATGACTTCACCGCCGAAGACGTTGCTCGAAATATCACCGGCTGGTGCGACAAGAGCGTTGAAGGTAACTCTATGGCTGGTCGTTTTGCCACGCTGATCGACGCAGATACCGAAAAGGCAATTGACGGGGCAATTGAAGTTGTAGACAGCCACACCGTAAAATTGAATCTGCCTGCTTCTGATATTTCCATTATCGCAGGCATGGCCGATTACCCGGCTGCCATTGTGCACAAGGACTACGACTCTGCTACCGCTCTGGAAAATCCGCTCGGTACCGGCCCCTATATTCCCGAGGTACTGAAAGTCGGTGAAAAAGGCGTGCTGGTCCGCAACCCGGATCACACCTGGTGGAACGAAGGTAACGGTGCGTGGATGGACCGCATTGAATTTATCGATTACGGCACCGAGCCTGCATCTCATTTCGCCGCTGCGGAATCTGACGAGGTAGATGGAATCTATAGTGCCGAGGGCGCTGAGATTGTCGAGCTTTTCGATACGCTCGAAGGGTTTGATCGCCATGACGTAGTCACGGCTGCAACCATTGTTATCCGTCCGAACCAGCAAGCTGAAGTAGACGGCAAGAAGCCTTACGCAGATGTTCGTGTACGTCGCGCACTGGCAATGGCTGTTGACCCTGCCGTGTGCCTGGAGCTTGGAATCGGTGGTCTCGGTGTTACTGCTGAAAACCATCACGTTGGACCCATGCACCCTGATTACGCTGAACTGCCAAAGCAGAAGGTCGACCCGGAAGGTGCCAAGGCATTGATGGCTGAAGCCGGAATGGCTGACTACGAGCACGAACTGTTGTCGCTCGACGCAGGCTACCGGAAAGACACCACCGACGCTGTTGCAGACATGCTGCGCAAAGCAGGCATTAAAGTTAAGCGTACTGTGCTGCCGGGTTCTACGTTCTGGAATGACTGGGCTAAATACCCGTATTCATCAACTAACTGGAATCATCGTCCGCTGGGCGTACAGGTGCTGGGTCTGGCTTACCGTTCCGGTGAAGCATGGAATGAATCCGGTTTCGAAAACGCCGAATTCGATGCCGCTCTGGCGGAAGCACTGGCTCTTGCTGATGTGGACAAGCGTCGGGAAAAAGTAGCAATCTGCGAAAAGCTGATGCAGGACGAAGGGGTTATCGTGCAGCCATACTGGCGCACACTAACCAACTACACCAAATCAAATCTGGGTGGGTTGGAACATCACATAACCTTTGAGTATCGTCCACAGGATATCTACTGGAAATCCTGAGACAGGGTAAAGTAAGAAAAGAGAAGGCTGCCATTGGCGGCCTTCTTTCATAGTGCATCTCTACTCTAGACATACCGAAGCGATTTGCTCTCAATAGAGAAGATGTAACAATACATAGTTAAACGGATATCTTCCGTTGACTCACAATAAAGAAATGGTGGAGCTTAGATGGGCAGCTTTCTATTACGACGATCGGGAGTAATGCTGCTTACGGCACTCTGTTTAACCTTTGTTGTTTTCTTTTTAACCAACCTCGAGCCCAATCTCGAAAAGCTCACCAAGAGCGAAGGCAACATGCGCATGACAGATGTGCAGGTGCAGAGCTGGCTTGAAAAAAACGGCTATCGTCAACCATTAATCAAACGCTATGGCGAGTGGCTGGGTGTCGCGCCCGGCTGGACCCGTACCGATGACGACGGCAAACAGACCGGACGCTGTGTCAAGCCCGGAACTGATGCCGCAGAGGCCCCGCGTTTTTGCGGGTTACTGCAGGGGGAGTGGGGCCAGTCGCTGGTTTTTAAAGAACCGATTGGCGGGATCGTGCTCGAAAAGCTCGGACATACCGGGTGGCTGATGTTCTGGGTGCTGGTGGTGATGGTGCCAACCGCGCTGGTGATCGGCGTTGTGGCGGGCATGCGTGAGGGCACAAAAACAGACCGCGCACTTTCCACTTTTTCAGTACTGACGACCTCCACGCCGGAATACGTATCGGGCATTATTTTTATCGTTATCTTCGCCAGTAAACTGGGTGGCCTGCGCTGGTTCAAAGGTACAGCAGCAACGGCGATGGATCAGATAACCTTTGAAAACTTTACCCTGCCGGTTGTAACGCTGGCGCTTTACGGCGTTGGCTATATAGCGCGCATGACACGAGCGTCTATGGCAGAGGTGATGACTGAGCAATATATTCGCACCGCACGTCTCAAAGGAATGAGCTTCAAGGCGGTGGTTTTAAAGCACGCTTTGCGCAATGCGCTCATAGCACCCTTTACGGTGATCATGCTGCAAATCCCCTGGTTGCTGACGGGAGTCGTTATTGTCGAGACACTATTCAACTACAAGGGCTTTGGCTGGACTCTGGTTGCGGCAGTCGGCAACAACGATATAGAACTGCTGCTAGCCTGCTCGGTGGTTGCAGTAATGGTGGTGTTGGTGACACAGCTGATATCCGATATCGGATATGTGTTCCTCAATCCCCGGATTCGGGTTAACTGAGGAAACGATGATGGAACGCTTAAGCGCACTCGAAATAGCTAGCCGAATCCTGATTCAATTCACTCCGGTGTGGATTGGTCTTGCCTTGATACTGTTTGTATCGTTTATTTTCAGGCGTAAGCTCGGCTTATACGGCAGGCTGTTTTCCAGCCCGATCGGTACAGCCGGGCTCGTACTGGTTTTGTTCTGGGTACTGACGGCCATATTCGCAGACCTCATAGCCACCCTCGACCCGCTGACGCAACTCTCGGGAATGAAAAACAAAAAGCCAGGCTGGCCGGTAGCCGGTTCGGAAGGCGTTTATTATTTACTCGGTGGTGATAACCTCGCACGTGATGTATTCAGTCGCATGGTAACGGGTAGTCAGCTGGTACTGGCAATAGCACCCGCAGCAACAATATTCGCCTTTATGGTGGGCATCACGCTGGGGCTGCCAGCGGGCTACTACGGCAGTAAGCTCGATACCGTATTGAGCTTTCTGGCGAATCTGGTGCTCGCGTTTCCGGTGATTCTGCTGTTCTTCCTATTAGTAACACCCGAGATACGCTCAACCGGAGTGCCGCTGTGGATGGCCGGTGTACTCTTTCTGTTCCCGATTCTGTTTTTTATCATGCTGTTCTATTCCCGCTATCGTGAGCGCCCGACAACGCTTGCGGTACTGCTGACGATCACACTGGTACTTGGTCTCTGGGCCTACTCCGGGCTTGCGTTCAATATGGATCCTCTAGGAGTTTTCTACATGGATCCGAATCTGCTGAACATTTTTGTTGCCGTAGTTTTTGTTAATTCACCGACGGTATTCCGTATTGTGCGCGGGCTGACCATCGATATAAAAACTCGCGATTACGTAGCTGCTGCGCAAACCCGTGGAGAAACACCGTGGTACATCATGCTCTGGGAAGTTCTGCCGAATGCACGCGGTCCGTTGATAGTCGATTTTTGTCTGCGTATTGGTTACACCAGTATTCTGCTGGGCACACTGGGTTTCTTTGGTTTGGGTGTGACACCGGAAAGTCCGGACTGGGGGATGACAATTAACGAAGGTCGCAAGTTGCTGGCGGTCTATCCACACCCGGCTCTGCCTCCCACCATCGCGCTGATGACGCTGGTACTCGGGCTCAATCTGCTGGCTGATGGCCTGCGTGAAGAATCTCTCAAGGACTAGTTAATTATGTCAGTAGAACCGATTCTTGAAATAGATAATCTAAATATTTCGTTTTTTGTCCGTGCCGGTGAAATTCCGGCCGTGATGGACTTCTCCTGCAAGGTCATGCCCGGCGAGACAATGGGGCTGGTGGGTGAGTCCGGCTGCGGCAAGTCCACTGTAGCGCTTGGCATTATGCGCGATATGGGCAATCGCGGAAAAATTGTCGGCGGTACGATAAAATTCCGTGGCCGGGACATGGGTGAAATGTCACAGCTGGAGCTGCAGGATTTACGCGGCTCAAAAATAGCGATGATCTACCAGGAGCCAATGGCCTCCCTGAACCCCGCAATGAAAATCGGCAAGCAGCTGATGGAAGTGCCGATCATCCACGAAGGAGTTTCTAAAAGCGATGCGTACCAGCGCAGCTTGCAGATGCTCGACTCGGTGAATTTACCGGATCCGTCGCGGGTAATGAATGCTTACCCGCATCAGATATCGGGGGGGCAGCAGCAACGCATAGTTATTGCGATGGCGCTGCTATCCAAGCCGGACTTACTGCTTCTCGATGAACCCACGACCGCGCTCGATGTGACCGTTGAAGCCGGTATAGTCCAGTTAATAAAAGAGCTGGCGCGTGAAACGGGCACGTCCATGTTGTTCATCTCCCACAATCTCGGGTTGATTATGGAAACCTGCGATCGCATCACCGTGATGTACTCCGGGGAAGCCGTTGAAACCGGTACGGTTGCTGAAGTATTCGACCACATGCGCCATCCCTACACCAAGGCACTGTTCAATTCTATACCGTTGCCGGGCGCAGATAAAAACACGCGGCCGCTTGTATCTATACCGGGGCAATTGCCATTGCCGATGGAGCGCCCCAGAGGCTGTAACTTCGGCCCGCGTTGTTCAAATTTCGACGAGCAACAGTGTAATTCCAGTACCGTGCATATGCAGCCGGTTGCCGGTGTTCCCGATCATCAATCCAGATGTAACCGTATAGATCTCATCGACTGGGCAGCAGAGCCGGAGCGTCCGCTGGTGAGCTCACCCAACGAGCCCGGAGACGTTGTTCTGGATGTGCGGGATCTAAAAAAATACTACGATGTCGCCGCAAATCAGCTGTTCGGCGGAGGTGACACCAGAACGGTCAAAGCCAACGAATCAATCAGCCTGCAGGCGCGGGAATCAGAGACGTTAGCCATTGTTGGCGAGTCAGGGTGTGGCAAATCAACGTTAGCTAAAGTGCTGCTCGGCCTTGAAACGGCAACAGACGGTGATGTGCTGCTGGGTGCGGTGGACATCGGTAACGTAGAAGTTGCCGACCGTCGCACAGACACCGTGGCGTCAGTGCAAATGGTTTTTCAAAACCCGTTCGACACACTTAATCCGAGTCATACCATTGGTTCCCAGATTATTCGAACGCTGGAGAAATTTGATATCGGTGACAGCCAGGACGATCGCAAGCGCCGTATGCTTGAATTGCTTGACCTGGTAAAACTGCCCCGGCAGTTTGCCGAGCGCAAACCACGGCAATTGTCCGGAGGGCAGAAACAGCGTATCGGTGTGGCTCGCGCATTTGCAGGCCAGCCCAAGCTGGTGGTGGCGGATGAGCCGGTTTCCGCACTCGATGTTTCTGTGCAGGCGGCGGTTACCGAGCTATTAATGGAGATTCAGCGCGAAGCAAAAACCACCATGCTGTTTATCAGCCACGATCTATCCGTCGTTCGCTATATCGCCGACCGCGTAGTGGTTATGTACCTGGGCTATATTGTAGAGCAGGGCACTACTGATCATATCTTCTCTCCACCGTATCACCCCTATACCGAAGCGTTGCTATCAGCGATACCCATCGCCGATACCAGTGTCGTAAAAAAACACATTGTGCTTGAAGGCGATATCCCGTCTGCCCTGAACCCGCCGACTGGCTGCCCGTTTCAAACGCGTTGCGGATACAAGGATCAGGTAAAAGATGGTCTGTGCGAAAAAGAAGTTCCGCAAACCCGGGAGCTTGGTTCAGGGCATATAATCAGATGCCATCTTTCCGATGCCAGCCTCGCCGCTATGGATCCGGTCATCAGTTTTAGTACGGATAAAGCTTCCTAGCGGTTAATACAAAAGGGCAATGTAGAGCGTCGCCGGCTTATGTGTTCAGCTAAATCTTACGTAGTTGTTGTTAAAGCTGTGCTGCTGGCAGTCGCAATCGTTGTTGCTCCCAACTTGTCGGCTGACAATGCAAAAGCGCTGATCAAAGAAGGGCGGAATAAAGCACAGGGTTGTACGCGGTGCCATGGGCGCTATGGGCTGCAAGCCGCCGCTCAGCAACAGGGTTCAGGTACCTTGGTCGGGGCATTTGTAAAGCGTGAGCTTGAAAATTTTAGAACAGGCTCTCGTCAACATGCGATTATGTCAGCGGTCGCTGCAAGGCTTTCAGATACCGATATAAAAGCCATAAGCGCGTGGTTCGATTCTATTCAAAAATAGCGGTTTCAAATACGGAATTCTGTCAAATCCGTACTGGTTTCTGAACAGCAAGAGCGACAGTTTAAGTTACGGGCTCCCCGGCCATTGGATCATCAACGTCCGGTGTACCCGTATTTTTTGCCCAGGTCGCGGCTGCTCCAGGGCAATGTGTATCTTTTTTTATACAGTTGTATGCGGAAAACTGAATGGATTAACGCTTCAAGGCTGCATCTGTGTTATCTGATGTGCTTATTCGACAACAAAATTGGGCATCGAATTTTGTCGTGTTACCATAGCTGCGGTACTTGTTTTTAAAACAAAATTCTACTGTGGTTGCAGCGGGAGTGCATATTCTCCTGTACGGCGCGACCAGCTAATAAGGAGGAGAAAAATCGTGTTGAAAGGAAAGCTCTCGATAGCCATATTGATGGCGCTCGGCTTGTCGGCTATATCAGTGACTGGTGTCTCTCCGGTGCATGCAAAAGAGACTGCAACCGGTGAGTCTGCGCTAATGGCAAATGGCCGGTTTCCGGTTGATCCGGTAACGGGTGCTACGATCTATCGAGCAGAAAACCTGCCGGCAGACGCAGCTGTTTCCTCTGAAGCAATTGTTGCAACGGAAGGCGCACAGGCAAAGCGATTTCCGTTTGATCCGGTAACCGGCGCGTCTATCTATACTACTGCCAGTAGCGAACCGGTTAGCGTTGATGCGGCAGGTGCTTCTGTCGCTGGCAGCGAACGTTTTCCGTTTGACCCGGTCACCGGGGCAACTATTTACCCGTCAGCGAAAGAATCCAGTGCTGATGCTGATGTGCGATTGCCCTATGACCCGGTTACCGGCGCTACTATTTACCCCGCATCATCAGATGCAGAGCCTGCGCCAGTCACAGGCAAAGTTACTGAAACGGCCAGTGGGTCGGCCGGAGGCTCGGCATCACCTAGTGTGCGTTTTCCGTTTGACCCGGTGACCGGTGCCACAATATATCCGACGGATGATTCGTCGTCGAGCGAACCCGCCAATGAGCCCGCCAATGAGCCCGTGAGTAGCGCAACAGGGTCTGCCACCGGGCGCTTACCCTTTGATCAGGTAACTGGCGCTACTATTTATAATGCAGCTGAGAATGCAGTAACAGACTCTGCAACCATCGCAGCTGATGATACGACTAATATCGAGAGCGCCGTTGCAAATGTAGTTGCCGAAGCCAGCGAGAGCGCGCCGGGCACAGATTCAGTACGGTTGCCCTACGATCCGGTCACCGGAGCCAGTATCTATGCGGTAGTTGCCATGGCTGATATCCCATCCACTGGAGTTGTAACGGATTCGGGCAACACGGCTATGCCACGGTTTCCATATGATCCGGTCACAGGCGCTACCGTTTATACCGCTGCAATTAATCCGGCCGAACTGGCTGTAGAAGTCACCAACGCTAATGTGGGCTACAACCTTGACGGGATCAGTCGAAAGATCGGTCGTGTATTTGGGGTAACGTCATCTGTATTACTTACCTCGACAGATGAAACATCGGCAAAAACCGCATTAGCCAGACTTGAGTCCGCCAGCAATAGCCTGATGGAGGTTAACGAAACCTTTGCAACACTGCCCGATGCAGCGAGAAACCCCTTGAAAACGGCAATCGACAGCGGCCTGTCACGGTTGAATCCGCTGGTCGATACCACCATGACACGGCAGGGAGTCGGCTCGGTGCTGACCCCGGTAATCACACCAATGATGGATACACTTAACGGGCTGGCAGAGTAAAGATCGCACTGGTGGTTGTTGTTCAGTGCAATTTGTAACGAAAGCTTGAGCCTGCTGCTCCCGTTGTAATTTCTGTGTCAGCATGGCACGACTATCCTGTCGAACTGTGTTCTTCC
This sequence comes from Chromatiales bacterium (ex Bugula neritina AB1), assembly GCA_001730015.1. Lineage (GTDB taxonomy): Bacteria > Pseudomonadota > Gammaproteobacteria > Granulosicoccales > Granulosicoccaceae. Next base: position 5,813 of record MDLA01000158.1, on the reverse strand, counting down.
TGCCCGGTAGGGAAATTCCCGTTACTAACTTCAGGCTAATATTTATTAGGCTAATTTTCAGGCGGCTACTTCCGACCGGCGTTCTGCTGTTCTATTGTCTGGCATCATTCAATGCCCACGGCGCTGATCTAACTCGTCTGGCCTTCGGTTCGTGTAATCATTCCCATTTGCCGCAACCCATGTGGTCGATAATCGAATCACATCGCCCGGATTTGTTTCTCTGGGCTGGTGATGTGATCTACGCGGATACAGAAGACCCTGAGGAAATGAAACGCAAGTATCAGGAGCAACTGTCAAAACCCGCATATCAGCAATTTCTTAACAGTGTGCCGGTGGCAGGTATCTGGGATGATCATGACTTTGGCAACAATGACAGCGGCAAAAACAACCCGATAAAAAAACAAAGCCAGCAACTATTTCTAGACTTTCTCGGGGAACCGGCCGACAGTGTCAGGAGGCAGCGTGAGGGAATTTACACCTCGCGGACTTACGGTAGTGGCGAGCGGCAAGTCCGGCTGATCCTACTAGATACCCGTTATCACCGGGATCTCCCTGGAAGCGGGCGAGCCGATGTACTCGGTAAGCAGCAATGGCAATGGCTTGAGCAACAGTTTGCGACTGGTGAGCCTGTAATCAACTTTATTGTCAGTGGATTTTCGGTGCTGTCGGATCAGCTGCCCTATGCCGAAGAATGGCAGGATTTTAAATGGGCACGTAAAAAGCTCTTTCGACTGATTGAAAAATACAAAGTGCCCGGCGTTATATTTTTAACCGGCGATCGGCACTTCTCGGCGCACCTGGCAGAGTCGGAACGTGGACGGATTTACCATGAGTTCATGAGCAGCGGATTAACCCACTACATGAGAAGAAAATGGGTTTCGCGGGTTTTTCGCTATTACTATGGTGTCGAATTTAGCTATTTCGGGCGTAATTTTTCCATGCTGGATATCAACTGGGATAACACGCCCGTGCAACTGACTTTTAGTGTTTATGATGATTCAAATATAAAGCAGGTGGAGAAAAATCTGTATCTTCACGGGCGCTACTGGACTGATCAATAGCGTACTGCGCGCCGCGGGAGCAACTTCCATAGAACACCTGATATGGAGATTGCCGGGTTATAGATTTTCTTGTGGTGATTGTCGAAACCCGCGCAAGCCAACCCCCAATGGCCCGCGCGGGATGACCAGATCCAGGTACTCGCCCTCGCGCAACACAACCAGTGATATAGACTCACTGCGTGTGCCGTCGCGCGTTGCGCGCGCCAGTTCACGAGTCTGGTAGACAGACGCCTCGGCATAGCTCACCACAATGTCCCCCGCTACAACCCCGGCCGATTGTGCAGCGGAACCGTCAATGACACTTTCAATCTGCACCCGGTTGTTCTCACCGGATGCAAACAGATATGAGTCAAAGGCCTCATCGCCGATTTCGGCTCGAATATCTACCTGTTGTTCGCGCAGAGCACTCAATTTTTCGGTAAATTCATCGGTATCCCGCCACCCTTCGCGAGAGGCCGTATCGATCAGATCAAGGCGTTTAAGTGCCCATTGGTCGGTACGTTGCTTGATCTCGCTCGCTGTAGTTTGATCGACACCCGCAGCAACAAGGCCGTCGTACTGCTGCTGCGAGTCGATCCCGCCAAAGCCACGCCGGTTGTTGCGGTTTGCTATCGTTTGGCGCTGGGTATTCGGAGCGGAATTTTCACTGCGGACATCAGATGGCGGGAGGTCACCAACATGCAGGTCGGTGGAAAATTCACGCAGTGTGTCGAGTTCAGAGCGAATTGATTCTCTATCGAGGGTGGCCGTTTCCAGTTGAGTTTGAAATTGAGTCAGTTTCAATTTGAGTTCGGCGATTTCAGAGTCGTTTACCGGCTGGACTCGGTCAGTTGTAATGGCGGATATATGCTCAGGCTGGGCGCCAGGTGGCGCAACCTGCTTTGAAACACCGGTCAGATAGATCCACCCGGAGTGTTGCAAAGCAACTGTTGTTATTATTCCCGATGCAAATGCGAGCGGGATTGCGGCTATCCAGAAAAGTTTCATTTAGAAAGTCTTTTTGCTTAATTTAATATCGGCTACAAAGTGCACTTGTATTCATTATTGTGCCAAACTCATGAAATAAAAATAGAGTCATGTGTGATTAGTAAACGAAAGGTGTGGTCACAAATATGTAGATCTTGAACCTTTTCCGGCTCAGTGACCTTAGCGACTGGTCAGTCAACTTAGGGAAATGGCTTTAGTCCGGGTGCACCTTCCTGAAGATCAATGGTAATTCTCCGGGCGGCGAATGGGTTTGTAACGTCAGCAAGCTGTACAACCCGGTGAAGACCCGGCGAGGCTGAATCGCTCCAGAACCGGTTGCTATTGCGTGTCCATATTTTCTTTTCAATTTATTGCCTGATAGAGTTTCTCCAATTTAGCACCCCGTCGCTCATTCAGGGATTTAACATACTGTATTCGCCCGAGCAGATGCGCACGGAAATGTGGGTGTCTATATCGATTCTGGCTATCAAGACCATATTTTGTGCAATTTGTCAGTATGGCCTTGAGTGTATCGAAGTAGTTTCGATCAATATTCGTCTTGCTATTAACCACGATTCCCACCACACGTTGTTTTTGGTGCGATTTTTTAATGCGCGTTTTTTTATAGTTAAGTGTGACGCCTTCATCCAGGCAAATCCCGCCGATCAATGGCTCCAGGAAACGCCAATCGCGATGTGTGTTGCCTGACATCGCCAGGTCATCAGCATAGCGCGAGTAATCTAATCCAAAATGGTGAGCCAATCCGGTGAGTCTTATATCCAGTCTATGAAGTGCTGCATTGGTTAGTGCGGGCGAGGTCGGGGCTCCCTGCGGTAGATGTCTTTGCCTGAGCCTGTTTCTTTGTGCCGTGTCAAATAGCTTTAGCTGCGCTGGCTTCAGACGAACGCTGTGTGTGCATAACGCTGTTAGTAGAATAGATACCGCATCCGGATAGCCCATTCGTTTGAAAACAACCTTCACCATAGGCCAGTGGATAGACTGGAAGCAATCCGTAATATCGAACATTAACAAATATTTTTTCCCTGTATGCACTGAAGCATGGGAAATGCAATTTCTATCTTTTCGGAATCCGTGAACAGCGGGATGAGTTTCCAGGGTGCTTAAGATTTCCTGATAAATTTTTCGTTGTAGACGTTTCAGCGTGGTTTTGGGTTTCTCGATCAGCCGCATTCTGCCATCTCTTTTTTCCATTAGTTGATACTGATAGTGTTGGAGATAGCGAGGTGTGTTTGAGTCGAACCGCCAGCAATTGCTAAACCACTCGAGTTGCGATGGTGTTATCTTCAGCCAATCAGCCAGATCCCCGGGTGTGTCAATTCTAGGGTACTCGCGATTGTCTCGTTCTATGAAGGTAGGGCTATCGAGATTAAAGCGCATGATCTTCGGAGCCGATTGACCGCGCTTAAACCAGCTGGATAATCGATAGGACGACTGCAAATGGCCCGCTAAAGCAGGTTCTGAAGGTTTTTCCGGATAACGGAGTAGCAGTTCGTTTATTAAGCTATCGCAATCATCGGGTAGTTCATCAACGCATTCAATTGCAGTACTTAGTAGCGTAACAAAGTGCCAATCGGCCTGAGATAACCACATTGCCAGATGCTTGCTGAAAAAATTGAGTTTGTTCACAGGTGGCATCTCTGAAGAAGTACGGCATCCTGCTCATAATATCGCAAGAACAGATCTGCACGCAGTGCAGGGCCGTTCTGGCCACGTAATGGAAGCAATACATTACCTTGGGGTAGCCCCAAAGCCCAGCGAGGAGTTAACTACGCTGGAAGAACCAGGATGCCGTAGTCAGACGGTATTTGCTACAACGGCAAAAATCAAGTATCTCACCAGCAGCGGGCGGACTTTTCGTTTGAGCAAGTACGTCGGTTTAAATAAAACAAAAGGCCGGCTGGCAGTAAGAGTATTCCTTGAATTTCGTGCAGCTATCTTGACGTAGGGGGCATAGCTCCCTCACACAACTCTTCAAAGGAACATAATTCTGGGCAAATGTAACCATGCCCTTCGATTGCCAGTCGCACATTCGCTTTCGAGTGTGCGTTGTTAATGTGTCTAAAATTCCATGTAAGTAGAAAATCAATTCGGCAAATTAATCGGACACCTATCGTAAATCCGTCTCATGAAAACAATCTGGGTCTATTGCCTTCAAGTTAAATATTTTCTAAAAATGGATGTCCTTTTTGTATTGATGGCACTAGGTTGTCATGTTGTAATCAACGGCCGGGCATTTGGAAAAACTGATCGAATCGAATACCTATTGATTTACTGTTTCTGTAAATCCATGATTGTCACTGCTCAGAGGGCTGAGGCAAATATCTGCGCTTTTGTAACAGCATATACAATTGGATAAGATCGCCGTAAAAAGTCGATCTATCCTATTCGTTAGCTTATTTTTTATGCTGCGATTTTCACCGGATGTAGATTTACACGTGCAGCCATTGCAACCAAGGCATCTATTGAAAAGACACTAATATGGCCTCTTGAAATATCACCTATACGGGAACGCTGAACACCCATACGATCAGCTGCTTCTTGTTGAGTGATATCCTCTTCTGCAATATAGTTTCTAATGCAGTCCATGAGAGCTGCTTTAATTTTGAGTTGTTCTGCAACTCCTGCATCAGTTTCTATTGCGTTGAATACAGAACCCTTGGTAATTTTTTTTGCCATTTAGATATTCCTGTGCAGCCTTATCGAAAAACACGGACAGGCATCATAAAAAAGGAAAATGTGATTTCCGTCGCATTGCAATGCTCATCATTCCGGCAACATTCAAGCCGTAGTTTACTTTAGTAATTTGCTGTAGGACGTATTCGCTGTGACCAAGCCTCGAAAACAACAAATCTCCCTCGATGACACTTCGTTTTACCATTGCGTGAGTCGCTGTACACGCCAAGCATTTCTTTGTGGGTTTGACCGCTTCTCTAATCGTAGCTACGAACATCGCCGGCAGCAAATCAAGACGACATGTTGCGTCTTGCCTCCGTTTTTTCTATCGAAATTGCAGCTTTTTGTGTGATGTCCAATCACCTACACCTCGTCCTGCATGTTTGTAGAGACGAATGCCTCGCCGACGAACCTGAGTCCATTGTTCGACGGGCACATCAACTCATTGCCGGTACAGAAATAACTCATAAATATATGAACAATGAGCGCATCGAGCCCTGAGAACGCGATCATCTCGATCTGTTTGTCGATACCTGGCGCAAGCGCTTGTATGATATCAGTTGGTTTATGAAATTCCTCAACGAAGGTATCGCTCGCCGGGCCAACAAAGAAGACAAATGTACCGAGCATTTTTGGGAGGCTCGATTCAAATCACAGGCACTCCTTGATGAACAGGCCGTACTCAGTGCCATGGCCTATGTCGATCTCAATCCCATCAGGGCTGCCATCGCTCCCACCCCGGAACAATCCGACTATACCAGTATTCAGTTACGGATTGATTACTGGAAAAACAAAACAGCTGGCGATGATGGTAATCCGACGCTGGAAGCTCCAGAGGATAGTCAGCCTCGATCATTGATGACATTTGCCGGCAATCCTCGCCAGCCAATGCCACCCGGACTGGAATTCAATTTACTTGATTACATCGAACTGGTTGACTGGACCGGCCGAATTGTTCGCGAAGACAAACGCGGTGCGATTCTCGATAATCTGCCACCGATTATCCAACGACTTAATATCTCGCCGGAGCACTGGCTTGAACTCACCACGAATTTTGAAGATCGGTTCAAAGGGATTGTCGGCTCCATTCAA
>MDLA01000157.1 GCA_001730015.1 Chromatiales bacterium (ex Bugula neritina AB1) | reverse complement strand
CTCAATCCTTGCGCGGCTAACCCATGCAATCCTTGCGCGGCTAACCCATGCAATCCTTGCGCGGCTAACCCATGCAACCCTTGTGCGGCTAACCCATGCAATCCTTGCGCGGCTAACCCATGCAATCCTTGCGCGGCTAACCCATGCAATCCTTGCGCGGCTAACCCATGCAATCCTTGCGCGGCTAACCCATGCAATCCTTGCGCGGCTAACCCATGCAATCCTTGCGCGGCTAACCCATGCAATCCTTGCGCGGCTAACCCATGCAATCCGTGTGCAGCAAAGAACTAGCTAACATACTACCGTTAGCACCAGCAAGACAGGAGGGCTCTATAATCAGAGCCTTCCTGCACTCGCTAGGCGGCTTTCTGTTTCTTGCGTCGACTTCCTGCAGCGCCGGCCAGCTATCAGCAACCGAAGTAACCTTTCAACCCCCGGCAACTGTCTCTATTCCCGCTGGTAAGTTCATCCGTGGCTCCAATGAGGATGAACGCAACTATGCCTATGATCTCGATCAACTAGCTTATGGTCACGATCGAACCCGCAATTCCGGTTGGTATGATCGCGAGCCAGACCGAACACCTGCACAGACACGGGCTTTTCGTATCACAACTACACCCATCACAAACCGGCAGTACCAGCGTTTTATTCAAGCCACCTCTCACCCGGCACCGGATGTTGATCGCCACACCTGGGATTCCTATGGATTGATCCACCCATATCAGCGTACTCGCAGACATGCGTGGTCAGGTAATTATCCACCAGCAGATCGGGATCAGCATCCGGTTGTTCTAGTCAGCTACCATGATGCAAACACTTATGCAGAGTGGCTATCAAAGCAGACCGGCCAGCGCTGGCGACTACCCAGTGAAAACGAATGGGTAAAGGCAGCACGCGGAAATACCGGATATATTTTTCCATGGGGAAATACGTTTGATCCCGCTAAACTTAACAGCCACGACAGCGGGCCATTCGACACCGTGCCGGTTGGCACACGAACAGCACCCAGCCCGTACGGCTTGCTGGATGCCGCCGGACAAGTATTTGAATGGGTCGATACACCGAATGCAAAACGAGCCTGGGTCAAAGGTGGCTCGTGGGACGATAGCGGGTGCGGCGTTTGCCGACCGGCAGCGCGACATAGCCGCCCTAAAACACTGAAACATATCCTGGTAGGATTCAGACTGGTCACCGAATGACTATAAGCAAACAATTCACTTACTCGTTAACCGGGTTATCCGATCCGCAACTTCAAGCTATGCTGACCGCGGGGGCGGAGGTTCGTCGCTGCTACCGGTTATTGCAGAAAAACGAAACCTACGGAAATATAGTGCGGGAGATTCTGCGCGACCAGGGAACTTTTACCCGGTTTAATCACTACCCGACTGGTGACGTTCACGACCGCGACACCCACTCACAGTACTTTTATCACGCTCATCGTGGCCTGGACGGCGAAAACGGACACTTCCATACCTTTTTAAGGGCCAAAGGCATGCCCGACAATGTATCGCCCGCGCCTTATACCGGTAACGTTGAATGGCCCGAAGGCGATGACGCCTTGAGCCATATTATCGCGATCTCCATGGATCCCAGAGGCTACCCTATCGGCTTGTTTTCAACCAACAGATGGGTAACAGGGGAGACTTTCTATAACGCTGAGCACGTGGTGCAAATGCTCGATCGCTTCGAGATGGATCTTCTATATCCATCATGGCCAGTGAATATCTGGATCACTTCGACCATGCGGCTTTTTCGCCCGCAGATTGAATGGCTGCTGCGGCTACGTGACCAGACAATCAGCGACTGGGCACTGGCGCACCCCGATAAAGATGTCTATGAAGACCGTGAGCTTGAAATAACCAGCGAAATTACCGTTGATGTTGATCAACAGATACAGCGCATAGAAACCGAACTCGCAAAACGCAACAGCACCGGTATAGCTTAACCCCTGCCCCGATACGTTGGCACACCCTGATCTGCAACCCACACGCTATCAGGTAGCTTACCGTGCTGGAAGAACACATCAATCGGAATACCCCCGCGTGGATACCAGTACCCTCCCAGCCGCAGCCATTTAGGGTGCAGCTCTGCAACCAGTCTACGCGCAATACCAACGGTGCACTCTTCATGAAATGCCCCGTGATTGCGAAATGAACCCAGAAACATTTTCAAAGATTTACTCTCAACCATGAGTGCTTCCGGCACATAATCAATCACCAGATGCGCGAAGTCCGGCTGACCGGTGAGCGGACACAGCGAAGTAAACTCCGGTGCAGTAAATCGAACGCAAAAATCCACATCCGGATGCGGATTCCCTACCGTTTCAAGGATCGCCTCTTCCGGCGACTCAGGCGGCTTAACGTGCTGACCAAGTTGCTTAAGGTCGCTGTAGATAGATTTATCGTTACTCAACTGACGGATCACCTATGCAAATTTTACATTATAACGCGCCACTACTCGCATCGACAGGCACACGCTACAATATCCCACCGGTCACGGTAGAGCCCGGAAGGCTCCCAACCGGAACACCAGGCAAACTGAGAGATACCGATCCATGAATGCAGATGAACTCCGATCACGTCAGGACCGCGAAATCGCCGATCGACTGATGTCCGTCGCTGACGTAAAAAAAATTAACGACGCAATCGAAAAGCGCGAAGAAAAAGGTCCTATGGGTACAAGACGCCGGTTACTGGCGACATCCGTTCGCCTGAGTCGCAACATGGCACCCTGGCTGCACGAAATGGCTGACGACTGCATTGAAAAGCTCGGTGTGAAGATTCCACTCGAACTCTATGTCTACTCCAGCCCCTCCTACAATGCAGCCTGTGTTAAACCGGAAGACGGACGTCTGTTTATTATGTTCTCTTCGAGCCTGCTGGAGGCTTTTGAAGGCTCTGAACTGCGATTTGTACTGGGACATGAACTGGGACACTACCTATACGGGCACCACGATATACCCATCGGCTACCTGCTGAACGGCAAAGCCCGCCCCAGTCCGAAACTCGCACTGCAGCTGACTACCTGGTCGCGCTATGCGGAAATATCTGCCGACCGTGCAGGCGCTCACTGTGCACAGGATCCCATCGGCGTTGCCAGATCGCTGTTCAAGCTTGCATCCGGCCTGAGTGGCAAGCTGGTGCAGTTCAACATTGACGAATTTATGCAGCAGGTCGATGAAATGCAGGTGGAAGACGCCGCGCCCGGACAGGGGGCACCGGCTGAGGACTGGTTCATGACCCACCCTTTCAGTCCCCTGCGAGTTCGCGCCCTGAAACTATATGACGCATCAAAGCTGGCTATCGAAAACGGTACCAGCATTGATGAACTCGAAGCTGGTGTACAGGTGTTAATGACCATGATGGAGCCCAGCTACCTTGAAGGTCGCACCGATTCCTCAGAAACGATGCGCCGGTTGTTGTTCGCTTCGGCGATTACGGTAGCAAATGCCAGCGACGGTATTTCTGAACGGGAAATTGCGGTGTTCGAGAAATTTTTCGGCGAGCGCTCTTTCAGTGAAGACTTAAGCATTGAAAAGCTGGCCGCAACTCTGCCCGATAGAATCAATCAGACCAAAGCCGTCACCACCGTAGCTCAGCGAATGCAGGTTATTCGCGACCTCTGCACGATCGCCCGTGCTGACAACAAAGTCGAGGCTGCTGAATTAAAAGCGATCGAGGATATCGCAGCCAGGCTGGACGTACCTGTACATTTCGCCTCGCAGGCACTCGCCATGACTGCACAACTGGACTGAACCAGACGAACATTGTCAGCAGCACAAACCTCAAGGCGTTACCATAAAGATCAAGTGAGGATCACTCACTGATCCGCCTTTTTCCTTCGGCACATTACCCTGGAGCTAATATGCCAGAGCGCGCGACCATCACACCCTACCTCACTGTAAATCGGGCAGACGAGGCCATAACCTTCTACGAGGCCGCGTTTGGCTTTGAGGAAATCGGCCCGCGGCTTGAAGACGGGCAGGGGAACATCATTCATACCGAATTAAGGCTCGGCGAGAGTACGATCATGCTGGCCGAAGAAATGCCGAAATTCGGCAATAAAGGCCCCAAATCTTTGCGCGGCACCAGTGTGAGGATAAACTTACAGGTCAACGATGCACACGGTACTGCAAGCCGTGCCCAGACTGCAGGCGCAAAGCTTGAAGCACCGGTTGAAGATCAATTTTACGGCCACCGCTCCGGCCGACTGAGTGATCCGTACGGTCATATCTGGATTATCTCGCAGGAGATCGAAAAGCTCAGCAATGAGGAGATAAAACGTCGTACCGATGACTACTTCCGTGAGCAGGAAAGTAAATCCTGATTCAGTATCCCGGTCAGCTTCTTGTGCCCGGAGTGACTTCTACTTTCCACTAGAACTCCCCGGCAAAGGATCGGTATCGGTCGAAAAAATTTACAAAGAAACAAAATTCACCTGTACCGAATCAGGCAGATATCAGTAATACTGGAAATCCTCGGTACAGCGTTTCAGCGGAAATATCCGGTGGCTCGCAGTACACAGAGAGCAGACCATTCAACCTATTCGTAATTCAGGGAGACAGTTATGTCAGTAGCAAAGGTCACCGAAATTATTGCTTCATCCACCAGCAGCTTCGAAGATGCCGTACAGCAAGGTGTCAGCCGGGCAAGTAAAACACTGAAAAACATTAGCTCGGCCTGGGTAAAAGATCAGAGCGTTTTAGTAAACAACGACAAGATCACCGAGTATCGTGTTGTTCTGAAGGTCACATTTGTTCTGAACGACTAAAACGATTACTTTTCATATCTAGCCAACATTATTCACGGGATTGACGGAATCTCACTTGATCTTTGATTCCACAGAGAACTTTTTCTCTTGCAAATACCAGTAAGTATTCGGTGCGAGAAGAAAATCCACCGGGAATTCCCTTGGCGGGAATAGATCAGGTCGGCGCGAAATCCTCGCCACCACATGAATAATTCGGGCTGGTAGTCGTCTACTTTAAGCGAATAGCGCTTCTCTGGAAGCGCTACTTTTCGAATCAATAATCATTCAGGTTGCCGCCGCAATCCCTTAAATAGCAATGTGCCCGCCAGCAATACGCTCAGCCAGGCAAACCAGTCTCCGGCTTTAGCATAGACTGTAGACACCCCTTCAATTCCAACCGACGCTACAACAGTCTGATGTGTACCGCTCTTGTGATCAGACCGCGCAAGCACTCGACCATGTGTATCAGAGACTAGCAGTAATCCGTCCCCTGGTACACGCAGTATAGACGCCCCGTTTTCGACTCCCCGAAATGCTGCCATATGGCTCAAATGCGGTGCACTGGTCCGCCAGTCAACGGCTGGTGCAATGACAATGTCGATTTCTCCAGCCTGGTTTATCGCTCTGGCCGAGTGCAGATCGAGCCCGCTGGCAAACAAAATAGTGCCATATTCTGTATCGATAACAGGAAGTGTTCTGGTATTTTTCCAGCCGGATAACACCATCGAAGACCCCACTCTCAGATGGTCTGTGAGTACTTGTCCATCCGGACCAAAAACAAGGTATCGATGCACAGGCTCACCTGCGCTCTGGACAACAGTGATGTCTGTCACCAGATAAATGTTGTGTCGACCTGCCAGCGCCTGCAGGCGTTCTGTAAAATTTTCAGTATCCGCCTGCAGTACCAGCGTGCCACCTTCCGTCCAGGCAATAATTCGAGCACCCGCGGCAGCCTCTTTGTCACTAAGGCTAAGCATTTCGCTTTGATAAGCATCTATCGCAGCATGCAGCTTATCGCTATCAGTTGTCTCGTTTTCAGCATCAGACTTATTCTGCCTCAGCGCCTGCTGCAGCGCGGTCCGGTTCCCGGCAATTCCTGCAACTCGAACTTTCATTGCCTCGTTATCATCGAATACAACGCGGAAGCCACCGGTAACAAACACCACCATCAATACGACTGCCATCGGTATAAATTGCTTGCGGCACCGGCGTACCGCGAATCCGGAGTCCCAGAGAGACGCCATAGTGGAGGCAAACCAGAAAATGACAAACGTAATACCATGGATACCTGTTACCGAAGATAACTGCATCAGTTCAAGGTTGCCCGACTGCGTATACGCTGCACCACTAATCACGCCAAACGGTAACGCAAACGGTATGAGGTAGCCGAGACTCACAACCATCAACGGCAAGATCAGTGGTACAACGGCGGTTGGCAGTTTCTGGAACAATTTACGATCAACCAGAAAAGGGAGTGTTTCAATTACTGCGAAACCTGCCACGATCAACAGGAAGGTCGGCTTTTGCACCGGGATATAATCATGCAGGCGAACCAGCAAACTTAAAAACAGCAACACGTATAAAACCAGGGCAGCATGTCTGACACCGGTATTGCGCGTAAACATCAGTAGAAACACTGGCGCGAGAAAGGCCGCAGCCGGCGTCACAAATCGCCCGCCCGCCAGTATGATCAGAAATACCCCCATCAACAACATGCCGTATTTCTCGAGGCTGCTTCGTCGGCCTCCCTGTGTTGTCATGAGTGTGTACCTGTCTTTCATCGCATAAAATCAGGGATGATGGTGTCACCCGCACCCCTATTGCAGTAATAATAACGGAATATCCGGTGACAGATGCGACAAGCTACCGTGCCCTTGCCACAAAAAACTCACACTCAACGGTGCACCGCTAACGACCGATCCAGCCATTATAACGCCAGTTACCCGATAATAATTGCCTTAGAAGCCGGCAAAATCTACAGAGCACAGGCCTGATAACACAATCAAACTGCGAACGGCCGTAAACGGCGAATTGCGGCACCCATACGACTTGGATACCATTCACTGTACTCCACTAGACAACCGAGGCAGCTATGCCGGTAATTGAACAGATCTCTGACAACACAGACGAACTTATCGCAATTCGAAGAGACCTCCATCAGCACCCGGAACTGGGTATGGAAGAAATCAGAACGTCCGGAATTGTTGCAGACATGCTCAACAGCTGGGGCATTGAAACGCACCGGCATATCGGCAAGACCGGTGTAGTCGGCATACTCAAAGGCAACAACGGCGATGGCCGTACAATTGGCTTACGGGCCGATATGGACGCGCTGCCCATTGATGAAAAGACCAACCTGCCCTTTGCCTCAAAAACCCCCGGCGTTATGCACGCCTGCGGACACGACGCTCACACCACGATGCTGCTCGGTGCTGCTCGTTATTTATCCGAAACCCGGAACTTCCCGGGGACTGCAGTATTTATTTTCCAGCCGGCGGAAGAAGGTCTGGGTGGTGCCAGAGCAATGCTGGCCGACAATCTATTCGAACGCTTTCCCTGTGATGAAATTTACGGCATGCACAACAACCCGACCGCCAAACCCGGCAAGGTCGGAGTCAAGCCCGGGCGAGCTATGGCCGGTGCCGATTTTTTCGATATTCATATTCGTGCAGAAGGCTCACACGCTGCCATGCCACATCAGTCGATCGACCCGATAGTGATCGCGGCTTCACTGGTGCAGCAACTGCAGACTATTGTCAGCCGCAACACGCCACCGATCCAGCCACTGGTTTTATCAGTTACCCAGATACACGCGGGCTCCGCCTACAATGTTATTCCTTCCGACTGCACCATATCGGGCACCATGCGCTATTTCGATCTCGAACTCGCCGGGCAGGTACGTTCGCGCATGCAGAGTTTGTGTGACGGTATGGCGAGCGCTTACGGCATTACTATCGATATTAAAAACCGTGAAATCTTTGATGTACTGGTTAACGACGAAGCGCTTTCTCATGTGATGCTCGATATTGCCGCAGAGGTGGTCGGCAAAGAGAATGTCGCGGTTACACCCGACGTTGTCACTGGCTCGGAAGACTTTGCCGATATGCTGCGGGTGATTCCAGGAGCCTACTGCACCGTCGGGCACGAAGGCACTATACCCTTACACAACGACGGCTTTTTTCTTGGCGAAGAAATACTGCCGATCGGTGCCTCAATCTATGCCCGGTTAATCGAACAGCGAACAGCAAACGGATAAAGCCATGGATTTCAGTCAACTGCCTTTCGACGAAGAACATATGCTGGCAGGCCTTCGCCCGTGGATCGAGTGCGAAAGCCCCACCTTTGATGCCGCCGCCGTTAACCGCATGATGGATCTAGCCGCTTACGATCTGATTGCGATGGGAGCAAAAGTCGAGCGAATAGCCGGCCGCATGGGATTTGGCGATAGCATCAGAGCCGTATTACCGCATCCGAATGCTGGCGCTCCGGGTATTTTAATCTCCGGCCATATGGATACGGTTCACCCGATTGGCACGCTTAACAGCAATCCGTTCAAACGGGAAAGTAACAAGTGCTGGGGACCGGGAATTCAGGATATGAAAGGTGGTAATTACCTGTCACTGGAGGCGATTCGCCAGCTCATCAAAGCAGATCGGCAAACTCCACTACCGGTTACCGTGTTGTTCACCCCTGACGAAGAAGTGGGTACGCCATCAACACGAGAATTGATCGAAGCGACGGCCAGCGCCAATAAATATGTGCTGGTACCGGAGCCGGCACGGCCGGATGGCGGGGTAACGTGGGGCCGCTACGCTATCGCGCGATTTGATCTGGAAGCTATCGGAATACCCATTCACGCAGGTGTTGATCCGCGCCTGGGTAAATCCGCTATCAAGGAAATGGCCAGACGTATCCTGGAAATCGAACAGATGACGAGCGACGACTGCACCTTCTCCGTCGGCGTTGTTCATGCAGGCCAGTGGGTGAACTGTGTGGCAGACAAGTGTCGCGCTGAAGCGCTTTCAATGGCGAAAAAACAGCAGGACCTTGATTCCGGCGTTCGCAGAATGCTCGCTCTGAATTCTCCGGACCCCGATTCCGGTTTTCACGTTTCACGCGGGGTCACGCGACCGGTCTGGGAACCCGACGAGCAGTGCAAAGCGCTGCACAAACACGCTCAAACTATTGCCGCCGATCTGGGCTTTGATATCCCGGCCGCTATGTCTGGAGGTGGATCCGACGGCAATTTTACCGGAGCCATGGGAATCCCCACTCTTGATTCACTCGGGGTTCGAGGTGCTGGCCTGCACACATTGACCGAACATATTGAAATAGACAGTCTGGTGGAACGCGGTAAGCTAATGGCCGGCCTGCTGGCAACTCTGAACTAACTATTAAAATCCGCCTGGAGAATCTAAAGCCAGCGACGCACACGTTGCTGGTAATCCCGGTAATGGCTGCCGAACGTTTTTTCCAGCGCACGTTCCTCTGGGATAATCTGCACACGATTCAGCAGATATACAAACAGTGGCAGCAACAATAAGGGAATGAGATGCGCCAGATAAAGTGCCCAGGCTAGCAACAGAAACAAAAAGCCAAGATACATCGGATTTCGTGTGTATTGGTAAATACCCCGTGTTACTACAGTACTGCTCCGTTCCGGAGTTTTCGGGTTCACGGTTGTACGTGCTTTTGCAAAAGCCAGCAAGCCCGCAAACATCACTGCGGCTGCACAGATTACCAGTAACACAATCAGGCTTTTTCTATAGGGAATCAGAACACCGCTACCCGCAGGAATCAGCGCCGACAAACGACCGACCACGGCAAATAGTGCAACCCACACCGGTGGATGAATTTTAAGTTCCAGATTTTTCATATCCACAATGATCGTTCTTCCAGTGCAATTCAGTGGCCCCTGCTCTCATCTAGTTCGTTTCCAAGGTATGATGATGACAGCCTTTAAACCCGACAATAAGCCGGAACACTCATGATACCTGTATTCGACAAACACACCGCGCTGCTATTGATAGATGTCCAGAAAGGAGTCAATGATACAAGCTATTACGGCGGCACTCGGGGACGACGGAACAACCCGGAAGCGGAAAACCGGATCAGGCAATTACTCGATAACTGGCGTGATACCGGTGGCACGGTAGCATTTACACGCCACAATTCCCGTGAAGAAAATTCTCCGTTGAAAATCACACTCGAAAGCGGCGAGCAACTATCCGGACTCGAACCGGCAACAACAGACATTGTTGTTATAAAAGATGTCAACAGCGGATTTATCGGTACCTCACTGGAGGTGGATTTACGCCGCGCAGGGATCCAGCGTTTAGTTGTGGCCGGCTTTTTTACCAACGTTTGTGTAGAAACCACAGTACGTATGGCCGGCAACATGGGATTCGATACCTACCTGGTGCACGATGCATGCGCCACCATGAACAGTACCGGTATTGATGGCACCGACTTTGACCCCGAACTGGTGCATGCAATGGCTATCGCCAGTTTGCACGGGGAGTTCTGCACTGCAATTTCGACGTCCGACGCGCTGGCTCTCATGCACAATAACGCCGAACACCTGGATCGCGTACAAGGCAACGAATAATGTATGGCGTCTCTTCGATGACGGCAACGCTGAAGCGCGTTGCCGTACGCCGCCCGGGGGCTTCGCTTCTGACTGCAGATGCAGACCAGTGGCATTATGGCACTGGCTTCAACCGGTCCACTCTGGTAGAAGAACACGACGGCTTCACCAGCCTGCTCCGGCGTCAGGGCATTGAAATCGAGTCCATTGATGGCGACGACCGAGGCATTGCCGATGCTGTATTCACCTACGACGCTTCTCTGGTAACACCACGGGGCGCGATACTGATGTCACCCGGCAAAGCACTGCGCTCAGGCGAACAGGAATTGCATCGGGAGTACTATCTCTCCCGGGGTATACCCATAATCGGGGAAATAACAGGTAATGCTACAGCCGAAGCCGGCGACACACTGTGGATCAACGATACAACACTTGCTATCGGCCGCGGCTTCAGAACCAACCAGGCGGGATGTGACCAGCTCAAGAACCTATTGGCGTCTATAGATATTGAAACCCGACAGTTCGATCTGCCGGTTAATCAGGGCCGGGATGCGTGCCTGCATTTGATGTCTCTGGTTAGCCTGGTCGACACTCAAGCTGCACTGGTCTGTATGCCACTGCTTCCCGTCGGCCTCTTTGATTTATTGAACGACAAAGGCTTTCACCTGATTAGCGCATGTTATGACGAATTTATAGCAAGTGGCACACTGAGCACTAATGTTCTTGCTACGGCACCCGGAAAATGCATTATGGTGCAAGGCTTTAACGATACTCAGCGTTCGCTGGAATCTGCGGGTATCGATGTGCAGGTATTCGCAGGCCACTCCTTATGCATCGCCTGTGAGGGCGGGCCTACCTGCCTGACCCGGCCACTATACCGCTGTGGTGAAATATAGAATGCCAACAAACGTAAGCCAGATAATCTATAACTCAGCGGGCAAATTTAAAGTTCCGTCCCGGTGCTGCATCAAACAAGGCTTTTGTATATTCATGTTGGGGGTTACTGAACAATTCGCGCGACGGCCCGTATTCGACAACTTGCCCCTTCGACATAACAGCAACCGCATCGCATACTTGCGCCGCGACGCGTAAATCGTGAGTGATAAACAGCATCGCAAGTTGCATCTGATCGCGAATTTCCTCTAGTAGCTTGAGTACCTGAGCCTGCACAGAAACATCAAGTGCGGAGACTGCTTCATCGGCAACCAGCAGATCAGGTTTCATTGCCAGCGCCCGCGCGATGCAAATTCGTTGTCTCTGACCACCGGAAAACTGGTGCGGATAGCGATCTAATCCATCCGGATCGAGCTGCACCAATTCCATTAAGGAGCGTGCGTTTTCCAATGCACTGGCTGCTGACTCGCCGTAGTTCATTGGCCCCTCAACAATAGACTGGCCGACAGTGCGGCGCGGGTTTAACGAACGATACGGGTCCTGAAATATAATTTGAACTTTACGCCGGAGGGACACCAGCTCTTTTTTTGAGAGATTGGCGATGTCGTCACCGGCCAGCCATATGCGCCCGTCGGACGATTCAATAAGCCAGGTAATGCATCGGGCCACAGTGGATTTACCGGAGCCGGACTCCCCTACGATCCCAAGTGTTTCACCTTTGCGAACTTCGATTGATACATCTTTCGCAGCATGCACAACGTTTTTGCCACTACTGAACCCGAAGGTACTGTAACGCTTGTTCAGATTTTCGGTTTTTAAAACAACGGGCGCTGTGGCTTCTATAGCTTGTCTGTCGGGTGGTGTGTGTTGTGGTACTGATGCAATTAGCATCTGCGTATACGGGTGTTGAGGATTAGACAGTACTTGCTCGGTGGTTCCGATTTCTACCAGCTCGCCTTGCTTTAATACGGCAACACGGTTTCCGAGTTCGGCAACCACGCCGAAATCGTGGGTAATAAACAGCACACCGGTCTGATGATTTTTGTTTAGATCACGAATCAGCTGCAGGATTTGCGCTTGCGTGGTTACGTCGAGTGCGGTTGTCGGTTCGTCCGCTATCAGCAGAACTGGCTCAAGGATCAACGCCATGGCAATCATGATGCGCTGTCGCTGACCACCGGAAAGCTGGTGCGGAAAAGAGCTGTACATGCGCGGTGGATCAGGCAGATGCACCTCAGTGAGCATTTCTATAACACGAGCATGGCGTTCAGTGGCGGATAAATCGGTATGTTCCTGCAGTACTTCATCTATCTGATCACCGCAACGCATAACCGGATTAAGCGCGGTCATCGGCTCCTGAAAAATCATCCCCATGCCGGTGCAGCGTAAATCCCGCAGTCGGTCTTTGCTGGCAGTCAGCAGATTTTCATCCTGCAGTGAAATTGATCCTCCGGAAACAGTGAGCGCTTTAGCGAGCAAGCCCATCACTGAAAAGGCAATAACAGATTTACCCGAACCGGACTCGCCCACCAGGCAGACAACTTCACCTGGCGCTACGTCAATTGATACATTGCTAACCGCATGATCTCTGTCCGAATTGGCAGGCAGATCAATGGTTAGATTTTTTATAGCGAGTACGGGTGACGAAGCATTAGACGAAGCGGAAGAATTTTCGGGGTTGCGGTTGAGGGTGGTATCGTTCATTTTAAATTTCTTTCGACATGCGCGGATCAATGGTGTCGCGCAATCCGTCACCCAACATGTTGATGGCCAGTACAGTCAACGTCAAAAATATACCCGGGTAGAAAATACTGTGCGGGAAGATCTGAAAGAGATCCCGACCCTGCGCCATGATATTGCCCCAGGTCGGTATCTCGGGCGGGACTCCAACACCCAGAAAGCTTAAAATAGCCTCCAGTAAAATGGCAGAGCCACATATAAACGTACCCTGTACTATCAGTGGTGCAAGTGTATTTGGCAGCACGTGGCGCCATAGTATTTTTGCCGTAGGTGTGCCGACAGAGATAGCAGCTTCTACATAAGGTTCCTCCCTGATCGAAAGCACGATAGAGCGGACCACTCTGACCACACGTGGAATTTCCGGTATGACAATCGCCATGATCACAGTAAGCAGGGTAGCGCCGGACAGCGAAACAAGTGCTATAGCCAGCAATATAGCGGGTATTGCCATTAAGCCATCCATGATGCGCATTACTATTGTGTCGACCCAGCGGAAGTAACCGGCAATAAGCCCGATAAAGAGCCCCAGACTAACAGCAATAGCGGCAACAGAAATACCCACAACCAGTGAGACACGTGCGCCATAGATAACACGCGCAAAGACATCGCGACCGAGTTTGTCTGTTCCCATATGGGCGACAACTTTATATTTGTTGCCTTCATCGTCTTTGTGGACCGTTTCATAGCCCGGCGCTTTGTTACGGTTGCGCGGGCTTATATCTGTCGGGTCCAGAGAAGTTATGAGTGGAGCCGCCGGCACCAGCGACACAATAAGTGCCAGTAGCAGCCCGCCAATTACAACACCCGGGTTCTTTATCAGGCGTGACCACGTTGATGGCTGATCGGTGACTTCGATCGCTTCGGCGGATTCTGCAGAAATTATTGTGGAATTCGAATCAGTCACAGGCTTTCCGTCGTTATCTCTCGAAAACGGTTAGTAACGAATACGTGGGTCGAGTAATGTGTACAACAGGTCGATCACCAGATTGATTACCACGTAAACCACAGAAAACAGGATAATCAGCGCCTGTACTGTTGGATAATCGCGCCCTTGAATAGCGTCTAAAGTTAATAGCCCGAGCCCCGGAATTACAAATACGCTTTCTGTTACCACCACACCACTAATTAAAATGCCAATGGCTATACCGATGATAGTAACAATCGGCACCGCCGCATTTCGCAGCGCATGCTTCATGACGACTTTGCGCTCTGCCAGTCCTTTGGCACGTGCAGTACGAATGTAGTCTTCGTTGAGTACTTCCAGCACGCTGGTGCGGGTCATTCTGGCGATCAGAGCGATAAAAATAACCGATAGTGCCGTCGCCGGCAGTATCAAACGGTAGGCCCAGCCACCGATTCCCTGTTCCAGGTGCTGATATCCCTGAACCGGAAACCATTCGAGCTTTACAGAAAGAAAATATATAAGCAGATAACCGATGACAAACACCGGAACCGAAAACCCGACGACAGAAAACCCCATCACCATTCGATCGATAAATGACCCCTGCTTATAGGCCGCCAAAGTGCCGAGTGGCACAGCAATCAGGCTGGCAATGACTATGGTAAACAGTGCTAGGGACAAGGTTGGTTCTACCCCGTCAGCAATCATGTTGATCACCGGACGCTTGTAGTAAAACGATTCGCCAAAATCACCCTGCATCAGGTTTTTTGCGTAGATGCCAAACTGCACCAGCAAAGGTTCTTCCAGCCCTAACTCCACGCGGAGCTCGGCGATATCTTCAGTGGTAGCGGCATCACCTGCAATATTGGCGGCCGGGTCACCCGGCGTTAGACGCAGCATTAAAAAAACAATAACCAGAACTACTAGTAGGACCGGTATAACAGCCAGGATGCGTCGAAAAAGGTATGACCACATAGGCGCGCGGATAGTTGTTATTGAAAAAGAAATCAGAGCATCACAAATGGATGCTCTGATCCGCTTAGGTCAGACGATTACTCGCCTTTTTTGTAGCCCCAGAAAGCCGGCACGGGAGACTCCGGTGCACCGGAAATATTCTTACCCATAGCATGTGGCTGATACCACTGACCGAGGTGAACGTGAGTTGGAGATTCCGCTACCCGCTCCTGTAGTTTCTCGACAATTGCCAGTTGCTTTGCCGGGTCTGGCTCACGTGAGAAATCATCGCGCAGAGCCTGGATGGTATCGTCACAAGGCCAGCCGAACAACGCCTGATCACAGGCAGCGTTTAGAAACGGTGTTGTCAGCGGGCTCGCGTTATCAACCGAATTCCAGGATGTGATAAACGCGTTCCAGCCACCGTCTGCAGGAAGGTCTTTCTTGTTACGGCGACCGACCAGTGTCTGCCAGTCCATAGCCTGCATATCGACTTTAAGACCGATTTTTTCCATAATGTCTTTAGCAACCGGTGGCAGTGGTTCGAGTATAGCCAGATCGGTCGGGTGCATCAGAATAAGCGGTGTTCCATCGTAGTCGGATGCGGCTATCAGCTCTTTCGCTTTAGCCATGTTTCCTTCCAGCTTGTCTTCAAAGCCTTTTTCACTGGCGATCGGAGTGCCGCAGATAAACATGGCTTTACACAGCTTGAAGTATTTCTCGTCACCTATAGCGGCATATAGAAATTCTTCCTGGTCGAACGCATAGAGCAATGCCTGCCGAACTTTCGGATCGTCAAACGGAGGGTGTATAGAGTTGAAGCGAAAGGTGTATTGATTGCCAAAGGGGTTCAGATCAACAAGCTGGATATTTGGATCTTTTTCCATCAAAGGCAGCAAGTCGTGAGCCGGTGATTCGATGACATCTATTTCACCTTTGGACAGCGCGTTCATTTTAGTCTGCTGATCGCGGATAACTTTCCACACGACTTTATCAACGTGAACTACTTTACCACCCGCGAGACCATCGCCCGGCTCATCGCGAGGAACGTACTTTTCAAACTTGGCAAATTCTGCTTTATCGCCCGGCTTCCATTCGTCTTTTAGAAAGACATAGGGTCCGCTGCCGATATATTCCTCGATCTGCTCGCCAGGTGGTGTGGCTGCGATACGAGCTGGCATGATAAACGGTACATTCGACGATGGCTTACCAAGCGCCTGAATAATCAGACCGGTGGGCTCATTCAGTTTGAACTGGAATGAGTTGTCGCTGGTTTCTGACATCTCAGTGACGAAGCTCATCATTTTCTGGCCCATGGCATCTTTAGCACCCCAGCGCTTTATAGATGCAATGACGTCGGCACTGGTGACTGGCTGATCGTCGTGAAACATCAAGCCGTCACGCAAGGTAAAGTCGTAAGTTAAGCCATCCTCAGAGATAGTATGGCTGTCAACCATTTGCGGCATGACCTCACCTTTGGTATTAATCGCAAACAGGGTGTCATAAACCATGTACCCGTAGTTCCGGGACATATAGGCGGTGGTCCAGATCGGATCAACGATCTTCAGATCCGAGTGCATATTAACGCGCAGAACTTTTTCGGCGTGGCTAATACCGGTTGTGAGCAGACCACCCACAACTGCTGTTACTACAGCCCCGACACGCAGGACTCGTTTAGATAGTTTAAAGTTCAATTACAATCCTCCCGTTGAAGTTACCCGACAATGCCTCAAGCTGCATTTTACTGCAGATACGGACAGATTCCGCACGTATTCATTGAGACGAATCAATTTGAATGTGGCGCTGGTATCCCGCTTTCCGGTTCGGGAAAGTTTCGTAAAACATTCGCCAATCCTCATACGACTATATCGTAAAAATCACCGGCTTATTCTTTTTTTAGTCGAAAAAACGACATTTCAAGCCGAACCGCGGGAGGAGTGCTGCAAAAAAAACCGCGTTCAAGCTACACCATGGTGCTTGCTTACGCGCTCGGTTGAAGCCGGATATTTCTCCAGCATATTTGCGGGTCGCACCGGCCGTTTGACCAGTTCTCCCAGACAATTCGGGCACTGCAAACGAAACCGCTCTTCGGCGCAGGATCTGCAGAACGTGCATTCGAAAGTGCAAATCATCGCATCATTTGAATCTGCCGCAAGATCCCGGTCACAGCACTCACAGTTGGGTTTGAGTTTAAGCATAGGCGTGTTAATTCTTTTGAATCAAAAGTGACCGTAGCTGAACCAGCCCCATATCATCAGCAATATCTGAAGCAAGCTTATGGTTGCTATCGCGAATCGATCTGTTCGCCCCGCGTTCTATAAGCCGCCGGGCAGAATAGATATCGTTGCTTAGCACAGCAATGTGCAACGCAGTTGACCCATTTTCATTCTGAGCGTCGAGCGAAGTGTTATTGAGGCTCAGTAAATACTGAATAACATTCCGGTGACGGTTGTCAATTGCACGCATCAGGGGGCTCCAGCCATAGCCATCGGCAATCCAGGGATCGGCGTTGTTGTCGACAAGTACACTCAGTACCTGATCAAATCCCTTGGCGGCTGCTATCATTGCAGCAGTCCAGCCATTAGTGCTCTGCGCATTAATTCTGTTGTCATCAGCCGCGCCCAGGCCAATCAGATAGCGCACCATATCTGTCTTATTTCCCAGCACGGCGTACATTAGTGTTGTGCCACCGGTGTTTGATCGCTGGTGCAATAACATACCACGCTGCAACAGGTTATCGAGCATGGCCCGATCGCCGAGCTTGGCAGCGGCCATCAGTGCGGTTTTGCCTTTTTCATTGCTTGTGAAGATATCGATCGACGGCATGAGTGCAGTGAGCACCGGTGCATCATCGCGATCTATTGCACGAGTCCATTGCAATTGTGGCGAAACAGAATCTGCGTGACCACGAGCTGTAAGCAGTAGCAACACACAGGCAATGCATATTCTTATCAGCGCTCGCACCTGGCACTTTCTGCATACCATTAGCGCAGTCCGTAATTCGATACGATTTCGGCAAACGCTGTTTGCGCACTGTATTTTCCGGCAAGTCGAAGTATGGCATCGCGTTTGAACGATTCTGCGCGCAACGCCAGAAACTCCTGACGCCACTCGTCGGACAGGGGCTGCTGTTGCTGATGTATCAGGTTGTATTCCTGATCAGAGCAAAACCACGTCAATGTTTGTTGATTACCCAGCAAACCGAGTACTTCATAGTGGGTTTCTGCCCCTCCGGGAGTTAACAACACTTCGCCAATTAAAGGATCATCCGGTTGCACGAATAATTGCAAACGTAACATTACGACCGAGGCATTTTCGTGCTCGATGATGTCCGTTTCGATCCCGACGCCATAGGCTTTAGAACCACTTCGCAGCAAGCGGATATCTCTTGTAGATTCATTGCCCCCTAATCGAAAAAACACCGCGCTTTGCCAGCAGACTTCTTCCGATGCAGAATTCTCTTCGGCCGGCTCTTCCAGCTGCACGGGCAGACAGGTAACGGTCGCGCCCCCGGCCGTCATGACATCAATTACCGATTGCGGAAATTTTTCCAATTCTGGTGTCACCTGTGTTCACGGATACCGCTTCACAATCGATACCTCCACGACTGTAATAGGCAGTTGAATCCCGTTCAGAACAAAAAACGGCGAGCATATAGCTCGCCGTTTTCAGTCACGTGTTGTTAATTCTACAGTGATCGTTGCGTCACCGCATTGTGGCCTCTCGAGTACCGATTTGGTTCGGAAGCAACCTTACCCTTGCGTCGCAATTTATCAAACCAGAGGTCGTGATGCTGCTCTGCCCATTCAGCCGTAACGTAACCTGTGGCCATACCCTGCAGTGCCCCTTCAGTTCCGGCAGTACCTATATAGATATGCCCGATTGCAACAGCCATCCAGATCAATCCGGCAATCACGTGGTACTGGTTAGCGTCCTGCATCAGGTTACGTGTTAGCGCAATAGGAGCATATTCCATCAACTGCGGGTAGCTCGGTGCCACCAGTGCTAAGCCCGTAATAACTACCGCCAGACCAAATGTGCAGATAATCCAGAACCAGATTTTCTCGCCAAAATTCACGCGACCGGCGCTTGGATGCTTGCTTCCAATAAGACCGCCACCTGCTTTAATCCAACGCCAGTCACCACGCCCCGGGAAGTTAAACCAGATCCACATGACAATCATCAGAACAATACCCACGCCTAGCACCGGCCCCAACACATTGTGCGCCTGAATCGCTAGTTGCGACCAGGCAGCGAACGCAGCCTTTCCGCCATCTATGCCGCTAAGCATCGGCAGCAACACGGTACGCCCCAATAGCATGCTTAAACCGGTAATCGAAAGAACAATAAAGGATACTGCAGTTACCCAGTGAACCAGGCGCTCAAACCACGACCAGCGTTTTACCAGCACACCGGACGGACGCCGCTGTAATCTGTTTTTTCCGTGAAGCAAATGATAGAGAACAATTAGAGCCAGCATGCCGGCTACCACCCAGGGAAGCTTAGTGAAAACGGGCCCTTTCCGGAAATTTGCCCAATCGTTACCCGCCGGATTTATTAAAACTCCGGTCTCAGCTCCCTGAACGGCACTGTAACCACCCACGCCACCTTTCACTGCGCGCCATAAATTTGCTCGCGGGTTACTCTCCGCTGCCGCAGAGGCCGTTTCCTGAGCCATTGCACCATCAATCGCAGTGATTAAAAACCCGCTGAAAGGGGCTGCAATTGAAGCCGCCATAATCAGGGCAAAGCTCCACACTGCTATTCGCTTACGCCGTTTTACCCGCAATGGATCCGTTTTTTTTCGCATTGTCGTTCCCCTAAATCCAGTTATCTATTGTCTGCCCTGCACCAGGTCGAAACGACTGCCCAGTTCCCCTGCCCTGTCAGCGCCGGAGGTGTTCAGCAGCGGGTCTGCTGCCCCTTTATAGGAATAACTCTCGGCGTCATAGGTTGCAGGCGTTGACTTAGTAGCATCACAACCACTAGTTGCGACCAGGATGGCACCGAGCACGCTGGCTAGCCTGAAAAATTTGAACATTGCTTCCTCTCAGGAACATATGAAAATTCAGTTATGCAAAACAGGGGCGGTCGTTCTGACCGCCCTATTCAATCGTCTTGCTACTCCGAAACAAGCGGAGTACTAACCCTTGTAGGCTGTATCCCAGCCCCAGGTAGATGACCTGCCACCACGAGTGGTAACGCGCTCGCGATAGATATCTGCCACCTTGTCACCATCACCCGCAATCAACGCCTTGGTAGCGCACATTTCCGCACAGAGCGGCAGTTTACCTTCGGCGATTCGGTTACGGCCGTACTTTTCATATTCCGCTTCTGATAAATCATCTGCGGGTCCGCCGGCACAGAACGTACATTTGTCCATTTTGCCACGAGCACCGAAAGCAGACTGCTTCGGATACTGCGGCGCGCCGAACGGACAGGCATAGAAGCAATAACCACAGCCAATACAGAGATCTTTATCGTGCAGAACAATACCGTCATCGGTGGTATAGAAGCAGTCGACCGGACAAACCGCCTGGCAAGGCGCATCTGTGCAGTGCATGCAGGCTACAGATATAGATTTCTCCTGCCCGATCTCACCATCACCGATCGTAACAACCCGGCGTCTGTTTACACCCCACGGTACTTCATGCTCGTTTTTACATGCTGTTACACAGCCGTTACATTCTATGCAGCGTTCCGCGTCACAAAGAAATTTCATTCTAGCCATGAGTATTCTCCTAAGCCGCTACAATTTTGCAGAGTGAGACTTTAGATTCCTGCATCTGAGTGACGGAATCATAGCCATAAGTAAATGCGTTGTTTGCTGGTTCGCCCCGCACATACGGCGCTGTGCCCTCAGGGTACTTGTTCTCCAGATCAACGCCCTCAAAGTGACCGGCAAAGTGGAATGGTGTAAAAACAACCCCGCGGCCAACACGTGGTGTAACCATCGCTTTAACTTTAATTTTGCCGCCTTCCGGACTTTCCAGCCAAACCATTTGATCGTTCTCGATCTGAACATCATTTGCATCGGCCGGATTGATTTCTACAAACATATCCTGTTGCAGCTCAGCTAACCAGGGGTTGGAGCGAGACTCATCACCACCGCCCTCATACTCAACAAGACGCCCGCTGGTGTGGATAAGCGGGAATTCGCCGGAATGATCTGTCGCCTGAATCGAGCCGTAACGAGTGGGCAGACGATAAAACGACTTGCGATCTTCGTAGGTCGGGTAATCTGCAACCAGATCACGACGATTGGTATATAGAGGTTCACGGTGAATAGGCACTGGGTCAGGAAAGGTCCAGACAACCGCTCTGGCTTTAGCGTTTCCAAATGGTGCACAACCATGCGCAATAGCCACGCGCTGAATGCCGCCGGATTTATCTGTTTTCCAGTTCTTGCCTTCGGCAACCGCCTTTTCATCGTCGGTGAGATCATCCCACCAGCCGAGTGATTTAAGTGCATCTGCGCTGAATTCCGGATAGCCGTCTTCCAGCTCAGACCCGACCGGATAGGAACCGTCGGCCAGCAGACTAACACCTTCACGCTCCACACCGAATCTGGCGCGGAAACACAACCCGCCTTCAGCAACCGGCTTGCTGGTATCGTACAGCAGCGGTGTGCCAGGGTGTTTCATCTCTGCAGTACCCCAACATGGCCACGGCATGCCGTAGTATTCACCATCAAGCGGACCGCCTTCGGCTTTCAGCGTGGTTGTGTTGAACATACCGCGATACTTTTTGTGATCTTTCAGTCGTTCAGGGCTCTGACCTGTATAGCCGATTGTCCACATTCCCTTGTTGAACTCGCGGGTGATGTCTTCAATGAGAGGCTCATCATCTTTAACCGCAATGTTCTTGCAGAACTTGTCAGCAAAACCAAGCTTGCCTGCAAGCTTGTACATGATAGTGTGATCCGGCAGTGACTCAAACAATGGATCAATAACTTTCTCTCGCCATTGCAGTGATCGATTAGAAGCCGTCACCGAACCATACGTTTCAAACTGCGTTGTAGCCGGAAGGATATAAACGCCATCCTGACGATCAGGCAGAACAGCTGAATGCGTCGGGTAAGGATCGATGATAACCATCAGGTCCAGTTTTTCCATCGCCTCTTTCATTTCAGGCCCGCGAGTCTGACTGTTCGGAGCGTGTCCCCACAGCACCATCGCCCGAATGTTGTCTTTCTGGGCAATATTACCGCGATCTTCCAGAACACCGTCAATCCAGCGTGAAACAGGCATGCCCTTGGTATTCATCGGGCTGACCGGCTTTCCTTTTGACTCTTCGTAGCTGCCGGCGTCAAATTGTGATTTGACCCAGTCGTAGTCCAGATCCCATACACTTGACCAGTGCTTCCAGGCACCTGCAGAAAGACCGTAGTAGCCAGGCAGCGAGTGAGACAGAATACAGAAGTCAGTTGCACCCTGTACATTGTCGTGGCCGCGGAAAATGTTGGCACCACCACCGGCAGTTCCCATATTCCCCAGCGCCAGCTGCATTACACAGTACGCACGGGTATTGTTGTTACCGATCGTGTGCTGAGTACCACCCATACACCAGACGATTGTGCCCGGGCGGTTATTCGCCATGGTTTCTGCAGCTTCTTTAACTACCGCTTCAGGCACACCAGCTACCCGCTCTACTTCTGCCGGATTCCACTTGGCGACTTCAGCCTTGATTTCGTCAATACCGTAAACGCGCTGATTGATGAACTCTTTGTCTTCCCAGCCATTTTCGAAAACATGCCAGAGAATGCCCCAGATCAACGGTACGTCAGTTCCCGGACGGAAGCGCACAAACTGGTCAGCGTGAGCAGCGGTACGCGTGTAACGAGGGTCACAAACGATGAGTTTGGAGCCGTTTTCCTTTGCCCGCAAAATATGCTGCATAGCAACCGGATGCGCTTCCGCTGCATTTGAGCCAATGAAAAACATGGCTTTGGAATTGTGCATATCGTTGTAGGAGTTTGTCATTGCCCCGTAGCCCCAGGTGTTGGCGACACCGGCAACCGTGGTGGAATGACAGATTCGCGCCTGGTGGTCTACGTTGTTAGTGCCCCACATGGCAGCAAATTTACGGAACATATAGGATTGTTCGTTGTTAAATTTTGCAGAGCCCAACCAGTAGACTGAATCGGGGCCTGATTCTTTACGGATATCGAGCATCTGATCACCGATATCTTCAATAGCCTCTTCCCAGCTGACACGCTTCCACTTGCCACCAGTGAGTTTCATCGGGTATTTAACCCGTTTTTCGCCGTGTCCGTGCTCTCTGACAGAAGCACCTTTTGCACAGTGCGAACCGAGATTCAAAGGTGATTCGTAGTCTGGCTCCTGACCGGTCCATACACCGTCCTGCACTTCGGCAACCACTCCACAACCAACTGAGCAATGGGTGCAGACAGACAGCTTGATTTCCGTTTCAGCACCGCTTTTGGGAGACGTGCTCGCCGCGTGTACTTTTTTCACCATTGTGGGTGCAGCAATACTCGCAATTGCCGCTCCTCCGGCTGTAACGCCTGAGTGCCGCAAAAAGGTTCTGCGATTTACCGCGCGCCCGAACAGGCCAATTCCAGCCGATTCATTTGAATCTGACGAGTCTGCGCTGATCTTTCTTCTGAGTTTCATAGGTATCCCCGCTTGAATTGGTTAGCTCGACTAGAATCGTGCGCGATCATAGTAATTGCGGATATAGTCGTTTTCCTCATAGCCTTTATCTGCAGTGGAAACATCGACGTCGATCAAAGGCTCTTCGGCGGCCACAACCACCGCAGGTGCCACAACTGCTGCACCGCCCGCAACCACCGCCCCCTTAAGAAACGACCGGCGATTATCCTTGATATATCTAATTTCTTTTTTCATTTAATCCCTCCAACCAATAAATAAGATTGTCTGATTTTCAAAAGCACCTTCGGCTTTTGTTGTGAAGCCCTGACCGGACCTCGTGTTTCAACACCGTATTCCACACTGATACATTCATACCGACATTTTCAGGTACTGCTTTTCCAGCTCAACGAAACCTTTGCCCAGCTCGGCGACCGCACGGTAGAAACCAGCGCGCTCCGTTTGCAGAACTTCATTGAAAAAACTATCCGCCCACACACTAATATGCTCGTTAAAAAACGATTTTTCAGTGTCAAAACTGATATCTTCAGCGGTAATGATAGCTGCCATTGCCTGACAGAGCGAGGCAATGTGGTCTTCAGACTCCTTCACCCCTTCAACCCGCTCAAAGCCCAGTGCTCGCAGATCCGCCCGCAGAGCGCCCAGCGGTTTTTCCATCAGGAAGCCTGTGATGTGCCAGGAGCCATAGGGCACTACTATACCGCGCCCGACGCCGATGAAAAGATCGTGGTATTCGTCGTTAATCTGCTCGAGAGAATAAGATTCCGCGGCCGACTTGAGCAGCACCCATGCGATTCCCAGCGCGGTATCGGGTTCTTCGATAAGTGGTAACTCGCGCAGCGCTTCACAATGTTCTTTTGATGCCGGTGCAGCAAGCAATGCGCCCAGTGAGCTGTAGAGGTTAGCGCGATCAAGGTCGGCCTCGCGAGCTGCGATCTCCTCTTCTGTGCTCACCTTAATGGTCAGACCGGGTGGTGAGCCGAAATGAGAGCCATCATCTGTAGCTGTGTCTGCCTGCATATGCCTGTTTCTTCCTGCCTCAGCGTAGTTTGCTCCAGCCACCGGAAATTATCCACATTTTATTTGTTATCTTTTTGATTTTCACGTTTTGTGTACGTCGATCCCTGATTCATCTTCGAAGATATCCTTCACCCGACAATCCTCACACATCTTCAAGCGACGCAACGCTTTGTTATCTCCGAACATCCAGTGACCAGCCAGCTTCGACTGCATTCTTCCAATGATTGCCTGAGTTGCAAACGGGGTATTACAGACAACACAATTAAAAGGTGCTTCCTCGTTAACAATACGCGGTTTAAGTGCAGTTTCTGAATCATAGAGGAACCGCGGCATCAGTGATATTGCGTTCTCCGGACAGGCTTGCTCACACATGCCACACTGCAGACAATTGGTCTCAAGGAATTTCAGTTGCGGCAGGGTTTCACCATCCTGCAACGCTCGCGCCGGACACACCGTGACACAGGCGAGGCACAGTGTACAGGTATCAGGATTGACAACCACTTCACCAAATGGCGCTCCCGGCCACAATGCAACGGTGTCGTTAATGGTCACCGCCTCTCCGGCGAACACGGTTGCATGTTCGCGAAGATGGTCGAGCGCTAAACGTGTTGTCTGTCGCTTGTTGTTATGCGTACTAAAGCTTGCTACCGGCCCGCTACTCCAGCTCTCCCCGGCCAGCGCATTCAGCGAAGAGGCATCTTCTACTTCCAGCAGCCTTAACCGGTCGACCAACCCGATTCCCGCCAGTATCTCATTAGCAATACGCAGTTGATCCGCCAGACCTCGCCTCATCGCGCTGTTCTCAGACGGCGCATCTATCACAACCAGCGCAGCGCCGTAGGCAAGCGCGCAAAACCAGCCATCAATACCAATACTTGCAACTTCCTCTACCGCCAGAGGCAATATCGTGTCAGCCAGATCAGCCTCGAATTGCTGCAAACGCTCAGCACCGTTTTCCGCATCGTGTAAAAAAACCAGCGTCTGCGCACTGCCTTTCGCCCGATGTTCCGCCAGCAAGCCAGCCAGCTGTGACATAGCATCTGCCGGTGCCGGATAGGCATACCGGACAGCGCCGCTGGGGCAACTACTACTACAGCTGCCACAGCCCTGACACAAATAGGGCTCGATCGCCACGCCATCTCCATTCGTAGAGATCGCACCGGTTCCGCATACGTCAATACAGTTAGTACAGGCGGTTATGCCACTACGCGAATGCGCACAGATGGAGGCGTCATATTCGAAATATCTGGGTTTTTCAAAGTCGCCCTGAAGCTCCAGCAGTTGCTCCATGGCCGCATCAATTGAGGTATTGTCGGTACCCGGGGCTAAATATCCAAACGGCAGTACATCGACATCGAGAACCGGTTGCTCTGACAAATCGAGCACCAGATCAAAGCCACCCAGCAGAGATACTCCGGCCACCTTTGCCAGAGAGCCAGGGGAGTTTTTTTCACCGATCGAGCAATCAAATGCACCAAGATAGCCGTGCAGATCAAGCAATTTAGCCCGAATAACGGTTAAACCATCTTCGGTAGATTTTTTATCGATGCCGTCATCGGCATCGGTGGGTACAAACAGCGTTTTACCCGGAGTGTTAAGCCGTGCAGCCACTTCAACACCAATCTCAATCGGCGCAATGATCAGGCAATGCCCGCGAGACTGATAGGCCACCAGAGAAGTGGTTTGAATACTATTGGATGCCCTGAATTGCAGGGTATCAACTGAACCGTCGGTCACGCCTTGTCTCCAGCGCTGGATTGATTTTCTGCCATTTGTGTATCTACCGGATCGACCGAGCCCTCTGTTGAAGCGGGATCCGCTGACTCCATTTCGGGTGACTCATCTCCGGCCATCACCGGAGCTGTTGAATCCAGCTGATCCTTAGTATTTTCATCTGGTGTATTTTCATCCGGAGTTCCTATTGAATCATCATCAGCAGGACTATCTGCTGCAGCTTCGGAAGCGCCCTGGTCTTCAGCATTCTGATCGCTCTGTTCGGCCAGTCTACGCCGCTCTTCTTCTTCAAGCTCAGCCAGCCGGGCTTTTTCCTTGCGACGTTCGTGAAACTTCATGTCTGAGGTGATGGTGTCACCCAGCGGCTCGAAACGGGTGAAATCGTCGTCGTAGTCATCCAGTCCATCACGCGAGGCAAACTTGCCACTAAAAAACAGTTTTTTCAGTGCCAGATTGCGTAATTGCTTACTCACACCTTCGGAAAAAAACGGGCTATAGTCGCTGTCTGCATTTAACGATTCAAGCGGCGGCATATCTGCATCAGTCAAAACAGGCTGTTCTTCCGGAGCCAGTCCATCCTGTGCGTCATCAGCAACCCACAGAGCGTTAGTCTGAGTATTGTCGATTGCCGCAGGATCGGCTATTTCGGGCAGGTCACCGGACGGGACAGAATCCAGCGAGTCTGACTCAACACCCTGTTGCTTGAGGCGAGACCAGCGGCTAACGAAGCCCGGCGCTCTACCGGCCTCGGGGTCGTTTGGCGAATGGCTCATCGCTGCCCTCCTTGTTGTGCCAGTCTTTACGTTTGCGTCGCTTTTTTTCCTCTGGCGTATAATTTTCCAGTACGAAGCGTTCAAGGGTCTGGTAGATCAATTCAGGCATTGGCGCTGTAAGAATGGTGTCGTCCGCTTCGTGATAGGCCATCGCTTCATCGTAATCGGCAGTTACCAGAATCGGCATGGTTCCGAGTTCATCTTCGCTATCCTGGCAAACAACAAAAATCTCCTGCTGCTGACCAACCATTGTATGCCAGTAACTCTGGCCGCCATCGCGATAAAAAGACAAGTGCAATCCGGTCCATAAATAGCGTTCGCAGTCTGCTTCTGTGGAGATAACGGTGCGCTCGGGGCGGTCTACACGGGTATCACTCTCCCCGCGAATCAATACCTCAGCGAGTGACCAGACCGCTGATTTGAAGCCACCCACCAGCACCCGATGGCGACACTCCAGAATGATATCTATCCTGAAAACCGGTGCTTCACGACGCTCAACCAGTAGCTCACTCATGGCGAAGACCGATGCCCGGACTGGGAAGCTGATTTGAAAATAGTAAATCTCCGGTCTTAGGTGCCGGAGTCCGTCACCGTGCACTTGAATTTGTTACCCGAAGAATGGTGCAGAGATATGACAGCAATTGCAAACCCTGGTTCGCTGTGCAGCAAAAAAACCACTGCCAGGCAGTATTTCAGGCACAAGAGTTACCCGCAACCGCCTTGCAGCGGTATGATAGGCAATAGCTGCAGCCTCATGGACCTGACAGAGCACTGAAT
The DNA here is from genome assembly GCA_001730015.1 of Chromatiales bacterium (ex Bugula neritina AB1). Taxonomy (GTDB): domain Bacteria; phylum Pseudomonadota; class Gammaproteobacteria; order Granulosicoccales; family Granulosicoccaceae. Next base: position 2,629 of record MDLA01000157.1, on the reverse strand, counting down.
GATCTACAGCGGATAAAAGATTTTGACCAGCTGTTGCGATCGAATTTGCTGAACAGATATATAATTCTCAGCAAACGATCAAAACACTGACTCAAAGTCTCGCTGGTGGACCTCATTGCTGCGCAGGTCCCTGCTGGCCGCCATTTTCATCGCATAACCACATCAGTCAAATGACAGGATCCAACTTGGGCGAGAATTCTAACAGCACTACCTATAAACCGGCAATGAGTCAGTCCGGTTTGCGACCGACCCACCCTGTCACCGTGGTGGATGAGTACGGTGAGAAAAAAGATCAGCACATTCCCGGGGAATTTCCCCTCACCATCAGAATCGACGACACCGAGATTGTTACGCTGATGACCCTGGGTTCACAACCGGAAGCGCTGACTCTGGGCTATGTTCGCAACCAGAAACTGATTGACGACCTCAGCGAGATAAAATCTGTCCACGTCGACTGGGATCGCGAACTGGTGGTAGTTGAAACGCAAAGCGGCGACGGAATCGAAGACTGGCAGGAAAAGCTGAATCGAAAAATTGTCACGAGCGGCTGCGGCCAGGGCACTATTTTCAGTTGTACTATCGACAAACTCTACGAGGTCAAATTACCACCGGCGAGCATCAGGCAATCGCAATTGTACGAATTGATCAGGGAAGTCGGAAAATTAAACGATATCTATCGCAGCGCCGGCGCCGTTCATGGCTGCGGCTTGTGCGAAGGTACTAAATCGCTTATTCATGTTGAAGATGTCGGTCGCCATAATGCCGCCGACGCCGTATCCGGTCATATGTGGCTGGAGGGAATCACCGGTGATAACAAAATATTCTATACCACAGGCAGGCTCACCTCCGAGATCGTCATGAAAACGGCATTCATGGGAATACCGGCGCTGGTCTCGCGCTCAGGGGTAACACAAATGGGTCTGGAGCTGGCCCAGCATCTTGGCCTGACGATGATCGCGCGTGCAAAAGGCAAGCACTTTATGATTTATCATGGAGATGAAAACATGACGTTCGATGCTATCCCGCCACAACGCATGACACCACCACCCACAAAAGGCATGCTGGATCTGAAGCCCGGCTAAAACGGATTTATCAACAAACGCCGCCTGCGACAATTATTAACCCGATCAAGGCTTCTGTTCAGGCCGGCGATACACAGAGCGCGAATTTCTCATGGTACATATTGACATCGCAAAACGTGTGTACGACCACACATTTAAACACGACCCCATCGTTCGCAGCATCCTTGATACCGATGTCTACAAATTGCTTATGCTGCAAACGATATGGCATCAGTGGCGGGATATTCCCGTTACATTCTCACTGATCAACCGCAGCAAAACAGTCAGGCTGGCAGAAGAAATAGACGAATCAGACTTACGGGCACAGCTCGAACATGCCCGCACCGTACGCCTGACTAAAAAAGAAAATATCTGGCTCGCCGGTAACACCTTCTATGGCAAAGAGCGGCTCTTCAGTGCAGATTTTTTACTGTGGCTGAAAGGTTATCAGTTACCAGAATTCGAACTAACAAAAAGAGACGGCCAATACCTGATTGATATCCACGGCAGCTGGGCAGAAGTATCACTGTGGGAAATTCCTCTATTGGCAATTATCAGCGAGCTCCGTTCACGTGCCGCCATGCGCGGCATGGGGCGCTTTGAGGTTGATGTCACCTACGCTCGTGCAAAAGCAAAAATGTGGGAGAAAGTATTGCGGCTCGCAAAACTACCCCATCTGAAAATAGCTGACTTCGGCACCCGCCGCCGACACAGTTTCCTATGGCAACGGTGGTGTGTAGACGCATTGAAAGACGGGCTGGGTGACAACTTTATTGGCACCAGCAATGTACTGCTCGCAATGGATCATGATCTGGAAGCCATCGGCACCAATGCACACGAACTACCAATGGTTGCGGCAGCACTCGCAGCCGATGATAGCGCACTTGCGCAAGCCCCTTACCAGGTACTGGAAAGCTGGCAGAAAACCTACGATACCAATCTGCTAATCGCATTGCCGGACGCCTATGGCACCTCGCGTTTTTTAAAAGGCGCACCCGACTGGCTGGCCGACTGGAGTGGTTTTAGAATCGACTCAAAAGAACCCGTGGAGGGTGGTGAAGAGCTGATCGACTGGTGGAAAGCAAAAGGGCGCGATCCGAAAAAGAAACTCCTGATCTTTTCAGACGGACTGGATATCGACACCATCGAATCCACCTACCACCATTTTGATGGCAGAGTCCGCACCAGTTTCGGCTGGGGCACTAATCTAACGAACGATTTCAGAGATTGCGCACCGTACCAAAACGAACACCTCAAAGCGTTCTCGGTGGTCTGCAAAGTGACTGAAGCTAACGGACGCCCGACGGTTAAGCTCTCCGACAATCTGGCCAAAGCAATGGGACCTCAAAGCGAAATAGATCGCTACTTGAGAGTATTTGGCGACGAGCACCTCACCACAACGGAAGTAACGGTCTAGTCGCAGAGAAAACCAGCAGAAATGGACAACCAGCAGAGCGGAATCAATACTATTAACCCTGGTGCTGCATAAATTTTCGAGTTCAGAAGCTTATAGAGTTGTATAAAAGGCGCTGCACGGAGTTTTTACTGGATTGAGCCTGGTCATTCTA
>MDLA01000156.1 GCA_001730015.1 Chromatiales bacterium (ex Bugula neritina AB1) | reverse complement strand
CCACCCGTAAGAAACATGAAACACACACACTTAAAGCGCTAGAAAAGGGTAATAGGCGAATCTATCGTGCGTGGCGGTTAAAGGATGAATTTGAACAGTTTTGGGAATTCAAAGCAACCTGGGCTGCGGAGCGATTTTTGAAAAGTTGGACAACCACTGTCATGCGGAGTCGACTCGATTCCATGAAGAAATTTGTTGCCACATTGCGCAAACATCAAGACAGGATTGTCGCATTTATTGACACCGGTGGATTAACGAATGCGGTTGGAGAAGGCTTGAATCGAATCATCAAAATTGTGAAAAATAGGGCCAGTGGGTTTTCCAATCTTGATGCGTTTAAAGACCTCATTTTCCTGACCGTAGGTGACCTTGATATTCCTGCGCAAATTCCGCCCAAATTTCGTACAATATAAATTAAGCTATATGACTACTATCACAGACTGGATGTGTATTTATGGCATTGCAGATTCCGTATATAGCCCATTTTTTCAAGGTAGAAGTCATGCACTCTTGCCTGGCTGAGAATGAGATGTGGCATTTCGGATAGATCATCCTCAACGTCCTGAATGAGTTCAGCGCGGTGCAGGCCGGTATCGCCAGAGCCGTTGTCGTCCAGTGATGGACACCAGAATGCCACTTCGCATACGTTGTAGGCTTCCTTAAGCACCTTTTCTGCAAACCCGAACGCTTCGAACATCTCAACAGAACGGCAGGCAATGCCATCTGCCTGGCCCATCTCAAGTGGCCCTGACTTGCGTTCTACAATTCGTGTTCGAATATCAGGAAATTCACTGAGCAGGGTAGCCAGTGTTAACCCCGCAGGACCACAGCCGACGATAAGCACATCGACGTTCTGGGCAGTTTCGCGCTCTATATAAGTGGCTTCAATAACTGAAGGATCACCTGTACGAAAACCATTTAGATGATATTGCATCGGTGATTATCCCTTGCCGGTTATACAGTTCAGGGTTTTTAAATCTGCAGTGCCGTATATCACCCGATTCAATTTCCGGACTGGTTGAGGAGCGCTTATTGAACAGGGGTAATTGAACTTTGGCGGACGCTTTTCCAGAAACGCTCGCAAACCTTCTTTCGCACCGTCAGTTGTTTGCGACATAGATGCAGCAAGACTTTCTGTGAAGAAGCCATCACTGCGGGACATGTCATTGATTCGAGGCGGAGTCTGTATCATCAGGTAGTTAGTGAATGGTGCGTTATCGGCGATTTTTCTGGCAAGCTTTTTAGCCAGCGGCAGAGACTCATCTTCGCCAACTCCGGCAACTGGAAGCGCACGGAAGGTTCCGCGATTCGAACGTGTGAAGAGACAGCGATTTCAAGGCCGCCACCAATGACAGCGCCAGCGAGCGCAGAAATGACAGGTAAACCACCAAACTCGATTGCCTCTGAGACCCGGTGCCAGTTGCGTGAGTGATACACGCCGTCGACAGGTTCCTTTTGTTCGTGTTCCTCAATGTCGAGGCCTGCGCAGAAATGCCCGCCACTACTGGTAAGGATCACAGCCCTGCTTTTTTTGGAGGTTTTGAAAAAAAGTGATCAAGCTCTTCGATCAATGCGTGGTTCATTGCATTACGCTTTTCCGGCCGGTTGATCGTGACGGTCACTATGTCACCATCAGTTTCCACGAGAATCATCTTATAAGGTCGACTGCTTTGTGACATGGCGGATCTCTGGTGATAGCGCGGGCACTTTAACGATAGCGCTGGAATTAATTGTTATATAGTGTAGCAATTATTGAGTTCGACAAAATCATCTATGAATACCGGGGAGTAGTGGTGAATTGGTAGATTTCGCAAGAGTTAAAGCCATCGATTTTCACACCCATGCCGAAGAACCCTGTAATGAGTGCCGCGACGACGGCTACAACGAATTCCAAACCGGGATGGTGGCGTACTTCGGCTTGCAAACATCACCGACCTGCCAAATGTTATTCAGTGACACTAACGCAGAACTGGTTGCAGAAGAAGGAGCTGGGCTGCACACGATCGCAAGCAAGGCCGGGCGCCTGACGGTCAGGCAGCATACTCGAGTGATCACGCAGATGTGCAACGCATGTTAGATAAGCAGAAGATTCTGGCAATGGGTGCGCGAGCTATGTGCCAAATGCAATTTACCCCATATTTATGATTTAACATAATATATATTATGCGTATTTAATTGATTGTTGGAATCCCATTCAACGTTTAGCTTGCATCTCTTTACCGGAAGGAATTGTTAAGGTGTGCTTGGAATGGAAAACTCATTTGTCAATCTTGGCGATCATTTCAAGAAGTTTATCGTAGGAAAATGCAAGTCGCGTGCTTTTGCGGGAAATGTAACAGGAAGAACGGAATTCAAAGATCTTGTACCAGCTTCTAATCGGCGAGAAATTTGTCGAGAGCCAACTCCGCCTGATATGCAAGAAATTGTATACAATGCAAAAAAGAAATCGGCTTTGTAGAGATGTTTGGGGAAAATCAACAACAATTAATTAGCCTATTCAAGACGGTCCAAGGCACTAAGGCAGATAGCTACTCCACGTCTTTGCCATATTATGCCTTAACAGGCCGAAAAGGCTGTAAAGTTTATTACGACAGTAATGACAGCTTAGTTGTTGTAGCGGCCCATCCTCATGTGGGTAACAAATTACTTGTATTTCCGGAATTGAATGGCAATGGGGATTTGACTGCCCGAATTTTAAATCGACTTGCGTCAAAAGGTAATTACGTTCAGCTGGCTCGGTATACGGAAGATGATTTCAATCGCTTAGAAACTGCAATACAACGTGATTTAAAATCATTGGTTTCGGATGTAAAATTAGTGTCAGAAGATATTTTGGATTGGAAATATCCAGTTCATATAATAAATGCTGAGAAAATTGCAACTTTGCCGGGTAAAGATTTCAGTGGCTTAAGAAAAGTGTATAACCGGATATCTGCAAGAGAAGATATTAAAATCACACCACTACATGATCAAGATGGTATAAATAAAATTCGGGCTAGCATATTGATCTGGTCCGGGTTGATGATCTATGCAGGAAAAGATACCGCACATGATATGAGGGAGTATTATGATTCCCTGGTAAAGTACATTACGGCATTCCCTGAGGCATTTGATGGATTTATAGTAAATTACCAAGGGGAACCAGCCGGGTTTGTTATATGGGATGACCTGGGTGGCAATACTGCAACAGCATTGGCTTCTTTGAGCAGGCGCTCTATTAGTTATATCTCAGAGTACCAACTAATAGAGGCAAGTAAAATATTGCACGCCAAAGGGATTGGATATTTAAATATAGGGGGATCAGAGTCACTAGAACTAGATCGATTTAAGTTGAAATTTCGCCCCTCTGAAAGTATGGTCATAAATTCCTATGATGTTGAATTTAGTTTATACAGCGGCACACCCATTGGTGAGATCACGATTGCTTAAGATCGGCATGGTTAAATTATTATCTGTATTTTTTCCAACTGTAATATATGAACCAAAGAAACTTTTACGCTACCATTGTTAGCAATGAAAATTAATTACCGCCCTTACTTAAGCTCAGTAATCTCCCTGCGAAATGGCAGCGCATCGCCAATATCCGGTTCGTCCAGTTCTCTGGCATAACGGTGGCCCGCATACGTTGCCCATGCTATTGGCCCCGGGGCTTCTGCGTCGCCGATTACTTTTATACTCCTGATTCCATAATCGGACCATTCATCTTCGCGCATTTTCAATTCGCGCCATACACTGTCGTCAGGCTGCCGTGCTGTGACCAGTACAACTGCATCGCAGCTTATTTTTGTTATTTCTGATGTGTATGTGCATTCTGTATCAACGCCATCCGCTGCAATGGACTTTACACCTTTGTTTAATACGATAGTAACACCCATATTAGCGAGTCGTTTGTGGATTTCAGCTTGCTCCAGCGTGTTATTGCTCCATTCTGAAACGTATGCCGCCGGGGTAACTATTGTGACCGCTGCGCCTTTGCTCACCAGTAGTTCAGCAAGTACACCGCCCATGTAATAGTGGTCATCGTCATGGATTACGACGTTGCCGCTGGGCAGATTGCCTTGCATCAGATCATCCGGCGTATAAATCGGCATTGCTGAATCCATATTCATAGGCGCGACATGAAATCGCGCAACACCGTCTCGCCGCCAGGTTGACCCGGTCGCCAGAGCCACGTTTTCAAAACCAAACTCCAAAATCTCTTCGCAACTGAGCTTGCTGTCATAATATATCTGTGCGTTGTTACGCTGGCTTAGCTGGTATTCGCGATAATCTTTTACTCGCCCCCATGCCGATAACCCGGGAAGCTTGCTTTCAAGTGTTACTCTCCCGCCAACTCCAGTGCCGGATTCAGCCAGTGCTACATCATAGCCCCGCATCGACAAGGCTCGTGCCGCTTCCAATCCCGCAGGACCCGCACCGACGATCAGGGCATTTTGCGATTGGCCTTTGCGGTTCATATGCTCCGGGTGCCAGCCTTTTCGCCACTCTTCCATGAAAGTCGGGTTTTGAGTGCAGCGCGAGATCGACATAGTCATATCGCCGGTTATACAGATATTGCAGCCTATGCACTCGCGAATATCTTCTATGCGCCCTTCTTCTATTTTTTTTGGCAGGAATGGATCGGCTATCGAAGGCCGTGCACAACCGATGAAATCCAGTACGCCTGATTTCACCTGTTTCACCATGACATCGGGTGAAGTAAATCGACCGACACCAACCACGGGTTTGCTTGTCAGGGATTTTATTCCTGCGACCAGATCATGCTGTGCAGCTTCTTCCTTAAACCGGGATGGGCCTGAGCACTCTTCCCATGCTCCATGCGCCAGATCCCACAGGTCCGGGAGATCACCGTGCATTTCTATAAAATCACGGACCTCTGAATTGGCAAAACCCAGCTCACCGACCATTTCATCAAGCGAAAGCCGCAACGTGATACCCATACTGTCACCGACAATATCACGAGCATCCGATATGACTTCGCGTACAAAGCGTGAGCGGTTTTCCAGGCTACCGCCGTATTCGTCTGTCCGGTGATTAGTTGCTGTCGAAAGAAAATGCTGAAAAATACCGAATCCATGCGCCCCGTACAGGCAAACCAGATCAAAGCCTGCAGTTTTACTGCGTTTAAAGGCGTTGACAAACCAGCGACGCAGATTTTTTATATCCTGCTTATCCATTGCCCGAGCGTTTACCGGATCATTAGTAAACGTACGTATTGGCAGCGCGCTCGGCGCCAGAGGAACTTCCCGGGTATAGAGATTGGGGCCATTTATACCGGAATAGGCCAGTTGAATACCCGCCAGAGCTCCGTGCTCTTTCATCCGATCTGCCATTTTAGCGAGCTGCGGGATATCTTCATCGTCCCACAGACGCAGTTCTATAAACGGTGTGATTTCGGAGGAATGATGCATCTCGCACTGTTCGGTGAAAATAACGCCCCATCCACCCTGAGATTTCACACCTCGCATTTCTGCCGCAGCAGACGGATCTCTATAGCCGCCACCGTTACAGTGCGGCACCTGATAAAAGCGATTTTTGGCTTTTAGCGGGCCAATCGCGACTTCATCAAATAGAATATCGTATCGGGAATCACGTGCCACAGTTACTCTCCAGTGAATCCTTGCAGTACATTCACGGTGTTAATACCTATTTCGTCTATATCATACCCGCCTTCCATTACAAACAATGTGGGTAATTGCAGTTGTGCTATATCTGCACCATAGGTCAGGAAGTCCTCAGACTTCAGTTTGAAGAAACTGATCGGATCATTTTCAAACGTATCGACTCCCAGCGATATCACCAGTGCATCCGGTGCAAAATGCCTGACATTATCGAGCGCATCTGCTAGTGCGGCTCGCCATTCTTCGAACCGGGTTCCGGGCTTCATGGGGTAATTTATATTAAAACCGGCACCGTCACCCTCGCCTTTTTCTTCGCTATAGCCGAGAAAATGCGGGAATGCGTGTGAAGGATCGCCGTGTAATGAGGCAAACAAGACATCGTTTCGTTCATAAAAGATATCCTGCGTGCCATTGCCGTGATGAAAATCTACATCGACTACTGCAACGCGTTTAGCGCCATTATCCAGAAGCGACTGTGCTGCAATAGCAGCGTTGTTCAAAAAACAGTATCCGCCATACATATCTAAAGCAGAGTGATGTCCAGGCGGTCGGCACAGGGCAAACACACCTTTCTCTCCGCCCTGCACCTCTGCGGCACCGGTTAGTGCAACCTGGGCTGACCAGTATGCGGCTTCCCATGTTCCATCACTTATAGAGGTTTCGACGGCCATCGAATAATAACCCAGCCTGCCTTCAATAAATTCCGGCACACGATCACTCATACGCCGTGCTGGCCAGGTTGTGGGAATGGCCTCTCCGGCAAAGTTTTCAGCCTTCCAGTGATCCCACGCTACTTGCAGGAAATCGACGTAGTGTGTGTTATGAATTTTATAGACAGGGTCGAGACCGAAGTCCTGCGGATCGACAATCGCGCCAAGACCTGCTTGTCTGACGCGCTCAATAATAAATTCAGCACGCGAAGGGCGTTCGAACGGTTCAACTAACTGCCCGCCGTACAGTTCCGTCTTTGCGTTTCTGAGCTTATGCTTTTCAGTGAAAATGGTTTTCATCAGTATCAGCTACAAGAGGGTAAACGGATAAGCATGTGCAGGTGTACCTGGCGCCGGCCTAAGCTAGCCGCCCGTCCATAATCCGGGGCGAAGCGAGGATCATTCAGGTGCGTGAGATTTCACCTGCCACATGTATGCGTTTAGTCATTCTAAATAACTACATGTGGTCGGTGAAAGATCGCGTGTTCTGAGGGATCCGCAGTAGCGCTTGTTTATGGACGGGCACTAGCCAGCGCCAGAGTAATTTCAGAAAGTTACTTTTTCAGACGTGTCCATACTGCGTCATAAAGTGCCTGTGCTTCCTGATCACAGGCCTGAATGAATGTGCCGTCCGGCGCACCTTCAGGGGCGTTTAACTCGGGCGAGTTTTTGATGGTATCTACAAAGAATGCTTCTGCGCCGGTTATGCCAGCCTTGTACTGGGCATAGTTTGAAACAGCGGCGGCGTTTTCAGGCTTGAGCATGAAGTCCATAAACGCAATTGCCGAAGCGCGGTTAGGTGCGTCTTTCAATAAAACTACGTTATCCATCCAGGCGACATAGCCTTGTGTCGGAAACGCATATTCTATATTGGCACCCTCTTCCCGTGCTTTGGTTGCAAACCCGTTGAAAATCTGGCCGACCGCGGCATCGCCGGAAACAAGCACATCTTTGGCTCCATCAGAATTAAAAGAAACCCAGTGCTTTTTTGATTCCTGAAGTAGTGCATCAAGTTTTTTTACGTCGTCACGGTTGGTGGAGCACTGGTCAATGCCCAAATGTAACTGGGCCATTAAAATGAGCTCGCCCTGACTGTCCAGAACGTTGATTTTTCCCTGCAATTCAGCAGGCGGGTTGAACAGCATATCCGTTGTGTGGATATCACCGTCAAATACATCGCGGTTTACTGCGAAGCTTGTGGTGCCCCACTGATAAGGTACGGAATGCTTTCGACCGGGATCGAATGAGGGATCTTTCCAGGGGCCGTCGATGTTATCAAAATTGGCAAGTTCAGAGCTTTCGAAGGATTGCAGCATGCCGGAATCGAGTAATATTTTCACCATGTAGTCACTGGGGACAGCTACATCATAAGAACCCAGGGAACCGGCTTTTAAGCTGGCTAACATCGCTTCGTTGGAATCGAAGGTGTCCATGGTAACTTCAATACCGGTTTCATCGGTGAATTTATTCAGCAGCTCCTGCGGCATGTACTCAAACCAATGATAGATTGATAACTTCTCTGCGCTGTGAGCGGTACCAGTGGCAAGAGCGGCAGCCAGTACCGCGGCACTCAGGTTAAATGGAATTTTCATGAGCATTCTCCAGTTGAGACATTATTGTTGCAAAACGGGCTTACAGTGATTTCCTGCTCCGCTCTCCCAGTTTGTTTACGTAATAAGAGAGCGAAACAAAAAAAATAGATATCAGTAGCATTAAAGTTGAAAGTGCCATTATGTTTGGCTTGATTCCCTGCTTAACCGAACCGAATATGGCGGTTGGCAGTGTTTCGACACCGGCACCTTTTACAAAATTGGTGATGATAAAATCATCCAGTGAAATGATAAATGCGAGCAGAAAACCAGACATAATTCCCGGAGCCAGTAACGGCATGAGTACTTTAGTAAATGCCTTCCAGCGGGTTGCGTAGAGGTCTATGGCTGCTTCTTCGTAACTTTTCTCAATACCTTCAAGCCGCGCTGCGATAGGCAGATAGGCAAATGGAATGCAGAAAACCATATGCGCAATAAGTATAGAAAGGTATCCGCGTGTAAAACCTATGGCACTGAAGAAAATTAACGTGGCAACGGCAGAGACGATCTCCGGCACCATCAGCGGCAGGTTTATAAGCCCAAAACTCAATGATTTACCTTTAAAGGCGTTCCCGCGGATCATGCCGATAGCAGCCGAAGTTGCAATCACGGTTGCTGAAATAGCGGCCATCAGAGCAATAGATAGCGAATTCCACGCAGCGGTTTTAAATTTAGCCGCCTCCAGCCCATAGAAGATATCGAGGTACCAGCGCAGGCTGAATCCGCCCCAGCTGGTAATTGAAGTGGAATCGTTGAAACTGTATATGGTGACAATAATCAGTGGGGTGTACAACAGCACCAGGCAGAGAATAGTGAACGCAAAAAAACCGGGATAACGCCGTACATCTGTTGTATTACCGCGCATCAGCGCGCCCCGCTTGCGGCACGCGTTTGCTGGCGTGCATAAAACATCAGTACCACCAATACCATTGACAGTAGAATCATCGAGGCGGCAGCCCCGAATGGCCAGTTACCGGCGTTGCCTTTAAATTGCTCTTCGATCAGTGAGCCGATCATGAAGGTTTTAGCGCCACCTAATAAGTCAGGGGCGAGAAACGCACCGAGGCTCGGTATGAACACCAGAATACAGCCGGCGATAATTCCCGGTTTAACAACCGGTATGAGAATTTTACGCAAGGTTGTCCAGCGGCTGGCGTAGAGATCAAATGCCGCCTCTGACAACGCAAAGTTGTATCGCTCAACAGCCGCATAAATTGGTAGTACCATAAACGGCAGGTAGGAATAGAAAAGGCCCAGCTGAACCGCAAAATTGGTATTCACGATATGAATGGGCGTATCGATTATTCCACTGGAAATTAAGAACTGATTCAACGGACCGGTATCGCGTATTAGAAATTTCATCGATACGGTGCGGATCAGTAAATTAACCCAATACGGAATGGTGATAAGAAACAACCATACTCCCCGGGACCCGGCAGAACGTGTTGCAATATAGTACGCCGTGGGAAAGCCGATAATCAGACACAGCACGGTTGCAAGCGCGGCCTGCCAGATAGAGCGCGCAAATATTGTTATGTAGGTCCATTCTACAACGGGCGGCTCATCACCAAACAAGCCCCGATCAAATATAAATTGATCATAGGCTGCAAGGCTTGGCTCCCAGATAACGCCCCCTCTGAACTCTTTGGTCAGAAATGAGTAAACCAGCATCATTGCAACGGGCAGCAACAGGAAAAACCCGATCATCAGCCATGAAGGCGAAAGCAACCAGATTGCGATGCCGTCAAAGACACCAGCCGATGCTTTCCCTCCGGGCTTTGATGTTGAAGGTAGTCCGGCCATTAGTTCACTAGCAAACGCGCCGCGCCCTGGTCGATAATAATCGCTGTACGCTCACCAACTGCCAGGTCTGTTGCTGACTCGTGAGCATTCTGCACCCGTATATTTATCTCTGTACCATCGTCCAGCGAAAGCTTGCACTGGGTATCAGTGCCAAGATAGACAAACCGATTAACGATTCCGGTAAGCGTATGATCTGCTGTGGCTCTGGCCAGTGAAATTCGTTCGGGGCGGATTGAAACATAGCCGCTGCCACCCTGCTCGACCGGATCCGATAGCGTGCATTCCAACCGTGCCCGGTTTCCTATCACACAGGTCGCTAGCCCGCCATTGACCGATTCCACGGTAGCCGGAAGTAAATTGGTTTCACCGATGAAATCTGCAACAAAGCGGTTGCCTGGCTCTTCGTAAATTTGCCTCCCCGTTCCCACCTGTTGTAACTCACCGTTTGACATAACGGCTATTCGATCAGACATCGTCAGCGCTTCTTCCTGATCATGGGTGACGAAAATAAAGGTAATGCCCATTTCCTCCTGAATCTGCTTTAGCTCTACGCGCATTGCATGGCGTAATTTTAAATCGAGCGCCGAGAGAGGTTCGTCGAGCAATAATAGTTTCGGAGAAGGCGCCAGGGCTCTTGCCAGTGCCACCCGTTGCTGCTGACCGCCCGAGAGCTGCGTGGGTTTGCGATCAGAGAACTCACCAAGCTGAACCATATCGAGCATACGGCGGGCAACCGAATTGGACTCGGTATCGCTTTTGCCAAGCATGGTCAGGCCGAAAGCAACATTCTGCAGGACGGTCATGTGCGGGAACAGCGCATACTGCTGAAACACTGTATTTACCGGCCTTTTATTGGCGGGCAGGCTTTCTATGTTTTCACCGAATAATCGAATACTACCGCCGGTAATTGTCTCGAAACCCGCGATCATTCGAAGGAGCGTTGTCTTGCCGCAGCCTGAAGGACCGAGCAACGTGAAAAACTCATTGTTTTCCACAGTAATCGACACGTCATTCAGCGCGGTTACGCCGGTTGGCCCGGCGCCGTAAATTTTCACCGCGTTCTTAACTTCAAGTGCTGATGCGGAAGTGTTCGTCAACGTGTATTGGACTCCGGAAACTGATCTTTAGAGTAAGCGTTAATTCTGATATGTTACATTACTCATTATGAACGCATTGGTTCGGTTTTAGTAAATCATACAAGCTGGTTGTCCGAGAACATCCCGGGTATTTTACGGCCACTGATTAATCGCCGGCAATGAGATTCGAAAGCCATTAGTATCAGTGGTTTACGGTTTTGATTCAGGGTCATTATGCCGATCTTCATCGGCTTGTGCCTGCCGCTTAGCCTGATAGCCTTGAGTTTCCGTCCATCCAGTGCAGCAAGATTTTTCGGCCTGACATTGGCGATGGTGTAGCCGTATCCGTTGGCGACCATCGCTCGAACCACTTCCTGGTTCCGCGACCTCGCGTGCACACTGGCAGCGAGGTTTTTGCTCTCAAACAGCGAACTGAAATACTGCGAGCTATACGGGAGGTCGAGCAGGATCATCGGCTCATCTGCAAGGTCTTTCAAGCTCAGCTCCTGTCTTTTAGCCAGCGAGTGCTGCGATGAAACCAGCACGTACGGCGGAAGATCCGCCAGCGCTTCAAAGTTCATGTCATCCTGAATGGGCAGGTCATAACTAATGGCAACATCGATATCAACCTGCCGAAGCATTCTCAGCATCTCTTCGTGGCCGCCTTCCGTGGTTTTCAGCGTGACACCGGGGTGTTCGCTGGTAAACGAATGCGCCAGTTGAGGGGCCAGCATCGGGGCCAGGGTGATCATGCAGCCGAATGACAGCCGGCCGCGAACTTCATTGTTTAATTCACTGGCAATAGCGTAGAGCCCCTCCCCTTGCCTGAGAAACAGCTTGGCCTCGCTGAGGATGCGCCGACCGCTCGATGTTAGCGATAGCCCCTGTGCATGATGGCGAACAAAAAGCTGCAGTTGCAGTTCCGATTCAAGATGCGATATCGCCGATGATATAGACGGTTGGGAAATAGCAATCCGCTCTGCAGCCAGCTTGATGCTCCCGGCTTCTCCAGCTGCAACAAAATACTCAAGCTGTTTTATTGTGAAGCGCATGGATTTCCTATCTTGCCAGCCCGGATCCTTGTATTACTCGTTGTCAGGTATGACAGCTGTTCCGTCAATTTCGACCAGCCACTCCGGACGCGCCAGAGCCTGCACAACCAGCCCGGTAGAAACGGGATGAACTCCCTTTATATATTCTCCCATGGTTCGATAAACCGCTTCCCGATGCCGCACGTCTGTGATGTAGACCACCACTTTTACCAGGTGCTCCATGTTGCCACCACATTCTTCAATCAGCTGTTTTATATTCTGCATGACCTTATGGGTTTGCTCTACCGGATCATGGCTATCGAGGTTCACCGCGTCATCCAGGTTTTGCGGGCACTGGCCGCGTAAAAAAATCATTGTTCCACGAGCTACTACCGCCTGGCATAAGTCATTGTTAAGATTTTGTTCTGGGTAAGTATCCTGTGTATTGAATTTTCTAACGCGTTTGTGAACCATAACTTTCTCCAGTCTAGCGGGCAGCCACTGCATTTACAGGGACTTCGGGCGGTAGTTTATATAGGACTTTTGTTTTGCTATTTGATCGGCGAGGTATTTTGCATCGTGCCAGACTCCCCAGATAAAAGCGGAGCCGCGGCGGGATTGCCAGGGCAGACCAAGAAAGTAGATTCCCGATTCTCCAGATACACCGCGTTCATGTATTGGCTTGCCATTATCATGAAATACATCGGCTTTCAGCCAGCGGTAGTCAACGGAATAACCCGTCGCCCAGATAACCGAGGTAATACCAGCTTCTTTTAAATTTAATTCACGAATCGGATTCGCAACGCAGGCCGGATCAGCATCAATATGATGCGCCTGCGGCTCTAACGGCAGGTCCAGGCCGTTGCGTTCAATGTAGGCATCTGCTTCCTGCAACAACGATAAATAATTTGCATCGCCTTCGGCAATGTTGTCTGCGAGGTCGGCGGCAAAATAGACGGTGCCGTCGTTGTAGCTATCGGTCAGCCCGACCAGCGTCATGCCTTTCATGGCAAGACGACGAAAATCAACGGTAAATCCACCATGCGAACCACTTACCGCTATGGTCACATGCTCTTTGCCCGGCTCCATGGTCGTGGTATCCCATTTGCCCAGCACCCCGAGCCACCAGCAGAAATCGCGTCCACGGTAACTGCGGGGAGGCCGCTGGTGAGGCCCGACAGATAAAAACACCTGCTTACCGGCACGCATTAATTCATCGGCAATCTGCGATCCTGAAGAACCGGCCCCCACCACCAGCACCGCCCCGTCAGGCAGCTGTTGCACGTTGTGATAAGAATTGGAGTGTATTTGCAGGACATCTGCACTTTCGGGAATAATAGGTGGAATAACCGGATGCTGAAACGGACCAGTGGCAGCAACAATATTCGTGGCCTCAAGCCTGCCTTCAGAGGTTTCGACTTCAAAACCACTCGCCCCGACTTTTTTCTGTACCGATAGCACATCCACACCACAGCGGATTGGTGCATTTACCATCTTTGCATATTGCTCAAAATAACGGGTGACACTGGTTTTCGAGGCAAAGCCGTCAGGTGCTACATCACTGAATTCAAGGTTGGGAAATCGATCGTGCCATGCCGGACCGTTTGCCATTAATGAATCCCAGCGCTCTGTACGCCAGCGTTCGGCTATGCGGTTTCGCTCAAGGACCAGGTGTGGCTCCCCGCAATTACTCAAATGCTCACTCATGGCGATGCCTGCCTGCCCGCCTCCGACCACGAGCGTTCCTGTTTTTTCGACCGACATGCACCTATACCTTTAAAATAACCCGGAACCGAACGGCAGGCCGGGACTGTATTGTTCCGCTCGCCAGCTGATGTTCACTGCGAAAGCCGATACAGTGTCCTACCAAATAAAAGTTTTGAAAATTATTAATTTCTTATCCTCTGGTTTAGTTATAGTAAACCAATGGGATCAATAGTTCAGGGGTATTCGCAAACTTGAAATCTGATGTCGACAAACTTTTAAAGAAGAACCGGCAGTTAAATCAACTTGATGCGGTTAAAGTAACCAGCCACGTGCAGCGCGAAAGCGAAGACTGGTTTGTCAATACACTGATGCTGGAAGGGTATGACATACCGTTCAAATACAACAGGAAGAAAAAATATCGGAACCTGCAAGGTTCGCCGGTAAATCTGACCTATTACCCGCAGACAGAGCAAGTCGCCGGAATGGAGTTTGAGTACATGAAGGTCGTGCGCATTCGAAAAAGCTAGTTTTCGATTGCCGATACAATTTGGTATATCAGTTATGCTCCGGGCAGTCGAAACCGGTGCCCGGGAGTAATTGCTGAAATTTATATATTAAACTGGTAGGTGGCAGCTCTGAATTCAAAGCCGTTCTCTTTTTTCTCGACAAAGCCGAGCGACGGAAACGGTATATGAAAACCTGTAACGGGAATATCTTCCGCGACAACCAGGTCCAGAATTCGTTGCCGGGTAACCGCCGCTGCATCCGGGTTGTCGTCCATAGAAAAATGCCATTGCGGGTGCGCAAATGAAGTGACGTAGTGCGGCACGGTGTCGTTAAGCAGCATTAACCGCTGTCCCTCACTTTCCAGATGAAAGCAAAAGTGCCCGGCTGAGTGACCGAACGCCTCAACAGCAGTAAGTTCGGGTACCAGGTTATCACCGGGTTGCAGCAGTCTGAGCCTGTCGTGCAGAGGCACAACCACTTTGTCAAAAAGTGCCTTGGTTGGTTTGCGCATATCAGAAATGTTCTCGCCGCGATCCCAGCATTCGTATTCGTGCTTACCCAGCAGTACTTCGGCATTGGGAAACGTAGCAGCCCCGCTGGTCATCAGGTTGCCAATATGATCCGGATGACAGTGGCTGATTGCCACTATGCTGATGTCTTCAGCGCGGTACCCGGCGTTGTGCAGCAGGTGATTAAAAAACCCGGCCGTTGGCATCGGGGCATTTTCACCAAACCCCGGGTCAACCGCAATCAGGTGCTAATCCACAGGCAATCAAGTAATATTAGACTAACGTTGAGGCTCCAATGCGGGTGACGATAGTCGGTGGTTCTATTGGCGGGTTATTTACTGGCCTGGCGTTGCAGCAGCGAGGCCACGATGTTCATATCTATGAGGCTGTCGAGAACGATCTCGATCTTCGAGGTGCCGGAATTACAACTCACCGTGCGCTTTTCAATGCAATGGCAGCACTTGGCATAGAACCGGAAGACGATTTCGGTATAACCGTGCGTACCCGAAAAACAATTGCGACAGACGGAACAGAACTTGGTGCATTCGGCTTCCATCAGGTCACTACCTCGTGGGGCAGATTATACCAGTTGCTATTATCTAAATTTCCACAATCACGCTATCATGCGGGTGTAAGACTTGAGGGTATTCACCAATCGGAACAGAACGGCAATGTCAGGGCAGAGTTTTCTGACGGTGGCTGCATAGACTCCGAACTGCTAATTGGTGCCGATGGCATTCGCTCTGCTGTACGTTCGGCAATAGCGCCCGCTGCCCTGCCACGATATGCCGGCTATGTTGCATGGCGAGGCTACGTAGTAGAAGACGATTTAAGCCACTACGAAAAAGAGGAATTATTTCCGTACTTTACTTTCTGCCTGCCACCTAACGGGCAGGTGATTGCTTACCCGATCGCAGGAATAACAAAAAACAACGCTCACACAGTGGAGGCAGGCCGGAGGCGCTACAACATCGTCTGGTATCGCACCGCTGACCGCCACAACACGCTACAAGACCTTCTAACTGATATTAATGGTAATAATAACGGTGAGTCTATCGCACCAAATGTTGTTCGCCCTGAAGTGATCAAGGCGATGCGCAGCGATGCAGAACAAAAACTATCGCCGCAACATGCGTCCCTTTTCGCACGCATTGAAACTCCGTTTATCCAACCGATATACGACCTTGAATCTCCGTGCATGGTTAGCGGTAATATTGCGCTTGTTGGCGACGCAGCATTTACGGCGAGACCGCACCTGGGTATGGGAACCACCAAAGCCGCTGAAGATGCCATAGCACTGGCGAGTGCGCTGGGTGCGTTTCCAGCAGATGCTCAAGCTGCGCTTTCTCTGTATGAAAAAAACAGATTCGCCGCGGGTGCTGCGGTAGTTAGGCGATCACGACAACTGGGCGCTTATCTGCAAGCAACACATGCGACAAAGGCCGAGCGCCAATACGCTGAGCGGCATCAGAACCCGGATAGAATTATGCGTGAAACCGCGACTGATCAATGGCAGGATGAGCCCTGAAAAAGCGAGTAGTCAAAGGTGATTTCCATCATTTTTCACGTTCTAAATATGTCAATCAGGCTGTCGGTAACAAGCTTGTCAGTACAGCGTCTCTTCCAGAAACGGAATACCCCGATCCATTCCCCTGTTTACACCGCCACAGCATTTCTTGTACTTCGCACCTGAACCGCAGGGACAAGGTTGGTTTCGACCAAACTTGGGTGGGTTGACAATTGGCTCAGCTGGCGGATCGTAGTTGAGCAATTCCCCGTTAAAATGTTGCTCCATTTGCTCGGCCAAATCGCCGAAACACAAATCCAGTGATAGCGCAGCATGCTGATGCCCTTTGGAGGCCGCCTGTTCGAATTTAGCTTTAGCAAGCTCCTCGTCTCTGCCAATGTTGTCGCCATGAAAATACTGCACACCAAGTTCATACTGGCAATCGAGACTGCCGTTTTCCTCCCCCTCTCGCAGATATTCAAATGCGGTATCGATGTTAAAGTCAGCGCAGCCAGGATCCTGATAATATTGAAATAGCTGCAAGTGTACATCTTCAGCTCCTAATTTTAATGCCCTGTTCAGGTACCGGAATGCCAGTGTGTATTGGGGTTCCCTGCCCGGCAAACCATTAAGATAGATTTTGCCGACCAACGTATTGGCACCCGGGTGTTTTCGATCTGCAGCTTTAAGTAAAAATTTCCAGCTCTGCTTTGCCGCTGACGTCCAGTCGTCGGAATCATCTATATTGTTGAATTCCAGTTGCAAAAAACAAAGGCGACAGTATTGATAGAGTGGTTCCAGCTCACATAATTGCGCCATCTGGTTGTCTGGATTGCGGTACTCTATGAAAGCCATTTCCCGGTCAGATTTTTTATCTATAGCACTTTGCTTCCATGCTGCCTCGTACGAGGCAAGTGCCTTGTTGAGCAGCGAAATCCAGTGCACGCACACCTGTACTGACTTAATAAATCCAGCTTTATTTGAATACTCTTCAGCCAGGCGTTCGTAGGTCAGAGCCGCCTCGTACTGCGCCTGCCAATTCTGTGAGTCTTTTATGGCGGTGTAGAGTATTTCTTTGTGATCCTGCTCCCCGACTGGTGCTTCCTCATAGGGCGGAATCTTTCGCTGCGGATATTCATCTCGGTACAGATCACACGCCAACTCCAGAAAAATAGCCCTGGCCTGTCCAACTTCCTCCCTTAATCGGATCAGCCGCTGATCTACCTGCTGTACCGATGGACTTTCCGGTTGCTGCTGTGGCGCTCGAGTATTTTCTGCTTTATGTGCACCGTGATTGCCCAATATTCTCAACCGGTGCAATAAATCCTGTTGCGCTGCATTTATTAGCTGTGCCTCGTGCAATTCGTTGATAATTCCGTGAAGAGCCGTTTCCTCGAAGCTCATTTCAGACTTATGCGCCAGAAACCGGCATATAAGAAAAGCCAGATCACGGTACTGCAGCAGGCTGTAGTCAGGTATGGCGTTGGCAAATTTGAGCGCTGTCTCGTAGGGGGCCTTCAGCGTCGGTTGTATGGCATTTACCAGGTCCAGATCGGTCGATATTTTCTGCAGCTTGTTCATAGCGTTTCAGCGCCCCGGTTTTACTATAGCCATAAAGGTAACCCACAGCAGCAGCACGCACAGTGCGTACTTTGAAACCGTTTCCATAGTCCCTTCTATTAAAATGGCGTGAATAACTGTTCCTGCCACTATTACTACGGCGAGAGTCCGGTGTGCAATTTTCCAGGTGTAAAGTGTCATAAAAACCTTTTTTCGCGTTGCTGCGAGCACACTGGTAAAAAAGACGCCCCACATAGCAATTACACCCCAGACAGAAAAAGGAGTTGCAGAGTTAAACAGCAATGCATCTATTACGTCCGGTGGGCTGGTAAGCCATAAGCCTGCAACATGAACAATGATACTAAGCACGAGAGCAACACCGATAAACCGATGCGCACGCCTGCACTGAATTCTGCCTATACCTGGTATCTGGCCGGTGGCGAGCATCGGCTGTAAAAGCAGCAGTACCATGGCTATTACTCCGGCGAAACCGGCCACTATGTAAACTGGATCACGCCACTCCAGTAACGGGCTGTTCGCTGCCAGTAGTAATGGCACAAGCACTGCAGCCACGACAACAACCCGGACTGTATTAGCGCTTCTATACATTCGCTATACGCATCCGGCAGGAAAATTCACAGACAGGCCTCTGTTCGTAATCGAGCTGCTGTCAGGCCGGGCTCAATACAAAATGAGCGCTGAGTGTTTTGTCTTTTGAGCTGGACATGACCGGCCGCAGGAACACGGTTTTAAAGTCATCGCTGTCATAGGCCAGATGACCATGGGCCTGGCCAAAAGCCGGCACGATCTGCGGCATCTCCAGTCTGAACTCACCATTGGCATCGGTGAGCGTGGCGCCATGGCTATGGGGATCACGCTCATGGCCTTCTGTCGTATGCGCCCAAATCTGGATACGCTGCCCCTCAAGCGGCGCTCCGTCTCCAGCGCGCCTTACTGTGCCAGTCATCCAGAAACCACCAGCGCCAATTCGATCAACAATTGGTGCGCCAGGCAGGTAATTGTTCGAACCACCTCGCATTGAGCGAGTTGGCGCGATTCCGTTTGCATGGGCTGCCCGAAGGACATAGCCTGTAGTGACAAAGCCTGCAGCCGCAAGAAAGGTACGGCGGGAAATTGCTGATTCACTCATTTTGTTTCTCCTGTCGTGTGATAATTTCTATCATAAGGTCGTTATTAAGACAGGTCCAACCGGCAAAGGTTTTCAGCCGGCTGAGACGCGCTGTGTCGAGATTTGAAATTCACCAAATGACTCGGTGGTAGTAGATTACGCCCCGAGCCCGTCCAGGAACACAAAATGACAGAAGCTACAATTGGCTTGAGTGCAGGCCTTAGTCATAAGCGCGGTCTTCTGTTTGTATTTGCAGCTGGTGTTTTGTGGTCAACTGTGGGTCTTGGCATCAGGATGATACAAGATGCCGGAGTTTGGCAAATACTGCTCTATCGATCCATCAGCCTCAGTGTATTTTTGTATGTGGTGATTCTGATTCGCTCTGGCGAAAACCCATTTTCCCAGGTGCAGCGTGCGGGGGTACCGGCTGTCATTGCCGGGCTGTCTCTGGTCGCCGCTTATTCCGGCGGAATATACGCCATCCAGTCCACTTCCGTTGCCAATGCCATGCTGTTGTTTGCCTCGGCACCATTTCTGGCGGCTGTTCTAGGCTGGGTCGTATTGCGGGAGCCTGTTCGGCACGCGACATGGATTGCGATAACCGTGGCGATTCTGGGTATAGGCATTATGGTCATGGATAAATCAGCCGGAGTCGCGATAAAAGGAAGTCTGGCCGCACTAGGCTCAGCGTTAGGGTTTGCTGTATTCACCGTCGCGTTGCGTTGGGGTAAATCAGGAGAAATGCTGCCGTCAGTTTTTTTATCGGGAATCTTTGCTATCGTAATAACCGCTACTATCTGTATCAGTGCGGGGTTACCACTAATGCTGTCAGTCAATGATACAAGCATTGCTATGGGAATGGGGGTTTTCCAGGTAGGTGCCGGTTTGATCCTGTATACACTGGGCTCAAAAACGCTTCCCGCTGCCGAGCTTACCTTGTTATCACTGGCAGAGGTTCTGTTGGGTCCTATGTGGGTTTGGCTGTTCCTTGGGGAAACGGCGACAATCAATACACTGATCGGTGGTTCTATTCTGCTTGCAGCAATAGCGGGTAATGCCATATCCGGTGCACGTCGAAAGCCACCCCCTATAACAACACCGTGATTCCTCGAAGGAATATATTGACGCTACTGAACCTGGCGCGGGTGAGCCATCTTGCGGGCAATGAGCATCTGCGATAGAGTGGCTGAGGATCGTGCGAAAGCTTTTAGCCGCTGAAATAATAGACAAATCTGTAGAAGCAGCATTCTGCGATCCACCGCGGTTAACCATGCCATCGAAGGATTGGTCAATGTTGTATGAAGCAAGGCTCGCACAAATTGCGTATTGATATAGCCTGCCCGGCGCCTGCGCGATCGTTATCGGGTAATCGTGTCACGGCGATTCGATGGGCGCGAATTTTTCGCGCGCTAGGCCATGCTGTACAAATAAAACACTCTCCGTCGTTTGCTTGCGGAAACGCAGATCTTTTAATTGCACTTCATGCAGTTAAAAGCGCCCGTGCAATTCTTGATTTCAGAACTAAACATCCGGATCGCCCCATTATTGTTGTGATGACGGGAACGGATATATCAGGTGATTTGAACTCTACCCAGGCCGTCAGCGTATTGAATGCAGCGGATCGGTTGCTGTTTTTAAATGATCAGTCTCATTTACAATTAAACAGACGCTATCGAAAAAAATGCGTGTCGATAATCCAGTCGGCCGAGCCTACCGTAAAACCCAATAAAACCGCCAGGGAATCACCAGCAGTACGAGTGATTGTGGCAGGCCATTTACGGTGGGAAAAAGACCCGTTGCGAGCCGCAATGGCAGTACGGAAATTACCTGTCGAATCACAAATTTGTATCGAACATTACGGTGGTTCGCTGGATAGCCAGCTAGAGCAGGCGGCCATACGGGAAACCGAAACAAATGCCCGTTACGTATGGCTGGGAAAGCGACCTCGATGGCAGGTCCGACAGCGATTGGCGTCAGCTGATCTGATGATACTATCATCGCGAGTTGAAGGCGGTGCGAGCGTGTTATCTGAAGCCTTGATTGACTGCATTCCGGTAATATGCACAAAAATCCCAAGTGCGGTCGGCATTCTGGGGGATTCTTATTCGGGGTATTTCCAGCAAGGAGATACTAAAGAGCTGCGGCGGATATTACTGGAGTTTGAGAATGACCAAGGATTCAGGTCAACGTTATTTGATCAAGTGAAAGTACTAGCCAAACAGGTGGAGCCTGCTCAGGAGAAACTGAACTGGAAAACGTTGCTGGGTAAAATCAGGTTGCCTGTTACAAGTCTATAAAACGGTAGCAGCGCGACCCATGCATATCTAAATAAAATTATTTAATCTATAAAAAAACGCTACCAGAATCAAAAGTAAAAGAGAAAGCCTCAATTGCCTATCGCCCGGCGAATTGCCTGAGCCATTGCTGAAGTGAGATCAGCTGGTGCTTCTTCACTGATTATCAGTGATCTAACAGCGGCCGGTAACTCGGGGAAGCCTTGCTTTACACTCAACACACGCATGTTATCTTCAACGCAATGCAAGGGCAGTACGCCCACTGCGAGCCCTGATCTTATCGCCGCTCTCATACTTGGGAAACTGGCGCTCTTGAACACTACACGATAACCTAAGCCGGCATCGTTCAACGCTTTTATGGGTAAATCGCGCCACCAGCAAGGTCTGTCGAGAACGGCTATAGGCACTTGTTCTGATGAGAAGTCGAATCTGAATTGCTCCTGCGCCGCCCAAACCGTGGGTTCAGGTGAAAACGTCTGTTCGCCGTCTGCCCCTATCCCTGAACAGACGGCGATATCGAGGCTGTTTTTCTGGATAGATCTTTCAAACCGGGATGTGCACCCGGACGTTGCTTCTACATTGACATCAGGGTAACGATGAGCAAAGTTCGCAAGCACTTGTTCGAGCACCCCATCATCAAAATCATCTGGCACGCCTACACGAATTCTCCCTGTTAGAGGAGCATCGAACAAGGCACCAATTCCGTCGAGTTCCGCCAATATTTTGCGCGCTACAGGCAGCAATTTTAAGCCATTGTCTGTCAGTTGCTGAACGCTACTTACGTTTTGCGGTAATCGGGTTTGGACTGATGTTGTCTGCTGTTTATACGTATCGGGTCTTTGGCTAACTGCAATTGTGCGCTCAAAGGTTATAAGACGAAGTATCTATAGTTTCCAACAAACACATAACACCTAACTTTGCAAAGGCTCATGCCACTGAATGCTTGTATTGAATTACTACTCTTGAATTACTACTCGCCCGGTTCACCTTTGGTGATTTACTCCAGTTTATCGAGCTCATCTATTTCATCATCGAGATCATAGGTTGACTGGTCTGGATCGTCGCTGGAATCCTGACCATCGAGTACACCACTTCGATGACGGCGTGACCAGAAATCACGCAGGAAAATATACGGGTCGAGAGCCGCTTCTTCCAGCAGATCGTCAGTACCTAAAAGCTCTGCCCGGAAGGCGACGATCTCGGTTCCCTGTAGAGCGATTGCGGTACCGGTATCATCAATATAGCGAGGGTAGCTGGTATAGGACCCTGGTACCCGGCCGATTGTCGATCGCAGGTTCGACGGGCCAAACAACGGCAACATGATAAACGGCCCTTCAGCGATACCCCATTTACCGAACGTTTGTCCGAATGTTTCGTAATTTCTTTTAAAGCCCAGCCGACTCGCCACGTCAATGAACCCGAACAAACCCACGGTGCTGTTGATCACGAGGCGCCCGACGTCGTTTCCTGTTTGACGCACCTTTCCCTGCAGTATGTCGTTCACAATGACATTGACGGTAAATATATTACTAAAAAAATTGGTGATGCCGTGCTCGACCGGATCAGGTACAACGCGTTTGTAGCCCTTGGCGGCGGGCTTGACCAGGTAGTTATCGAGGTGTGTGTTAAATGCAAAGATCTTGCGATTCACCTTTTCGAATGGATCATTCACCGGGGCCTCGACCCGGGTGGTTGCGCAACCGGCCGTTAACGACAATACGACAGTGGCAATCAGGCAGTACCGCATGGGGTTTCGGATCATGTGTTCTGCCTCGTTTGAAGTAATGCCCTAATGATACCGGAAACCCTGGCTCAAATTGCCTCGCGCGGGGTACATGGGAGTTACAAACTGGTACGGGAAGAATCCCTGTTTGTATTAACCCGCATTATTCTTGGGGTGGCGAAAATATCGCATAGAGATTTGTTTTCACAGTGGATTTTCTTCTCGCGTCGAATACTCACTGATATTTGCAAGAGAAAAATTTCTCTGTGGAATCCAAGATCAAGTGAGATTCCGTCAATCCCATAAATAATGCGGGTTAAAGATGCCTGGGGATATCGCGTACGACTAGCGCAAGTAATTCGCCCCGCGTGACCATACCGCGATTGGTGTGCGCCAGAACTAAACCTTTATTGGGTAGTGTGAGCCGTGTAGAGGCGCGTTCGGGCTCGGTAATATGGTGGAAATACCCGGCGAATTGACCTTGCGTGACATCCTCTCCAGCGCTTACGGCTCGATCATAAAGACCCGTCGTTGCCGCGTAGAGACTGTCCAGCGGGTCTGCAATTTCAACAATACGCGGGTTTTCAACTGTCACAGAATCCGTTTCCAGTATGCCTAGAAAGTGCAGCACATTGCGAACTCCCTGCTCTGTCGCATTCGTGATTGCAGGGTCAACCCCGCCACCACCGCCAAGCTCGGTGGCGATCATCGGCACACCAGCCCGGTCTGCTGCCGAGTTTACTGAGCGGTTATCGTTATTTGAACCGAGCCGCCAGATCAGCGGCAAACCGAATACCCTTGCAAGCTCCATATTTTGTGCAGCCAGCGAGCGATCGGCTGTGTGGGTAGGTAGTGTGCAAGGTTGAAAGTACGACGCTTTACCACCTGAATGAAAATCTATTGCAGCGTTGCACATGGGCAATATTTCTGTTTCCAGCCAATGCGCAAGCATCGCGGTCGGCTGGCCATCTGCACTTCCCGGAAAAGCGCGGTTCAGGTTGGCACCATCGAGTGGTGTGACTCTCGATGAGCTCGCAAGTGCCGGCATATTCAGCGCGGGAATTGCAATGATCTGACCCTGCAGCCTGACAGGATCCAGCCCATGCACGAGCCGCATAATGGCTGATGGACCTTCAAACTCATCTCCGTGAGTTGCTCCGGTTAAAAGCAGTACTGGCCCCTCGCCGCCTTTGAGCGAGATCACCGGCACCGGATGATACCCCAGAGGATTGGAGTTGTCGGACCATCGCAACATGGCATCGCCGGTGTGGCGCCCGGGTGCGGTTAAATCAGTTGTTAACGCAATACGGCTCGGGGTGTTAGATTCAGACATACCGCATGTTGTTCTACCTGCGCCAGAATTACCAGTGCGGCTTGATCTAACATATGACTGCACACTATCCGAAGTTGAACTTAAGGACTCTCACGACATATAGTGGCTCCAACTGTATTCCTTAGAAGCTTGTTTGCAGGCGAGCATGCGGAAATAACTTTTGAAGTCTTTTCCCTGTGGACCGGAAACGTGCCCGGGATCAGGTATAAACAGCTGATTCAAGTGCTCGCTCAGGCCGGGTACACCGGCGACTGCCGGTTGTATCGCTGGATCCCAGTTCGGGTTACCCACCGAAATACCAGCAGTGGCTGGTTTGCCCTGTCCAAACCAGGCTTTGAGATGCACATTCAGCACGGCACGTATAACGTAGCCCATGTCGCCCCATTCGGGTGGAATACACAGTGCTTTGGCCGCGACCTCG
Organism: Chromatiales bacterium (ex Bugula neritina AB1); assembly: GCA_001730015.1. GTDB lineage: Bacteria > Pseudomonadota > Gammaproteobacteria > Granulosicoccales > Granulosicoccaceae. The sequence continues at coordinate 27,777 of MDLA01000156.1, read as the reverse complement.
GCAAGTGGCGCATCGGTTTGTACTGCATGATGCAAAAGTTGTTTGAAATCTTCATCGGTCACCCACCACATACCTTGCAGCCCGGCTTCTGCGCCAAACCGGTTGTGTACTGATGTACTGATAAAGCGCCAGTACACGAGATTTTTCGGCAGCGTAGTTTCGCGAGGGTTGAAAATTCCGCCGGTATTCATCGCCGCGTTGTCGGAATCGATCAGATACTTCAGGTAATAACCGTTTGTACCGTTACCAAAAACCTCGTCACGGGGTATGCCCATTCCTCTGGCAGCCTCTCGCCACAGGTGTCGACCGACCCCCTCAAAGCAATGATAATTGTTAGAGGGTCGTGACTTTAACTTTATGGCCTGCACATCAACTCCTGATTTTTAAATATCATTGACTGTTGTAATCGCAGTGCTCTTCGCATTACAGCATATAGGCTTGGTACGTATCTCTGGCAGCAGGAAGCAAACGGTCAATATTTAGCATTTTTTCCCCGTTCTGCCTAATGGCTTCTTCCAGGGCCGAAAATAAATTTTCTTGCAGGCTTTCTGAGTTGCCACTACCGACTCTTGCCTTGTGGGTAACAAATGCAGGAGTGGGTGCTGTCTTTGTCTGCGCAACAATATTCAGCCCTTTAGTGTTCGACAGAATGGGCCAGGAATGGGCATCGATTGCAGCTAAACTTGCGGACCCGGCCTGCAATAGATCAACGCTATTCTGGTGTGACCCGCTGACTTGAAATGCATCAGACTGAATTTCTGATTCTTCCAGCCATTCGAGCAGTGCGCCACAGCCTGAGCGGGACGAAATAGAATTTACAACGGGGTGTATCAGTTTGGGTAAGCCGTTACAGCGTGAAACTATATAGCTGTAATAGAAACCGGGTTTACAGCTTAGATCGCAGAATGCGGGTCGGCCAATGGGTAGCAGATTTTTAGCAACAGGTTTGAACAAATCAGGGCCGCAGCACTGGCTCAGCAATAGATGCTCTTGTTGCCATTGAACCTCATAGGGGTGGTCTCTGGAGAGTTCTGCCGGCAGATTATGGAAACCGGCAGCCCGCAGCGATATGCGTAGCGTTTGCCAGAACAGATCTAACTTCGACGATGAGTTTGGTAGATCATACCAGGGCAGGCAAACCAGGTTGTTCATTCAATTACACACCGTGTGCACAACATAAGACATTCCTGTCAACACTTCACACACCACAATTAGCATGAATACATAGATCTCACAAGCCTGTTGCTCAGACGGTAGTGCGACACTTTTTCCAAACACACCGGGGAAATTCCTCACTCCGTCAGTGGTCAGTGCGGATGAAAAAAACGATGGAATCTATAATGGAGCCATAGCAAAAGAAAGGCTCGTATCGCACCTTCAGCTCACGGCTTTCAGCACCGAACAGAGCCGCAACGTCTGCCGACCCACGCGCCGCCAGATGGCCATCATCCCGAACTCATTACAGCGCGGTGTTAAATTTCGAGCTTTGTCCGGTAGCAGACATACGGGATTAATGGGCCGGTTAGATTAGGACAGCATATAATTTTTAGAGAAATTTGCTGATAACCCGATTTTTCCGCAACTGACCTTCCGTTGAAGATAAAGCTCGGGTTTAAATGGCGTCGGTATAGCGTTAATCACAACCACACCCGATGGTGATTGATCACATTCTAAAAAAATGATTTATCTCTCGCGCCTGTTTTCACAGGGGTTTGATATCAATAACTTGTATATTCCTGCTGAGCGCGAGCACCATCCATGATGCTCGCGCTGCGTCCTCAGTCTGGATTTACGGAATACCCGCTAACCTATCGGGCCACCATCGTCTCGTCTGACAGCAACAATTGAAGAGCGTGGAGTTTTATCACCACCATCAGGCCAATTGGAATCTCCGCGTTCACCCGGATGTTGTACACCCACAAATACGGTGCGGCGATCAGCAGCCCACGCAATGCCGGTAATTTCAGCTTGCTTCGGTCCGACCAGGAATCGACGGATTTCACCGGTCGCCGGATCACCGATCAACATCTGATTGTTGCCCTGACCGGCAAAGTCTTTTTCATTGCTGTAGTTCCCGTCTGTTTGAATCCAGAGCAGACCTTTGTTGTCAAACGCCAGTCCATCAGGTGAATTAAACATGTTGCCTTCATTCACATTGCTCGACCCGGCATTGGCACCTTCATGTACGGTGGGGTTGCCAGCCATGACGAAGAGATCCCACGTGAATGTGTTGGCGGTATGATCTGCGTTGGATGGCCACCATCGGACAATCTGACCATATTTATTGGCTTCACGAGGATTCGGGCCGCCAACAGGTGTTTCGTCTCCACCTGCATTAGGTTTGATGCCACGGTTCTTATTGTTAGTAAGCGCGCAGTAAACCTCCGCTTTTAATGGATTAGCGGTTACCCACTCCGGTCGATCCATTGTAGTAGCGCCAACAATAGATGCCGCCATACGGGTGTGAATACAGATTGTTGCTTTATCCATACCTGTGGTTTCGGGAGTCAGCGCCAACCACTTTCCGGTGCCATCCGGACTGAATTTAGCAACGTAGATTGTGCCGTTTTCCATTAAATCATCAGTGTTGCTGCCTTCGGCGTAAAAGCCATCAGACAGATAACGGTAGAGAAACTCACCACGTTCGTCATCTCCCATATAGATGGCAATACGTCCGTCTGAGTTTACAACAACTTCCGCGTTCTCATGCTTACATCGACCAAGAGCGGTGCGTTTTTTCGGTTTTGAGGTCGGATCGTAGGGATCGACTTCGGTTATGTATCCGTGACGATTACACTCATTGGGGTCCTTTGCTACGTCAAATCGATCATCAACTTTCCACCAACCGTACCCCCGGTCCTTTCCGCTGACGCCATAGCGTTTCTTGGCTGCATCCTGCACATAGCCTTCGGCGTCGGTGGTGCCGAAATAGCCGTTAAAATTCTCTTCACACGCCAGATAAGTGCCCCAGGGAGTGCGCCCGTTGCCGCAGTTATTAAAGGTTCCGAGGGCGGTTACACCTTCTGGATCGGCATTGGTTTTCATTAAATCATGCCCACGGGCCGGGCCGGTAATGTCCATTGGCTCATCGGGTGTGAAGCGACGGTTATAAGATGAGTCTTTGACAATCTGCCATTTGTCATCGGTTAATTTTAATTCCACCTGGGTCAGACCGTGAGCATTTTTGCCCTTGTTGATGTCATCATCGCTGGCGTATTTCCCGTCCGGGTTATTACCCCACATGACACCGCGATTAGTGTATTCGTTGTTAACTACCAGTATCTGGCGCCCGTCTTTGTCGGAGAACAGCGACATGCCGTCGTTGTTGTCGCCGAATGCGCCAGCCTGACTTGCAGCGGTACCCCGGGTTGCATGATCAAATTCGGGGATATCAGAAAACAGCGGATCTCCCCAGCGGCTTGCAATGTGCCAGTTGTACCCCTCGGGAACAACAATAGTATCTGCGGTGCTGGACGCTACCGCGGTAAATCCAAAGCGGCTGTCGGCGGCCTCCACTGAAAATGATGTGAGCGCAGTTCCCGTTGCACCAAGTGTAGCAACACCACCAAATGCCAGTACTCCCTGCATGAAGCTGCGTCGTGAAAGGGACATTTCAACAACTGCGTCGAAATCGGTGTCTGCCGGTTTCGGGTTTATGGCCTCATCGTAGTCGTCGAAAGATAAATTATCGAGCTCGTCTTGCGTAAGGCCGGTTTTACTATCTTTTTTCATCTTAAATTCCGTCATTAGAGCTGCAGTTTGCACAATTCACTTAACAGCTACGGTTTCGGGCGAATTCATGTGCTCCCTTGAAAGGCCGGCGAAAAACATTGCCGAATGAATTTACAGGCCGCAAATGAATACGTCGAATTGCCTCCTGCAGAGACTATACTAATCCTCGCAAAATTAATTCACAACGATTCAATGATAAGTTGTCAGGCCATGGACAATGGAAACAGTTTCCGCCTGCCGATGGGTCAATTAAAATCGCCTGTTCATCGGGATACAGTGCTCCCGACAACGCAGTGACAAGGCTCCGGGGTCATCGAATAGTATCGGTTGTACTGCGCCGAATACTAACTGATACTTGCAAGAGTAAATACTATCTGTGGAATCAAAGATCAGGTGAGATTCCGTCAATCCCGTGAATAATGCGGGCTAGATATCTTGAGTGGCAATTTATCGTGCAGATGTGCCAGGTTTTGTCAGATTTTACAAAAGAACCTCTACACCAGAAAACAGCGCGGATGGAAACCCGACTCCTTATCAATAGGCTTCATCCAGATACCGTGCCTGCAAGTGCTGCAGAAAATAGTCCGCATTTATACCCTCACCAGTGGCATTGATCATCAACTGCTGCGAACCGTGCAGACACCCCTGGCTCCAGATATGCTCTTCAAGCCAGTCACGTATAAATGTGATTTCACCCTGTTGCAAGCGTTGCTGCCAGTCAGGATTGGATTGACGGATGCTGGCAAATAGCTGTGCCGCATTCAGTGCCCCCAACGTGTATGACGGGAAATAACCAAATGCGCCATCGGTCCAGTGGATATCCTGCAGGCACCCGCGGGTGTAGTCTCCTTCGGTAGATAATCCTAAATAGGATTGCATGCGTTGGTGCCACATGTCAGGAATTACGTCGGCTTCAATTTCGCCATTGATCAATGCACTTTCTATTTCATAACGCAGTATTACATGCAGCGGATAAGTTACTTCATCTGCCTCAACGCGAATATAGCCCGGTTCCACAACCGTATACGCACGCCACAAGGTTTCTGCATCAAAGTTGCTGGCTGCTGAAAGTTCGCGGTGCACTGCAGGCGTAAAATATTCGGTGAAGGCGCGTGATAGAAACAGTTGCTTTTCAAACAGCAGACTCTGGCTTTCATGAATGCACATATTTCGCGATTGCCCTACCGGAAGACCCTGCCATTGCGACGGTAGCCCGCCTTCGTAACTTGAGTGGCCGGTCTCGTGAGCAGTGGCCTGCAAGGCCTGGGCGAATTCGTCCTCGGAGTAGCGAGTGGTAATACGCAAATCACCTTGCACACCGGTACTGAACGGATGCAAGCTGACATCAAGCCGGCCGGCCGAAAAATCAAACCCTAGAGATTGCATCAGAGCTTCGCTAAGCTGCTTTTGCTGCGCGACCGGATAAACGCCCTGCATCGACTGTGTCGGACGTGTCGATTGCTTTTCGACAACCTGCTGCAACAATTCAGGCAGTGTCTGCCTTAGTCGAGCAAACGCCTGATCAATCATCGCCTGCGTATCACCGGCGCAGTGCAGATCAAGCAAGGCTTCATAAGGAGTGGCAATTTCAGTTATTGCTGCCGCCTGACGTAGCGAAGCCTCCTCACGGGCAAGCTTTACCACCTCGCGGAAATTCTTTAAAAAACCCGGCCAGTCGTTGTCTGCACGCTGACTGCGCCAGCCGTGCTCGCACCGAGAGCCCACCATGATCTTCGCTTTTACAAGCTCGGCGGGCAGACAGTTCGATTCCCCCCAGCTGCGCTGCATTTCATGCAGACTGCGGCTCTGCAAAGCTCGTTGTTCCGGAGGCAGCTGCGGCAATTCGGAATCAGCTTCGGCGAACAAGTCCGGTAATTCGTCGGCTGTTAACAGCGAGTGACGGATACCGGCAATTTCAGCCATACTGGCAGAGCGCGCCTCATTGCCCCGCTCCGGCATCATTACCATCTGATCCCAGCTTAGAAAGGTAGTGGCATGATCGAGTCGGTGAATTTGCTGGAAACGGTCGACGAGCTGTTGATATGCAGTCAATGAATTTGCCTTATGGATTCGAAATGCGGCCATTCGAAGGCCACACCACTGGTACTGTAAGTTTACAACAACCGGGTGTAGAAATCGGCAAACTGGTTAATTAACAATAAGGAAAGGTGACATGACCAATCATCAATCGAACATAATATTTTATACCGTTATTTCATTAATCGTTACGGCGATAATAATACATGTGACTAACCCTGACTTTTTTGGCGATATAGGTAAAAGCAGAGACGAGCTGTTGTTAAAAGAGGCCGTAGCGGAAGGGAATCATAATAAGGCACTGAAGTATTATCAGAAATTAATAGATGCTAGAAAAAATAACGGCAATGAGATTACTGCTGAGACGGCCGCAATGTATGAAGACATGGCCCAGCTGCATTCTGCAATTGGCAATACAACAGAAAAAAGGAACCACTATTTATATTCTTTGAAAATTAAAGAGCAACTGCCTAAAAATGACGTATTTGCCTTTGCTAACACCTATTACCAGCTAGGCGTTATGGCAGAGGAACAGCAACAGTACGACCAGGCACTAAGGTACTTTGAACAGGCATTATCCTGGAGGATCGGCGACACAACTGAAGCCGAAGAGCAGGATGACGGCTTTACAACCAGTATGCATAAATCCAGGCTTAAGCATATGAGACTAAATAATGAGGGCACCATTGCTACATTTAAAAAATTAGCCGCAATGCATATCATAAAAAATGAAAATGCTATTGCAAAATCCTATTATGAAAGGGCGTTAGCTGCGAGCAAAACAACCTTTGGAGAAGATGACAATAAAACCCTGGAAATTGTGAATTTATTGAATCAGCTGGAGCTTTAGCCCGCATTATTCATGGGTGGCGAGGATATCGGTAGACCTTATTTTTTCACGGCAAGGGTTTTCACATTGTATCTTCTTCTCGCGTCGAATACTTACAGATATTTGCAAGAGAAAAAATTCTTTGTGGAATCAAAGATCAGGTGAGATCCCGTCAATCCCGTGAAAAATGCGGGCTAGATCAAAGGTGACTCTTTAATGCTCCATCGTTGATTAGCAGATCAGGAATACAAAACGATATTTCGTTTCACAAGGGAATAAAGTTCACCTAAACCAAACGTTCAGTAACAACCGAAATCACCGTATCTTGTGCAGTATGAACAAAAAAATGCCCGCCCGGTAACTCATGCTGATCAAACGTCGCAGTCGTATAGTCTCGCCATCCGGCTAACATACCTGCCGCTATTGCCGGATCACTGGCCCCTCCAAGTACAGTAATCGGGCAATTCAATGGCTCCAGCGGCACATTTTCATGTGTTTCAAGCAATGTAACGTCCGCTCGTAATATCGGCAAAAACACCTTCTGCAACTCAGCACTTTGTCGAATCGCTTCTGGAACCGCGCCATACAGGGCGTGCAAGCGCTCTATAAAATCTTCGCTATCCAGAAACCGCAATGGTTCGCTATTGTCTTGCAACTGCGGTGCAGCGCGTGCTGAAAGGAAAAGATGTTCAGGTAACCTGGCGCCCATCGACCGCAATTTACAGGCAACTTCATAACACACTATCGCACCCATGCTATGACCGAAAAAAGCAAACGGTATATTGCTATAAACCAGTAGTTCATTGCTAACAACCTCAACCAGCTCTGTCATATCAGTTATTAAAGGCTCACGCAGCCGCTCCTCTCGCCCTGGCATTTGCACAATGCAAAGCTCAACATGATCGGGAAGTACCTCAATCCAGTCTTTAAATGCGGACGCTCCTCCGCCCGCATAGGGAAAGCAGATAAGACGTACATGTGCGTCAGGCCGAGACTGTGGACAGACCAACCATTGCCCCGGAGCACTGTCGGCACCTGAATCTGTATTGTCAGACATCGTACCAGCTAACAACTGATCTATAGCAATAGCGAGCTCGCGAATACTCGGCGTTGTAAACATCTGCTCTACCGCAAGCTCGACATCGAGGTCTCCCTGCACCCAGCTACGCAACTCAACAGCGGTTAGCGAATCGATGCCGAGCGCACTGAGCGCTGCTAATTCATCAAGATCAGCTGCGGGTACGCGCAGGGTTTGCGCTATGCGTTCCAGCAGGTAGGAACAAATCAGATCAACACGCTCGGGTGAATTTGCGGCCTTGGCACGCTGGGCGGCGGCCTCTGCGGCATTTGCAGTGAGTGTGCCTGGTCCGTTAGCCGGAATAAGGTGCTGCAGCGTGCTCCAGTCGGCGGCACCGGGAACACGCTGTACAAAGGTTCCCCATTCAACGGGAATTACAGCTGCCTGTGGCAGTTCGCGTGCGGTAATCAAATGCGCAATAAAGTCGCAGCCCTGGCTTGCTGTCATTGGCTGCCAGCCGTCATGCATCAGGCGTCGCAATACCACTTCAGATGCAGCCATCCCGACATCTGCCCATGGCCCCCAGTTGATTGCGGTGGCAGCTAATCCCTGCTGTTTACGATAGTGCGCCAATCCATCCATGAAGGCATTGGCGCTGGCATAGTTTGATTGACCCGGTGAACCAATCACGGATGCAACAGATGAGAACATTATGAAAAAGTCGAGCGAATGTTCTAGTGTCTGTGTATGCAGGTGCCAGGCCCCATCGACCTTGGGCCTTGCCACGGCTTTGAAGCGCTCGGCGTTTTGCTGCATCAGCATGCCATCGTCCAGTACGCCTGCAGCATGCACAATGCCCAGAAGGTTTGGCGCCATAGCCAGCACGCGGGCAACGTCGTCGGCGTTACCTATATCTGCCGCCACTACATCGACTTTGACACCGGCGTCTTCTAGAGCGTGCAGTGCGGTGCGTTGGTCGTCAGTGGAAACGCCGCTGCGTCCGGTAAGTAACAGATGCCGCGCGCCAGAGGCGGCAAGGAATTTTGCGACTTGCAATCCGAGCGCGCCTGCACCACCGGTAACAAGGTAAGTGGCGTCGGCGTTTAGTTCTAACTGTATATTTGGTTTCTCTGAAGGCTTCGGTCTCGCGAGTCGTGCAACATATCGGGTACCGTTGCGAAACGCTATTTCGGTATCAGCGATTGCGCGGCCGATTTCTGCGAAGAGCAGATCGAGGTCTTCTGCATCGTTGCTCAAATCTATGCAGGCTCCCAGCTGCCCGGGGTGCTCAACCTGCAGTGTTCGTCCGAAGCCCCAGAAGCGAGTTTGCCAGGGCGATACATTATCGTTATGACTAACCGCCTGGGCTCCACGGGTGACCAGCCAGTGCTGCGCGTCTATACCTGCACGAGATAGTGATTGAACCACATGTAATGACGCTAACAGGGTTGTATCCGGTTCGGTTTCACTGGCGTCAATGCCCCATAGATGGATGATGCCAGTCAGGGGTTGTGAATCATTCGAGTTGATTATGGCATCAACAGCGGCAGCGGTATGAGCTATGCGAACCTGGTGCCCTCGCTCTTCCATGCGGCGAACCAGCTCGATGCCGATGCCACCAGTATCCGTTAGTACCAACCACTGACCGGCGGACCCAGCCGCACCTGCTTCATCTTCTTCGTCAACCGCTTCCCAAACAAATTCATACAACCACTCGTTCAGTACATCTTTACTCGCACGCGGTTTAGTCATGGCGCGCTGCAGACCGAACACTGGCACTGAGCGTAACGTGAGGTCTTCAACCGTTGCTATGCGCGCACCGACTTCATCAAATAGCTCCAGATTCACAACTCGAGTATTGTCTTGCTGACGACCGGTCGCTTTAACCCACACTGTACCAGCGGCTGCGTGGTCGCAGCTAAAGCCCGAAATGCCAAACGGCAGATAGATCTGATCAGCATCTTCATCAGGGAACATGGCTTCTGCAATTCTGAAGCTTGCGTCGGTAATAACAGGATGTAGCCGGTAGCTGTCACCGGGCAAAATAGCCTCGGCAGGTAGCTCGACGCGAGCAAATGCGCTGCCTGATTCTTCGCTCTGCTTATAGATTTTTTCTATCGCTCTAAAGCGTGGGAAGTATTCAAGGCCACGCGCTTCGAACCTTGCTGTGAGCTCGGAGATATCCAGCGGTTGATTAAAACGTGTAAGAGTTGACTGAATATCAATAGAGGCTGCTGGACTGGGCAGCCGACGCTCCAGTGTGCCTTTGGTGTGGCTTACCCATTCGCCAATATTAGACTGACCAGGTTCTGATGATTGACTTGATATCTCGAAGTCGAAACGGTCAGCATTTGGTGTCGCAACCATCTGTACCGTAACCGGCACATCCGTGAGGATCAGCGCGCGTCCAATGGTAACATTGATCAGTGCGACTTCATCCTGCCTGAAAATAGTACGCGCGACGACCATCGCCATTTCAAAAAATGCGCTGGCGGGAAATACCACACTGCCGAACACTCGGTGATCATCAAGGTATGCGGGGGTGGTTGTGCTAAGTGTTGATTCGAAAATTACGCTATTACTGGCATTGTCGATTCGGCGATGAACCAGCGGGTGCAGCCGTTGTCCGCTAGCACCAGTCGAGACTACGTCGGTCCAGCAGCGCTGATAGCGCCAGGGGTAGTTTGGTAACTGAATTCTGCTATTACCCGTACCAGTATTATTGCTGCTGTAAAAGCGCTGCCAGTCTATTCCAGCGCCACGCACATAGAGTTCAGCGACTGTTCCTAGAAGCGTTTGCCATTCGGCTTTCGGCTTTAAGGCGGGCAGCCATGTGCCATAGTCGACGGCAACACAGGAACGCCCTAAACCTGACAATGTAGCTCTGGGGCCTATTTCAACGAAAGTTTGAAATTTCTTTGACTGAGCGTAGGCTATGCCGTCTGCGAATCGCACCGCTCCGCGCAAATGTTCCACCCAGTAGTCAGCGGTGAGTTGTTCATCGGTCCACGGTTTGCCGGTGACATTGGAGATGAGTGTTTTGTCGGGGGCACTGAAATTCACGGTTGCTGCGATCGCTCGAAACTCGTCTAGAATCGGGTCCATCATCGGTGAATGGAAGGCGTGCGAAACCTTGAGCGCGGTGGTTTTAATGCTGAGCGACTGAAGTTGTACGGCAACCGTATCAACCGCTATACCATCACCGGATATCACAATGCTCTGCGGCCCGTTGACCGCAGCGATCGCAACACCGGTTCGCTCGCCAATAACATTGCGGATGGTCGCTTCATCGCTGGCGACACTCATCATTCGCCCGCCACCCGGCAACGATTGCATTAGTCGGCCACGAGCCGCAACCAGCCGGATGCCCTCCTCCAGTGAAAAGACACCGGCAATGCAGGCAGCGGTGTATTCACCGATGCTGTGACCGAGCAACAGATCCGGCAGCACGCCCCATTCCTCGAAAAGTTTCGCCAGTGAATATTCAATAGCAAACAGAGCTGGCTGCGTGTAGGCGGTCTGGTGAAGCTCATCGCCCTGCCACAGAAATTCCAGAAGCGGTATCTCGAGATGTGGTTCCAGCAGTTTGGCGCATTGGTCGATCCAGCGCCGAAAGCCAGGATGGGCATCGTAAAGCGGTCTACCCATACCAACGTGCTGCGCACCCTGCCCGGTAAACAGGAAAGCCAGCTTCGGCGCTCGACGCCCGATGCCGCCGGCACAGGTGTCAGGCGGCGTAATGCCTGTTGCAAAATCGCTTAAGGATTGCGCGAGCGCATCGGTATTGTTTGCTGTGAATGTAGCCCGGTGGGAAAAATGTGATCGGCTTGTCGCGGCTGAGAAGCACAGGCTATGCAGGTTCAAATTGTCCTGGCTATTAATGAGTGCTGCATAGCGGTGCGCGAGCTCGGGCAGAGCTGCGGGACTTTGTGCGGAGAGTGTTAAGAGATGTTCAATCGTTTGCGGCAAATGTTTCTCCTGCGGTGCCTGTCCCCCTTGCGATGCCTGTCCCCCTTGTGATGCCTGTCCCCCTTGCGGTGCCTGTCCCTCTTGCGATGCCTGTCCCTCTTGCGATGCCTGTCCCTCTTGTGGTGCCTGTCCCTCTTGCGGTGCCTGTCCCTCTTGCGGTGCCTGTCCCACTATCAGATGTACATTTGTGCCACTCATCCCAAATGCACTTATCCCGGCGAATCGTTCGTCACCCGTCCATGGGGTGTTTTCCAGCGGGATTTTCAGTGGCCAGTCATCCCAGGGAATGTGGCGGTTGGGGTCAGTACAATTCAGGTGCGGTGGTATGGTGTGGTTCTGCAGCGACAGCACTACTTTCATCAGACCGACAATGCCGGCTGCTGAATCCAGATGGCCGACATTGGTTTTCACCGAACCAAGGTACAGTGGTTTGGTTCGCTCTTCGTCACACAGTACGCGGCCAATGGCCATCACTTCTATTGGATCACCCAGCGGTGTGCCGGTGCCGTGCGTTTCGACATAGTCGATTTGATGGGGTGCGAGACCGGCATCGTCCAGCGCTTCCTGCAACATCGCGCGCTGTGCCGGTCCACTTGGCGTTGTTACTGTACGTGCCTGACCGTCGTGGTTTGCGGCTGAACCCTGAATGACGGCCAGGATGTTGTCGTTGTCGGCCTGTGCATTGCTGAGCCGTTTAAGTGCGACGATGCCGCAGCCTTCGCCCTGGCCGAATCCGTCTGCAGTGGCGTCGAAGGTTTTGCAGCGTCCGTCTGGCGACAGGGCCTGCATTTGGCAGATACCAATCAGGTGTTCCGGCGCAAGAATCAGGCTGACACCCCCTGCCAGTGCCAGATCGCTTTCGCCGGAGCGCAGTGACTGACAGGCCAGATGCACGCATAATGACGATGACGAACACGCGGTATCAAGTTGGATCGCCGGGCCATGGGAATCGAGAATGTGGCAGATTCTGCCTGCTGTTAAACCACGCAGGCCGCTCAATTGCGCGTAGCGGTCGATCTCTCTATTGTCCGTTGCGTAGATGCGTTGCATGGAGTAGTCGTCCCAGTACTGGCCAACGAAAACGCCTGTTTTGCCGCCCTTCAGTTTCTCCGGCGCGATGCCCGCGTGCTCCAGCGTTTCCCAGCTTACTTCCATCACCAGTCGCTGTTGCGGGTCGAGGCTTTCGGCTTCGCGTGGTGATAAGCCGAAGAATTGCGGATCGAATTGGTCGATGTTGTCCAGATAGTGTCCGTGGCGCACGTACATCTTACCGGGTACGGTCATCTCAGGGTTATAGTGGGCGTCTACATCCCATCGCTCGGCCGGAATCTCGCGCAGGATATCGCGACCGGAGCTTAATAGTTCCCAGAATTCATCGGGGCTTCGAACATCACCCGGATAGCGACAACCCATGCCGACGATCGCGATAGCTTCACGTGCTGTGTTTGTGTTGCCGGCTACACCATTGGCAGAATTATATGCAGCCAGTTCTGCGCGAAGGCGTGCGATCTCGGCGTTCGCCTCGTCAAGCGAATCAGCTCGGGGGTCTTTTTTCATGTGTTATAGCTCGCGCAGTCTATAGCGCTGCACTTTGCCGGTAGCGGTTCTAGGTAATAGATCAATGAATTCTATCCAGCGCGGGCGCTTGTGCGCGTCCAGTTTTCCGGCGCAGAGTTTTAATAGTTCGCCCAGCACTTCTTTTGAGGCTTCGCGGTTTTCGTGCAGGCACACAAACGCTTTGGGCTTAAGCAGTTGTGCGTTGTCGTGATGCCCCACCACAGCGCACTCGCTAACGGCCTCATGTTCGCACAGGGCGTTTTCTATTTCGACTGGCGACACCCACAGCCCGCCGACTTTGAGCATGTCATCGCCGCGCCCGGCGTGCCAGTAGTAACCGTCTTCGTCTCTCCGGTATTGATCGCCGGTGAACAGCCACTCACCGCGAAACGTGTGGCGGCTTTTTTCGCATTGGTGTAGATAAAACAGCGCCGACGATTCGCCACGGACCATCAAATGCCCCACTTCCCCTGCCGCTACATCGTTGCCGTTTTCGTCGACCAGACGTACATCATAGCCACCTATCGGTTTGCCACTGCTGCCCGGTCGAATCGCACCGGGCTGGTTGGCCATGAAGGTGTGATAAGTTTCGGTACAGCCGATGGTGTCGAGAATTTCAAGCCCGGTAGCGTCTTTCCAGGTTTGCCATGCCGGTGCCGGCAGCGCCTCCCCGGCGGACAGGCAGAGTCGGATAGAATTGAGTTTGTAGCGCTTGTCAAATTCAGGCAGCGCGAGAATAGCGCCATAGACCGTAGGTACGCCAACAAACACCGTTGGCTGGCAGGTTTCGATTGTTTTCAGTACACCTGCCACCTGGCGCGGCGATCCGGCATACAACACGCAGCTTGCACCCACGTACCATGGGAAGATCAGATTGCCGCCAATACCGTAAACGAAAAAAAGCTTGGCGACCGAAAAGGTGCGGTCGCCTTCTGTGATCCCGAATACATCAACGCCGGACAGCTGCGCGATTAACGGATAGTCTTTATGAGCGTGCAAAACGCCTTTCGGCATACCGGTGGTCCCGCTGGAATAATGCAGGGAACAGAAGTCATCGCGATGCGTGTGCGCTGCGGCCAGCGTTTCTTCTTCGCTCGCAATCCAGTCAGTAAAAGCCGTATATTCAGGATCGACAGTATTACCTATAACCACCACCTTCAGCAGAGTTAAGTGATTGGCCAGAACGGGCTTGATCGCATCCAGCAGACTGTCGTGAACAATCAGTACACGGGCACGTGAATCACCGAGGATGTAATCGTACTCTTCTGTTTTGAGCAGCGTATTCATACCCAGCGCTGTTGCACCGATTTTCGTGGCTGCAAAGAATGAGATGACCCACTCCGGGCAATCCGGACAGAGGATGGCAACGCAATCGCCAAATCGGACATCGAGCTTTTTCAGCGCATTGCCTGCCTGATTCACCTGACGGGAAACCTCGCCGAAGGTCATCGATCTGTCTTCGCAAAGTAGCGCGGTTTTGTTGGCACGAGTGTCGAGATTATGCTCGAGAATTTCGCACATGTTGTAGTACAGCGGGAGGTCGGCAGCTTTCATCAAAGGGTATTACTCGCCGTACGCCGATACCAGCTCACCGAAAGTCTCCGGATAGAGATCGCCTTCTAAAATGGGTTTGGGAATGTAGCCGACTTCTTTTTCGATTGCGGTTAGTAAACTCATGAAGGCAAGCGAGTCCAGACCAAAAACATCCAGCTCGTCGTCGTCGTCGATGGCATCGGGAAACGGCATGGGTGAATGCTCGGCAACCACAGCGGCAAGCCTGGTCTGAACGATATCTCTTGTAGTCACTTTCGCATCCTCGAACGATTTGCTATAGACCGGACACGGTCCGGAGTGACCTGTATTGTAGCGCTCGACCGGTTTCGTGGTAAGCCCTTGCGACGACACAGAAACTGCCTGTATCGCTCGCACTTTCGCTCACTTGTGAAAACTACAAATTATCTGAAGTCAGCATCTGCCACAGAATTATGACTATCGCCTTTGTTTCTGCATATATCAATGTGCAGCACAGGCCAGGTCAGACCCGCGCTGGCGATCAGGGCACAGGGGAGCCCGCCGCAGCCTGCAATACTTTGCGCCGCTCCAGACTTGCCGGTAACCAAACATTTTTTGTCGCATAAAATTCTTCAAAAGCGGGCGCATCCGGTGGAAGAGCAACCCAGGGCATTTTGGTTGAAGTGTAAATATGGACATCAGGCGGAAACGGCGCCGGGTCATCAAGGGTGCCGACTCTAACGAAACGAATCATCTCGCCCATGCCTCCGCTCATGCCAAGGTAATTCGTCCACAACGTTACCTGACAATTCGGGCAGCGAGAAAATCGTTGTCCTGCACCGCTTACAGAAGGGGTCGGAACCTCGACTGTATTGCCTTTGGTCAGCTCCACCCGATCTGCTTCAATCAGCGCATTGACCGCGAATGCGGCGCCACTCTCACGCTGACACCAGCTGCAATGACAGCAATGAACGATCATGGGTTCTGAAGTTAATCTATAGCGCACATGCCCGCATGCGCATCCACCTGCAATAGGCTTATCCTGCTCTGCCATTATCCTTATATCCTTGTGGGGCGAATGTCAGCTTCTACTGTACTCTGATCGACTGTACTAATTAAATACCGGTTAAACACCAGTTAACACATCAGGATGACACCTTCGATCCAGCGGCAATGGTCGGCGGCGCTGCGTTCAATTCTTCAATTGCAAATCCGGCAGCCTGTTTGTAGCGTGCCATTAAATCGTTTCGCTCTTCGAGTGGCAGCACTTCTTCGATATCATCGAACAGTCCACCGCATCTGTCGTCTAGAAGATTCAGCAAGACAAACGGACCTGCGCCACGATTACGAAGTACCAACTCCGATACCTTGCTGCACAGCTGATCATTGTATGCGTCGAGTGCAATATCAGTTACACCGTGCTCAAGCATTTTTGCTCCGATAACGCGAGCATCGACAATGGCCTGGCTGGCTCCATTGGAACCGGTCGGGTACATTGCGTGGGCGGCGTCTCCCATTAGCGCCACCGGGCCGTCCACCCACGTGGGTACGGGATCGCGATCGATCATCGGGTTTTCGTAGGCGCAATCGGCGCTGCGCAGCATAGCCGGCACATCGAGCCAGTCGTACTTAAAGTGCTCGAAGTGATGGATGAAGTGATCGATGTCCACTTCTCGAAACCAGCCGTCCTGCTGCCAGCCGTCGGCATTATCGACAGTAACTTCTGCTATCCAGTTGACCAGGGCCGTGCCATCTTTTTCGAGGTGCGAGATCGGGTAAATTACCATGCGATGCCGGTGTGTCCCCAGCCCGATAAATGACGATGAGGTTCGCATGGGTCTGACTGTGGCGGTGCCGCGCCACATCACCGCGCCGCCCCAGTGGATAGGTGGTTGCACCGGATGCATTTGTGCACGCACCGATGAATGTATGCCATCAGCGCCGATCAGTACCTGGCTGTATAGTGCGGTTTGCTCACCTTCGGGCGATTGTAGAAAAACAGTTACGCCGTCTGTGTTTTTTTGGTAGCCGCTAACCCGGCGGCCGAGCATAACAGCATCTTTGCCCAGCCGCTCGATCACTTTGTTATACAGCATCATCAGTAACTGCCCGCGATGCACGGCGTATTGCGGCCACTTATAGCCCGCTTCCAGCCCGCGTGGTTCGCTATACACTTCTTTTCCGTTGAGTCCGACCAACGCCCACTCAAGGGCAGGCACACCGATTGAGTCAAGGTTTGATAATTCGATTCCGGCTTCGAGAAGTTCACGAACAGCGTTGGGCTGAATATTAATGCCTACACCCAGAGGGCGCATCTCACGTGCAGCCTCAACAACCACACAGGGCACCCCGATCTGATGCAAAGTGAGCGCCAGCGTGAGCCCGCCAATTCCACCTCCGGCAATGACAACGTTGTTGGTAGTCACCACATTATCCTTTTTTCCCGCTGCTTTTCTGCCGTTTCACAAGAGTAATTTCCTATGCGATGGCTTGTTTATTTGCTGCTTAGTCTACAGGTTTTCCCCCATAGTTAATATCGCGTACGTGTTGTCTATATCCAAGTCAGTATTCTGCTGCTTTTCCGCAAGGATGAATGAAACTCAATCTAAACTATAGATTGCCGTCCATAGCTCCACGCTCATTCTTCTTTTAACGATTCAAGCCACGCCGCAATTTCAGCGCTGTGCTCCCCATTCACTGGTGCTGTCGAATTCGGGGCATAGGCATCGGCTCCGCCAATTCGAAACGGCAATGTCGGTACAGCAATGCCATCATCGGTTGTTTGCACAAAACCACGGTCTTTAACCTGATCAGAAGACAACGCTTCCGGAAGACTGCGTAATCGAGCAGAAGGAACTCCAGCCGACTGCAGTATCGGCTCCCATTCCTGTGCTGTTTTCGTTGCGAGCTCATGCTCGATTTCAGTGGCAAGTGCAGTAGCATTAGCCTTTCGAATACTACGCTGTGCAAAGCGTGCATCACTTAGCCAGTCTGTGCGGCCAAGCGCATTTGCAAGATACTCAAAATGAGATTCTTCATTCACACCCAGGGACATCACACCTTCTTTGCATGGAAAACTGCCAGCTCCGGGCGAACGACTGTTAGCTAGATTACCGCGACGTTTTGGCACATTGCCGGTTTTAAGATAATCAGTCACTGACGAGCTCATCAGAGACAAACCGGTTTCCAGCATCGAAACATCTATAAAAGTCCCCTGGCCGGTCGAGGCACGCTCATACAGTGCGGCAGAAACCGCGAAACCGGCAGCAAGTGCAGTACCGTAATCGAGCACCGGTGCGCCAGCGCGAATCGGCCCGCTTTCCTGTGTGCCTGTCGCTTCCATCAATCCGCACGCGGCCTGGATATTTACGTCATAGGCTGCTGTGTTCTCCTGTGGTCCGCCGCGACCATAGCCGGTCATGGCACAGTGGATCAGATGTGGATGCCGGGACGCCAGTGATTTTTCATCCAGTTGCAGGCGTCGCATGGTTTCGGGAATATGGTTTTCAACCAGGATATCAGCCTGCGCCAGCAGATGATGGAATTGACGAAGACCATCAGGAGTTTCCAGGTCAAGCGCCATCGATTTTTTGCCCGCGCCCTGGGTCAGGTAGGACGTACTCATACCCGATTCTGCCGCTCCTGCATCGGTTCCTCCGCGGTGACGAATTGCGTCACCTTTGCCTGTCGACTCGACCTTAATGACTTGTGCCCCAAGCAAGCCGAGGTAATAGGAGCAGGCTGGTCCGGCTAAAACATGTGTAAAATCAATCACCAGCAAGCCTTCAAAAGGATGTGTTTCTGACATAGAACCTCATTTACCGATAGAACCTCATTTACCGACTGAATGAAAAGAAGTTCAGGATTGTATGTATCTCGCAAAATATCAATGCAAAATTTAATACGGGTTAATAGTGTGTGAGTGATACGCGCAATCGGGTTTACAATCGGCGCGCAAGCAATCAGAGCACGCACCCTGATTGCACCATACTGGAGAGTAATTAAATAATGGCTTTTATTAAGAAATTTGCCACAAGCGTCGCAGCGACTGCAATGCTCGTGGGCACAGTGGCTCTGGCCGACTACCCTGCCAAGCCGGTAAAGATCATGGTCGGCTTCTCTGCTGGTGGCGGCACCGACACCACCGCCCGCGGATTTGCGTCGTATATGCACGAAGCACCGTCCATGAACGGACTGCCGGCGTACATCGTCAATCTGCCAGGCGCCTCCGGTCAAAAGGCGGCCAAAGCGGTTCTTGGTGAAGATGCTGATGGCTACACACTCTATATGATCAACATCGGTACCTTTATCGCTGGTGAGCTGGCGAAAGGCGAAAGGCGATGATCGCCCCTACCACATTCCCGAAGATTTCGTAAACCTGGCTGCGCATCACAGCTGGTGACTTCACTGCAGGTTCATACGTCAAATCCGGCAACCACCATGCAGGAATTTATCGACAACGCCAAAGAATCCGGCAAAGAGATTACCTGGGGTACTTCCGGTGCGGCCACCATGCACGCCACGATCGGCCACATCTTCTTTGATACCCACGGCATCCCGCACAAGAAAGTTCCTTTCAAGGGTGGATCAAAAGCACGTGCTGCACTGGTTTCACAGTCGGTTGAAGCCGTGTTTGGTGGTGTGAATACCGTGGTTGGCTTTGAAAAAGACATCCGTGCTCTGGCGTCAGCCGGTGCAGAACGTGATCCAATGGCACCAGATCTTTCAACATTCAGTGAGCAAGGTACCGATGGTATCGACTTCACTGGCCTGATGTGCCTTTTTGGCGCTGCGGGCGTACCCGATGAAGTCAAAGAAGATGTAGGCGCTGCTATTGCACACATTGCCGATCTAAAAGGCTACCAGAAGTATATGTCGAAAAACGATCTGGCCTCTTTCTACACAGATTCTGCAACTGCCACGGCCGCACAGGACACCATGTTCGAAGTGATGGGTCCGGTAGTGAAGGAAATCATCGCAAACCAATAGGTTTGCCAGTAAATTTATAACCATCAGGAGCCTTTCCGAGAATAAAGGTCGTAACGACGATGTGAGATTCAGTGTCAGGTATTTCGATCGATTGAGTTGAATACGAATAATTGTATTCAACAAAATTAATCGTAATAGCCGACCGGAAGATCTGCGTCCGCAGATGATCATTCATTTTCGGACTGGCTCCAGGTGGCTGTTCGAGAAAGAGCGACAGCCACACCGGGGCAAGCCGTCCGGCTTGCCCTCCTTTACGTTCGTGCCGGATCGATCATCGCCGTGATTGATCGCCAGAGTAGGATCGATCACCGGAATAAAACATGGGCACCCAGCAATACAAGATTAAAGTGGAATATGGCGTTGCAGCGGTAGTCCTTCTGGTCGGCTGCTTTTTTATCTTTCAGGCTTTCACTATAGAAACGTCACGTGAGTCTGTCGGACCTCGCACACTGCCATTGATTCTTGCGGTGTCGCTGGTTATAGGCGGACTGTGGCTGGCACTCAGAGCATTTTTCGGCAAAGTGGGTGATCTGCAGGATGGCTATGGCTTTCTCGAAAGCGACGTTAAGCGAATCTTTTTAATCGTCGCCTGTGGCGTTCTGTTTGTCACTACGTTCTGGGGCTTCGGATACTTTATGGCGGTGGTGGTTACATTAATCGCCATGCTCTATACCTTCGGTGTTCGCAACTGGGTGGCAATGGTAATCGGTGCGATTGTACTGGCCGTTATCTTCCAGTGGGTCTTTATGGGGGTGATGTTACTTAACGATCCCAAGGGCGCAATTGTCGACATGCGTCCCTACACCAACTGGATCACTGGAGCAAAATAATTGCAAAATCACTGTGCCGGTGTTGAAGAATTTTTCGAATCGCTTGGGTTTTTATCGATCTTTTTTGATATCTCCTGCGGCTTTGTTGTTCTATTTAATGATCCGTATGCGCTCATGTTTGTTGTACTGGCCGCGTTTGTCGGGATTGTATTCGGTGCCCTGCCCGGGCTGACTGCAGCGGCTGCCATCGCAATGATGCTGCCTATACTCATTGCATACAACGACGAGATCGGTGGGCTTGCCGGCCTTGCGTTCCTCTATGTGATTGGTAAATCCGGCCGCTATGGCGGTTCAATCGCCGCTATATTGTTTAATACGCCAGGTACCGCGGCCTCTGCTGCCACTATGCAGGACGGCTACCCGATGACGCAGAACGGCAAGGCAGGCAAAGCACTCAAGACCGCTACTGTGGCCTCAGCCTATGGCGATTACTTCGGTGAAATCGTGTTGATTTTCGGCGCCGTTTCAATTGCCGCGTTTACCCGCCAGTTCGGCCCGCCAGAGAACTTTGCTATCTACCTTATGGCGTTTGTAGTTATCGGTTCTGTTGTCAGTGACAGCATTATCAAAGGCATTATTTCAACTCTGTTCGGTGCGATTATCGGATTGATTGGCGAAGACATCATCACCGGCCAATTCAAAATGACCATGGGCGTCGACGAACTGGAATCCGGTATGGCGCTGGTGCCCTTACTGATCGGTGTTTTTGTAATTTCCGAAGTTATTATTCAGGCTGAAAAAGCAGCCAAAGTGAAGATGATCGATCTGGCAATCGATAAAGTAGACGACCCGACCGCACACTACTTCACCTGGGCCGAATTTAAACGATGCGTCCCGCTTATGTTTCGTTCATCAATCTACGGGTCGTTAATCGGGATGATGCCGGGGCTGGGTTCATCGGTTGCCTGTTTCGTCGCCTATGGCGAGGAAAAGCGAAAAGCTAAAAACAAAAGTGAATGGGGTACCGGTGTTGTCGAAGGGATTGCAGCGCCTGAGTCGGCGAATAACGCGGTATCCGGCCCATCCATGATTCCCTTACTGACCCTCGGTATTCCGGGTTCGACCATTGCCGCGGTGCTGATCGGTATGTTTCTGGTTAATGGTTTGCAGCCGGGCCCTAGTATCTTTGCGACAGAGCCACCTCTTTTTATGGGTGGTCAGCTTATCAGCCCGCGTGAGTTTATCTTTGGCGTGTTTGCGGCAGGCTTGATTGGCATTGCCTGTTACGCACTCATTGGTTATTTTGCCGCGCCTTTCATCGGCCGGCTCATCGCTATACTGCCCACCCAGTACCTGTACCCGTTTATCTTCATGACCGCGCTGGCGGCGAGTTATTCCTCACGCGCTTCAATCTGGGACGTTGGCTTCGCGTTGCTGTTCGGGGTAATCGGCTACGCCATGCGGCGAACCAATTTTTCTGCAGCAGCTTTTATTATTGCTTTTGTGCTGACGTCAAGCATGGAGGAAGCATTCCGGCAATCCATGATCATCTCAAACAAAGGCTTTTTGATATTTACAAGCTTTGAGTACCAGGGCAAGTTCTCTTACGCACCAATCTTCCTGATTATAGGTGCTGCCGTTATTGTCTTTCGCAGCTGGTCGACCTACAGCAGTAGAAAAGCCGCGGAGCAGTAAGACTCTTCGTGGCCGGTATGGATATCCGCTTCCTGCCCATCTTTGCCTTTGGCTTACTCGGCGGTTTTGCGGCTTTTCTTATCAGTGTGCCCATGCCGTTTATGCTCGGCGGCATTTTTGGAGCGGCGTGCTTTGTTCTGTGGTACGAGCGCGCTGAAAAACGCCTGCCGAAATTGTCCCGATGGGTGCGGTTGGTTTTCATGTCGATTATCGGGGCAATGATCGGGTCACGATTTTCCCCTGAGCTATTAACTCTATTGCCACAGTTCTGGATTTCCGGCCTGGCCCTGATACCCTTCATTCTACTAGCGCACGGTGGCAGTTATGCCATTATGCGAGGGCTGGGCGGCTATGAAAAACTGGACGCCTACTTCGCAGCACTACCCGGCGGCATTATCGATTCCACTGCTCTGGCAGAAGAAGCCGGAGCCGACCTGCGTATCGTAACGGCACAGCACTTTATTCGAATTATATTGGTGGTCTCCTCGGTGCCGCTGCTCTTTCTGTTCATCAAGGGAGATGCTGTCGGTTCACTGGCCGGTCAGACGATGGCTGCCGTCGACTACGACTTTATCGACGTCGCGATGATCATCTCGATAGCGCTTGTCGGACTTTTTATAGGACAGGCAACCCGCTTACCGGTATCGCATATGCTCGGGCCCTTGTTGCTCGCGCTGGCGTTGTCGGTCGGGGGTGTGGTGGTTATCGATATACCGCCATGGCTTGGCCACGCAGCACAGTACATGGTCGGCACCGCACTGGGAGCTCAGTTCTCGGGGGTTTCACGACGACTCCTGATTCGCGGTCTGGGCATGGGCTTGCTGGCCGGCGTTTACATGCTTTCCCTGGCTGCCGGGTTCGCCGCAGTGCTTGTACAGTTTGTGCCGGCAGATTTCGGTGCCATGTTCATCAGCTTTGCCGCGGGTGGATTGGCTGAAATGAGCCTGATTGCATTATCACTGAATTTCAACCCGGTAGTGGTAGCAATTCACCACCTTGTTCGCATTCTAATGACAGTATACTTCGGGAATATTCTGTCACGCCGGGTGTTTAAGCTGCTACCACCACGCTAGCGTTCTATAAAACGTTCATCCCTGAACTTCAGGTACCTCTACTACTTCAGGTACCTCTGGCACACCCTCGCGCCTCACCTTGTCAAGGCTCTGTACTGTTGATTTTGTCATCAGCGGTTCAACCCCCGATTCTATAAGCTGTTGTGCTGCGGCTTCCATTTCGTGGAATCGCCGTTGTGCGTGTGTACCGGTACCCTGCACCAGTCTTTGCAGCATGGTGTGATCCATCGCAGTGAACTCGTCAATCAAATTTTTCCAGAGCCAATCCTGACAACCTGCCTGATTCGCACCCTGCAATGCTTCGATCAGCAAACCGGCAAGCCCTTTTATCACAACACTACGTAACAGCTTGCGTTGGGCAGCATCACCGGCGTTTTCACTGACTATAACCGCGGGCATTCCGAGGGCGGCAATCCAGCTTTGCAACCGACTTGCGCCATTGCCTGCCAGCATTGACGGGGTTTTAATGCCGTTGCCCGGCACCATGGCCATTAATGCGACATCGCAGAATTTAAACCCGATACTTTCTGCGTTTTTTGCAAGCTCTCGTTTGAGTCCGGCGCTGGCGCTTGAAAAATCTGCATAAATTGCTGTTGCAGGGATCCGCTCAATTGCTTGATTCATCGCCGTTAATGCATCTACCGATCCGGTAAAAGACAAAATAAAGTCGGCATTTGAAACGGTTTCTGCTGCGGTTGCCATCCGGTTTATACCAGCTGGCGTTGCTACCGCTGCCGGGTCAAAGCCATACAGATGCAAGTCAAGGTTTTGGGCCTTGCCAGTGTTTACGATGTCTGATCCGATCAGACTTCCCGCTTCTCCAAGCCCTAACACTGCAATTTTAGTCATAGGTTATTACCAGGTTTAACTAACTTTTAAATAGACAGCCTCGGCCTGCTTTACTTCTCGGGTAGCGAGGATATCGCGCAGACCTTATTTTTTTCTGGCAATTGCAGATATCAGTAGATTTTCTCCCCGCCTCGAATACTTGCTGATATCTGCAATAGAAAAATGCTCTTTGGATAGTAGAGATCAGGTGAGATTCTGTCAGGTCTGCGAATACGCGTTAGCCCATGTGCGGGATTTCATCCGGATGCAGCGAAAGTTGCATTAGATCTTCACCCCAGACTATCCGCCCTTTGTATATCTCCCGCATTTCTCCAAGGCATTTTTCTTTAACCCCGGGCGCATCCATTTGCGGTGTGAAATGCGTTGCTACCAGTGTTTTCACATTTTGATCAGCCGCCAGTTGAGCGCACTCCAGATGGCCTGAAGATGCCAGACGGTCACCTTTGGTGAAGGTGCCGGAAATGAAGTAA
Source organism: Chromatiales bacterium (ex Bugula neritina AB1) (assembly GCA_001730015.1). Classification (GTDB taxonomy): domain Bacteria; phylum Pseudomonadota; class Gammaproteobacteria; order Granulosicoccales; family Granulosicoccaceae. The sequence goes on along the minus strand of MDLA01000156.1, from coordinate 3,277 downwards.
CACATGTGGATCAGCATATCCGCGTCTTTCGCCAGATCGGATATACCATCGCATGGGCCGGTATCACCTGAATAAACCAGCACTCCCTCATCTGTTTCCAAACGCAATCCATACGGTTCGATGTAGCCGGGCTGGTGGAAGACCTCTCTGACCGTTACCTTCCAGTTATCTGTCTCGACAATCAAGCCGTCGTAGAGCGGGGTTACATCAGGTGAAGGGCGTTTTCTCGGCAGTTTGCCGCCCCGATTCTGGTAAACCAGCTGGCTACCCGCAGAGTTTAGCCGACCATTTAGATCAGAATCAAAAACACCCTGCTCACCAAACAACAGGTCAGTCATGCGCTGCATATAGGACGGTGCATAAACTTTAAGCTCGGGGATTTGTCCCGCCCCCTGATCCCAGCGGCTGTGTACCAGTCTCGGGTAGTCCAGGCAGTGATCGGAATGCAGGTGGGTAAAGAATATGGTGTTTAAATCCTGAGCACGGTATCCACAGCGGAGAAAATTCTCATGTGATCCGGCACCATGGTCAAATACCAGGATCTCATCGCCGATTTCAACCAGGTAGCCTGAGCTCGCCCGGTTACTCATCGGCACCGGAGATCCGGTTCCCAGCAGCGTAATTTTCATTTATTACTTTCCCGTTCTGACCTGATGTTGTAACTGATCTTTTTGAATTTTAACGCGCATTATTCATGGGAGGGTGAGAATATCGCGTAGACCTTATTTTTTCACGGCAAGGGTTTTCACAGTGGACTTTCTTCGCGCGTCGAATACTTAACCCGTATTATTCACGGGATTGACGGGATCTCACTTGAACTATGATTCCACAGAGAATTTTTTCTCTTGCAAATATCAGTAAGTACTCGACGCGAGAAGAAAATCCACTGTGAAACCAAATCTCCGCGCGATATCCTCGCCACCCCACGAATAATGCGGGTTAACTGATGCGGGATTCCGTCAATCCCGTGAATAAGGCGGGTTAAAGTGAAGCTCACTGTTCAAAACCACTATAATTGAAACAGATCAGTGTGACTTTCAAAGGCTCCGCTTGATTCAATTGAATAGACATCACATTACAGCAACTCTCAATTCAATTGAACAGTTGAACATCTGGTAAGTAATATATAAACCGCGAACGCCCCCGTCATCTGGCGGACCATAAGGAACAGAAGAATGACGACCGGACTGCCATTGCCGACAAATAAAATACAAGCCCGGGTAGAGAATGCGACAGGTCATGTCATTTTTAATAACCCGGAGCGTTACAACGCGGTTTCGCTGGAAATGTGGGATGCGGTCGAAGTGGCTTTGTCGGCCTTTGCCGAAGACGATCAGGTTCGGGTTGTTGTTCTTTCCGGCTCCGGTGGCAAAGCATTTGTTTCCGGTGCAGATATATCAAAGTTCGAAAAGGAACGTGGCTCCAGAGAGGCCACAGAACACTACAACTCGCGAATCAGGCTGGTTTATGAACTTATTGAGAATTACCCTAAACCCACTATTGCAATGATCAACGGCCATTGCATCGGAGGTGGTCTGAATCTCGCGGCCTGCACCGATTTCCGTGTTGCATCTGCTAAATCACGCTTTGCCATGCCAGCGGCCAGACTGGCGCTTGGCTATCCGTTCGATGCTATCCGTCGGTTAGTAAATACCGTAGGAGCAGCGACAGCCAAAAAGATGATGTTCACTGCCAGTCCTATAGATGCAGAAACAGCTCTGCAATCGGGTCTGGTACAGGAGGTGGTCGCTGAAGAGGATCTGCTTACTCGTGTAACTGAGCTTGCTGACAATATTGCTGCTAATGCACCGCTGACTATCCGCACGATGAAATACATTGCCACTCAGGTGATGCCCCCGGACCCAGGCGCTCGCGATCTGGAGCGCTGTGATGATATGGTCGCCGCCTGCTTCGCATCTGAAGATTATATAGAAGGTCGTAAGGCGTTTATGGAAAAGCGCAAGCCGCAGTTCCAGGGAAAGTAGATTGCCCACCTGATTTGATCTCTGTTTCGCTTGACTACAATCCCGTTCGATGCTCTGATGATCGAGGCTATTTCTGATAGCGTTTCACAAAACTGGAGGAATATTGTGATAATTTCAAATAGATTACTATCGCCACTGGTATCCGCTGCACTATGCCTTGGTCTGTCAACAGCCGTACAGGCAGCCGAATGGAAAGGCTGGAATATTCACAAGCCAGACTATCCGAACACTGTCGCAATGGACAAATTCGCTGAATTGCTCGACGAGCGGTCCGGTGGCAAAATCACCCTTAAAATGTTTCATTCAGGCGTTCTCGGCAGCCAGCCAGATGGTATTGAGCAGGTTCGTATTGGCGGGCTGGAAATTGGCAACTTTAACCTGGGGCCCATTGGACCCATTGCGCCCGAGGCCAACGTGGTATCACTTCCCTTTATTTTCAAAGACATGGGCCATATGCATCGCGCACTCGATGGTGAGGCTGGTGAGCAAATCAGCGCCGGTATGGCCAAGAAAGGCCTGGTTGCGCTGGCCTGGTATGACTCAGGAGCTCGCTCCTTCTACAACTCAAAGAAACCCGTTACATCTCCTGAAGATGTCGTTGGCATGAAGGTACGTGTAATGAACAACGACCTCTACTCCGGCATGATATCGGCAATGGGCGGAAACCCCTCGCCAATGGCATTTTCCGAGGTTTATCAATCGCTAAAAACCGGTGTAGTCGATGGCGCTGAGAACAACTGGCCCAGTTATGAGTCCACCGGACACTTCGAAGTAGCCGGCTACTATTCATTGTCACAACATCTTATCATTCCTGAATGTGTGTGCATCAACGCAGACGTATACGGCGCACTGTCCGCTGATGATCAAGCGATGGTGAAGCAGGCAGCACGCGAGTCCGCTGATCTGCAACGTGAGCTGTGGGAGTCCCGCGCCATATCCAGCCGGGAAAAAGTGATGGCCGCTGGTGTCAAGTTTAACGAAATTCCAGACAAGAGTGCTTTTCAGTCAGCGATGGAACCTGTCTACACTAAGTATCTGGCCGCTAACCCGGATCTAAAACCATTGGTTGATCTGATAAAAAACACCGATTAACCAACTCCTGCAGTTACGTAGGAGCCTGTTTGAGAATGAGGATCTACTGCGGTCGCAATCTTTTAGCCAGATATTCCGATCAATATTCGTTAAATATGAATATAACTATTCGCCTCAATCGATCGAAATACCCGACCTAAAATCTCGCGCCCTCGCTACGATCCCAATTCTCAGACAAGCTCCTAGCCCGCATTTTTCAT
>MDLA01000155.1 GCA_001730015.1 Chromatiales bacterium (ex Bugula neritina AB1) | reverse complement strand
ATATTTTGAGTCAGGTATTGGGATCGATTTGGGCGAATAGTTATTCATATTCAACTAAATCGATCGCAATAGCTGGCCAAAAGATCGCATCCGCAGTAGATCTTCATTCTCAGACAGGCTCCTAGATCCCAATATCCAGATCCATATCGAGGGCGTCCCCGATTTCCTCTCCCATCGCAGACACCTGACGTTGCTGATCGGCTACAAACCCGGTTAGCGAATGGGCCGTCCAGACAGATGTATTCGTTGCAAAATAACGCGCTTTGCGCACAGCGGCCCACGGGTAGCCGAGTCCCAGAGTAAAAACTATTAGCAGGGTATTGGATAGTGTCAGCCAAAGCAGACCTCTGGCCCCGACGGATGAATCTACCTGCACCTCTTTTGCCAGCAGGGTTCTCTGAAATAAATAATTTCTGACTCTCGCCTGATAAAAGGCAATAGCCAGATAAATAGTCACAAGGAACACGACGTAGCCGATACCCATAGCAAGGTAGAAACTCAAACCCGGCTCTCCGTCTTTTACAAAAAGGGAATCTACATCCAGCCAGCTACTGTCAATGAGCGTTATTACATAGCCCGTTGCCAATAACAGACCCCAGATGAACAGCAATATCCCAAGACTCTTCAGCGTAATCAAGTAATAGCGACCTGGCTTTAATTGCGTATCAAAGTCTGCTTTACCATATCGGTAATGATCAACAGTAAACTGACTAAGCTTGCAGTGTACGTAAGGCGCCAGCAGGTACATTAGAGCAAATCCGGCTACAACCGGCACGGCAATGAAAAACAATAGCGTATCAGCCGTTGGCAGCAATCCCGACACATAAAGCAAACCTGCGCATACAGCCATTAGAACCAACGGCAAAAACGGCAGCACAAGCAGATACCAGTAGAATTTACCCAGCCCACCGTTAAAGCCGAAGCGAATATTCCGGTAGCTGCTGACTCGAGCATTGAACAGCGTGGAACGCCATATTGCCCAGGGCGCTAACAACAGCAACAGCAGATACACAACGCCGACAATCCGCGGCCCCAGCGATTCTGCCATCACCACAATGACAAAAAGCACCAGGCCGATTAATCGGCCCAGTACCAGTTGTTTGCCGGTTGCGTGATAACCAAAGGCGCTTTTATCAAGCAAAGTATTTCCATAGAAATACCGACGAGTCCGTACTTTTGCCCACGCCGAGTATATATAAAGCGTAACTACAGACAGAAGGATATTAACAACCCAGATCTTAAAGTACTCGCCGCCGCGACCGTGAAACTCCATGCCATAACGCTTAAGTTCGATCACTCCACGCGGAGCCTGGCCCTGATCTTCTACAGTGTAATCTGTCACTTCCCTACCTTCTTTCGATATATCCGTCAGGAAAACTTCACCTGGCGCCTGCAAAACGACTCAGTGCATCAGCAGCTATTTCACCATTCCAAATACTAATTTTCACTACTACCTACATAACTGGAAACTACAAAAAACACACTAAAAACAAGTATTTTACGCACAATCTCATTGCTACGCAGCAGTAGGCACACCATTTGCTATGTCAGCCGCTCTGCCGCATATGCAGCGCATAAAAATGACATGCCTTAACGGATTAATGACGATGCACTGGCATCGGAAGTCACAGCAATCAGCAAGGTGACCATGGATAATAAACTACCCTCCGTCGAACAAGAAAAACTACTGGAACGCAGAGGTCAGCACCGGACCATCAGCGCTATTTGTATTGCGTCTATTGGCGTCTTGCTACCTGTTATATTCTGGCACTCCAATTTACCGAAAGCCGCACTGGTAATCTGGGGTCTTGCTCAGTTTCCCATCTGCCTGACGCTGATTGTATCACTTCGCCGCCAGTTGGAGGGACTGGAAAAAAAAGCCCGTCAGTGGAATATGATCACCCTGGTTACCTGGTCTATCGGCTTTGCATCTCTGCCGTGGTTCAACCCGCATGCGATAGGAATTCCTCTTGAGCAGGCTATGTTGATTTGCGCAATGCTGGCCGTAACGGGCGCTCTGGCTGCCTCGGCAAACCTGTACCCCCGCCAGCATCGTCTGCGTTCCACCATGCTGGTTGTTATAGCTTTTTCCTATACCGGCGCCTGCCTGTTGAATGCGCAATGGGCACCGGCCACTGTGGTTCTGCTGTGGGCAATATTTCTGCTGACCACAACCGAGGTAAATGTACACAGCGCTATGGAATTGCGACGCTTGCGATCTGAAAGCGAGTACGGCGCAACGCACGACAGCCTGACCGGGTTGCTCAACCGGCATGGTTTTATCAATTGCATAGAAACCGTGCTGCAAAGCCCGCGCAAGCAATCCCTGGCGATAATTGATCTCGATGACTTCAAACTGATTAACGATACACTGGGTCACCGCTTTGGCGATCAGGTGTTATCGAAAACCGGTGAAAGGCTGCGCCAGTCACTGCCACAAGGCTCAATTATCGCAAGAATAGGCGGCGACGAATATGCCGCAATTCTACCCTTTCATCCGCATACTCAATTGTGCGAAATTCTTGAAATTACGCTCGCTGCCATCAGTCGCCCGGTAGAATACAAACACCGTAAAAAGGACATTCGAGCATCGATTGGAATAGCCCTGCACTATACCGGAATCAGTGCATCGGACTGGCTTGCAGAAGCTGATATTGCCATGTATCGCAGTAAGCGTGATTTAAAATCATCGCTGTGGCTTTACGATAATGCCACCCGCCAGGAGACTATCCAGCGCGTTGAGCTTGAAGAGCGTTTTCGCAAAGCAATGGATGACGATGAAATTATCTTCTGGTGTCAGCCTATCGTACGTACCAGCGATACCCAACCGCTGGCCGTTGAGCTGCTGGCCCGCTGGCCACAGGCAGACGGATCCTTCATCAGCCCGGCGGAGTTTATCCCCATAGCACAGCAGACATCGCTCATTATAGACCTGGGCCGAAAAGCACTTCAGTGTGCTGCAGACCTTTTAAATAAATGGTCTGTTCACCCGCAGTTTTCCACGCTCACCGTCAATGTAAATATCTCACCTATGCATCTGGGAGCCGGATTGTTCGAAGATATACGCGCCGTCTATCCCGCTATGGATAGCCGCCTCGGGATAGAATTTGTGGAAACCGAACTGATCTCAACAACTGGTAAAGCGCGCGATTGTCTGGAAAAACTGGCTAGCAGCGCCCTGCTGCTGATTATCGATGATTTTGGCGTAGGGTATTCCTCGCTGTCGTATTTGTGGTCACTGCCCCTCGACAAACTGAAAATAGACCGCTCGTTTATCGAAGGCATAGAGAATGATCCACTGCGCCAGCAGCTGATCGCATCTATTATCGATATGACCAGCGCGCTGGATATTACCTGTGTTGCCGAAGGTATAGAAACAGAGGAGGCCCGGGACATTCTGCATAAGCGCGGCGTGCATGAATTGCAGGGTTTTGGTATTTCCCGACCGCAACGGCCGGAAGCAATAGAGGAGACACTGTCATCCCTGTTCAGACATAGTATAGAAACAACTGCGATAAGCCGATCAGGCAATGAAACACCCAGGCTAAAGCAAATTGCGCCAGCCTGAGCCTCAGTCTGATCCGCATTATTTATGGGGTGGCGAGGATATCGCGCCAACCTGATCTATTCACACCAGGGGATTTCACCGTGGATTTTTTTCTCGCATCTAATACTTACTGATGTTTGCAAGAGAAAAATTCTCGGTGGAATCAAAGATCAAGTGAGATTCTGTCAATCCCGTGAGTAATACGGGCTAAAGCCGAACTGATTGTGCCGACAGCTTTACATCCAGTTGCAAACTACCCTCATTGACCAGCCAGCGCCGCAGGGTATAAGTACGTGTTCCGCTTGAGTGCATCGGATCAGCATCGGCCAGCGCACGTGCAGCCTCCAGAGATTCCGCTCGATACACAATCAGACCGGAGCCGTTCATCTGCTCGCCCGTTTCATCTGACAACGGCCCGGCAAATGCCAGCGAACCACGCTGCTCCTGCTCCGCCTGATATTGCAGATGCGAGGGCAATACCTGCTGCAGCTGCTCCGGCTTAACCGCTGTGGTCTCAACCACATAAAGTTCAAGTGCAAGCGATCCGCGCTCTTGAGCGGCTTTTTTGTAGTCTTTCCACGCTGGCATGATGTGCCTCCTTAAATATCGATATTATTTGACAATACACCAAATAATCGTTGATAGTTAGGTATCTTATTCGAAGGACATTAGCATGCGATACATGGTGGGTTACTCTCAGGGCCGAAATCCAACGCAAACCTCTGTTTTTGCGGTTCAGGATGACAAAGCGATCAATCTGACCGCTCTGGATCCTTCGATCGGTGCCGACCTGATGGGGCTGATCAGCCACCCCGGCGCAGAGCATCCGGTATTAGAGCTTATAGACAGTGCGGAGTCTGTGCAGTTAGCGAGCATCACACCTGCAATGCCGGTGGCTCGCCCGGGCAAAATAATCTGCCTTGGCCTCAATTATACCGATCATATTAAAGAAGGCGGTTACGATGTACCCGAATACCCAGCGCTGTTTATGCGCGGGCTGAATTCAATGATGGCCGCCGGCGAACCGATGATCCGTCCGAGCTGTTCCGAGCAGCTCGACTACGAAGCCGAGTTAATGGTAATCATCGGTAAGCGTGGCAAGCATATCGCCGAAGAAAACGCGCTATCCCACGTGTTTGGATACTCTATTTTCAACGACGGATCGGTTCGCAACTACCAGCGCAAAACCCACCAATGGACACCGGGTAAAAACTTCGACGCCACCGGTCCGGTTGGCCCGCACGTAGTTACCCCCGACGAACTACCGCTTGGTGCGAGCGGTCTGAAAATAGAATCGCGTGTGGGATCGGAGATTCTGCAATCAGCCAGCACCAGCGAGATGCTGTGGCCGGTCGATAAAACACTGGCTACGTTATCTGAGTTTGCAACACTCGAACCCGGTGACATGATCGCCATGGGCACGCCTCCCGGTGTCGGTCACGCGCGCAAGCCACAACGCTGGCTGCGCCCCGGTGAAACCATCGAAATAGAAATTGAGGGAATTGGCATTTGCGCAAGTCCGGTGGTTGCAGAGGAATCACTACAGGACGGCGGAATCGCTCAATGAGTTCATCGGATCAACCGTTCGATGTGTCGAGCGACGAAGCCAGAGAAGCGGCCCGGTTACAGGTACAGCAACTTCGCGAAAAAAAATCTGTCCTAGACGACGACTCAATCGATGTCATTTTACGTAACGCTCGATCACACTACGCCTGGTCCGACCGGCCGGTCAGTACGCAAACGCTCGAAACGATCTACCAGATTACCGCCGCCGGCCCGACCAGCATGAACACCTGCCCGGCGCGGTACACGTTTGTTACCTCGGAAGAAGGTAAAAAGCGTCTGGCTAAATCGCTCAAGGAAAAAAACATCCCAAAGGTTATGAACGCGCCGGTAACGGCAATTATCGCGTTTGACCTGGCGTTCTGGGAGAAACTACCCTTTTTGTTTCCACATGAAGACAGACGCGGCTTTTTCAAAGGAAAAGATCAGTACATCTACGATACGGCCTTCAGAAATTCCACGCTGCAAGGCGGCTACTTCATGATTGCGGCCCGCTCGCTGGGCCTCGATGTCGGAGCGCTGTCCGGCTTTTCCAACGAAATTGTCGACGAAGAGTTTTTTGCCGGCACTACGTTGAGATCAAACTTTCTGTGTAACATTGGCTATGCCGATGAAACCGCGCTGTTCGGCAAGCTGCCACGTTTCGCATTTAGTGAAGTCTGCAGTTTTTTGTAGAGTTAAATAAAACTAGAGGAATACGCTATGAGAAAAAATGTTATCAGAAACGCTGCAGGTCTGGCGTTGTCTATGCTTCTTGCGCAGTCTGCAATGGCCACAGAGACCATCAAGGCGGTAGTCATCGACGGTTACCCTGCCAAGGCAATGTGGGTCAAGGAGTTCAGTGGTTTTTTTATTCCGGAAGTCGACAAGCGCCTTGCCGCCACCGGCAACTACGCAATGGACTGGCAGGAAAGCTATGGCGGCTCTATTGTAAAACCTAAAGGGGTACTGGAAGGTGTGAAGCTCGGCCTTGGAGATATAGGCATAGTAACAACAATATTTCACTCGTCAAAGCTGCCCAGTCAGGCGTTGTCCGCTGTTACACCGTTTATCGCAGCAGACGCACGCGCTGTGGCCAAAGCGGTTGATGAAATCGCCCGCGAATTCCCCACCATGCAAAAGGAATTCGACAAGCAGAACCAGGTATACCTGGCAACCGGTGTGGTACTCGATACCTACCAGATGCTCAGTCGCGAACCAATCACCACACTAAAAGACCTTGAAGGCAGCAAAGTAGCTGGCGCTGGAATGAACATGCGCTACCTTGAAGGCATCAATGGCGCTGTCGGCGTGCGCGGAGGACTGACTGACTTCTACAGCATGCTGCAGACCGGGCTCGTCGATCATGCCATGCTCTGGCCGGAAGCTGCCAAAACCTTCAAAATTGCTGAAGTTGCACCGCATATGCTGAAGGCTGATCTGGGCGCAGTAAATTCTAAAACCGTTACGGTAAACAAAGATTTCTGGAAAAAACTACCGGAAGAAGTACAGAACGTACTGCAGGAAGTAGCCGTAGAGTACCGCGATCATATCGCCAGTGTCGCCATGGATCGCGCCAAAGCCAGCCGTGAGGCCTATGCCGCTTCGGGTGGTACTGTCACCGACATGGATCCGGCCGAGCGACAGGCGTGGGCCGATGGTATGCCCAATATCGCCGTCGGCTGGGCCAAAGACCTCGACGATAAAGGTGAGCCCGGCACCGATATGCTGAATGCCTATATGGGGAAACTCAAAGCAGCCGGTTTCACTCCGTTGCGAGACTGGGCCTCTGAGCTCTAGAGTCGTAAAACACCAGTATCAGGCAACTCGGACAACCAGCGTGTGTACACTACTAGCCACGATAAAACAGCTGGCAGGAAAAACAGCGACGGCGTTTAACGCCGTCGGCACGCTGTCTGTGCTCGGTCTGGTTGCCGTTGTAAACTACGATGTCGTCGCGCGCGGCGTTTTCTCCGCACCCTTCATGGGTGCGGTAGAAATTGTGCAATTCTCGCTGGTGTTTATAGTCTTTCTGCAGCTGCCCGATGTAGTCCGGGTTAATCGCCTCACTCGTTCTGACGGATTCCTGCTGCTGACAGGCAAACGGTATCCCCGGCTTTCCAGTATTCTACAGCGCCTGATTGACTCCCTCTCTTTCGTATTCATGGGCTTAATTGTCTATGCGATGTGGCCGGAATTTACCGAAATGTGGGAGAGCCAAGATTTCTTCGGCGTACCCGGAGTGTTCACCGCACCCTGGTGGCCGGTGAAACTGGTTATCGTGCTCTCTGCGATACTGTGTACCCTGTTGTTTGTCTGTAAGAGCATCATCCCCGATAAATCCACACGGAACATAACTGACGCATGAGCCCATTTGAAATCGGTTTCGCGTCAGTCGCTGCGATTATTGTTCTAATTTATCTGGGCGTCTATATTCCTGTCGCCCTCGGCATGGTGTCATTTGTCTCTATCTGGTTAATGAGAGACAACTTTGACCTCGCCGTAAATCTGTTGAAAATTGCGCTCGGCGATAGCGTAATGGAATATACCTTTGCCACCATACCGCTGTTTACCTTCATGGGGCTGGTGGTATCTAAAGCCGGTATGGGTGCCGATATCTATGAAGTCATGAATGCCGGTTTTCGCAGGGTCAAAGGCGGCATCGGTATGGCAACAGTGGGCGCTAACGCGGTGTTTGCTGCCGTAACCGGATCGTCTATCGCTTCCGCATCGGTGTTTTCAACCGTGGCTGTGCCACAAATGCTGCGCTACGATTACAACCCCCGTTTCGCTGTTGGTGTGGTTGCCGGCTCATCGGTGCTGGGCATGATTATCCCGCCATCAGCCATGCTGATCATCTATTCTTTTGTTGCAGAGCAATCGGTCGGTGAAATGTTTCTGGCCGGCGTTATCCCGGGTCTGTTGCTAGCATTCGCCTACCTTGGCGCAATCTGGTTTGCCGCCCGATTCACCCCGGGGTTCGTTGGTGGCCGCGTATTTCAGGAGGCTGACCGGCTTTCAGGAATAGACATCCTGCTAAAAACCGGCCCTCTGGTTACATTGATCGCGCTGGTACTGGGTGGCATCTATACCGGCTGGCTTACACCAGTTGAAGCGGGCGCTACGGGTGCGGCTATCGGGCTTCTATTCGCCCTGCTACGCAGACGGATGACCTGGAAAGCATTCTGGGAAACGCTGCTCGAAACCGGACACATCACCGCCGCCATATTGTTTCTAATCACCTCGGCTTCAATTTACAGCCGCATGCTCGGCCTCGCCGGCGTACCCAATGAGCTTGGCGATATCATCGCTGAAAATCAATTCAGCTTCGCCACCATTATGTTTCTCTACGTTCTGCTCATGTTATTTCTAGGCACCCTGCTTGATACCGCATCAATTATACTGATTGTGGTACCACTGTTTCTGCCGTTGATCGAGCCGCTCGGACTCAGCCCGGTGTGGTTCGGTATTGTCACCGTAGTCGGCGCTGAAATAGGTTTGCTCACCCCACCGTTGGGGATAAGCTGCTTTGTTATAAAATCCACACTTAACGACGACCGAATTACACTCAAAGATGTGTTCCTCGGCGCACTGCCGTTTGCGGCCGTCATGCTCTTTGTGCTGTTTTTGCTGATACGATTTCCTCAGCTCAGCCTGGCACTTATTTAACCGGCACTAAACTTAAAGGATACTGCCATGCGCAATGTTACCCAGGATAACCTGACCGATACATTTCTCGGTTATTTTGGCGACGACACCAATCCCAGGCTGCGGGAAATCATGGAGAGCCTTGCACGCCACCTGCACGACTTCGCGCGCGAGACCAAACTGACGCACGCCGAGTGGAACCAGGGCCTCGATATCCTGCGGGAAGCCGGGCGGATCACCACACCACAACGCGACGAGTTTGTTCTGCTGTCTGATGTGCTGGGGCTGTCATCGCTGGTCGATATGATCAATTCTTCCGAGGCTGGTACCAATTCCAGTGTACTTGGGCCGTTTCATATATCCAACGCACCCGCATTCCCGATGGGCACCGATTTACGGGGCGACTACGAAGGCGAGCTTATTCTGGTGCAAGGCAAAGTATGCGACACCGACGGCAACCCGATAGGCGGTGCTACCCTCGACATCTGGCAGACCGCCCCTAACGGCCTGTACTCCTCTCAGGATCCGGAACAGGATGAATACAGCTTTCACGCTTTGTTCACCACCGAAGCCAATGGCTTATACCGCTTTACTACCGTCCGACCTGTCAGCTATACCGTACCCACCGATGGCCCGGTTGGTAAATTGCTGAACGCTACCGGCAGACATCCGTGGCGCCCCTCGCACCTGCACTATATTGTTAAAGCTGAAGGCTTCCAGCCCCTGGTCACCGAAGTATTCCCGGACGATGATCCCTATCTCGATCAGGACACTGTATTTGGCGTAAGGGATGATCTGGTCATGACCTACAAACCACAAAAAGCCGCTGACTTCCCAAGCGAAGGCCTCGCACTATCGGGCAAGGTTGACGCCGATTTCTCGCGTGTTGATTTCGATATTATTCTTTCATCAGAAAAATAATTATTATTCTGCGAATGCCGCCATCTGACCGGCCAGATAATCACCGGTACTTCTATAGTGCTCTTCGAGTAGGCGTGATGCGGTATCTGCATCACGGGCTACTGCCGCTTCCATGATACGCTGGTGCTCATCACTTACATTGCGTTTTTTATAGATTTTTGACTTAAGTGCCAGATAGCGGTAACGAATATTCAGATCGTACAGCTGATCACAGAAACGCAATAATATGGGTGAGTCACAGGCATCTATCAACGAACGGTGATACGCCTTATGCTGGATTTCCCACTCTTTTATATTGCTGCGCTCAGCCTGCGCCAGGCGGTGGTGCGACAGCACCAGCTGCTCCTCCCAGTGCGTTTGACCCCGCTCTATACTGGAGCGAAGCGCCATTGCTTCAAGCTTGCAGCGCAAGGTGAGTATTTCACTGAAATTCGCTTCACTGATAGGTGCTGCTCGAAACCCTCGCTGGTCAATACGCTCGACTAACTGGTCTGAGGTGAGCAGACTCAGTGCCTCACGAATAGGAGATGCACCAACATTCAGGCGAGCTTTAAGCGATTCTACCTTCAGCCGCTCACCGGGATTTATTTCACCGGTTATCAGCAGTTGTCGCAACACGATAGCCACACGCTGCGTCGTTGACGTAGTCGCTGTTTCGTCTGCCCCCGGTTGTATATCCACTCGCGATAAAACCTGTTATCAAACTAGATAGCAGTATATCAGCAAGTGGCCTTTGCAGTCAGCGACATACAGCCCGGGGTCTATGTTATTCCCTGAATGAAACAAGGCTTGCCTGCTGGCTGCCGCGGGAATCAAAATTTTCAGGTGCAAGCCAGCGTTCAAAGGCTTTTTTAAGTGCAGGCCACTCGGAATCGATTATTGAATACCAGGCGGTATCCCGGTTCCTCGATTTGTACAACGCTGCCTGTCGGAACAAACCTTCGTACGAAAAGCCTAATCGCTGCGCCGCATTTCGTGAGGGCTGATTGAGCGAATCGCATTTCCACTCATAACGCCGGTAGCCGAGTTCATCAAAGACGCGCCTCATCATCAGGTACATGGCTTCAGTCGCCATCGGCCGCTTTTGCAGTAACGGTGAAAAATGGATATGCCCGACTTCAATAGAGCCGATATCAGGCTGAATACGCAAGTAGCTGGTGACACCGACTGCCTTACCGGTTTGCTGATCAACTACGCTATGGAACATCGGGTCGCTGTTTGTCGATACCGTCTCAAGCCACTGCCTGAACTCTTCCAGCGCCGCGAACGGACCATAGGGAAGGTAGGTCCAGTTACCGTGTTGCGCATCTTTTATAAACGCATCGAACAGGTCACCTGCATGCGCTTCCACATCGAGCGGGACCACCCGACAGAAACGGCCGTGCATTGCAGTAGCCGGTGGAAACGGCGGTGCCTTCCATTGATCAAGCGAAAAACCTATCGGCTGGCCAAGTGCGTTCTGCTGCTGTGATTCGGTTGTCATGACTGATCGATTGCCTTAGCGAATAGCACTCATGAAATTTTTATAGATGGTTTCGGCAGAGCGGGTAAACACCTGCATGTTTTCATCGGCACCCTGTTGCATCACGTTGATCCCGTCTGCACCAAGTGAATTCAGCAACGCCTGGTGATAGGCCGGCACCTCCCCCCAGTTTTTTACGGTATCGGGTTCCACTTCGACATGGTACTGCATGGACCACGCATTGGTACCAACCCGCATGGCCTGCACACGGCAGTCGCGGGAACTGGCCAGAACCGTGGTATTTTCAGGCTCCTGTGCAACCCGCACAGAATGCCATTGCAAGCACGGTTGTACCGCGGAGGTGCCCTGAAACAAGGCATCTGCCCGACCCTGTTCAGTCAGCTCCACATTCATAATGCCAATCTCTGCCGGTCGCTGCGGGCCACAGGTTCCGCCCATGGCATCAGCTAGTAGCTGGTGCCCTAGACACAAGCCCAGATACGGCTTCATGCTGACGCCGACCCACTCGCGAATAGCCGCTTTTTCAGCGATCAGCCACGGGCATTCTTCTATATCCCAGACATCCATTGGCCCGCCCATCACCCATAAGGCATCGTAGTCATCGAGTTTCGGAATAGCCTCACCGTTGTGCAGATTCACCGCCCGCCAGTCTATTCCGTCGGCAGCAAGAAATTCTCGCAGGGAGCCGGGATGCTCGCAGTCGATATGCTGAAATACCAGTAGTTTCATCGCTAAACCCCAATCAGTAACAACAGGTGAAAGACTCAGACAATCAGTGTATCACTCTGTGGAGAAATACATCGGGCTTACCATCCAGCCCCTGGTTTATCTGCATCACACGTGGGTGTCTGCCCATCCCACCGGTACGCCGGCATCGGGTATAAATCCGTAGAGCGGTTCTTCTGCAATACCGGCTTTCAGAATAGACCGCACCTGCACCAGTTTATCGAGATCGATGCCGGTGGAAAGCCCCATGGATTCAACCATAAACACCAGATCCTCGGTCACCACATTGCCACTGGCGCCGGGAGCAAAGGGGCAGCCGCCGAGCCCGCCCAGTGACGAGTCCAGGGTGGTAATCCCTTCATCTATAGCCGCCGCCGCGTTGGCAAGTCCGAGCCCACGGGTATTGTGCAAATGCACGCCGGTGAGTTTATCGCTGCCAACAGCGCAGTGCACTGCCCTGATGCGTTCACGTATCATCTGCGGGTTGGCATAGCCTGTGGTGTCGGACAGCCCCACCTCTTCAGCACCGGCTCCAATCAGCAAGCCAGCCAGTTCAACCACTTTGCTCAACGGCACATGCCCTTCAATCGAGCAACCGAATGCGGTGGCAATTCCGGCTTCAAAATAGGGTTGCTGAGCTTTCGGAAGCTCTTCAATACGCTGGCGAATCGCCCTGACTTCATCAATCATTTGCGCATGAGTGCGCCGTACATTTTTTTGCGAATGCGTTTCACTGGCCGACACCGGTATGGATATCTTGTGCGCTCCAGCTTCTATGGCTGCCACCGCTCCTCGCAGGTTAGGAACCAGCACAGCGACAGTGAGCCCCTCTATGCCGCACGCATGGCGGACCATTTCGGCGGTATCACACATTTGCGGCAGCAGTTTGTAGTTGACGAACGAGCCCACTTCAATCTCGCGTACGCCGGCTGCAGCTTCAGCTGTAATCCAGCGTTTTTTGGTGTCGATATCTACGCACTGATCGATACTCTGCAGCCCGTCACGCGGCCCCACCTCACTGATTATCACGTCAACAGAACTGCCCTTACCTGCGCTGCTGCAGCCTGTGCTGATATTATCGCTGTTACTCAACGCACTCACCTGTAGTTTGCCTGACCGCACCGGTATACTGATGTTTGGTCTACCGAGTTTTGCCTATCATGCTTGCCTGGTGCAAGCAGCAATCGCTTTAGAATACAATAAACAAGCGCACACAGGGCTGCTATGCAATTTCTCCAGAATATCCGGGTTATCGAATTTTCACACATGGTGATGGGGCCGTCAGTCGGAATGATACTGGGGGATCTGGGAGCAGAAGTCATCAAGATCGAGCCCATAGGAGGAGACAAAACCCGTTCACTTCCGGGCTCTGGCGCAGGGTACTTTGCGATGTTCAACCGCAATAAAAAAAGTATCTGCCTCGATATTAAAACCGAAGAAGGCCGGCAGGTAATCCGTGATCTGCTCGCCAGCGCCGATGTGATGATCGAAAACTTCCGTCCCGGTGCGCTCGATAAACTGGGCTTTGGCTACGACGATGCTAAAAAAATAAACCCGGGTATTATTTATCAGTCGTCCAAAGGCTTTCTCAGTGGTCCGTACGAGCAACGCACCGCACTGGACGAAGTCGCACAGATGATGGGCGGGCTTGCGTATATGACCGGCCCGCCCGGCCGACCGCTGCGAGCGGGTTCATCGGTGATCGATATAACCGGCGGAATGTTCGGCGTGATCGGTATTTTGTCGGCGCTGCTCAGCCGCACGCAAACCAGTGAAGGCGCTCAGGTGACTTCGGCTCTATTTGAAACCACGGTATTTCTGGTCGGCCAGCACATGGCGCAGCACGCCGTGACCGGCATACCAGCCGCACCAATGCCTGCGCGCACATCAGCCTGGGCGGTTTACGATGTTTTTGAAACCGCCGATGCGCAGATGTTTGTCGGCGTCGTCAGTGACGGACAATGGCAGAGGTTCTGCGAAGTATTCAAGCTGACGCACTGGCACGACAACGACAAATACCGGAAAAATAAAGACAGAGTAATACTGCGTGACGAAATCATCCCCTACCTGAAAACGCTGTTTATAGCGCTGTCGAACGACGCCCTTGAAGCCAGACTGACAGAAGCCGGCTTACCGTTTGCCCCGATCAGCAAACCTGAGGAACTGAAAGACAATCCGCACCTGCAGCACAATGGTCTGCATTCAATAAAGTTGCCGGAACCAGACCCTCAGGAACCGGATAAATCAGTGTTACTGCCAAAACTGCCGGTAGAAATAAACGGCCAGCGGGCCACACTGAACCAGCACCCGCCGACGGCCGGAGGCAATACCGGCACTGTGCTCAGCGAACTCGGATACGACGATAAAAAAATCCAGTCACTGATCAATAGCGGTATTGTTGCGTGATGGCTCATGCGGTAACCGCCAACCGCGCACAGACACTGTTCGATAAACTACTGCAAGCGCACCAGATAAAACAGTTTGACGACGGATCCTCACTGGTTTTAATCGATCGCATTATGCTGCATGAGCGCACCGGCACCATTGCACTCAACAACCTGATCGACGACAACCGCGCCGTTGCTCACCCGTCATCGGTTTTCTGCACCATAGACCACATTGCCGATACCACACCGGGGCGTCCGCAGATCTCGCGTATGCCGGGCGGCGAGGTATTCATCAGTGCGATGCGAAAACAGGCACGCGAACTGAAACTAAATTTTTTTGATATAGATGATCCGCGTCAGGGCATTGTTCACGTGATTGCCCCTGAACAGGGTATAGCCCTGCCCGGCATCACTATGGTCTGCCCCGACAGCCACACCTGCACGCTCGGAGCGCTTGGAGCACTGGCCTGGGGAATCGGCTCTACTGATTGCGAGCACGCCCTGGCAACCAGAACCCTGCGGATAAAGGCGCAAAAGCAAATGCGGATCAATTTAGACGGCGCTAAGCCGGCATGGCTTACCGCAAAAGATATTATTATCCATTTGATTGCGCAATACGGCGCCGCACATGCTGTGGGCCACGTTATAGAATTTTCCGGTCCGGTGGTAACCGCAATGGATATAGAGCAGCGCCTGACTTTGTGTAACATGGCTGTAGAATTCGGTGCATTCACGGCTGTTATTGCACCCGACAATAAAACCCTGGAGTACGTCGACGGGCGTCCGTTCGGTGCGGCAGCGCAACACAGGGAATCTGCACAACAGCAATGGCTCGCACTTGCGAGCGACCCCGGCGCTGAATTCAACAGCGAGATCACTCTGGACACCAGCACTCTGGCGCCTGCTGTTTCCTGGGGCACAAGTCCGGAACACGCGATACCGGTTGACACAGCGGTTCCCCCGCCTGCCAACAGCAACGGTCAAACCGATTCTTCACAGACAAAAGCGCTCGCCTATATGGGGCTGACCCCCGGGCAATTCCTGACCGATCTGCGTATCGATGTTGCATTTATCGGCTCCTGCACCAACAGCCGCCTAAGCGACCTCCGCCGTGCTGCAAATATTCTGCAGAACCGCAAAGTAGCTCAGGGGGTCAGGGCGATTTGCATACCCGGCTCCACTCAGGTAAAGCAACACGCAGAGGCCGAAGGCCTTGATAAAATATTTAAACAGGCGGGCTTTCAATGGGGCGAGTCCGGCTGCTCAATGTGTTTTTTTGCAGGCGGCGAAGGCTTTGGTCAACAGGCACGAACAATTTCTTCCACCAACCGCAACTTTGAAGGACGGCAGGGCCCGCAAACCCGAACCCATATTGCCAGTCCGGAAACCGTTGCCTGGTCTGCCGTCACCGGGAAAATCTCCGATGTCCGGCTAGCCGGTCACTCCGACGGATAATACACTGGTGCAGAAATTCAGCTCACACACAGGCACTGCAGTGGCACTGCTTGCAGACAATATAAATACCGACCAGATAATACCCTCACGGGAGATGAAGCGTGTCTCCAAACACGGGCTGGCTGACGGACTCTTCGCTAACCTGCGCTACAGTGATGCAGCAACAGGGGGTAAAAACCCGAACCCTGAGTTTGTCCTGAATCAGCCTCACGCCAATGGTGCAAGCCTGCTGTTGTCCGGTGCTAATTTCGGCTGCGGTTCCTCCCGCGAGCATGCCGTCTGGGCACTGCAGGAATTCGGATTCAGGGTGATTGTCGCCAGCAGCTTCGGCTCTATATTTTTTGACAACTGCATCGCCAATGGCATGCTGCCGATTATTCTTGATCAGAAAAATATCGCCACACTGGCGGAACACAGTAAAACCGGACCGCTCACGGTTGATCTGCAGCAGCGCAGCATAACAAGCAGCAGCATAAGGTGTTATTTTAATCTCGACAGCAACAGGCAGGAGTTGTTGCTTAACGGCTTGTCGGCAATTGATATGACGCTCAAGCTCGCACATGAGATTGAAAATTTCATTAAAAACGATGAATCCCTGCGCCCCTGGCTATATCCGCAGCCAGAAGGCGCAGCCAAATATCGCAGCCAGATACCGCAGCCAGAAGCCGTAGCCAAGAGAAAAACGAATGATTGATCCCGTTCTATTGTCGGTTTTGCGCGGACGCTTCGAGCAGATTGCTGACGAAATGGACGCAACCCTGTTCAATGCCGCATTCAACCCGATCATTGCCGAAGCTCACGATGCCAGCCACGGTTTTTACGACGCCCGCAGCGGCGACACACTGGTTCAGGGTAAATACGGGCTACCCGTATTTGTCGGAGCCATGGCCTTTGCGGTGCGTGCTGTCATTCAGTATATAGAAAACAATGGCAGGCCCGACCCGGGTGACATTTTCATTTTTAACGACCCCTACGACGGCGGCACTCACCTTAACGATTTCAAACTGGTACAACCGATCTTCCACAAGAATCAAATATTCTGCTTTGCCGCATCAGTCGCGCACTGGCACGATGTCGGCGGCAATGTGCCAGGCAACTACAACCCGGCTGCAACCGAAGTGTTTCAGGAAGGCGTGCTCATTCCTCCGGTCAAACTGGTCAGGCGCGGTGAAATACAGCACGATATCATCGCCATTCTTGCTGCTAACACCCGGCTGCCTATGTCTATGCACGGCGACCTCAATGGCCAGCTGGCGGCGTTGCGGCTCGGCGAAGAACGGCTGCAGGAACTTATAGACCGATACACGTCCGCAACACTGCTTGAAGTACTGCACGAACTGCGGCTGCGAGCCAGTTCGCAAATGCAACGGTATATCGCTGAACTGCCCGACGGTATCTATGAGGCCACCGATTATCTGGATAACGACGGTATCAGTGCCGAGCCACTGACCGTTAAAGTCGCCATTAGTGTAACCGGCGATCAGCTTACCCTGGATTTTACCGGCACTTCAGCGGCTTGCAGCGGGCCGGTGAATATATCGCGCTCTACGGCCGAGGCGTCGATCTATGTCGCGCTCAAGCACGTATTTCAGGACGTCGCAGCAAATGCCGGAGTGCTCGATCCGGTTACTATTGTCATACCACCAGACACGGTGATGGACGCTCGCTCACCGCGCCCGGTCGGTGGCTATACCGAAACCATTCTGCGCGTGATCGACATCATTTTCGTCGCGCTGTCAAAGGCCGCACCCGAGAAACTCAACGGCTGTGCCTATGGCACCATCAACGCGCTATCTATAGCGGGGCACCATGAAAACGGATCACGCTGGGTGATGTTCTCCTTTTTTGGCGGCGGCCACGGCGGCCACCCCGAGGGCGACGGCTTATCACACGGCAATGCACCGATCTCCATGGCAACAATACCACCGGTCGAAATTCTGGAAGCCCGCTACCCGGTGCGCTTTACCCAATGGGCACTTCGCAACGGCTCCGGCGGGCCGGGTACTCACCGCGGCGGGCTCGGCGGCTTGTATGAAATTGAAGTCATGCGCGATGCCAGAGGGTTTCTATTCGGTGAACGTGGTTTGTATCCGCCACCCGGGGTTGCCGACGGCCAGCCGGGTGCGCTCAATCGCTTTCACTATGATAGCCCCGGGGAATTTGCAGGCCTTTCCAGTCAACCGGAAATGATTTCTAAAATGAACGGTATAGAACTTAAGGCCGGTCAGCGGGTGCGCCTGGAAACACCTGGCGGTGGCGGCTATGGTGCTCCGTTCAAACGCCGGGTAAGCGACGTTGCCGACGATGTGATCAACGAGTTTATCAGCGTGCAACAGGCGCAGGACGATTACGGCGTTGTGGTGGACAACAACGGCACGGTCAATACCTCCGCAACCGTAAATTTACGCAATACAGATAACCACTCATGAACGCCACAACCGCGCAAACCCTGATTGGCATTGATGTTGGCGGTACCTTCACCGATGTCTTCGCTATCGATCAGCGCACCGGTGCGGTCTCTGTACACAAGGTAGCTTCCACACGCGGCAGCGAAGCAGACGGATTCTTCGAAGGCATAACCTCAGCCGTTGCGCACTTCAGCACTATAGCCGCCATCATTCATGGAACAACCGTTGGCACCAATGCGCTTCTGGAACGCAAAGGGGCTGAAACCGGCCTGATCACTACCGCAGGGTTTCGAGACATTCTGCAGATGCGTCGCCGTGACCGGCCGACCACCTGGGGACTGCGAGGTCAGTATGATCCGGTCGTCAGCCGCGCCATGAGTATCGAAGTGCCGGAGCGCACACTGGCCGACGGCAGTGTACTCACCAGACTCAATGAAGAAAAATTCGCTCAGGCAGTCGAACAACTGCTCAGCGCGGGGATCGAGTCAATCGCAGTGGTTTTTATCAACGCCCACGCCAATCCCGCCAACGAAAATAGAGCGCGGCAGCTGCTACAGGATCTATGGCCGAATAAGCACATCTCACTATCCAGTGAGTTGCTGCCTGAAATACGTGAGTTCGAGCGCGCATCGACAACCGCTTTGAACGCCTATTTACAGCCGGTCGTTGGTAACTATCTGCGTACGCTGGATGAGCGCCTGAATGAAAACGGCTTTGGTGGTGAGTTTCTAATTGTGCAATCGAGTGGTGGCCTGATGAACGCCGAAACTGCCGCACAAACCCCCGTCAGAACTGCGCTGTCCGGTCCGGCGGCCGGAGTCTATGCGTCGGCCTATCTGGCAACGCAATCGGGTTTTAACAACGTTATTACCTGCGATATGGGCGGCACCAGTTTCGATATCTCGGTTGTTGCCGACGGAATGGCATCACTCGCCTCGCAGACATCAGTAGATTTTGGTCTGGTCATTCGAGCACCCATGATCGAAATAACCACCATAGGTGCCGGCGGTGGATCCATTGCATGGATAGACCCTGAAGGCATGATTCGAATCGGCCCTGAAAGTGCAGGCTCCACACCGGGACCAGTATGCTACGGCCGTGGCAATGATCGCCCCACCGTAACGGATGCCAACGTTGTACTGGGCCGCATCAACAGCAGTCAGCCGATAGGCGGGCAGCTGCAGTCACTGGATAGAGACGCCGCTCGCTACGCTATTGAAAAGCATATTGCCAGACCTCTGGGTATGGAAGTGATGGCCGCGGCCGAAGCGATTATAGATGTAGCCAATGCACTGATGGCCGGTGCAATCCGGCTTGTTTCTATAGAACGCGGTCACGACCCGCGTCAGTTTGCAGCCATGCCGTTTGGCGGCGGCGGTGCACTGCATACGTGTGCGCTGGTACGTGAGATTGGTCTTGCCAGTGCGCTGGTGCCACGCTATCCCGGTATTGTTTCGGCGTTGGGATGCGTTATTGCAGATATGCGGCAGGACTTCGTAAAAACCCTGAATCAGCCATTGTCAGACACTGATCCTGTAGAATTGCAGTCACTGATAGCAGCATTCAGCGCCACCGGGTCCCGCCAGCTGCGAGAGGCAAAAGCAGAGTTTTCAGAGATAGAAGTACACAGTTCACTCGACATGCTCTACATTGGCCAGACTCATTCGGTCGATGTCAGCCTGCAGGCCGGCGCCACTGAGAAACTGACCACCGCCTCTGTTCTTTCTGCATTCGAGCATCGCTACAAGCAGGTGTATGGCCGCTTACTCGATCAGGCTGCCACCGCTATAATTAACCTGCGGGTAACGGTTGTCGGCAGGCGCCCCAAGTTTGATCCCGCCGTACTGGCACCCGACAACAATCACACAATCGAAGAAGCACAACGCGGCCGCCGCGAGGTATATTTTTCCGGTAAAACCCATCAGGCAACGGTTTATAATCGACTACAGTTACCGGTAGCTGCAACCGTTACCGGCCCCGCTGTGCTGGAACAGCCCGATACCACCATCTGGGTCGAGCCGGGATTTAGCGGAACCATCGATAAACAGGGCAACCTGATTGTCAGCCGGACAAAATAATCAGTAAGCCGTGCAACTGAAGTTGCGATAGATTATCCCGCAGTCGACAATGTAGAAATTGCTATGGAAAGTAATCCGGAAAAAACAACGCCAAGAATCGCTATTCTTGCTGTGCACGGAGTAGCCGATCAGAAGCGGTACGCCACTCAACAAGCCACCGCCGGCTTGCTGCTGTCGGGTGAGCAGCAGAGTCTATACACAAACTTTACCGAATCACAAACGCTGATCGCGCAAAACCCGGTGGTGCTATCGCGCGAAATAGATACCGGAAAAACCCGATCAGACTGCTCTGGAATACAAGGTATATCAGCCACCGCCACGGTCAGCCGGATAGCAACCTACCCGCCCGAAAAGCAAGTCACTTACACAGACGAAAACTGCGAGCAAGCAGATTTAATTGCACCGCTTGAAAGCAACCTGGAGCCCGTCGATATAAACGAATGGACCGAGCACGAGTCCATGCGCGAGCAACTTCAGGGACTTGCCGACAGTGACCTGCACAGCATGGAAGTCAGGGTGCTGAGCGGGCATCGCAAACACCCGGATGGCAGCATTGAAACCGGTGTCGATATCTATGAAATGCACTGGGCTGATCTGTCCCGTATCGGTAATCATTTTTTCAGTTTTCTATTTGAATTCTACCTGTTGCTGTATTTTCTTCCGCGCATCGGCACACTGACGCTGGAACGCGCCCGGCCTTGTGCACCGGATAAAAATATAAGCTTTCGTATCGCTTTTTACAGCCACCTGATCGCAGAGTACCTGACAGTAATTGTAATTCCGGCCATGCATTTGTGCGTACTGAGTATGGGCGTTACCGTACTGCCGTTTGTCTACCTGAAAGAACCCGAAGACACAGGCGGTGGAAGCAGTATAGCGCTGCTGATTATCCTCGGCGCTGTCGCGCTGTTTCTGATTACCCGGATTTTCAAATACGGCCGCAGCAATGACCAATACTGGAATCTCTATTTTATTCCCGTTGCGCTGCTTTTCTCGGCGGCCATCGGGGTGTTCCTGACGGGTAAGGTTTCCCCGGATGACAATATCATTCTCCAGCATCTGCTGGTGTGTCTGCTACTGTGGTTCATGCTGCGTATCTATAACGACAGACAGCCCGGCGTACGCGCCGTGGGCGGAGGTCTGCTTCTGGCTACTCTGCTGCTTTTTATAGGCCTGCTTTCAAGCTCCGCACTACTGGACAGCTCTATTCACCTTATTGGCCAGTTCTCGCAAAGAACCGCGGACGGCATTATCAAAGGCCTGGAAACAGGCGGGCAGCATCAGACACCTCAGTTTATTGTCGCCAAAGAGATTTTCGAGGCTGGTGCAATTGGCAGTCAGCTGATTGCGCTGGCCACAGCGATAGCGATTTCTTTATTTGTGTTGTTCGCTTTTATCAGCTTTGTCGCAGGTGTTGTCGCCGCGGGCACCGCTCCCGCTGCCGAACGTGATGCCAGTGCCCGACTCTTCTGGACCAGCAGTATCACCCTCGTAGTCTCGGGCCTGTTATCCATTCTCATTACGTTTTCGCTGTGGGAGCTGATCTATCGAAGCACTGAAATAATGTTCCGCCACTTTTCTGAACTGCCTCTGGTGCCAGACACATTGCGGGCAATTCTTGAATCGTTGTTTTCTCCGGGGCTTGCAGTCATTGCTGCAACGGTGCTGATCGCCGTCGGTTACGCCGCATGGGCTATCTGCCCGGCCCCGCTCAGCGACGGCATAAAAAACAAACGTGATGTAGCAGGGCTTGGCCGGATACTCGATCGGGGGTTTACTCAGATGAACTATTCTTCCTGGGCTATTATGTTTGTATTGTTTGCCCTGATTCCGATTCTCGGTTTCTATAAAGTGACCACCGATACAGCAGTACAGCCTCACGAACACTACATTGTACTCGGGCTTGCGCTGCTGATTATCGTCTCGATGTTCGGCCACGGCCCGGTTGGAATGATGAAAAAAGGGTTCGGAGCGGTTCTTGATATCGCTCTGGATGTCACTAACTGGTTTCGCATAACCCCGAGGGAAAACAACGCCAAGGCTGCCATTTGCAGGCGCTATGTCTCATTGCTGCGGCACATCGCAAACTGGCGAGATCCGCATACGGGCAAACCCTATGATGGACTTGTGATCGTAGCGCACAGTCAGGGTACCGTTATAACCGCAGATCTCCTGCGATTTCTAAAGCGTGAGCAATCGCAGCTGTGCGGTGGTACCGACAAAACACTGCAGGCGCTACTGCCGGCCGATGGCAACAGCTCCAGTATTCCAATTGATTTGCTGAGCTTCGGCAGCCCGCTGCGCCAGCTCTATAACCGGCGTTTCCCGCATCAGTACCAGTGGTGTGAGTACAGCGAAACCGATAGCCACCGCAACGGCCCCGATCCCTCGTCGCTCGGTGTAGCAAGCTGGCGCAATCTCTATATGAGTGGTGATTATGTCGGTCGCCACCTCTGGTACTCAGATACAGACAACGCTCGATTTGATACCAGTCAGAACAAAACAGCCTACTCCGGCACCGCCAGTGAACAATGCGCCGGCTTCGGCGGACACACGGCCTACTGGTCTGGTGAGGTTCCGGAGGTAGGTGCTGCTCTGGACAAAATAATCAAAACCGCAGCAGGCAGAAAGCAACCATAAAGCACCGGCTGCCCGGCCAGTGCCTGGTTTTATCTCTGGATCATCTCTATAGATGTGATCTTTTTAGAACGGAATATCGTCGGACAGATTATCCGGTAAGTCATCAAACTGGCCGCCATCTCGACGTAACTCACGATGCCCTTCCTGTACCTGGTGCAACGGTGCGGTAATCAGAACCATCTGCGACACATTTATATGGACCATCTCGCCGTCGAGATCACAGAAGCCGGGGAACGCAACGGTTTCTGTTCCACCATCGAGAAATACAAATAGTGCGGCCAGTGTGTCCTGGTCGTCTCCGTTAAACATACTGACCACTTCCTTGCGCCCTCTCAGCCAAACCTGTATTTCATCATGGCCGCGTTTCTGGTCAGACGGAAACTGCACCGGGTTGTAGAGAAATCGAACCAGCTGTACATCAGCCAGGCAAACAGCAACCGCCAGGCCCTCGACCGTATCAAAAATTAAAAATCCCGACCGGCTTTCGATCATATCGGCGTTGTCGAAAACCCGTTGCGCACGCGACCAGTCTTTTTCCCGGACTTCGTACTGGAATGGTTCCTCCAGCCCGTTCATCAACAAATTGATCAAATATTCATTGGCCATCCGGCTCATGCTCCAGCGATAAGTTGGTCAAGGCGTTCGTCAGTGCTGTATTTACAGCAAGTGATCACAAGTTTTCCCGCCTCCTGACACTGGCGGATACAGTAATCAGAAATGCCGCGCAACGCAATTTAATGCGATACTCGGCACGCGAGCACTAATTTGCTAATGTTACCCGCACAGACTGACTTCGGATAGAACATGTCATCCATACCAGACAATCAAGTTACCTCCGGGCAACGAAAAAGTATCTGGAATCATCAGACTCCGGTTGTGTTCGCTGCGCTGTTCGACTGGCCACCCAGGCCCGGTGCTGCATTTTTATCGGTGACTAAACGGTGGTTCTCGATATCGAGGAACCTGTTGTTTCTGCTTCTGGCAGTACTGAGCTATCACCTGCTGACCCCCGAACTGTCGTCTATGAAGTCGCTCTCCCTAGAATGGATCGGGCCTATAGTTGTGCGCAATGCCGTGCTAATGCTGACACTTGCCGGAGGCCTGCATCTTTATCTGTTCAGGTACAAAAAACAAGGGAAAAAACTCAAATACGACCCTCGGGAAGAACTGGAAAAGGGCGGCAAATTTTCTTTTCGCAATCAGGTTCACGACAACATGTTCTGGAGCCTCAGCAGCGGTGTTGCGGTATGGAGCCTGTATGAAATTTTGTATTTCCATGGCGTTGCCAACGGCGTGATCCCGACAATTGCTTTCACTGATCACCCGCTTGCTTTTCTGCTCTGGCTGGTGCTTCTGCCTTTTATATTGTCTACGCACTTCTATCTGACCCACCGGCTACTGCACTGGCCACCACTATTCCAGATTGCGCATAAGCTGCATCATCGAAATACCCACATCGGTCCATGGTCCGGCATGTCAATGCACCCAATCGAGCACATTCTCTATATTTCATCGGTGCTGCTGCACTTTGTCATACCCTCCCACCCAATACTGGTCATTATGCATTTGTATACCCGCTGTCTGGCTCCGGCGCTGTCCCATGCCGGTTTCGAACAGATACTGGTTAAAGATAAAAAGCTCATTGATGCCGCTGATTTTCATCATCAGCTGCATCATCGTTTTTTCGAGTGCAACTACGGAAACCCGGATTCCCCGTGGGATCGCTGGTTCGGCTCACTTCACGATGGTTCGGATGCAGCTACCGCAATGGTGCGCGAGCGACGGCGCAGAATGTACCAGAGCAGGCACGGCTAAGCCGACCGGCTACCTGCGCAGGGTTTAATATTGGAATTTGTACTGCTACCATGGCGACGCTCAGGCCATCTACAAGATTGCAACGACCTGCTCGTCAGATTGTACCCGCCTGTCCCGTCATCAATTCCCTTCCCTTTATAGACACCAGAGCACTCTGAACATGATCGCCAAAATAAACACCAGTCTCGGGCTAATTGAAGTCACACTCGATCCCGAAGCAGCCCCGCTAACCTGTGAAAATTTCAAATCCTACGTCGATAGCGGGCACTACAACGGCACAATCTTCCACCGGGTAATGCCAAACTTCATGGTCCAGGGTGGCGGCTTCACCGAAGATATGCAACAAAAGCCCACCAGCGCACCGATCAGGAATGAAGCGTCCAACGGTTTGAAAAACTCCCCCGGCACCATCGCCATGGCGCGCACCAATGATCCGCATTCTGCAACCTGCCAGTTTTTTATTAACGTTGCAGACAACGAGTTCCTGAATTACAAAAGTGATGCGCCAAACGAAATCGGATACTGCGTTTTCGGTTCAACCACCCAGGGTCTGGATGTGCTAAGCCAGATAACTGACGTGGCAACCGGCAATCACGGGCACCACCAGAACGTACCAACAGAAGCCATTACTATATTGAGTATTGAGCTCACTGAATAAGCACTAAATCCGCAGCACGCAACGCGCCGTTACGCGCGTTGTGTTTATCTATTGAAAAAATTGTTTCGTTCCTGAAACACATGAAATTAGACAGCGAGGCTCTATCACAAAATACGCTACCGGGTTTGAAGTGCAGATCGCATTCAATTCTAATATTCACCTTATGACACAAAAAAATTATCAGGAAACGCAGACAGTCAAAAACTCTCGATTGCCTGCACGCACAGATCAATAGTTTTAACCGGCAAGCAACGCAGCGACATCCTATGGACAACGGACTATCAAACAGCCTAAACCGTTTAATCCTGCCACCGGCTCTACGGGATCAGGCCCAGTCACCGAGTTTACGCAGTCAGGCAGGTACAGGCGAAAGCGCCCTGCAATCTGCGCTGACAAACCTAGCTGATAAAACTGATTCCCGGAACAGCCGCGACGCCAACCGGCAAAGTACCGCATCAGCCAATTCATCAGATTTAGCTACCGCTCGAGAGCGCTCTGCCGGTTCACAATCAAATGGACTCTTTGATTCCCGGGTGCGGCTATTTAATCGTACAGAAAATTCGATCAGCCGCCAGTCCGGTCAGGCATCCCGAAACAGTAATTCGGGTACCAGTGTTTCCGCTTCAGTAAATATTCGACTCACCGGCAACACAGCACGGGGCACGCCGTTAACGACTACTATAACAACACGTGGTCCCGGAGCACAGGCCGGGGTGCGCCAGAACGCGGCAGCACAGCTTGCCACCCGGGCTGAGGCCGGCGCAGTTCAACAATCAGCCTCTGCACACGCTGGCATCAGTGCGCATATTGCCAGTGCAAAACATAGCGCATCACACCTGATTGCTCGGGGCCTGATCGAATTGCAGGCACTGACGCGACAGGGTCTGCAACAATCAAATGCAGCCTCCCGCATTCACCTTGCAAATTTAAATTCGGCTTGCCAGCAGAGTAACTGTCAAACACTGTCTGTAGCGGATGCAAACCGTTTGCTGTTCCGCAATATGATGCAAAGCCAGATGATTGCCGCAATGACTGGAAATCACGCCGCACAAAAAACAGTGATGGTCAAAGCAGAGCAGGTGTCGATACATAATTCACCTTCAAATTCACTCACTGGCAGCAGACTGGTAGAAATTTCGGCAAGCTTTAAACCGGCAACAGCCGCTTCAAATCAGCTAAGCGGCAACACCGGAAACCCGGCTGCCTCTGCTAAGCGTAACATCATTAATTCCATAGCAAACACAGCCCTTCCATCGGAAACCACCCAACCCACGGCAACTATGGCACCAATGGCAGCGCCTTCAGTAGCGATTACCGAGATGGCTGCACAGTCAGTTACCGCTATCGGCCCCGGTGTCAGTTATCTATATAAAAAAGTCGATAACAACCGCCGCTATCCCGGAACAATGCCGAATAACCCGGCGGGAAACCCCGGCTTCATGCAATCACTAAAAAAGCGTGTATCACGCTTTCAAAGCAAAGCGCTGGCCGCTGGCAAGGGTATTGTAAACATTGCAAACAGCCTGAAAAACGCTCCGGCAAAACTATTGAGCAGCTTTAAGGCTCTCGGCTCGATCCCTCAGCTGGCTAACAGAGCATCGCTCCACTTTCAGTTGCGCAAGGCAACAAATACTGACGGAAACGGATTATTATCGCGGCTTATCAAGCTATTCCTGAGTGTACAGACGGCCATTACCACGAAGCGTGATCGACGCGACTCCCCACTCGATACATCCGGCAAAGCTATCGCCTGACGAAATTGCAGCAACACTGCAGCGGCCGGACAAACCTCATTCTCCGGCCGCTGAGTACAACCAGTGGTGCATCCAGGTATATTTTCCACACATAACTTCGTATGATTGACGCGGGCCAGAGTTCCAACCTACCCGCCCTGGAACTCCACGGCGTGCTGCGATGCGCTGAACACCTGCATGGAGACATCAATGAAGTTTCTGCTTTCAGTTAGTGCCATTACTCTTCTGGCTACAACATCGGTTTTTGCCAAAGACAAACTGACCATTTCGGTATACTCGTTTGCGCAAGACGCCTACAAAAAAGCGCTGTACGAGCCATTCGAAGAGATCTGCAATTGTGAGCTGGTGATCGAGACCGGCAACAGCGTTGAGCGCATGGCAAAGATTGAAGCCAATGCGGCAAATCCGGTAATCGATATGGCGGTTATGTCTTCCCATGATGCACTGGCACTGGCGCGCAAGGGCTTGCTGCAGTCACTCGACACGTCAAAACTAGCAAGCTACAACGACCTCTACGATGCCGCCAAAAACCCGATCGGCGACAACATGGCCGTAGGCTATACCTTCTATGCCAGCTCCATAGTATATCGTTCAGATTTGGTCGACATAAAAAGCTGGGCCGATCTGCTGAAGCCTGAAGTTGCCGGCCGTGTGGCACTGCCCAACATCACCGGAACCCAGGGGCCTCTCACACTCCACATGCTTAGCCAGGCATTGGGTCACGAAGGTATAGAGTTCACCGATACAATAAACGCCATAGGCGATAAATCAGACGATATCGTCACTTTCTACGTGCGCTCATCGCAGCTTGCTCAGCTAATGCAGCAGGAGGAGGTAATTGCTGCTCCGGTTGGCCGATTTGCCTGGAGCCGATTCTCGGGCTCTGATCTTCCGTTCAAATGGGCAGAACCTGCCGAAGGCCAAACCGGCGGTATGAACGTTATGCTGATGACCAAAGATAACGGCAATGAAGCACTGGCCTATCAGCTGATGGACTACTGGCTTTCCACTGAAGTGCAAACCCGCATAGCCAATGCAAAAATAGACAGCCCGGCCAATAAAAATGTTGAGGTCTCCGCCGAAACCGCTGACAGCCTGACCTATGGCGCCGATCTAATCAACTCACTAAACATGATCTCGCCAGCCGATATCATAGACAATCGCGACAACTGGGTAGACCAGTGGAACAACAAGGTTATCCAGTAGCAACCGTTTTCCCAGGCCGGGGAGAACAGTCTGTTTCACAATCGCACAGAGGGCCTTGCACTGGTACTGCCCGCAGCGGTATTCATTGCGGTCCTCTTTTTGTTTCCGGTTGGGATTCTACTGTCCGAAGCGTTCAAGGTTGGCGGTGAATGGTCATTCTCAGGCTACGCCGAATTTGCATCGAAGCCGCTTAATCGCACCGTATTTCTGCGCACACTGAAACTCGGCGTACTGGTTGTTATTGTCAGTGCTGTGGTGGGCTATGCTGCGGCTTTTTGCATTGTAAATCTTGATTCAAAAAGCCGCGGCAGAATGTTCGGTCTGATCATACTGCCACTCATGATTTCACCGGTAGCCCGTACCTACGCATGGATCGTTATCCTTGGCAGAACCGGCATTGTGAATAAAACACTGGTCGGACTGGGGCTGACCGACACGCCGGTGCGCTTTTTATTTACCGAGACTGCGGTTTTTCTAGGCTTGCTGCAACTGTTCATGCCACTAATGATTATTTCGCTTATCAGTGCCATGGAGAATCTGCCTAAAGACGCAATTGCCGCCGCCCGGGTACTTGGTGCCAGCTGGTTTCAGGTGTTCACCCGGGTGATACTGCCATTAACCCGCGAAGGATTAGTACTCGGCGGCACTCTGGTTTTTACCGGTGCCCTCACCGCCTATATCACTCCAGCCATACTGGGTGGCTCTAAAGTTCTAATGCTGGAAACCCTTCTTTACCAGCGTGTAAATGTATCAAACGACTACGTATCCGCAGGCATTATCGCTACCATACTTATTGTTATGAGCTTTGGTGCTAATGTCGTACTGCGGCGTGTGGCAAAGGCCTGAGCTTCATGAGTCAAACCTGGGCAACGCGAATAATCCTGTTTTTAACGCTGCTGTTTCTGATCGGTCCTTTTTTTATTATTATATTTGCGGGTCTTTCGGCCGGGTCGTCGCTCGCCTTCCCTCCTAACGGAATTTCATTAAAGTGGTACCTCGCCGTTTTCGAGGTCGAGAGTTTCCGGCAGAGCTTTATCCTGTCAATGTTTCTGGCAATATTCGGCACACTGACCGCGCTGTTACTCGGGGTACCGGCAGCATACGCCATTTGCCGCTATAAAATACCTGGGGCGGAAACAATCAAGCTGATCGTCGCCGCACCGATTATCGTACCGGGTATTATTGTCGGCCTCGCGCTGCTGCGCTACCTGGTCGTTCCACTCAACTTCACTGTTACTCTGGCGCTTTTTCTGGCGCACACGGCACTGGTGCTGCCCTATGCCGTACGTGTCGTCACCGCAACACTTGAAAACCTGCGGGCCGATATAGAAGAGGCTGCCGTACTACTCGGGTGTACCCGCTTGCAGGCGTTCACAAAAGCGGTTCTGCCCAATATAAAAAGCGGCATTCTTGCAGCATTCATACTGGGATTCGTCACCAGCTTCAACCAGGTGCCGGTATCGCTGTTTTTATCCGGCCCCGGTGTACGTACGCTGCCGATCGATATGCTGGCCTATATGGAAATCACCTACGATCCATCAGTCGCTGCACTGTCTGCTTTGCTCGCTTTTCTGTCGATTGCTATCGTCTATATCGCCGAGCGAACCCTGGGGTTTTCACGCTATGTCTGATATTGCCGTGTCACTACAACAGTTAACACTGGCGTATGACAACACGATTGCCGTGCCGCAGCTCGACCTCGATATACATCGCGGTGAACTGATCTCCCTGCTCGGGCCATCCGGCTGCGGCAAAACAACGACCATGCGCGCCATTGCGGGCTTAATGGCACCACGTGACGGCAAGATTATCATAGACGGGGACGACGTAACCCAGGTACCCGCCAACAAGCGCGAGGTCGGTCTGGTGTTTCAATCTTATGCCCTGTTCCCGCACCTGTCAGGATTTGAAAATGTAGCTTTCGGACTACGCCTGAAAAAAACTCCGGCCGCTGAATTAACGCAGCGCGTCGAAGCCGGACTGCAGCTGGTCGGCATGGGACATCTCGCCGACCGAAAGCCTGCCGAACTGTCCGGCGGACAGCAACAACGCCTTTCCCTGGCTCGCTCTCTGGTTATGAAACCGAAAGTGCTGCTTCTTGATGAACCCTTATCCAACCTCGACGCGCGGCTACGGCTCGATATGCGAACCGAGCTCCAGCGCCTGCAGCGGCAAACCGGAATTACCATGGTTTTTGTCACTCACGATCAATCAGAAGCTCTGGCGCTGTCGGACCGTATTGTATTGATGAAACACGGGCGCATCGAACAGATCGGTTCACCGGAAGCACTCTATAACCAGCCTCAAACCACGTTTGCCGCAGACTTCGTCGGCTATGAAAATATATTTGCGGTGGCCGCCCCGTCATCAACGCATAGCGGCAGCATCATTCACAACGATCACGGCAATTTAGAGCTCGACTACACGGTAGCGGCTAAGCATATCGCCTGGCGGCCCGGCGGCGTCATCGTTGGCAAAGGTCCGCATACAGGTACTATCGCTGCCGTAGCGTTTGCCGGTAACCAGCGCGAATACGTTATCGATAGCGGGGCCGGGCCAGTAAAAACGGAAGTTGATGCTTCTATACCGGCTGCTACTATCGGTGATAAAATTAATTTCGATTTACCGTTATCAACCGCAAGAATCATCACAGCGACAAGCTGATGGGTATCTGGGTTGATACAGATTTCGGCTTCGATGATCTATGGGCACTGCTGCTGTTGCGCCATCTCGGCATTACTATAGATGGCGTATCGCTGGTCGCAGGCAATACACCACTGAGCCAGGTTAAACGAAATGCACAGGCGTCAATCAAAGCGTTCGGTTTTACCTGGCCAATCTATAGCGGTAGTGATACCCCGATACACCGCAAGGCCGAGACCGCCGAGCGTATACTTGGCAGACACGGAATGCAGACTCGTGGTACGACCCTGCCCTATCACGCAATAATCGGCAACGAGCTACAGTCGCGCTGTGCAATTGATGCACTGGCGAGCTGGCTGAAGAACGACAACGAGCACTGTATTCTGGCACTCGGCCCGCTGACAAACCTTGCGCGCCTGCACCAGCAGCATCCACAGGCAAATGCCCGCATTGCAAAAATCATCTGGCTAGGCGGCAGCCGGGGTCGTGGCAACCATACTCCGTTTGCAGAATATAACGCCGTCGCCGATCCTGAAGCACTGGCGATCGTCGCTGCCATGGGCACTCCCCTGACCATGATTGACCTGGAGCTATGCAGAACAGTAACCTTCACTGCAACAGATGTACCGGCCTTTAAAGGCCCTAACCAGCGTTTATTATCAGACCTTGTCTATGGCTATCTTGATATCGCTTTGCAACGCGGGCGACCGTGTATGTCAATCTATGATCCACTCGCCGCTCTTGCGATTACCGCTCAGGCATCTTTTGTATTCCAAAGCGCCGGTCTGTCCGTCATTACAACCCCGTGTGAGCGGTATGGCCAAACCTGTATTACTCCCGGGCTGCCATCGCCAGTACAGAGAAATGAGCAGGGTCAAGTTAAAATCGCCGATCGCATCGATCTCACAACCGCCCTGGATCTTTGCATGCAGGCCCTCGTTAAAGCGTAATTTTTCACCCCGTCGAGAAAATCTATGTCCCCGGTAAAAACTGTCATGCCTGACGCTGATATCAATAACGCCGAGCTCAGAATTGCTGCGGTCGAGGCGGCCCAGGGTAAGCGGCCATTTGATATCCTGATCACCGGTGGCACAGTAATCGATATGGTCACCGGGCGACTGCGCAAAGCAGACATTGGCCTGACCGGCCCCCTGATATGCAGTGTTCACCCGCCGGGTGAATTTAACACCGCCAGCAAAACTATAGATGCGAGTGAACGCTTTATCAGCCCCGGCCTCATCGACATGCACCTGCATATAGAAAGCTCCATGATCACACCCGCAGCCTACGCCACACAGGTATTACCGCGTGGAGTGACCACCACCGTCTGGGATCCGCACGAGTTCGCTAACACTTGTGGCCTCGCTGGAATGGAATACGCGATGGCCGCAGCCAGTACCTGCCCGCTTCGAATATTAACACTGGTGCCCTCGTGCGTTCCCTCTGCCCCCGGTTTTGAAACCACCGGTGCGGATTTTACAGCCGATATTGTCGCCTCACTGTTAAACCGCAAAGAAACACACGGTATCGGTGAAGTAATGTCGATGCAAGCCGTGCTGGATAACGACAACCGCTTCCACGCAATTGTGCAAGCCGGGCTCGATACCGGCAAACGTATCTGTGGCCACGCCCGCGGCCTGAGTGGCCGCCAGCTTAACGCCTATACTGCAGCAGGTATAGAAACCGATCACGAGCTGACATCCGCCGCCGATCTCATGGAAAAACTCGAAGCCGGCTTAACCATAGAACTGCGTGGCTCACACGATCATCTGTTGCCCGAATTTGTAGAGGCGCTGAATTCTCTGGGCTGCGTTCCGCCAACAGTAACACTGTGCACCGATGACGTATTTATCGACGACCTGCTGGGTAAGGGCGGCCTTGATGACGTAGTCAGACGGCTGATTAAATACGGACTTGATCCCGTGCAAACCCTCAGAGCGGCGACATTTAATGCGGCCAATCGACTACAACGGCCAGACCTCGGGCTTATAGCCGCGGGCAAACGTGCCGACCTGGTTGTGTTCGATAATCTGCTCAATTTCAACGCCACCATGACTATCGCCAATGGACAATGTATTGCGCAGGACGGCAAGCTCACCCGCGCAATACCGGAGCAACCGCTACCCGACGCATTAAAAAACACGGTGCGGTCATCAGAGCACTGGAATGCAACCGACTTTCGAGTACCATCAGCCTCTTCGGAAGTCACTGTCTCGGTTATAGAAAAACCACGGTTTACGGCCTGGGGAGAACGCCAGCTTCCGGTTCGCGAAGGCTATATCGATGTACCGGAAGATCTCGTTCGAATGGCAATAATCAATCGATTCAAATCCGGTAGCAGGCCCAGCGTAGCCTACCTCGGTCAATGGGGAACCTGGTCAGGTGCATTTGCCACAACCATTTCGCACGACTCCCACAACCTGACAGTATTTTCAGGAAACGAAGCAGATATGGCACTTGCCGCCAACACCGTAGCGCAGATGCAGGGCGGCCTGGCAGTCGTCCGGCAAGGGGAAATTCTAGCCACACTGGCGCTGCCCGTAGCCGGACTCGTTAGCGAGAAAAACGCCAAATCACTCGCAGAAGATTTTCGCGCGATCAGGCGGGCGATGGATCAGATTGCCGACTGGCAGCCACCCTACCTGGTGTTTAAAGCGTGTTTCGGCGCATCGCTTGTCTGCAACGCCGGTCCTCATCTGAGCGACCTCGGCATCGTAGACACCACGCTCCGCCACCAGCAATCCACACCCATTGGCACGCCCCCGTGACACAGCGCCTTGTATCTGTTTGCCAGCACCTTCGGCTAGAAAATAATTTTCGCTTCAATCGTAGTGGATACATCTCTTGAACCAATCTCGCGATCATCAATTAACAGCCGCAGCAGATATTCTCCTTGCAGCGCGGATAAACGCACAGGTAATCAATTCGCTGCCCGAGGCATTAAAGCCTGTTGGTATTGATGAAAGTTACCAGCTTCAGGACCACTTGAATCGCAGGCTGTCAGCCGCCGAACCCGGTAAAAAAACAGGCTATAAGATCGGCTGTACTACGCAGGTGATGCAGAAGTATCTGGGAATTGCACATCCGTGCAGCGGTGCGCTGTTTGCTGCATCCACTCAGCAGCACAACGGAGAATTCAGCGCAGCCAGACTCTGCCGCCCCGGCGTGGAATGCGAGATCGCCGTGCAGCTAGACGCCGATATGCCCGCCGGCCAAACGTACACTGCAGCAGATTGCGATTCCTTTGTTCGCGCTGCCATGTGCTCGATAGAACTCGTGGATGACCGCTGGACCGACTACCGATCGGTTGACCCGTTCAGTCTGATCGCAGATAACTTTTTTGCCGCCGGTTGCGTTTTAGGAGAACCGGTTAAATTGTCTTCTCCCACGCTGGCCGCAGTAAAAGGCAATTTACGCATCAATGGCTCAGACATCGGCTCGGGGTCTGCTTCCGATATACTGGGCCACCCGTACGAAGCACTCGCCTGGCTGGCCAATCATCAGGTACAACGAGGTTCACCGCTGCAAGCCGGTGATTACATTTCACTCGGGTCGGTGGTTCAGACCTACTGGCTCAACCCCGGAGACACCGTGTCTATAGAATTTACCGAACTGGGCTCCTGTACTCTGCAACTGACAGAATAAACCCTGGTGTTCCATAAAATTTCGAGTCCAGGAGCTTATAGAGCAGTATAAAAGGCGCTGCACGGAGTTTTTACTGGATTGAGCCTAGTCGCTCTAAGTGATATTCAGGAAAAATGAGTACAGCGCCTAGGAGCTTGTCTGAGAATGAGGGTCGTAGCGAGGGCGTGAGGTTTTGAGTCAGATATTTCGATCGATTGAGGCGAATAGTTATTCATATATAACGAAATTGATCGGAATAGCTGGCCAAAAGATCGCGTCCGCAGTAGATCCTCATTCTCAGACACGCTCCTAGGATGCTGCTATAGAAGCAGCGTAGCGGTTCTGGGCCGGAATTTTATGCTACACCAGGGTAAACAACTACCTTGCAATCTTTCGAATAGCAAAGCTCTGGCTTTCAGTCGGGTCGGCGGTAAGGTACACAAGCTCCCAACCCGCATTCACACAAAATTCATGTACCGCTTCTATAACACCGTAACGGTTGGCGGACTTCCAGTTGCCCATTTTGTAGTCGTGCCCGGCAATTATTCCATGCTCGCTGATCTTGGGCCCCCATAGTTTGAGCTCCTCTGCTGTGGTTTCATAGGAGTGATCTGTATCGATGTATACCAGCTGGAAGTGACCATCGGGAAAACCAGCAGCGGCATCGGTAGAATACTGTCGGACAATTTTGATACCACCGCTTTCAATATTGCCGCGAAATTTCTCCGTGACCGCCTG
Organism: Chromatiales bacterium (ex Bugula neritina AB1); assembly: GCA_001730015.1. GTDB lineage: Bacteria > Pseudomonadota > Gammaproteobacteria > Granulosicoccales > Granulosicoccaceae. The sequence continues at coordinate 3,144 of MDLA01000155.1, read as the reverse complement.
GTACTTCGCATCGTTATAGCGCCCCATATCCCAAACATCCACCAGATGCAGTGTTTCAGGCTTTACCTCGGTTAATATAATTTCGGAGAACGCCCCTTCATCCACGCCAAGCTCCGCAGTGATTCCTCCAGCCGGCAACCTTGATAACATCGTCCTGCGATCGAGCACAATCTGGCAGTTTTGAATATGCTGCTGCTGAAGGCGCACACGCGGTATGCTGGTATCTGCCCTGGTTCTGAAGTAACGCCCCGGTGCATCAAGCCACTTAATAAACTTAAATACCGGGCGACGTATAAAATACGGCGAGCGGTGATACCATTTCCCTAAAAACGGTGTTATAGACATAGCCGTCTCGAATGAGTCAAGTTAATGCGCGCTCTACATAACGTGCTGAATCGACAAGCACTTGTTCAAGAGATTGCGCAATATCTATAGTAACACCGGTTTCATCGTCACTTAACGATTCAAGCGTGTTGAACTGACTGCTCAGCAAGCTCACCGGCATAAAATGGCCGGTACGTTTTGCCATTCGACCGGCAATTACCGACTGATCAGCCGCCAGATGGATGAACGCCACTGTGCTCCCGGCTTTGAGCCGGATTCGATCCCGATAAACCTTGCGCAAAGCAGAGCAACTGATCACCACAGAGACATCACTTTGTGCCAGGTGCTCACCGATTCGTTCAAGCCAGGGCCAGCGATCGGCATCGGTCAGGGCTTCACCACGAGACATTTTTTCTATACTGGCCGGATCATGTAGTGCATCGCCTTCAATACAGGGTAGCTGAAACCGGCCTGCTATCGCTTCAGCCACAGTACTTTTACCACAACCGGCGACTCCCATAACAACAAAATGAATCATGTTTATAGCGATGCCGTTATTCCGCCATCAACATAGAGTGTATGGCCATTGACAAAACTTGCCGCCGCCGATGACAGAAACACCGCCGCCCCCACCAGTTCTTCAACCTCACCCCAGCGGCCTGCCGGTGTACGCTTTTCAAGCCATGCAGAAAATTCTGAATCGGCCACCAACGCTGCATTGAGCGGCGTATCGAAATAGCCCGGTGCAATCGCGTTGCACTGCAGACCGAGCCGCGCCCAATCAGTCGCCATACCTTTAGTCAGGTTACCTACTGCGCCTTTGGTGGCCGTGTACGGTGCAATGCCCGGCCGTGCGAGTGCCGTTTGTACGCTGGCAATGTTGATGATTTTTCCGGCTTTGCGCGAGATCATATGGCGAGCAACCGCCTGCGACACATGAAAAACACTGGCGATGTTGGTTTGCAGCAACTTTTCAAAAGCGTCCGGTTCAAATTCTTCAAGCGGTCCGCGATGCTGCATACCGGCGTTGTTTATCAGAATATCGATGCTGCTGCCGGCACTTTCAAGCGAATCTATTGTGTCCCGGACAGACTGATGTTCCGTCACATCGAACGCCGAAGTGGCAACAGTAAAACCCGCATCGCGCAGCTCATCCGCCGCGCGCGAAAGCTTTTCAGTATCCCGACCGTTAAGGATCAAACTGGCACCCGCCTGCCCGAGCCCGCGCGCCAGCGCAAAGCCAATGCCCTGCGATGAGCCGGTGATCAAAGCGGTTTTGCCCTTCAGGCTGAATAATTCCATGTTGCTCCACTCAATGTATATTTGTAAAATTTCACCAGAGTAACGTATTTCGAGACAGTACGCCGCTGCTATTTACCGTGTGGGCAGACCGACAAACGCAACGATCGGCCCTGATCAAATAAACGCTCCTTTTTCCCGTCACCGAGGCCCGCCAATGCGAGCAATAGTAGCCCATGCAGCAAAAGATCTGAGAATCGAAGAACGTCAGAGACGCGAACCCGGTGATGATGAAGTCGTTGTGCAGGTCGAACGTGGTGGCATCTGCGGTTCCGATCTGCACTACTTTAATCACGGTGGCTTCGGCACCGTCAAGTTACGTGAACCGATGATTCTCGGCCATGAAATAGCCGGAAGTATTATCGAGTCGCGCAGCGGTCTTCTAGCGCCCGGCCAGCGCGTCGCTGTTTCACCATCGCGCCCGTGTCGCAACTGCAACTATTGCCTTGAAGGCAAACCCAATCATTGCATGAATATGCGATTCTACGGCTCAGCAATGCCATTCCCGCATATCCAGGGCGCATTCCGCGAGCAACTCACCGTGCGCGCTGATCAGTGCGCCCCGGCAGATGATTTATCGATCGGCGAAGCCGCTATGGCAGAACCGCTGGCAGTCACCGTCCATGCCGCGAGACAAGCCGGGAACCTTGTCGGCAAACGCGTACTGGTAACCGGCTGCGGACCAATCGGACTGCTGTGTATTCTGGTAGCCCGCAGCTCCGGTGCGGTTGAAGTCGTGGCAACCGATATCGCAGACTTTCCGCTGCAAACCGCCGGAGCCATTGGCGCAGACACCGCCGTGAATGCAGCAGAAGAAGGGGCTCTCGATACCTGGTATAAAGGCAAGGGACATTTCGATGTGCACTTTGAATGCACCGGTGTTGCCTCGGCGTTAGCCAGCGCTATACCCGCACTGCGACCGGGGGGCACTATAGTGCAACTGGGGCTGGGCGGAGACATGACCCTGCCCGTTCAACAAATGACTGCAAAAGAGTTGCAACTGCGCGGTTCATTCCGATTCCATGAAGAATTCTTCACCGGCAATAACTGGATGCGCAACGGGCAGATCGACGTAAAGCCGCTCATCACACACACACTTGCACTTAATAACGCAATCGAAGCATTCGAGCTCGCATCAGATCGATCGCAAGCGTTGAAAGTGCAGCTCGCTTTCAATTGACTGGATTTAAAACCGCCCCATAGGATTATGAGAGCTATGCCAGATAGCCTGAAATAGATCGTTACTTTTGTCTTCACCTTGGTGTTGCATAAAATTTCGAGTCCAGAAGCTTATAGAGCTGTATAAAAGACGCTGCACGGAGTTTTTACTGGGTTGAGCCTGATCATTCTAAGTGACATTCAGGAAAAATGAGTACAGCGCCTTAGCCCGGAATATTCACGGGATGGCGAGCGCATCACGCAGAGATTTGTTTTCACAGTGAATTTTCTTCTCGCGTCGAATACTTATTGATACTTGCAAGAGAAAAAATTTGCTGTGGAATCAAAGATCAAGTGAGGTGC
>MDLA01000154.1 GCA_001730015.1 Chromatiales bacterium (ex Bugula neritina AB1) | reverse complement strand
GAGCATGAGGGTCGTAGCGAGGGTGTGTGATTTTGAGTCAGGTATTGCGATCGATTTAGGCGAATAGTTATTCATATTCAACTAAATCGATCGCAATAGCTGGCCAAAAGGCCACATCCGCAGTAGATCATTCATTCTCGGACAGCCACCTAGGGCGCTGTACTCACTTTTCCTGAATATCACTTATAATAACCAGGATCAATCCAGTAACAACTCCGTGTAGCTCCTTTTATACCACTCTATAAGCTTCTGAACTCGAAATTCAATGCAACACCAGGGTAGAGATGTTCAGCGGCAGCAGCTGAAGTAAGCCCAGAGTCACCTTCATAGCCCAGGTCAACGCCGTCACCAGAGTACCTTTACTGTGTACGAATCTAAATATCGGAATTCACCCTTAACCCGCACTTAAGAACAACAAATCTATTTTTAAACTCTGTGTAAAACCAAACACTCTACCCCCTGATAATTCCTTTCAAACCTGCCACTTTCCATTACACGCTGAATCTGCCAGCTCATTTTATCGTTACTCCACTGCCGCCACCGCCTCAATCACATTCGTTATTTGCACGAACCTTCCCATGCCCTAACTCACATTATTCAGGGGTGGCGAGAATATCGCGCCTGGATTTGATTTCACAGTGGATTTTCTGCTCGCGTCGAATACTTACTGATATTTGCAAGAGAAAAAATTCTCTGTGGAATCAAAGATCAAGTGAGATCCCGTCAATCCCATGAATAATGCGGGTTAAGATCCAGACCCAAGTTCAATCTTCTGACACAACTCCATCGCTATCTCTCGCTTTGAGATATTCACATCTCACCGCTTTTAGCTTTAGACCAAAAAGATTTCTGACGCTCGAATGCATATACAGCATCCCTATATATTCCTGACCAGCCCCCCTTCACGATTCCCTTAATAGTTCTTTAAGAAATCACCTCGATAATAATGCTGAATTGCTTTCGGCAATGAAACTTCAGCCGCCGCTGAATAAACAATATTCCCCGGTGGCTCGCTCAATCAGAAACAAGGGGTAATTTATGAATTGGAAAAAAACGAATCGGAAAATTCACTATTGGGGATCTATCATTATTATCATACCAGTGATCATTGTGATTGGCTCAGGATTGCTACTTCAAGTTAAAAAGCAAGTCCCCTGGGTGCAGCCTAAAACTGAAAAGACTCTGGCTAGAGACTTAACACTCAGCTTTGATAAAATACTGCTAGCCGCAAAATCAGTCGAGCAGGCAAATATATCATCATGGAAGGATGTTGATCGATTAGATGTAAGGCCTGGAAAAGGGGTAACCAAAATCAGGGCCAAAAACAGCTGGGAAATACAAATTCACAATGAAACAGCTGATATTCTCGCGGTAAATTACCGACGCTCCGATGTTATTGAAGCAATTCATGACGGCTCCTGGTTTCATGAAGACGCCAAGCTCTGGTTGTTCTTACCTGCCGCCATTATTTTACTGGTGCTTTCTTTAACAGGGCTTTATATGTTTTTAATCTCACTTCCGTCCAAGTTAAGAAACCGCAGACAACAAAGAGGAATAAAGCAAAAAGGGAATGTAAAGCTGAGCGGCACAAAAGCGGTAGGTTAAAGAGATCAGAGTTAACAAATCGCTATGCCTTTGGCAGTTTATTCCAAATTGCCAAAGGCAGCTGCCCCCTGGTTAAAGTATATGTCTCGCAGCGCGCCCTTGCTGTATTTTTTAACGCTACATACCCTCACCACAAGCGAAGGCGATGGCGATGGCGATGGCGATGGCGATGGCAACCCTCTATGTTTTCACGCATTTCCTTGCATTAGAACTTAATTGCTCTTTAGGGAAAGGGATGCAAAATAAAGATTCAATCGGACAATCTGGAGAATATCATGAGTCGCACGAAGGATACATTATCATTAAGATGCACGAAAATTATAAACGAAACAGCAGATGTAAAAACCTTTAGATTTGCAAATAAGTCAAATGAACCATTCTGTTTTAAGGCTGGTCAGTATGTTACATTGAAGCTTGAAATCGAAGGACAAGCATACCAGCGATGTTACACCATAGCCTCTTCACCCGAAAATAATGAGTATATTGATCTCACGGTGAAGCTAGTGGATGATGGCATCGTCTCAAATTGGCTACTGGAGCACTTTAAAACCGGAGATTATCTAGAGGCTGTGCAGCCTGCGGGCACATTTTATTTAAGAGAGACTCAAAAGAAAGCACTGCTAATGATCTCAGCCGGCTCAGGGGTAACGCCGATGCTATCGATGCTTAGAACGATCAGCGACGATGACAGATATAACATCAAATACCATCATAGTGCTCGAACAAGCTCTGATCTTATTTCTCATCATGAACTTGAGGCAATCTCCAGGCAACACTCTGGTGCTGACTTAACCATTAGTTATAACTTCAGCCGTGAATGTGTTAAAGAAATAGCCGGTGCAAAGGTATTTGGTGGCAGAGTCACAAAACAGATGCTAATGAATGTCTGCGCTGATCTTACTGAGAGAGACGTATTTGTTTGCGGGCCGCCCGAGTTTATGCGCCTGGTTAAGGAATCTATGTTAGGCTTAGGCCTGCCGGAGAATCAGTATTTTGAAGAAAGCTTTGAAATCTCCGCTATAGAAGCAGACGCAGACTATACCCCGCAAGAATTTGATCTAGTGTTTTCCCATTCAAACATTAAAATAAAAGTCGCTTCGAATCAAACAGTTTTAGAGGCCGCTGAGGAGGTGGGAATTTATCTGGATTATAGTTGCTCATCCGGCATTTGCGGCAGCTGTACCAGTTATCTTGTAGACGGGGAAATACATTCACCGGAAGCCAAAGCGCTTGATGATTCAGACGTAGAAAATGGTGAGTTTTTACCTTGCTGTAGCTTTGCTCGCTCAGATCTGGTTGTTGATCTATGAATCACGATCCAATTTCTGCATCCCTGCGCTAACCGGCTCAGACAGTGCTCAGTACGAATCCGCAAAATTGATATTTTACCGCTGTAATCCTTCTGCTCGGTCAGTCCGTTCTCGCCGGCATCGCCTCTCGCCATGGACCGCGTTAGCTTTCATCGAGCGCTATAGGACGCTGGCAGCCAGAGCTGGACGGTGGAAACCCTCAAGCAAAAGCACCCCTCGCAGCCTGGCCGCCCCGGATATCGCCAACACCTTTTTTCGCTGCGGCCAAATTTGGGCCTGGGGTCGTGGCACCTTGCGTATTATCGAAGAATATGTGGCGGTGGGCTTGCCAATGCCCGTGTATCGATTTGAATTGTCCGGTTTTTAGTCGAAATGTGCGTAGCCGATGCCAGTGTTTCACCGATGGTGGTTGATCAAATGTCGGGGAAAACGCCGGGGAAAATTCTGGCTATCCTACGTGACGATGCCCATACCACCATACCAGAAATGGCATCTGCCATCGGTGTAACAGAGCGAACCATAGAGCGAAAGATAAGCGAATTGCAGTCCCAGGGGATGCTAGAGCGAGCAGGTCCAGCCAAGGCCGGACACTGGAAAGTAGCAGAAAGCAACAAGTGAAAAACATCAGGTGCCAGCGCGAATCAGTTTAAGAGCTCCGTTTGATCAGCTGCACTTCAATCTCTACCATCCAACACCTTAACCAACAGCAAACTCAGCAGAACCAACGGCAACCCGGCCCCATAGACCCACTGAATTCCAAAATGCTCGGCCACCAAACCCAGAAGCGGTGGCCCGGCTAGAAACGCTCCAAACGAAATCTGTGCAAGCGCTGCCACATTCACGGTGGCGGGGCGATCAGTGCGCTGTGCTGCAGCCGACATGGCAAGCGGAAACAGTACGCTGGTGCCGATACCGAGCATGGCAAAGCCGATTAATGAGATAACAGCGGATACGGGAAATAGAATGAGCAATATGCCTGCTCCCATACAGAGCAGCAGCGCGCGGCCGACCGCTACCGGGGAGTATTTATCGACAAAGCCATCGGCGAAGTAGCGAGTTATTCCCTGAGATAGCGTTACGACGGCGACGGCAAAGCCTGCGACAAAAGCACCGCTTGCAAATATAGTGTCCATATAGATTGCGGACCAGTCTATACCGGCCCCTTCCATCAGCATTGCTGACAGTGTGACCAGAACCAGCAATATAATCGGGCCGGTCGGGTGTGCAAAACCGGATGCCGGGGCATCGGCACCGCCTCTGCCGGGAGCTGGTTTAAAATCTCCTAGAAAAAACACCACCATCAACGCAATGCAGGGCACCATAATGCCAAGATGCAGCTGCGGTGAAATACCAAAATGTGCAAATGATGCTCCCATGATACTCGAGAGAAAAAACCCAAAACTCCAGAACGAGTGCGCGCGATTCATAACCCGACGCTTGAGCAGTGCTTCGGTTCTGTCTGCCTCTACGTTGATCACTATTTCCACACAGCCGACGGCTATACCGGCGGGTATCAGCAATAGAAAAAACAGCAGTGGCGCTACGGTTTGCACTGCCAGCGCATAGAACAATGCCGCAATCGGAATTGCCGCCAGCAGCAGCCGCCGGAATCCGATTTTCTCGATCATCGGGCTTGCAAACGATAGCGCGAGCATAGTTCCCACCGGTGTGCCAACAAGCGCTAAGCCCAGCACTCCTTCCTCGACACCCATCGCTTGCTTGATCTCCGGCATACGCGGGAACAGGCTGCCCATGGTCATTGCATGCAATGCGAAAGCTGCATACAGTCGTTGCTGTGGCGCAAGCGCCGGACTACGGGTCATATAGAGTTTCCAGCGAAATGGCTAGGGCAAGGCAATAGTACTAAGGGAAATAGAGGCGAGGTACAGATTCAGCGCCCGTAACGCTATACAGATTGCGGAGAAAATCGTAACGACAAACAGGACATACCACCATCGAGTTTCGCCGCTTCGGTGTTGCCTATACTGGTTACACGGTAGCCGGCTTTATCGAGAAGTTCTGCGGTTCGCGGGAAGCCATCGGGCACAACAAGCAACTCGTTAAAGCGTATTGAATTTGCGCAGGCTTCTTCTCCTTCAGCTGTGAAAATTACACGATAACCTTCAAAACAACCTGAACGCGCAAGCCGTTCAGTCGACAGAATTGTCTCTTCATCAAGTAGCGAGCAATCTGTTTTGAAATGCAGCACGTCGGCGGGTGTGCTCACCCCGCGTACTTTATAACCCCAGCGCGCTGTGAGGGATTGCAGCGCTTCTATGCCGGCTATTGTGGTTCGTGCCGATGTGCCTGCCAGAATCTCTCGCTCGGTGACAAGTATATCGCCACCTTCAATAAAGCCATCGCCCTCTATAGTCAGCACTTCCCGGTAAAACTGCTTCAGCACCGGAGCCATTGCCGCGGCCTCGCCTAAACGCGAGGGAGCACCTGGCCGCATTACAATTGCGCCTTCGGGCAAACACAGCGCTGTATCTTCAACAAACACAGAATCCGGAAATTCCTCGATGGGATCAAGCAGGGTAATTGCGGCGGAAGTTGATTCAAGCGCCGTCGCATAGGCTGCGTGATGCTCGGTAAACAGTGCAAGGTCTGGCGTACCGGAATCAACCGCTCGCAAACCATCGACAATACTGTGTGCGGGCTGGCGCAATATGGCATGTGTAAAACTATAGGATCGACAACTCACAATAACTGACCTCACTGAGTACCAAAGGCGTACGGGCAATCATGCATTTTGAGTTGAGCGCCAGCCAATAGCAAGATCGATTACCCGCAACTTGATTCCCCGTGTAAATCACAATAACGCAGCAACAGAGTTGACCGATCCGGTGTTTTTCAGCAAAATTGAAATACAGGGGCAGCGAACGCCTCACGAGGCGCCAGCCAAAGCATCGCATCCACTACTATAACCACATTTGCCCCGCATACCCTCCAGATACGTACGCGGGCTTAAATGTATTACTCAAAGGATGCACCCATGCCTTCCCCCGTTCAAATCACATGCTCGCAGCTTTTTAGACTCGTCGGCACTCCGGCGGCACCGGTATTACTCGATGTTCGCATCGATGAAGATTTTGCCGCCGATCCGTTTTTGCTGCCGGCAGCTATCCGCCATCCGTTCGATTCCATAGAGGCACTGGCCGGGCAACTGCAGTCATCGCGTGTTGTGGTGTACTGCCAGAAGGGCCTTAAAATCAGTGAAGGGGCTGCCGCCGTTCTGCGCTGCCGTGGAATCAACGCCGAAGTACTTGAGGGCGGGCAGTTTGCCTGGCGCGATGCCGCTCTGCCGATGGTGCCGGCCAGTTCCCTGCCTGAAACCCATTCATCGGGGCAATCGGTTTGGGTTACCCGATTACGGCCGAAAGTCGATCGCATTGCCTGCCCCTGGCTTATCCGGCGATTTGTCGATCCGAACGCGCGCTTTTTATTTGTATCTGCCCCAACCGTTGCTGCTGTCGCCGAGAAATTCAACGCCACCCCTTTTGATATCGATAACGTCTTCTGGAGCCACCGTGGTGATCAGTGCACCTTCGACACAATGGTCACAGAGTTCGGCCTGTCGACCGTTGCACTCGAGCGACTGGCACTGATTGTTCGCGGTGCCGATACCGATCAACACTCACTGGCACCTGAATCGGCGGGGCTGCTTGCGGCGTGCCTGGGTCTGTCGCGGATGTACACAGATGATCTCCAGCAACTGGATGCCGGCATCGCTGTGTTTGACGCGTTTTACCGATGGGCGCGTGACGCGGTGGACGAAAAGCACAACTGGCCATCTGCTACTAAACGGTCTAAAGACCAATGAGCAACAACAGCAAACACAGCGCACCGGCGGGGACCAATACGCCCACCGAACAGGAGGCATACAACATCTGGCTGAAAATCGGCCTGCTCTCGTTTGGCGGCCCTGCAGCGCAGATCAGCCTGATGCACCGGTTTATAGTGGAAGAGCGCGTCTGGCTGACGGAAAAACAGTTTCTCAACGCACTGAGTTTCTGCATGCTGCTGCCGGGTCCTGAAGCCATGCAGCTTGCCACCTACGCCGGGTGGCGATTACAGGGCATTCGCGGTGGTCTGGTCGCTGGCCTTCTATTTGTGTTGCCGGGCGCTTTAGTTATAGCGCTACTGGCCACAATCTACGTGTACTTTGGCAAACTGCCCGCTATAGATGCGCTGTTTCTAGGCGTTAAGGCCGCCGTAATTATTGTGGTTATCGAAGCGTTGCTCAGGGTTTCAAAGCGCGCGTTGGCCACACCCTGGCACTGGCTGATCGCTTGCGCGGCGTTTATTCTAATTTTCTTTTTTAATATCTCCTACCCGCTGATTGTTCTGGGTTCTGCCATGTTAGGGTTCTGGCTTTTACCGGTAAAAGAGCCAACGCCTTCTCTGCCAGCGAATACCAGTGTGGGAAATGCAACAACGTATCGATCAACACTTTCTACCGTTTCACTATTTTTATGCCTTTGCTCCGCACCGCTTTTATTATTGTGGGCTCTGGCGCCTCAGTCTGTGCTGCTGGATATCGGTCTGTTTTTTTCACGCCTTGCGGTTGTTACTTTTGGTGGCGCTTATGCGGTGCTTGCCTATCTTGCGCAGGATGTCGTTACCGGCTTTGGCTGGTTGAGCACTGGCGAAATGATGGACGGGCTCGGCCTTGCCGAAACCACACCGGGCCCGCTGATTCTGGTAACCGAATTTGTCGGCTTTATTGCAGGCTTCCGCGATTCAGGACTACTAACAGGCTTCGCGGCGGCACTTATCACCCTATGGGTTACCTTCGTACCCTGTTTTTTATGGATCTTCGCCGGAGCACCCTATATCGACTGGCTCTGTGCACAGCCCCGGTTAACCGGAGCGCTCTCTGCAATTACCGCCGCGGTTGTCGGGGTTATTCTGAATTTATCGGTCTGGTTTGCGCTGCATGTATTATTCAGCACAGTAACTGCCGTTCAGCATGGCCCGCTTACACTGTGGTGGCCAGAGCTAAACACACTAGACTGGCGGGTAACAGTGCTCACCCTGATCAGTGGAATTGCACTTCTAGGGCTGCACTGGAACATTGTAAAGGTGCTTGCTCTGGCTTCTGCGCTGGGGCTACTCACGCTTTGGTTATAGCGTTTATATCCGCTCACTACCCCGCTTTGCGCCTGCTGCGCGTTTTGCGACGGCTGCCAGCTGCTTTTCTCGCGCTTGCCGGTTTTTTCGGCTTAGCTGGCTTTTTTCGCGCAGCACTGGCGCTCTCGCTTTTCGAACTTACCTTGCGCCGACTGACCGCTTCAAAAACCAGCTCCAGCGTGAACTCCCTGATAAAACCCTGATCACGAAAAGCATGGTCGGTTACTTCCAGTTTCCAGTCGCCGGTTACCGGTGTACCGGCCAGCGCAGATAGCTCGGGAATAATACCGGCGTCGTAACTGCGTTTGATATCGTTCTTCCCGCTGCCTTCACGATCGTGCAATATGATGGCGTCACCTCCCGGCGGAATTAACGAGACGGTCAGATCACCAATCCAGCTATGCTGCAGATCGACGCTCACCTTGGCACTGACAAGCTCGCGCGAATCGGCAACAGCAAGCGACACATTGGTGGTTTGCATATCGACGATAGGCTCCATGAACATACCGGTTATCGTTATGCTATCGGTTAATTGCTGTGGCTGAGCCAGCTGCACTGCCGTCTGGGCGTTAATCCGGCCATAGCCATAGAGCGGGCTGCGGCCGTTTTGATAGTTGCCGTTGGTGGTATCAATCGCATCACACGACCGGCGCAGCACGTCGGCCACCTGCTGCCAGTGTAAATCGGGATTAATTGATAGAACCAGTGCCGCGACACCGGCGGCACCCGGTGCTGCGCTGGAGGTACCACCAAATGAATTGGTGAACTGGCCTTCTATATCTCCTTTTGCGAGATCACCATCGTTATAGCCTGCACCGTGGCGCCGATCAGTTGTCCAGATACCCGGGGTTAGCGGGTCGGGATGATTAAACAGACCGTGGCCGAAATCGTTACTCGGGAAAGCACAAAAAATTGCATCTCCCCAATCGCTATAAATACTGCGCTTTCCGCTATCGTTACAGGCTGCCACGGCGAATACATTCGGATTAATTGCGTAGCCATCCATGCCGACATCTTCATTGCCGTTTCCGGCCGCCCACATGATCACGCAACCCTTGCCCTGGCGGCCGTTCTGGGTAGCGTGCTCAATTGCCAGGCGAGTAGAATCAGGCAGAGGTGCAAACGTATTGTGGCGTGGGTCGGAGGGATCCCACCAGCGGCCATCCGCCGGACCCCAACTGCAGGAAATCACATCTGCGCCCTGATCGACCGCCCAGGCTATAGCGTCTGCCTCGGCCTGCGAGCCCAGTGAAGACACATTGCGAATCGGCATCAAGCGAGCTTCCGGTGCAACGCCACTCGCCCCCAGCGAACCGTTGGCACATGCGACCCCGGCGCATGCTGTTCCGTGGTTGTCGCTGCTGTGCTTGGGCCTGGGGTTATCGCTTCGGAACTGGAAATCCGCCGGGGCGATAATCTTACTGGCACCGGAAAATTCGGGGTGATCGATATCTACGCCATCATCAATGACTGCGATAACGGTTCCTGCACCCCGGCTTGTTTCATGGGCTTTGTCTACTTGAGATCCGGCACTAATGGAAATGCCGTTAACCGTGGTCGACTTAAGGTGCCATTGCTGATTAAAAATCTGACGCCGGCCTTTACGGCGTACCAGCTCCGGATGGCAAAACTCCACACCGGAATATTTCAGAAGCTTCTCTGCAAGCTCGAACACCACTTGCCCGCAGCCTTCCGGGGCTGCGACAAACCAGGCATTATGCAAATAATCGATACGGCGTTTTACGGTTAACCCGACTTCAGCAATAACCGCCCGACACTGTGGCTGTTCGATTCCGTCTTCAAATTTCACGAAAATGTTTTCGGTGTAGATGACCGGTTCGCTGGAGTTGCCGTCCATCAGCACACTGCCGGCAAAGCGCACGTCTGCCTGGTTTCGCAGTGATGCTTTCGCCTTTTTTACTGTGATGGAACGGCTGCTTGTGCGTTTCTCGAATATTTCCACTCCGGCTTCGGGAATAGAGAAACACATTTCGAACCCCTGTAACGCTTCACACTCCTGCCTCGGTACGGGGCCGCTCAGCAGTGATCTTTTGCTGCGGGTACGCACCGCCATAAACTGGCTGCTTTGTTCGAGTTTATAAACGCTGCCATTCGCACCACCATAAACTACCGATACCATTTCCATTCTCCTTGCGCTTCCATTGCTTGTTTACACACCTTTCCGGTTCGCCGCCAGCATGTAAAATGACCAGACATATACCCTGCTTACTCACAGGATAGACGGCACCTTGTGTTTCCACCGCAAAGTTTTTCTCTTTGCGAATACCGGAAATTCAGTTACCGACAGTACATAAATATCATAGAAAGCTGCAAAATCAATTACCTAAAAGAGCGATAACAGGCACAAGAGATGACCCCTAAACAATACTCAAGCCGATTTCCGATTTCTATTCCGGTCGGCAGCAGCGGCGAAATCTATCAGCTTTCAGATAAGTTATGTGCTACCGAAAGCGCACCCGCTGATAACACCGACGAACAACCCGAATACTCTGACGGGCCGCACAGCTATGTGCTGAAGCAAATCAATTCGGTAACAGAATTTACCGGACTATTGCCCGTGTATGAAAAAGGGCCGGACATCGGTATTGCAACCGGGCAGATTTCAATCAGGCTAGACCCGGAAATCACGGTACTTTCTATTGCGAGCACATTGAAAGAACTGGGCTATCAAATTTTAAGCACACCGGGCTACGCACCCCACTCCGGCTGGCTTGCTTCCAGTAGCGGCGAAATCAGTCAATCACTAGACGGGCTGAATGCGCTGACGGAAAAAATCAAACCCCGGCATCTGGAAGTACAGCTGCTGCGCTCCCGGGGCGGAAGACCGGGACCAGAAGACTAAAAACGGCAGACAAAAAACGGTAGACAAAAAACTGAAAACTGAAAACGGCAGACAGAATGTTAATCAGCGTGGCTGTGATTCCAAAACCAAACCATCAGCAGCAGATACCACTGACTACATTCTAGCCCGCAATAGTCAACAGTATAGCCGCCAGCTCGCCCGGTCGATTAATCGCAACCATATGGTTCGTTTCCACCTCAAAATAATTCCATTGCGGCGACGCATCTGCCGCACGTGCTGCGCGCCAGAATGCTGAATCCGGTGTTTCTGTTTCATCGGCAACCGCTTTGATATAACTCAAGCTACACCCCTGCTGCTCAAGTGGCGCTGACAGGCTCACGGGTTCCGCAAACGTAGCACCGGGCTGACTGGTACGCCTCGGGCCATACCATTCGGTGTCTGACGGGTCATCCAGTGATCGACTCGCGGGGTTTAAGACCCATTCCCGTCCAATAGAAATTTTCTCATCCCGGCGGCTACCGCGCAGATCATTGGCGCTTTGTCCATCCGCCGGGACAAACGCATCCAGATACACCAGATGCTGGACGCGATCACCGATATGCTGCAGTGCTCCGCTTACAACCATTCCTCCATAGGAGAACCCGACCAGCACAATATCTTTTAGATCCTCATAGAGAATGGTATTAACAACATCGTGAATATGAGTGGTTAAATTAATCAACGGATTCGCTAGATGTACACGTTCCCCGATTCCGGTAAGGCTCGGCGTAAATACATCATGATCCGCCGCGCGCAGAAGCGGCCGGACTTTGCGAAAGCCGTGTGCCCCGCTCCAGGCTCCATGTACAAGAACTATTGCTGCCATAATAACTTCCTCAAAATAGGTAGGCTGAGCCGATATACCACACCTCTGCCGGATTTAGTTTTTCACCACCAGAGCCCATCCGGCCAGTGAAACGGCAATCATGTTACCCCGCGTTATTGCTTTTTTCCTCACGGAATCGCTCCACCCAGTTCTGGCTGGTTTCATCAGCCAGCTTCATCACACCGGGCACAACATCAACTGCAGCACGGCTGTCTAGTTTCAAATAGGCAAGCAGATGACCCAGTGTTTCAGCAGGGTCTGCAGCAAGTGCTTCATAGGTAACTCTCAGGGTATCGATCTGCTCACGGGCAAACCACTGCACCCAGTTCTGATCGCTCTGCGTGACTTCATTAAAACACGCCGCTATTCGAGCGGTATCATAAACCGGCGCCTGTGGCGGGGAAAGGCGTTCCAGCTCGGAACCATCTGCAGCCCTGTGCCACAAACCTGTTTGCTCTGCCTTCACCAGGGACACGGCCTGATCGACTTTATCCACCCGCGTCAGGTGTATAAATGCGACTGTCCCGAACGCCGCATTCAAACGTTGCTTGTCACCACGAGGCTGAGGGTGCAGTACGGCCAGTTTCTTCGCAAAAAAATCCAGACTCGGCCACTGCAATCTCAGCCCGAAGATTCCTGTCCCTGACGTTCCTGCTGAAACTGCCGCGTTAAAGATCAGTTCCAGTGCACGGCGTTCCGGGATGGTGTCGCCTGAAGCCAGGTTATGGTGCGCTAACCAGCTTTCGATTGAGGGCTTATGAAAATACGATTCAGGCTTGCCTGCTATGCCAGTGTTCGCCAGAAGATCGCACAGCAAGGTACTGCCGCTGCGCGGCGACGTGCAGATAATGTAGCTGTCATAGCGACCCGCTGAACTCACTTGGCGGTAAAGCCTCCATCAACATAAATTATCTGCCCTGTTATGTAATCAGACGCACTGGATGCTAGAAAAACGGTAATGCCATCGAGATCTTTCAGCTCACCATTGCGTCCGATCGCGGTTTGCCTGGCATTGCGCTGTGCAATTTCTTCGTTGTCAAAGACTGCCTGCGTCAGTGATGTCGGAAAAAAACCCGGACCTATCGCATTACAGCAGATACCATCGGCGGACCACGCCTCAGCCATTGCCCGGGTCAGCTGCGCTACACCACCTTTACTTGCACCGTAGGCAATGCTGTTGGCAAATGCCCGTTCCGATTGCAAAGAAGCGATATTGATTATTTTTCCACCGCCGCGCTCGCGCATCTCCGGCACCAGCTCACGCGCCAGAAAAAACGGCACCGACAAATTTAGATTGATTGTATCGTTCCAGGACTGCCGACTGATGCTCCCGGCAGGCTCACGCAAATTGATTCCGGCTGTATTGCACAGGATATCGACCGGCCCTGTCATCGCAATCGCTTCAAGCAGTACATCGCCCAGGTCTGCATTCAGTAAATCTGTCTGTACCGCAATGCCATTGCCAGGAAGGTCTTCCATCAGGCTTTCCAAAGCCTCTGCATTTCTGCCAACCGCAATTATTGTTGCGCCTGCTGCTGACAGTGCGAGGGCCTGCTGCCGCCCTATGCCTGAAGTTGCCCCGGTTACACAGGCAACTTTTCCCTGCAGTGAAAACATCGTGTTATTTGCCATATGCAGCCTGTTGAAAGTGTTTTATCAGCGAGTAGAAATGAAAAATCGAAGGTGCCGGAATATCGGCAGTAATCAATTGCACCATAGTACTATGAAGAATGACTGTCTCCCACAGACTTCCAGCAAAAACAGCACTGCCCCTCCCTGCATCAGCGGCGGTTTGATCCACGCGCAGCAGTGTTTTAGCTGAACGCTCTCTATGTATTTGGTGATCGGCTGTTTAGAGACTCCCGTCACGCATCGTAAATATAATGAACTACACTAATAAATTGACACCTGTAGTAAAAAGTTAGCAACTCCTGAAAATCGGCGTAGACAGCCATTCTGCTTTGCCGGGATTACTGCATTAAACTCAAATATAAAGAGCGATATAAATGAATTTATTCTTGAACAGCGCCTCCGTACGGCAGCTGGCGGCGAGTGCGGTTGCCGCAATCAGTCTCACACTTGTTGCATGCGACAGTGCTGAGATAACTTCAAATGCGCCACCGCCACCACCGGTTAACCTGATCGATACAGCAATTGCCGCCGGTAATTTCACCACACTCAACGCAGCACTGGAAGCGGCTGGCCTGAATACATTGCTTGCCGACGATTCCGCTGAAGCAAGTTACACTGTCTTCGCCCCGACCGACGCAGCATTCGCCGCGCTTGGGCAACCGGCAATCGATGCACTGCTGGCAGATACCGACCGGTTAACGGATGTGCTGCTGTATCACGTACTGCCTTCTACGGTTAACGCTGAGGCCGCTACTGCGCTCGCCGGCACCACCATAACCATGCAAAACGGCGATCCCGCTGCACTATCTCTAGATGGTCAGCAACTGAGGATCAATACGGCAAACATTACTACTGCAGATGTGATTGCCAGTAATGGGATTATTCATGTTATTGATGCCGTGCTGATACCACCAAACGATGCAACAAGCGCCGATGATCTAATGACTGTAATTCGCGCAGACGCAAATTTCAGCACCCTGGTAGCTGCAATTGAGGCAACCGGACTGGAAGCGACATTAAGCGATGTGAGCGCTGAGTTCACCGTATTCGCCCCGAACAATGCCGCATTTACTGCACTGGGTACCGACACGGTTACCAGCCTGCTGGCAGACCCGGATACATTGCGCAATATATTGCTGTATCACGTAATCAGCGGACAGCGTGTTGACTCTATAACGGCTATATCGCTGGCTGGTAGTTCTGTTGCCGCGGCCAATGGCAGTGATCTGGCAATCTCTGTAAATCAGGGTAACCTGCTGATCAACACATCGGCAGTTACGCGCGCCGATATCCCGGCAACTAACGGTGTTATTCATGAAATAAACACCGTTCTAACGGTACCGGCAGACAGTGCAAGCAATGGCGATGGCAACGGCAATGGTGATACTGCAGCCAACCTGACGGCGATGCTGGCAGACGAACCGGACTACAGCAACTTGCTTTCACTACTCCAAAGTACCGGTCTTGATGTAACGCTGGCAGATACAGCAACAAACTACACGATTTTTGCTCCCGACAATGCCGCTTTTGCCGCGCTCAACGCGACTATGTTAGCCGGACTGACGGAAGATCCAACTTCACTAGAGGCAGTATTGCTGTCTCATGTTATCCCGAACAGTTCGATAACAGCAGCAGACGCAACCGCACTGGCTGGTAGCACCGTTACCATGGCAGACGGCACGGTACGCACCATTACACTCACTGACGGGAACCTGAGTATTGATGGAGCAACGATTACAGGCACAGAATTAACCGCAGGTAATGGTGTAATTCATCGTATAGATACCCTGTTGCTCACTGAGGCAGAACAGTAAGCCCCCACAATTCAGCTGTGGCCGGCATTGTTGATGTGTCTGCCACTTCACTCGTGACTTCCAACTGAGAAATACCCACGCTGGCGCGAAAACATCTGATTGTGGCGAGGCAGGCGTGGAATTCCAGCCCGCCGGAGTCGAGCGCCACCCTACCCAAGCATGCCGCTACTTCGAAGGAATGCGATAATTCCATTAGTTTCGTCAAAAATTCCGCGGTAGAACATTTCTATTGCCACATAAAGAAGAACCGCAAGGCCAGCCCATGAGATCCAGGGATACCTGGCCAGCAGTTTCATGATCATAGTTGCAGCAAATGCCATCAAAATAATGGCGAGCCCCAGACCGAATATCAGCTTGTTGGTATCGCCATCTGCAATTGCAGCAACAGCCAAAACGTTATCCAGTGACATTGAAACGTCGGCAATGGTAATAGCAGTCAATGCCTGCCTCAGGGTGCGACGCGGCTTTCCGGTGTAGCCTGCCTCCAGGTTTTCAGCATCTTCCATTGCATGCATTGCCTGGTCATCGGTATGCGCGCGAATTTCCTTGTACAAACCCCAACATACCCAGAACAGCAGCAACGCACCAATCAGCAGCAGACCGGGAACACCCAGCAGCTTGGTTGCGATCAGTGCGAACATTACCCGCAGCACTGCTGCTACCACCATCCCGTAAAGGATTGCTTTTTTACGCAACTCAGGCGCCAGTCCTGCCGCCGCCATACCGATTATCAGGGCATTGTCACCAGACAGAACGATGTCTGCAATGATGATAGATCCAAGATCGATGATATTTTCTAACATGTGTTTCCAACCAGGATTAAGAAGGAGCAACAGAGATATCTCAACCGCTCAGTAATTCAGACAATTCTCTGAATATCGGGACCGAAAACGGGAAATACGATACCCGCGGAACTGCTTTTAAGAATTTGTCAGTGCGCTGGGCGCGCCCGCAGGTGCGAACTCAAAGACTGTTGCACCCGATGAAGCGAAGCACAGACGGTGGGATGCCCGGGACCAGCTTCCGCCCGGGAGCGGCACTCAAGCAGATAGCGTCATGCTTCTGCCCAGGGGTACCCATGCATCGAGCCGAAGACCATCGAGCAGAAGCCCCTGTGCTAACCGCCCATCACCTTGGGCAGCCACAATACCAGCTGCGGAAAGATGAAGATCAGTGTCAGACCTGCAAGCTGTACCAGCATAAACTGCATCATACCAAGGTAGATGTCTTTCAAATCCCAGTCCGGTACTACACCTTTTAAGAAGTACGCCGACAGTGCGACCGGTGGCGAAAGCCAGGCCGTTTGCAAATTCACCGCCACCAGAATTCCGAACCACACCATGAGGTCATAGCGGCCCAGGCCATGCACCGAGAGTGCTTCAACCGTCGGTAGCAAAATCGGCACAACGATAAGAACAATCGGCACCCATTCCAAAGGCCAGCCCAACAGGAAGATCAACGCCATCACCAGCAGCAGGATCAGGTAGGGCGACATATCAAGACCCAGCAGCAGCTCCGTCATCATCTTCGGAGTTCCAAGAAAACTGAATTCGGCACCAAAGAAGTTGGAGGCTGCGACCAGAAACATGATTAATACCGTGATTTCCAGGGCTTTGACCAGACTGTCAAAAAAGCTCGGAAAACTGAATTTGCGATAACCGATTGAGAGCAGGATCGAGCCAAAGGCCCCCATGGCAGCAGCTTCGGCCGGGGTTGCAAAACCAAGAAGGATCGAGCCCAAAGCAAAGGAAATCAGGATCGTGGGCGGCATAAGACCTGCGAAGAATTCGCCCCAGAGTTCCGAGAAGTAAAAGTCATTGCCCTTGTCATAGATCGGTCTGCCCAGTACTGCCAGAAGGACAATGAATGCGCCAAAGACAATCGACCAGATCGGCAGGCCGCCGTTGCCCATATTCGCAAAGATCATGTAAAGGTGGAACAGGACGGCAATTGGCACAGCGATCCGCAGAATGCTTATGCTTCGATAGGCGAAATAGGCCAGCGCTATTGTCACCAGAAAGACCATCAGGCCACCGAACGGCATCAGTCCGGCATAGGCGCCGCCAATGCCAAGGCCGAAGACACGGCACACAGTCAGGACACCGAGGCAGATCAGCGCAACTTCGGCCCCATAAAATTTAGACGTTTCCGGTTGATCTTCTTCCGCAAGGATCGGCCCCAATTCAGGGTTAAGCCAGCATCGGCCCAGCGTGTAGATTAAGTAGAGTGAGGCCAGGAGTGCGCCGGGGATGAACGCGCCACGGAACAGATCAAGTGTCGAGACTTCAAGCACCGGGCCCATGACAATCAACATAATCGACGGCGGAATCAGGATGCCCAGAGTACCCCCGGCCGTGATCGTTCCGGCCGCCAGTTTGACGTTGTAACCGGATCGGGTCATCGTCGCGCCCGCCATTATGCCAAGCAGTGTCACTGAGGCACCAACGATCCCGGTCGCAGCGGCAAAGATGGTTGAGACAATCAGAACCGCAATAAAAAGCGAGCCGCGCACTCGGGCCATCATCATCTGGATCGAAGCGAACAGACGCTCCATCAATCCGGCCGCTTCCATTATGATGCCCATCAAGACGAACAGCGGTACGGCCATAAGCTGGTCGTTCAGCATGGTCGAATTAGTGTTCAATGTCATCAGAAGTGTGGTGAGTTTGAAATTCGCACCCCAGATACCGAATACAAAGGCGAGGAAGATCAAGGTGAATGCGATGGGGAAGCCTATGAAGATCACAAACAACATCGCCCCCAGCATTAACAAGCCGATGGTGGGTTTGTCGAGGTTTGGCCTGGCGCTCATCAAATCACTGAACCAGGCGCCGCCCGGCACTATGTCGGGTGCAAACACTGCCAGGATCAGCCAGATCAGGAGAATCAGATAGACCGGCAGCAATCGCACAAACCAGCGTTCACGTTGCTTGCCCATTTTATGGAAGGCGCGGAAAATCTCGGGAATGCCCTGGATTGTCAGTAGGAAAGCGCCGATCGGCATGGCTATCCGCGCAGGCCATATTAATGGCCCCCAGGCGCTGTCGACCTGCATGGTTTCGCCGGTTGAAAAAGCCAGCCACCAGAACTCTGCCGAAACGATGGTAAAGAACAACATCGAGGGGATAAAAAACAACAGGTACAGCGTTGCGTCGACGGTTGCCTGTGTCTTGTCCGACCAGAACCGATAGAGGAAGTCTGCGCGGATATGTACGCCACGCATCAGCCCGTAACCAGCGGCAGCCATAAACAGCACGCCAGCGATCATGCGGCTGGTATCGTAGACCCAGAGCGTGGGCCCGAGATTGAGAGAACGCGCCAGATCTTCGAAGCCCGCGTTTTGCAGGATCGAGAAGGCGTTGCGCGAGATCACTTCGAAGACGACCACTGCGATCAAAGGCACCAGAAAAAGCGC
The DNA here is from genome assembly GCA_001730015.1 of Chromatiales bacterium (ex Bugula neritina AB1). Classification (GTDB taxonomy): domain Bacteria; phylum Pseudomonadota; class Gammaproteobacteria; order Granulosicoccales; family Granulosicoccaceae. The sequence goes on along the minus strand of MDLA01000154.1, from coordinate 4,996 downwards.
GATGATCTGGCCGACACGATAGTTTATAACGTCGATGGCAGCGGTGATCGGACGCTGCCAGGGCGTCATGTCCTCGGGTGTTTCACCAGGGGCCTCGGCGCGTCGTTCGGCAATAAGCTCGTCCGCAATTTCCAGATCTCCTGGATTCGGTTCCTCAGCCATGTGATGTGTATTTCCTAATGGGGGAAAGAAATCCGTCTTTCTTTTTTCGAAACGTCATTAATTACGGATTATTTACGAACTGGTGAGCATATCGCGCAGAGATTTGCTTTCACAGTGAATTTTATTCTTGTGTGGAATAGTTTGTTCGATATTCGCTCAAGGAAAAATTTGCTGTGGAATCAAAGATCAAGTGAGATGCCGTCGATTTCGTGAATAGTCCGGGTTCAGATGGCGCTTGGAAAAACTAAAAACGCACGGGCTCTGATTAGAGCCCGTACCAACCTGAAATTTCCCGGTATGCGAGAAGAAATGCACGGGTTCCGTTCAGAACCCGCCTTGCTGAACTGGAACTACTTCAGCGTGTCAGCGTGTGCTTTACCGAGACCTGCATTCGATGCCTGTGCACCGGCCCAGAATGGAACCGCGATGTCAGCGAAATCTTTCTGAGACTGCCAGACTTCCGCGAAGAACTCGTTCTCGTCTGCAGCAGCCTGCAACGCGTTCTTTGCAGCTGCCATGTACTCAGTGAAGTAGTCCGCCGGGGTGTCTTCCAAAATAACACCATGGTTGTCTGTCAGATCTTTAAGCGCCTTGCCGTTTTCATAGATGCGGTAGGACATGGACTTGGACAGTGATGCGTTTGCTGCAACTTCCAGAGCCTTCTTCTCAACATCGGACAGATCATTATAGACATCGAGGTTCAGATACATGTCGGCATTCACAACAACCTGGTGCAAGCCTTGAAGGTAGTAGTGTTTCAGAACTTTCTGGAAGCCGAAGACAGAGTCAGGCTTCGGGCAGCACCACTCAGCCGCGTCGATAGTGCCTTTTTCCAGCGCTGGCAAGATGTCACCACCGCCCATCGCGACAGCCGGAACGCCGATGTCAGCATAAGCCGCACCAACCATTCCCGGAGGCGCGCGGAAGCGCATCTTGCGGAAGTCGTCCATAGACTCAATAGGCTTAGGGAACCAGCCCAGTGCCTCTGGACCGACAGGCTGCAACATGAAACCTTTGACGTTCACGCCCATTTCACTCCACAGACGGTCATAAAGCTCTTTACCACCGCCGTACTGGAACCAGCTCAGGAACGCGATGTTGTCCATGCCAACGCCAGCACCGGCAACCGGCGCACCAAAAAGGTTTGCAGCAACGTGCTTGCCGCCCCAGTAATGTGTCCATGCAAAACCACCTTCGACCAGGCCTGCGTCAACCGCATCCATGATGTCTCTAGGGCCGACAACGGCGCCGGCTGGCAGTACTTCAATCTTCAGTGAACCACCCGTAAGATCAGAGACGTCTTTGGCGAACTCTTTCAGCATGAATACTTCGTCTGCCGAATCTGAGAGAACCGATTGGATACGAATAGTGGTTGCGGCGCTTGCCGCCCCGACCAACATCGCTGCACTCAGTACGGATGCACCGAATAGTTGTGTTAATTTCATAATCCCTCCAGGGAAATATTTTAAAGAAATAACGCGTAAAACGAGCTCGCTCAGAGACCCCGAGTTAACGCGGCACTATGCTCAGCAATTGAGACGTTGTCAACCGCGTAGCTCCCGCAAACGGGTGAGGCGCTTGCGAAACCGGCGTTATCTTAAGCTAATCAGCGCTCTGGCACCAGAATATTATTAACACTATCGAGACTTGGTGTCTCAGAACGAGTTGAATTCCAGTGTATGAGCATCTGCAAAGCCTTTGACAAAAACCACGGTATCCGGTTTCATCGCAAACAGGTGAAAGTCAGGCAAGGACTTGAGCACCGGCATAATCTCGCCAAATCGCCCGGTCATGCAATCGAGCACCAATTCCCAGGACGGATCTTCCCGGGGAATCAGAGTGGCGGTACAGCGAAATGTCGAGCGGCGTCGTGCATGCAGGTTGTCGCAGTCTGATTCGTTTTCAATAAACAGCAAACTCGCTCTGGGGTTATCCTTCAGGTTACCCGTGTGCAGGGACAAATCGCTGACAAATACGTACAGCAGACCTTCATGGATTGCATAGGGCGAGTAACTGATTTCCGGATCGCCGTCTGAGGTTGCTGTTGCCATCAACACGGTGCGGAACGTAGCAACCAGCTGCCGGATGTCAGCCAGTAGCAGGCTGTGTTTGGAATCGTTAGACATATATAGTGTTCACAATCGGCGGCGCAATCAGAAGCGCCCGAATTTAAACTGCAGGAGCATTCAGGTTAAGCCAATGAGAAATTCATACGTCGAAAGTGACAAGCAATACGTTCTTCACCCGTACACCAACCTGAGAACCCACCAGACAGTTGACCCGTTTATTATTACACACGGTGAAGGCATCTATGTGTGGGACGACAAAGGCAACAAACTGATTGAGGGGATGTCCGGCCTGTGGTGTGCTTCGCTGGGCTTCAGCGAGCAGCGCCTGACCGAAGCTGCCACAAAGCAAATGCAAAAGCTGCCCTACTCGCATCTGTTCAGTCATCGCTCGACCGAACCCGCGATTGAACTGTCAGAAAAAATGATCTCTATTGCGCCGGATAATATGGCGCGCGTGTTTCTGGTTAATTCGGGCTCGGAAGCCGTCGACATGGCGATCAAGATGGTCTGGTATTACAACAATGCGCTCGAGCGACCACGAAAGAAAAAAATCATCGCCCGCAAGCGTGCTTATCACGGTATCACCGTGGCAGCCGGGAGTCTCACCGGTCTGCCCTATGTGCAGGATGGCTTCGATCTTCCCGCCATTCCCGTCATGCACACTGCAACACCGCACTACTACCGGGAGGGCTTACCGGGTGAAACAGAAGAAGATTACGCTACCCGTCTGGCATCTATCTTAGAAGAAGAAATTCTGGCGGAAGATCCCGACACTATTGCCGCCTTTATCGCCGAGCCGATCATGGGCGCAGGCGGCGTAATTATTCCGCCCGTCGGCTACTTTGAGAAGATTCAGGCAGTACTCAGGAAGTACGACATACTACTGATCTGCGATGAAGTGATCTGCGGGTTTGCCCGTACCGGGGAAATGTTCGGCAGTACAACGTTCAATGCAGAACCCGATCTCATGACTGTCGCCAAGCAATTATCTTCCGCTTATTTACCGATTGGCGGTGTCATGCTGACCGAGGCTGTGTACGAGGTTATGGAAAAAGGCAGCGACCAGCACGGCATGTTCGGTTCGGGCAACACCTACGGTGGACACCCGGTTGCAGCAGCCGTTGCAGTAGAAACGTTGAATATCTATGAAGAGCGCGACATTGTTAATCACGTGAAAGGGCTGTCCGGTCATTTTCAACAGGGCATTGAACGATTAGCCGGGCATCCGTTAGTGGGTCAGGGTCGCAGCAGCGGTCTTATCGGCGCACTAGAAATTGTTCGCAATAAAGAAACGAAAGTGCAATATCCGGTTGCCGACAAAGTCGCCGCTCAGATTGCTAATTTCGCCCGCGACCACAATCTGATACTGCGTCCCACACCGGGTGACAGCGTGGCATTGTGCCCACCGTTAATCATTAACGAAAAAGAACTCACCCTGATGTTTGATCGACTGGAAGCATCATTGAACGATATGCAGCAACAGCTAGACTGATCGGCAACGGAACCGAAACTATATTGCACCTATAAATAGAGTTCCTCATGAAACCAGACAATCTATTTCAAACTAATGACCACCGCTGACCGGCAACGAAACGGCGTGATCAGCGCCGGCACCTGGGCTCTTGATCGAATTAAACTGATCGATGGCTGGCCGCAGGAAGAACACCTGGCCAAAATAACCGCAACCGACCGCCAGGGTGGTGGCTCCGGCTATAACCTGGCTATTGATCTTCGAAAGCTGGATAGCAGCATACCGGTAGAAGCAATCGGGCTAATCGCTAATGATGCCGACGGCGAATACCTGCTTCAACAAGCGCAGGCCATAGGTATCAATACGGCGCAACTGCATAGAACTGATAAAGCCGGCACATCGTTTACCGATGTCATGAGTGACACCACCAACGGCAAGCGCACTTTTTTTCACTTCCCCGGCACCAGCGATCTACTCTGCCCTGATCATTTTGATTTCAAAAGCTGCAATGGCCGTATTTTGCACCTGGGCTTGCTGGGTTTGCACAAGACCATGGACTCAGCGTGGCGCGAATACGACAACGGCTGGGTAGCGGTACTGGCCGCAGCCAAAGCCGATGGAATTGCCACCAACCTTGAGCTGGTCTCAATTCCCGAAGCTAGAATCCAGTCTATAGCGACTCCGTGCCTGGCTTATCTCGATACGCTGATCGTCAATGAGTACGAACTCGGCGCCCTGGCCGCAGCCAAGGTTTGCGATGCCCAGGGCGTAGTACAAGCTGATCTATGCCTGCAAGCCGCCAGAACAGTATTATCTATGGGCACGATGTCTCTGGTTGTTGTGCATCATCCGGGTGGTGCCATTGCAGTTACCGATGACGGCGACACCAGAAACGTTTCGAGCTTCGAGGTGGATCCTGGCTGGATCAAAAGTGCGGTTGGCGCTGGCGATGCGTTCACCGCCGGCATGCTCTATGGCATGCATCAATCGTGGTCACTCGACAACTCGCTGGAACTTGCGCATGCCGTTGCCGCCGCCAGCCTGCGTTCTTCCACAACAGTGGGATCAGTGGAAAGTGCGCAAGCCTGCCTTGCATTCGCCAGGCACGCTTCGCTGCCAAAGACCGACCAGGAGCTTGTCTGAGAATCAGGATCTACTGCGGACGCGATCTTTTGGCCAGATATTCCGATTAATTTCGTTAAACATGAATAACTATCCGCCTCAATCGATCAGAAATTTCTGACTCAAAACCTCACGCCCTCGCTACGACCCTCATTCTCAGACAAGCTCCTAG
>MDLA01000153.1 GCA_001730015.1 Chromatiales bacterium (ex Bugula neritina AB1) | reverse complement strand
CACAGTCAAGGAGAATAATCACTCATGCTAATCGGAGAACTTTGTCAGCGAACAGGCATGACTAAAGGAGCTATCAGATATTACGAAGCGATGGGGTTAATTTCTTCCACGCCCCGAACAGCTGGCTCGCGTACCTATCGAGAGTTTGGTGAAGACGTAATACAGAGGATTGAAATAATTAAGAATGGAAAAAAATTCGGTTTCAAGCTCTCGGAAGGCAGGGAAATATTGGATGCGTTGGTTAGCAACGAACTATCAATTGAGCAGAGAAAGGCCATTCTCAATAAAAGGGTCGCCGATATCGACTCTCAGCTTCGTGCTCTTCAGTCTGCCCGTAAGGAGCTTATAAATAAAATTGAGTCAATCTAGGGTCATCAATAGACAAGTGAATTGCTAGCCATTTCGTTTTCTTGCAGAGACCGGTCATTTCCGAAGGTGGTTCAAAGGACGGGTATTGGCCGATAGTTGCCGATAATCTCGGAAAAACGACAGGTCGGTCAACCCGCCTATTCCTCATGGTGTCAAAACCGTCCCTACGAAAGCGCGAAGTTTCCCTTTCAAGCAGAAAACCCACCTCTCCCTGTAAGGCAAATTTCGCTATCTTCTAGCAAATAAAAAAAGTGTGGGTAAAAATGAGTTTTTAACATATCGAGATCACTGCGCTGGAGCATTCACAGCGTAACTCATTGATTTAAAATGGCGCGCCCGGAAGGATTCGAACCTCCGACCACCTGGTTCGAAGCCAGGTACTCTATCCAGCTGAGCTACGGGCGCGCAGTAATGAGGCCAGTTGCTGACCTCATCCCTCTATTGTAGTTCGATAGCCGACAGATTAACAGTGCTGTCTTCAGGTTGGTGCGACGACAACCTGCCGTTGCTTGCCAAGCCCTGCAATTTCCAGTGTTACCACGTCACCTTCTGTCAAATAAGTGGGTGGGCTCATACCCATTCCAACGCCTGGTGGGGTACCGGTGGAAATGATATCGCCGGCCTGCAGGCTCATGAATCTGGAAACGTACGACACCAGAAACGGCACCTGATACACCATCGTCGAGGTTGATCCACTCTGCCTGCTTTCACCATTCACTTCCAGCGTCATGGCCAAATCCTGAGGGTCGCTAACTTCATCGCGGGTCACCAGCCACGGGCCGGTCGGGCCAAACGTATCCGCTGACTTTCCCTTGACCCATTGCCCGGACCGCTTGATCTGGAAGTCTCGTTCAGATACATCATTTACCACACAATAACCGGCAATATGATCACTGGCATCGGCCTCATCAATGTACTTACCGTCTTTGCCAATCACTATTGCCAACTCGACTTCCCAGTCCAGTGCCGAAGAGTCACGCGGGGTTTCTATGTTGTCGTTCGGGCCGCAGATTGCCGATGTCGCCTTAAAAAAAATCACTGGTTCGGGTGGCACTTCCAGCCCCGATTCCTCGGCATGATCTGAATAATTCAAACCAATGCAAATGAATTTTCCGACTCGGTTAACACATGGCCCGATACGTTCCGACGCGCTGATTTCAGGCAGGGAAGATAGATCCAGCGCTCGCAGCGTGGCAAGGGAATCATCTCCAATTGAATTACCATCAACGTCGCTGATATGACTCGACAAATCACGAATTTTTCCGTCCGGGTCTATTATTGCAGGCCTCTCCTGGCCGGCTGCGCCAACGCGTAGAAGTTTCATCGAATTAAAGTTTCCATAGTTAAAGTGTGATCAATTCAAAAACAACGCAGATGGGCGTCGCGCAAAAACTGCTCGAGCGATCTGCGGTAATAATAACGCTAAAGCGCCCAGCCCCCATCTATCACATGAGGCTGTCCGGTGGTAAACGCGGAATCTTCGCTGGCCAGATAGACGGCCAGACTGGCAATCTCCTCTGTTAGCCCGAGCCGGCCCATTGGCTGGCGAGCGACAAAATCAATCATTGCTTTTTCATAATCCCCGGTTGCTGCCAGCCGCTCGTGCAGAGAAGGAGATTCTATAGTGCCAGGGCAGATTGCATTGCATCGAATGCCTCGTGTGACATAATCCGCTGCCACTGATTTGGTGAGCCCGAGCACCGCCGCTTTTGTTGTGGTGTAGACAAACCGATTGGGCACTCCTTTCAAGCTCGATGCTACCGACGACATGTTGATAATAGAGCCGCCACCGTTCTGCAGCATCGCCGGTAATGCTGCGCTGATTGTGTAGTACATGGAGCGTACGTTCAGGTTGAACGAGAAATCCCAGTCTGCTTCCGAACACTGCTCAATCGTACCGTCGTGAACAAAGCCTGCACAGTTAAATAAAATATCAAGCGGCCCCAGTTCCGGGATCATCGAGTCCACCGCTGCTTTATCAGTCACATCCAGCACGTCGGTGCGGATCCCAGGCTCTTGCAATGTCTCAAGCAATTGCGGGTTTATGTCAGTGGCGTGAACGTTCGCTCCCTGTCTGGCAAACGCCAACGCTACTGATTTCCCGATACCCTGCCCGGCTGCTGTCACCAGGGCGGTCTTACCTTCCAGTTTTTTCATTCAGATTCCTATTATCCTTTACGACGAAGCAATATCACCATACGATGTGCTACTTTTTACTCCTGCATGCCCTTCGGAACAAGTTTTAATGCCACCGTCAGACTCAAAAAAGCACGATCAGTACGATTACATAATCGTTGGTGCCGGCTCGGCAGGCTGCGTTCTGGCCAACCGCTTATCTGAGGACCCCGGTAATAAAGTCCTGCTGCTGGAGGCCGGAAATAGAGACTGGAATCCATGGATTCACATTCCGGTTGGATATTTTAAAACAATGCACAATCCAAAACTCGACTGGTGCTACCTGACAGATCCGGACCCGGGCGTTGCCGGTCGACGCCTGCAGTGGCCACGCGGCAAAGTGCTGGGGGGTTCAAGCTCTATCAATGGTCTGCTTTATGTTCGAGGCCAGCACGAAGACTACGATCGCTGGGCAGAACTGGGCAATCGCGGCTGGGACTATAACAGCGTGCTGCCCTACTTTAAAAAATCGGAAGATCAATCACGCGGGCAGAGCAAGTACCACGGCAGCGACGGGCCACTAAAAGTGTCTGATCTGCGCCTGCGACGTGCTATTGCTGATCATTTTATCGCCGGTGCTACGGAGTGTCAGATCCCGGAAAACGATGATTACAACGGCGAACGCCAGGAAGGCATCGGGTACTTTCAGCAAACAGCCCACAACGGTCTGCGCTGGAGTACCGCCAAGGGCTTCCTTAAGCCCGCCATGAAGCGATCCAACCTCACGGTTCTGACCAACGCGCACACCAACCGTGTGTTGTTCAACGGCCGCGAAGCCTTTGGTATTGAATATTCACGGCAGGGAAAAACACATCAGGCAACTGCTGCTGCCGAGGTGATTCTGTCTGCCGGTGCGATAGGCTCACCACAGATTCTGCAGTGCTCCGGCGTCGGCGAAGGAAAACGTTTGCAGGCACTGGGAATTCCGGTAGTGCACAATTTAGCGGGTGTCGGTAAAAACCTGCAGGATCACCTGCAGATCCGTGTGGTTTATAAAACACGGGAACAAACCCTTAACGACGAGCTCAACAGCCTCTGGAAGCGAATCCGGGTGGGGATGCAGTATGCGGCTTTCCGAACCGGCCCGTTAACGCTGGCGGCGAGTCAGGTAACTATCTTCACACGCTCGTCACCCGAAGTTGACCGACCTGACATACAGTTTCATATGCAGCCTCTGAGCGCGGATAAACCCGGAGAGGGCGTGCACAATTTCTCGGCATTTACAGCATCTGTATGTCAACTGAGACCCGAAAGTCGCGGTGAAATAAGCATCAAAACGCCCGACCCGCAGGACCACCCGTCGATCGCTCCCAATTACCTTTCGACAGAGCTCGATCTGCGCACTGCAGTCAATGGCCTTAAGGTCGCACGTAAAATTGCGGCGTCACCCTCAATGGAGCCGCATATCATCGACGAATACGTTCCGGGCTACGCCTACGAAACTGATGAGCAGCTGGAACTGGCAGTGAAGCAATTCAGCCAGACCATTTATCATCCGGCGGGCACCTGCAAAATGGGCAACGATAATAGCGCTGTTGTCGATGATCAGCTCAGGGTACATGGAGTCGGCAAGCTTCGTGTTGTGGATGCTTCAATAATGCCGGAAATTGTATCCGGCAATACCAACGCTCCCACCATAATGATCGCAGAAAAAGCGTCAGATATGATTTTGGCTAATTAACCCTGGTGTTGCATAACAAACTAGTGCCCGTCCATAAACTGGGGCGTAGCTAGGACCACTCAGGTGCGCGAGATTTCGCCTACCACATGTGGGCGCTTAGTCATTCTAAATAACTACAGGTGGTCGGTGAATAGTTGCGTGTACTGAGGGATCTGCAGTAGCGTTAGTTTATGGACGGGCACTAACTAGAGTTGGATATTAACTTCACGGCCCGCCAGCACACAATCATAGTTTTCTTCCGCTGCGCCTTGGTTCATCGCAAACTGCAGGACCGTATTAGCTGAACTGATTTCACTTAATACACGCGACTCTATAGTGGGGGAGGCTATTGTGATTTCACCGGCACTGGCGCTAATACTGCCTACGCGATTCCAGTAAACCTGCCCGAAACGGCTGAATACAGCCGTACCGGAACGCATGAAGAACAACTCATCAGTGAACGTTGCTTGCGCGCTGCTAACACTGCAAATCCACTGACGATCTATTTCGGTATATAGCAGTTCAGCGCGATCAAATACCGGCGCAGCGCACTGAAGCGCATCTGCGGGATCAGCTCCATCAAACTGCACGGTATCGGCCGCCTGCACGGGCTCTGCTGCATCGTCACCACCACAGGCGGATATCACGAATAAAAAGGCAGCAGCGATTGCAGCAGATTTCGACAGGCCAGTATAGAGTTTCATTGATCGTTCAGCCCCTTAAACTTACTGTTTAAGCGTAGTTCAAGCCATTGAAAAATGCAGATTCGGTGCAAAATTAAGTGGATATTTGCCACTTGGTAAAGCCTTCTGCGCAAATACGCCAGCAGCCGTTATACTTAAGGTTTGGGAACGGAATACAATCATGGTCACTTCAATACTCTTGCTAAGAGCAAAACGCGGTAGCGTGAAATCATTGGCTGAAGATCTGGCATCCCGCAAAGGCATTTCGGAAGTGTATTCAGTGAGTGGCAACTTCGATCTGGTGGCCATCGCACGTGTGCCGGATAACGACGCTCTGGCAGATCTAGTCACTGCGGAGCTGGCCACGATTGATGCCATAACCCACAGCGAAACAATGCTGGCGTTTCGTGCATTCTCCAGACACGATCTGCAATCGATGTTCTCGATCGGCAATTAAGCTCCTGTTATAAAAATTCCCCCTGCAAAGCAAACCAGAACGGATCTATGAAACTGTTGCTTAAAATAGTGTTGCCAATGTTGGTGATCGGTGTGTGCCTGGTCACCGCCAGAATACTGATCAACAACAAACCTGAAGCCGCCAAACGCCCACAATTCAAACCAACAACCAGTATTGACGCGACTACCGTTAAAAAAACCGATTTCCCCGTTGTTATCAAAGCTCAGGGGTCAGTCAGCGCATCCAGAGAAGGCTCTATTGTCTCAGAGGTAGCTGGCACCATCATCTCGGTTTCCCCGAGCTTTGTAGTTGGCGGATCTTTCCTGCGTGGTGACGTTCTACTGGAGATCGATCCACGCGACTACGAAATTGCCGTGACTCTGACTCAAGCAACCTTCGCGCAATCAAAAGCTGCACTGGCAGAAGAAACTGCCCGTTCTGAACAGGCAGCTGCAGACTGGAAACGACTTGGCCGTAGCGGAAAACCCTCCGACTTGACTCTGCGAAAACCACAACTGGCAGCCGCCCGAGCTTCCCTCGCTGGTGCCAAAGCACAAGTGGAACGCGCACAACTGGACCTCGATCGAACCAGAATTGTTGCTCCCTACGACGGGCGGATCAGGCAAAAGCAGGTTGACCTCGGTCAGTATGTCAACAAAGGCGGAATACTTGCCAGCATTTACTCGACCGATACCGCCCACGTACGCCTGCCACTGAGCAACCAGCAACAGGCGTTTGTCAATCTGCCTGTCGATGGCGCTGAACCGGTAACGGTCACTCTGCACGCCGAGATTGGCGGGACCCGGCACCGCTGGGAGGGAAATATTATTCGAACAGAAGGCGCAATCGATGAACGTACGCGTCAGTTGTATGTTGTAGCTGAAGTCGATCGACCCTATTCCGTCAATAGAGCTGAAAAACCGCCGCTGCTGCTCGGCCAATACGTTGGTGCAGATATTACCGGACGCACGCTTACCGATGTCATCGTAATTCCGCGCTCAGCCCTGCGCGAAGATTCGGAAGTGCTACGGGTCGATGATCTCAACACCTTGCAAACCCGGCAAGTACAAGTTGCATGGAAGGACTCTGAAGTAGCTGTGATTTCCGATGGTCTGGAGGAAGGCGACATCATCAGCCTGACTGCATTGGGCACGGTGACCAATGGCACGCGTGTCAGAGCGACGATTGATGGTGTTGCACCGCCTCTCGAACGAACTAAAAAACGGCCATCCGCTATCAGCAGCTCTATAGACAACGATTCCGTTACCTCGCCCGAGCTCAGCAAAAAGCCAGTTAACACAGCAGGCGACGACGGAGAAAATCAGCAGGGCGTCAATCATCTACAGCGCTTTAAAACTATGATAGACGCGGGTGAAGAGTTACCCCCGCCAGTGGTAGCTCGCATGCAGTCACGACTGGCAGCCGGAGAACCCGTGCCAGACTGGCTACGTGAATATCTAAAACGCAACGCTGTCGCAAATTAGACGGGGATCAAGCATGCATTCTATGATCAATTGGTTCGCCCGCAACGGAGTTGCCGCCAACCTGCTGATGGCAGGAATCATCTTCTGGGGCTTGCACGCTCTGAACAACCGGATACCACTAGAGGTTTTCCCGTCTTTCGAACTGGATGTAGTTAATGTAAGGGTTCCCTATAGAGGCGCTTCTCCTACTGAAATCGAAGAATCGATTACGATAAAGGTCGAAGAGGCGATTCAGGATATTGCAGGGATAAAATCACTCACCTCGACAGCTGCCGAAGATCTCGGCACTGTTAGAATCAATATTAACTCAGATGCCGACATCGATAAAATTCTCGAAGATGTTCAGCAACGCGTCGATCAGATTAATACATTTCCGGCCGATGCAGATGAACCGTCTATCTATGTCCCGGAGCGCAAGCGCGAGGTAATCAGCGTTATTATTGCTGGAGACCTGTCAGAAAAAGAACTTCGGCAACTCGGCAATCAGGTTCGCGATGATCTGGAACAATTGCCTAATGTCTCGCAAGTGAGTTTATCCGGGGTACGCGATTTTGAACTGGCTATTGAAATAAGTGAACAGACCTTACGTGAATACGGCCTTACATTCGCGAAGGTTGCCAGCGCTATCCGGCAGTCATCTATCGATATGTCTGCCGGGGCTATCCGCACCGCTGGCGGCGAAGTATTGATACGCACAAATGGCCAGCACTACAGTAAAGAAGATTTCTCCGACACACTCATAATGAGTAGTGAAGATGGTACCCGTGTCACTCTGGCCGATATAGCCAGATTATCAGACGGCTTTGAAGAAAACCCGCTTGAACAAAGCTATAACAGCCGCAATAGTATCGAAATAGATATATATCGCTCTGGCAACCAAAGTGCTATCACCGTTGCCGATGAAGTAAAAAACTATTTGCCCATCGCACAAGCTGCGATGCCTGAAAACGTTACTCTCGGTTACTGGCGTGATCGCTCGCGTATTGTAAAAGCCCGCCTTTCAACACTGAACAAAAGTGCTATGCAAGGCGGCTTGCTGGTTATCGTTCTGCTCGCGTTATTTCTACGGTCCTGGGTAGCGTTCTGGGTTTTTATAGGCGTTCCGGTATCCTTCATGGGCGGTCTGGCGCTGATGCCGGAGATCGGTGTTACGATCAACCTGATCAGCCTGTTTGCCTTTATCCTAGTGCTCGGCATAGTGGTCGACGATGCAATTGTAACCGGTGAAAATATCTATACGCACATGCGTCGCAACCCCAACGCGCTGGAAGCTGCTATCGCCGGTACTCAGGAAGTTGCTATTCCAGTGACTTTCGGGATTTTAACTACTGTTGCGGCATTCACCCCCTTACTGATGATTGAAGGAATGCGGGGAAAGATTTTCGCGCAAATTCCAATGATTGTTATACCGGTTTTATTGTTTTCGCTAATTGAATCCAAGCTGGTGCTGCCAGCACACATGAAGCACCTGAATTTTCATAAGAAAACCCGGCCAAACCTCTTTGCCCGACTGCAACACAAGATAGCCGATGCGCTGGAATGGGCTATTCGCCACTGGTATCAGCCCGCACTCGCTGCCTGCCTGCGGCAGCGGTATCTAACTTTGTCGGTTTTTGTGGGCACAGCCATTATTGTTTTCAGCCTGGTCAGTTCCGGCCACGTGCGATTTATATTTTTTCCGCGTATCCAAAGTGAAATTGCCAATGCCTCGCTCACTATGCCCGCTGGCACACCGTTCGAGGTAACACAAAAACATATACAGAAGATCAATGATGCGGCCGTAGCGCTGCAGCAGAAGTACATTGATCCAACGACTGACGCGAGCATTATCGAGGGGATTATGTCCGTTGCCGGATCACAGGGCGGCAGCGGCGGACAATCGCATCTCGGCCGGGTAATGTTTGAAATAACTCCCCCGGAAGAACGCACGCTGAATGTCAGCAGTAGTCAACTGGTCGGGGAGTGGCGGCGCGCGATAGGCGATATCCCCGGCGCACGCGAGATCAACTACCGCGCAGAAATCGGTCGCGGTGGCTCACCAATTAACGTGCAGTTATCCGGGCGGGATTTCGAACAACTGCGTTTGCTGGCCTCTGAAGTTAAAGGGCGGCTGGCCACCTACCCGGGAGTCAACGACATCACTGACAGCTTCGCCGACGGCAAGCAGGAGATCAAGCTCAACATCAAGCCGGCAGCACAGCAACTGGGCCTGACTCTGCTGGATCTGGCCGAACAGGTTCGGCAGGCATTTTTTGGCTTTGAAGTGCAAACCATTCAGCGCGATCGCGATGAAGTGCGTGTGGTGGTGCGTTATCCCGAAAGCGAACGCCAGTCTCTGGACAGCTTACAAACTATGCGTATTCGAACCCCGGCTAATATTGATGTGCCATTTTCCGAAGTGGCCGAGGCAACCTGGGGCCGCGGCTTTGCCACCATCAAACGGGTGGACCGGCGCCGTACAATCAATATCGAAGCCGACGCTGACAAAGAAACCGCAGATATTGAATCCATAAAACAGGAACTCAACACCGACCTGACAGCGCTGCTGCAAGGTTATCCGGGCGTTTCTTATAGCCTGGAGGGGGAAGCTCGTGAACAACGCGATTCATTTGGCAGCCTTCGTACCGGTATTCTGATTGTGCTGGGCGCCATTTATGCACTTTTGGCGGTCCCGTTGAGATCCTACAGTCAACCGATCATGGTCATGCTGGTTATACCTTTTGGCGTGGTTGGCGCAATACTTGGCCACATTGTGATGAACATGAATCTCAGCATCATGAGCTACATGGGGATGTTGGCGTTAGCCGGTGTGGTGATCAATGACAGCCTTGTGCTGGTGGACTACATCAACAAGCGACGCGGTGCCGGTCTGCAGGTGTTTGAATCAGTAAAAGCCGCGGGTGTAGCCAGATTCAGAGCGATCCTGCTTACGTCTCTGACAACATTTTTCGGCCTGATGCCGCTGATTTTTGAAGAAAGTACGCAAGCGCAGTTTCTGATACCAATGGCCGTCTCTCTGGGCTTTGGGATCCTCTTCACTACGCTGGTTACGCTACTGCTCATTCCGATCAACTACCTGATACTGGAAGATCTTAAAAATCTGTTCAGACCGGAAAAATCAACAACCAATAGTGATACAGAAAACGTGGCTGCCCAGGGCCTTCAACAGTAAAACGGCAGGTAACTACCCGTTCAGTCAAACCCGGGTACTGAATAAAAACGCCAGCGGCTGGAGAGAACTCAAATAGACCCCAGGCTCAGGAACGAGTGGCGCCTGGAACTGATTTGGCTATGCGCTCCCAGATATAATTGAGCGTAACTGTCTCGGAAGGCGCCGGAGGGTGATTATTTCCGGATTTACTAATTCGATTTGAAACGCTGTTAGCAAGCGCTCCCATCAGCGAGTTACCTGTGTAGCGACGACCGTGGCGCTCAGTTGCCAGCAGGATATTGCCATCATCGCTACTGTAAAGCTGATCCTGGACTTTGCTCCCGGTTTTCGTGTCGTAGACCTGCACGTGCACTACTTTCAATCGACCTGTCTGATAACGCACGTCTTCGTAGTCTTCGATTTCCGGGTTTATCAAGCCACCGACCCCCTCCACTTCCACCGGCAGCTGAATTTCCTCATCCACCGGCAAGATAGTCACTAACATTAAAAACCGCCGTCGGAGCTGCGCTTCTTTTAACTGTTCGACCGAGCGTCGACTCAGTTCACCTTCCATCTTGAAACTGTTAATAAAGGACGAAAACGGCTTGCCGATTCGAGCGGACACATAGCCGTAGCTGTCAAGCTTGCCTTTAAGCTGCGGGTTGTTTCCGAGAATGTAGCTTGCGAGCTGGTCGGTATACAGATGCCGCTCATAAGCCTTCAGCGAAGGACTGCCTTCGCGATTTACCACGAAACCTACGGCCAAACCGCCATTCACAATGGACCGCGAATTAAATGCACCACTGACGAACCCGGGTTTTACACCGGTAGAACAGGAAATCCCAGCTGTGCAAACCACCAAGGCTAAAACACCAGCTGGCATGCGCGAACGCCATTTGTTCCAAACATGTAACATAATGAAAGAAAGCCTAGTCGATTTGGATCGGTAAAACCACATCACATTATTACAAATGGGGGCTTACACGAGCTTTGAAAACTAGCCTTACAACATTT
The DNA here is from genome assembly GCA_001730015.1 of Chromatiales bacterium (ex Bugula neritina AB1). GTDB lineage: Bacteria > Pseudomonadota > Gammaproteobacteria > Granulosicoccales > Granulosicoccaceae. The sequence goes on along the minus strand of MDLA01000153.1, from coordinate 32,598 downwards.
GAGCCGGAAAACGCCGGGTAGAGAAACACAAAAAGAGGTCAAAAAACAGCAGACTCTGCCGACCTAGATTCCCGTTTGACGCTGCAATCAGGGGCGGGCACAGCCTGGTGAATAAATGCGGGGTCGGGTGCAGCCTTGCACTGCACCCGTACCAGGTAATCCGTTCTACAGAGTTTTGTGCTTCAGGAAAGCATAAACCGGGCAAATACCAAACCATACCGTTGCGAGCAGATAGATGCCCAGAATCAGCCAAAGTTTGGACCCGAACACACCTACAAGCACCAGAGCGCCACCAGCACCCAGGCGAATATTTTTGTCGGTTGAGCCAACATTTTTAACCATTTCAGGCATTGAGAATTGTTTTTTACCTGACTCTACTTTTTTTACGTTTGAACTTTCTTCCATTTGCTGCCCCTTGACTTAACAACGATCGAATAGTGTTTAACTCCCCGATTCTAAACTGTAACCGAACGGTAAAACCATTTTGTTAACGATTTTTTTCGCTTGAACCGGATTCATTCACCTACGAGCGACGCCGGGCGGCAATCCTCATTCGAAGTGCATTCAGTTTGATAAAACCTTCTGCATCGCTCTGGTGATACGCTCCACCATCATCTTCAAATGTGGCTACTTTTTCATCAAAAAGGCTGTCGTCTGATTTTCGACCACAAATACTTATTCCACCTTTGTACAACCTAAGCCGTACCGTACCGTTCACATAGGCTTGGGAATGATCAATTGCTGCCTGCAACATATGCCTTTCCGGACTCCACCAGTATCCGTTGTATATGACACTGGCATAACGTGGCATCAGCTCGTCTTTTAGATGAGCAACCTCGCGATCGAGTGTGATCGATTCAATTGCACGGTGCGCCTTGAGCATGATCGTTCCACCGGGAGTCTCGTAGCAGCCGCGTGATTTCATCCCCACGTAGCGATTCTCGACAATGTCGTCCCGACCAATGCCATGCTCTCCGCCAATGCGGTTCAATTCCGTGAGAATAGTCGCCGGAGACATTGCCTGACCGTCCAGTGCGGTAATATCGCCGCGTGCAAAAGTGAGTTCGATTTCACGAGCGACATCCGGGGCATCTTCCGGAGCCACGGTCCAGCGCCACATATCTGCTTCAGCCTCGACCCACGGATCCTCCAGCTGATCTCCCTCGTAGGATATATGCAGGAGGTTGGCGTCCATTGAGTAGGGAGACTTTCCATCACGCTTCATCTCGATGGGAATCTGGCGCTCAGCCGCGTAGGCGAGTAATTTTTCCCGCGAGTTCAAATCCCAGTCACGCCATGGGGCAATTACCTTTACATCGGGAGACAGAGCATAAGCACCGAGCTCGAACCGTACCTGGTCATTGCCCTTGCCGGTGGCTCCGTGAGAAATAGCATCAGCGCCTGTTTCTGCGGCAATCTCAACAAGTCGCTTGGCAATTAATGGGCGCGCAATTGAAGTACCCAGCAGATATTCTCCTTCATATATCGTGTTACAGCGCATCATGGGGTATACAAAATCGCGGACGAATTCTTCGCGCAAATCCTCGATATAAATTTCTGAAACGCCCAGCATTTTTGCTTTCGCACGTGCCGGTTCAACCTCCTCGCCCTGCCCCAGATCTGCAGTAAAGGTAACAACCTCACACTCGTATTCATCCTGCAGCCAGCGCAATATTACGGAGGTATCGAGGCCACCGGAGTATGCCAGCACCACTTTTTTAATCGACGACATAAATTTAGTTGTATCCACTGATCACAGGCATCGAGCCGGCGATTTTGTTATCGGAGGTCATTGCAATGGCACGCTACTACACCGGCGCGTACAAACCCGAAATTGCTCAGTTAAAGAGTCTACACAGCCTTTGGCAGGACGAAATACATACCGATTAACTGATTCAGGAACCACTTGCTGAGTGGTACGGATATCGCACTGCTTCGGGAACCAAAAGGGATTTGGATTCTCTATTATAACCAAAGCTAATTGAAATAAAATCATGTTTTACCTTGGTTTGGCTTATAATAATTCTTAACCAGTGCAGCCCGCTTGCTATTGCTACCGACCGAAGCAATCGTCTCCCTGCTACTTAGCAGGCTGCCCCAGCCAGCTGCACCACCGATGCGGCTACGCGTTGCTACCCGCAACACAACATTTTTGCGACAACGGAATTTTTATGACAAATAGAATATTCACGCTAACCGATCAGGATGGAAAATCAAGTGAGTTTGCGGTACAGGAAGGCACCCACGGACCCGGTTGCATCTCCATATCCGACCTGTACGCAAAAACAGGCTGCTTTACCTACGATCCGGGGTTCGGCGCTACTGGAAGCTGCAAAAGTTCAATTTCCTTTATCAACGGGGAAGAAGGCATACTTCTGCATCGCGGGTACCCGATTGATCAGCTAGCAGAAAAAAGCTCCTATCTGGAACTGTGCTACCTTCTATTGAATGGCGAATTGCCGAGCGAAACAGAGTTTGCAGAATTCGACAGCTCCATAAAATTACATACTATGGTGCACGAGAATATTCGGGACTTCATCAACGGTTTCCGATACGACGCGCACCCGATGGCAATGCTTGTCGGTACCGTTGGCGCTTTATCGTCTTTCTATCACGATTCTCTCGATATCAGCAATCCCGAACATCGTCAGACCTCTGCTCACCGGTTGATTGCAAAGCTCCCCACCATTGCCTCGTATTGTTACAGACATCATCGCGGCCTACCCTTCATGTATCCGGACAATAACCTCGGGTACGTAGATAATTTCATGCAGATGATGTTCTCTGTTCCAGCGCAGGACTATAAACACAGCTCGACAGCCGCCAGAGCACTCGAAGTAATGATGATCCTGCACGCAGATCACGAGCAAAATGCGAGTACGTCAACTGTCAGACTTGCAGGTAGCTCGGGTGCAAACCCGTTTGCATCAATCGCGGCTGGCATTGCCAGTCTTTGGGGGCCGGCTCACGGCGGTGCAAACGAAGCAGTTATAAATATGCTCGACAGCATCTATAACTCCGGCGAAACAATAGAAACAACCATTGCACGTGCAAAAGATAAAAACGATCCTTTCCGCCTCATGGGATTCGGACATCGCGTCTACAAGAATTTTGATCCAAGAGCCAAAATCATCGCCGGACTATGCCATGAACTGCTCGATGAACTAGGTGGTGATCAGCCAATGTTTGATCTGGCACTGGAACTGGAACAGGCCACGCTGGCAGACGACTATTTTAAAGAGCGGCGCCTGTACCCGAATGTTGATTTCTATTCCGGTATTATATTGCGTGCGCTGAATATCCCGATGAATATGTTCACCGTTATGTTTGCCATGGCAAGAACAGTAGGTTGGATATCACACTGGCTGGAGATGCACCACGATCCGGAATTTAGAATTGGCCGCCCGAGACAAATCTATATCGGGCACGCCAAACGCGACTACCCGGGTTAACCGCCACTCAAAGCTCGTGCGCTGGATATTCTGCAACAGAAAATCCAGCGCTCTGGCTCGCAATTACCGACCAACCTGCCGGAACCCGCATGCACGATACGGATTCTATATTACTGCACAACAGTCAACTGAATGTTGCCATCAGCCCGGTCGGAGCGGAATTGCAGTCAATGAAGTCTGTTGCAAGCGCAGAGGAGTTTCTGTGGCACGGTGATCCTGCCTGGTGGGCCGGACAGGCACCAATTCTATTTCCTATTGTAGGATCACTAAAAAACAACACCATGAGTGTCGACGCCAGAGACTACGAAATGGCACGCCACGGTCTGGTTCGAGGTAAGCTGTTTAACTTGCTGAACCACTCCAGCGACTCGTGTCTGTTCTCAACCAGCGCTGACGCTTCAACCCTGTTGAACTACCCCTGGCAATTCGAACTGAGAGTTAATTTCAGTTTGCATAATAATCGAATCGATATTGGCTACGAGGTAATCAACAACGATTCAACCACCATGATTTTTACACTGGGTTCCCACCCGGCATTTTCCCTGCCCGGCACGATCGCGGAATACGCTATCCGGTTTAACCAGCCAGAAACACTGCAGAGGTTTCACCTGGATGACAGCGGACTATTAGCTATCCATGGCACTGACTATATGAAAAATACCACCCGGGTAGAGCTGCACAAAAACCTGTTTGACGAAGACGCGCTGGTATTCAAAAACATTAAATCGGGAACGGTAGATCTTCTGCATGGAGAAAATGTTCGCGTATCCGTCGATACGGGCGGCGCTCCACACCTAGGACTGTGGGCAAAACCCGGGGCCCCTTTTGTTTGCATCGAGCCGTGGTTCGGTTATAGCGACAACGTGGATTCGGATGGGAATTTCAAAAACAAACCGGCAATGATTCATCTACCGGCCGGTGATTCGTTTTCCAATACCTGGTCAATCACAATTTCACCTTAGGCGTAACAGTGCCGATCGGGCAACCATAATACTCTGTGAATCGGCTAGTGCCAGTACGTAAATCAGCTTACGGTGGTGAGACGTTAATTGTCAGCGGCACCTGGTTACTTGGCTGTGAATCACCACCGCCGCCTGACCCACCACCGGAGGCACCGGCTAGTAGTCCGAGCGCAAGTACACCCAGCATCACATACAACACCGTGTTACCACTCTTTTTCGCTGGCTCCTGCTGTGATGGTGGTGGTGGCTGGGTAATCTGCGGCTGCGGGGCTTTTGGGATACTCAACCCACGCACCAGCGGATAAAATGGAAAACCTTTCAGCACCCGGTTTCCGCCAGTGTCGAGTACCTCAATATAATATTCAATACGTCTCTGATTTTCGTCGGTCTGCAGGGTAGCAATGTACGATGAGCCGGAAAGCGTCATCGGTACACTGGTGTATTCACCATCGGTAGCGGGACGATAAAATAGTTGCACCGATTCAATACCCCGATCATCAACTATCACTGCGCTAAATAGCTGCGGCTCGCCGGCTACTCCGCGTACCAGTGCCTCATGGTCGATAACGGGCGGATCAAGGTCGATATCCGAGGGGAGCTGTTGACCGATTGCCGGATTCCACACGCACTGAATCAGAAATACATGGACTGACAACAACACATGCGCCTTCTTGCGCAAGGTCCTCCAGGTGATATTTGCAAAATACTTCTGCCATGCCATCAGGTGTTCCCAGCCATCGAGTATCTGTTGAATAATATACTGCCCAGCACTCATTCGTAATTACGTCACCGTCAATCCGGGCGGGCACCTTTGCGTCATGACACTATCACGAGAGCAATGACGACTCAAGTGCTACCACTGAATTTTTGACCAACCGCGCTGCGTTCTGAGCAAGCTGAGTTTTGTGTCGCGGTAGGACGGCGAAGGGTACACAATATCCCCGTTCGGCAAATCGAGCTCCTCAATTCGAAGCGTGGCAGTCACACGTTTGGGGTCCAGCATCGGTTCTACCTCAATAACGTTCCCTTTCAGCCTGGCATATCGGTCAAAAAGAATCCGGAAAAACTCCAGCCGTGACGGCGAACCATCAGTCAATCCGCCAATAGCCTGTAGATTTTTGGTCTCGACCGCGCGCTTAAGCGAATTGAAGCGACCCGCTGCGTAGCGGATCTCGTAGCGTGATAGCGGCTCTCGCTGAAAGTTCTCTGCAGCAACCACACGAGTTTCGATATCTGCCAATTCGTGATCACTGATTTGCAGTGAAATAGCATTGTTCAGCCATTCGCGCGCGGCGGTTAAATCGTGCTCAAGCAGACTTTTTTCCGCCTTGATCAAATATTCTGCATACTGGCTTCTTCTCTGGCGTTGTCGCGCACTGGCGGCAGCGACCAGCTCACGGTTAAGCTGGTTTTTTCGATCAGATTCAGCCTGTTTTTCAGCCCTGCGCGCTGCCGCTTCGCGAGCATCGCGGATAGCAGTTTCCAGTACAGCGACACTATCGGGGTTGAAGATTTGCGCACGCCGCCGATCAAGTTCCGCTTCTGCATCACCCAGTTTGCCGGCTCGCAGGAAGCGTTCAACTGCCGCCAGACTCGCATCATCTGATATTTTCTGTCGGGCCAACTGCAGACGGGATTGAAGATCTGTGGCGGCTTCAAGGTCCAGTGAACGCAGCTGGCGTAATTCCCAGGTTGCCTGTTGCAATCGGCCGGCGTCCAGACTTGCTTCCACACTGCCACGCGCGCGTGTAGCTATCTCCCGCAGCTTTTGCAATGCCTGCTGATTTTCGGGCTGAACCTTTAATATCTGCTGATAAAGCGGCACCGCGCTTTCAAAGACAGCGGTACTTTCCACAGCTTCGCTGGCACGAAGCAAGAGTTGCTGTACCTCGCGCTTTTCCTTAAAGGCCGAGTAAACCCAGATGCTGCTGCCGGCAATTGCAGCCCCCGCCAGTACCAGAGAAAAAAGCCCGGCTACTGAACGACGTCGAGTGCCGACTCGCGGATCCAGGGTAGATCTACGCTGCAGGCTTTTATCTACCAGCAGCCTGGAGGCTCTCTGCGGTGTATTTTCTAACTCCGGCCGAACACCACCTGACGGGCTTTTTTCCACAATTGCACCGTGTGCGGACAACTGAACACACTCGTCGAGCGCGGTTCGCCACTGCAAAAGACTTTGCGGGCGATCTTCGATTTTGAATCCCAGCGCCCAGTCGATTGCCCGGAGAAACTGCTTGCTGTAGTGACCAGCGCCCACCTCTACCGCGGGACGCAGGGGATCGGGGGATTTTTTAACCAGAGCTGCCAGGCGACTTACCGGACTGACCGGCGACTGACCGCTGATTGCGTAGTACAACGTGCCCCCCAGGGCATAGATATCAGTCCACGGGCCAACCGCCAGCCCGGCTCCCTCCTGATACTGCTCGAGCGGTGTATACCCGGCCGAGACAAACGAGGTGTGATTGTTATCGGCTAAATCGATACCGGCCGGCCTTGCAGAGCCGAAATCAAGTAACACCGGTGAACCGTCCCTGCGGATAATCAGGTTCACTGGCTTGATGTCACGATGGATGAAGCCATGCTGATGAACCTGGTCAAGCCCATCCACCACTTTCAGAATTAGCGTTGTCAGCTCTGCTTCGGCAATTCCATTATTGCCCTTAACAAACTGCTTGAACTGCTGGCCCTCTTCATACTCCATGACCAGATAGGCAGTATTATTAGCTTCAAAAACGGCCATAACCCGAACAATGTTGGGATGCCGGAACTTCACCAGCGTCCGGGCTTCACGTAAAAAACGCTGCAGTCCCTTGTGATAATCGTGGGTCGATTCAGAATTTGCCGGCTGTAGTGAATTGTCGGCAGCACGGATCACCGCAGCGCCGGGCCTATACTCTTTTATCGCTACATGGTGATCCAGATTAGTATCTGTCGCCAGATAAGTAATGCCAAACCCACCTCTCCCCAGTACGCGCTTAACCCGATACCACTGAATATAGTCGCCATCACCGAGCGTTCGTTGTGTATCCAAAGTGGTCATAAGAAGACATCAAATTCAAAAATTGGTGTGGCCCTGACACTATAGGGGCATTCACCACCGGCGGGCAGCCCCTTGCAAACTGTTAACGTTGAACAACACGTCGCAGCGTTTCAAATTGCAACTTATGAGCGCGGACTCTGTAATAAACCCGTTGTCTGCAAATTAATCCGACCAGATCAATACATAGCGAAGCCAGCTGCTGAACAATTTGCAAAGGTAAATTTTTGACCACCCAATCGCCTTAGACTACAAACAATGAGACACTTGCCACTTTGCACACAAATCAAGAGAGGGAGCGATGGAGCTACTCAATAATTTATTTACCCTGGACAATCTGATTACCCTGTTTCTGCTGACTCTTCTGCAGGCTGTACTTGGTTTCGACAACCTCTTGTACATTTCCCTGGAATCGAAGCGCGCACCGGCAGAGCAGCAGGCGAAGGTTCGCAAGTGGGGCATCGGTATCGCAATCGGGCTCAGAATTATTCTGCTGTTTGCGCTCACCAGCCTGATCGCCGTCTTTCAGGAACCCGTGTTCGGCATGCACTGGGTGGACGTACTGGAATTTAATTTCAATATCCACGCGATCATCGTTCTGCTCGGCGGTATTTTCATCATTTACACCGCGACAAAAGAAATCCTGCACATGATGGCCATCGAGGAACATGAGCACGGAGAAAAAAAATCAAGTTCTGCTGTCACGGTGGTGATCTGGATCGTATTGATGAATCTGGTATTTTCCTTTGACTCAATTTTGTCCGCTATTGCGCTGACCAGCAATTTTATCGTGATGGCTACCGCCATTATCATTAGCGGCATCCTGATGATCTGGCTGGCTGATCACGTCTCCGACTTCCTGCAGAAAAACCGCATGTACGAAGTCCTCGGTCTTTTTATCCTGTTTGTCGTCGGAATAATGCTAATTTCCGAAGGCGGCCACCTGTCGCATATGAAAATACTGGGCACCGAGGTCACGCCGATGACCAAGGCAACTTTCTATTTCGTTATTGTGGTTTTAGCATTCTCCGACGTCGTACAAAGTCGCTACCAACGAAAACTTCTGCGTGAGAAAAAGCGGATGCAGGAAAGCCGCAACGCCTGACTTTTCCACGGGCTTCTGTCAGGTGGCAGCATAACTGCCCCAGACAGGCAGGTTTTTCTATAAATTCGAGGTTCTGCCTGTTGCGACTGCAACAAGGTACAACGTTCGTCGATCCTTGAGTAGCAATGCAAGCAATAACTGCCAGTTGAAAGCATCCTCCAATACACTGATCGGCACAATCGCCTTCGGATTTCTACTGACACTGTCATCAGGCTTCGGGCAGACCTTTTTTATCTCACTGTTTAATGAAGATCTGCGCCATACGTTCGGCCTGAGCCATGGTGATATTGGAGGCCTGTACTTTCTTGGAACCCTGACGAGCGCTGTCACAATTGTGTGGGCTGGTGAACTGCTCGATAGCATCAATTTAAAATTCTACACACTGTGTGTTACCACCGGGCTGTTCCTTGCCTGCATCAGTATGGCCTTTGTCCAGGGTGCGGTAACGCTGGCACTGGCCTTTTATCTACTTCGCTTATTTGGACAAGGACTATCCGGCCACACTGGCATTACTACCGCATCGCGAATTGGCGCGGCCTATCGTGGACGCGCTGTCAGCCTTTCCGGCCTGGGTTTCTCTACTGCTGAGGCAATAATGCCTGTTGTGGTAGTCCTGTTGATCTCGCTGTATGGCTGGCGCAACGTTTGGCTGTACTGTGCTGTTTTTCAGTTAGTGGTTGTCGGCCTGCTGAGCCAGTGGATTCTTCGTCGATATAATCCAGGCAATGTCTCGGCTGACAATTCAGAACCAAATCAAGCGCAGAACTCCTGGTCGCGGGCACAGGTTATGCGGGACACACGATTCTGGCGAATCGCCCCCGCCCTGTTTGCCCCGCCGATTATCTCCACCGGTTTGTTTTTTCATCAGCAGAATCTGGCTGCCTATAAAAATGTAGCATTTCCGCTTTGGGCCTCGGGAATTGCAACGTATTCACTGGCGGCGGTAGTCACCTCTTTAATTGCCGGATTTGCCGTCGACCGCTGGTCTGGTTCACTGGTGGTACAATACTACTTGCTGCCGTTTATCGCCGCCACGCTGACCGCAGGTTATGTCGACCACATCTTGCTACCGTATTTTTACTACGCTTTAATTGGAGCCACCGTCGGTATTGCCACACCGTCGATAAGCGCTCTCTGGCTGGAAATGTATGGTCCCGCCCACTTAGCCTCTATACGATCGCTCACCCACGCGCTAATGGTATCCGGCTCGGCAATCGGGCCGGTAATTTTCGGTGTTCTGCTCGATAACGGCTATACCTGGGCCACCATTCTAAATGGTTCAGCGGCATGGATGGCTTTTACCACGTTAATACTTATCAGCACCCGCCTGAACACCCGAGCTGTTACCGCCAGTTAGGTTAGGTTAACTGGTTCATCTAGCACTGTGGTTTTTCGATGCCGTGTAACAATCAGATATTTCTAGCCTTCTTCAAGCTCACAACAAATTGCCGCGTGAACCAGACGCAGTGTACTCAATTCATAGACACCGTCGAAGTACTTATATAACGCACTGGCGGAAAAGGTTCCTTCATCCATCTGGCTAAGAATCTCGCTCTCTATAAGTCCCCGGCTGTTGTCGTCCAGACTCTCTATAACATCTTCCAGCGCGACCTCTCCGGCTTTCACCAGCCCCGCCAACTCCTTGACCACGTCTGCTTCCTCTGCACCGCAACAGCCAAATAACTCGCTATCGCGCAAGCCCTCTTCGATTGCCGCAAGCAATTTTTCCACTATATCCGTTGGTACTGAACTACTGGCAGGTACAGTGACACCACTGTTAATGACCTCCAGAAAGTGCTGCCCGTATTTAGCGAGCTTTGCCGCCCCGACACCCGATATAGCTGACATTGCGTCCAGTGTCACGGGTCGGTCTTCAGCCATTTGCATTAAGGTTGCATCATGAAAAATAACATAGGCCGGGAGCCCCTGCTCCCGCGCAATTGCCTGACGTGCCTGACGGAGTTTTTCCCATAGCTCCTTATGTTCCGACGAAACCCCACTTCCTTTCTGGCGGGTTTTCGTGCGAGTGGGCGCTTTGGCCTCCACCCGGAAAGCAACCGGCTCAGCACCTTTTAAAATCGGCCTGGCGGTTTCAGTCAAACGCAATCCTCCCTTACTCTCCATGTCCGTTGTGAGGAATGAACGCGCTATTGATTGCCTGAAGATACTGCGCCAGGTATTGGCATCGTGTTCGACCCCGATCCCGTATACCGACAGCTGGTCGTGACCAAACCGCCTAATGCGATCTTCCTTTTTACCTAATAATACGTCGATCAGATAATTAGTTCCGAACCGCTGCCCGGTGCGATAGACCGCGGACAGGGCCTTTTGTACAGCGGTGGTGGCATCCCAGGTCTCCGGGGGATTCAGGCAGGTATCGCAATTGCCACAGGATTCGTTGCCCGCTTCGCCAAAATACCGGAGCAGCGTTTTGCGACGGCACTGTGTCGCCTCGCAAAGTCCCAGCATCGCCGTAAGCTTATGTCGCTCTACTTGTATAACATCTTGTGACGCTTCGGAGTCATTCAACATTTGCTGAAAGGTAATTGCGTCCTGCAGGCCATAGACCATCCAAGCGACAGAAGGCAGCCCATCGCGCCCGGCACGACCGGTTTCCTGATAATACGACTCGATACTTTTCGGCATATCGAGGTGGGCAACAAAGCGTACATCCGGTTTATCGATACCCATACCGAAGGCTATGGTCGCAACCATTATGATGTTCTCCTCCAGAATAAAACGGCTCATATTCCCGGCCCTCTGCTGCGCAGGCATGCCGGCATGATAAGCCAGTGCTTTCAGCCCTTGTGTGCATAGAAAAGCCGCCACCTGTTCTGTCTTCTTGCGCGACATGCAATAGACAATTCCCGTCGAGGCCGGATACTCACTTTTTATAAACTGCAGCAGCTGATTGCGCGGGTTCGTTTTGGATTCGATCCGATACTGAATATTAGGGCGATCAAAGCTACTGATATAGACCGTTGCATCTGTTAACCGCAGATGTGTTTTGATATCTTTACGGGTATTCTCATCTGCGGTTGCCGTTAATGCGATTCTCGGCACCCCGGGAAACAACTCGATCAGCTTGGAAAGCTGTGTGTATTCAGGTCGAAAGTCGTGACCCCACTGAGATACGCAGTGTGCTTCGTCAACAGCAAACAGAGCTATATCCATTTGTTGTAATAACGCCTGGCTGCCCTCTGAGAGGATTCGCTCTGGCGCCAGATAAAGTAGATCCAGTTCACCATTCAACGCTCGCTGCCTGGTGCTCTGCTGCTCAGCGTAACTCATGGTTGAATTCAGAAATGCCGCCCGAACACCATTCTGATTGAGCTGCTGTACCTGATCCTGCATTAGCGCAATAAGCGGGGAGATCACAATGCCTACACCATCGCGAAGTAATGCCGGTATTTGAAAACACAGACTTTTGCCACCGCCAGTCGGCATTAATACCAGCGCATCTTCCCCGCGGATAAGCTGCTCGATAATAGCTTGCTGATCTCCGCGAAAGGAGGTGTAACCAAAATACCGTTGCAGGCACTCAAGTGCAGCTTTACTCGATGTTGCCAAAATATTTCCATTCAAGTTGTTGAAGTACCCGCCGATCACCTTGCCAGATTTAACAGGTGAGCCCGTAAATTTAAAGTGTCGTTGCAATTGTATCGCGCTGTTAAACGTTCCTCCTGCATTAATTTTGGAAAAACAGAAATTCCATGCGACTAACCCACCTGTGGTTACTCTGCATGGATTCCATAGGGAGAACCCTATCAGTTCAACAATCCGGTTTTTTATCAGTACGGCGTTAGTCGCTGTTGTGTCAGCTTGCGGTGGCGGTGGTGGCAACGAGAAGCCCTTTACCGCACCCGGAATCGACAGTGGCAGCGTCAGCAGCACATTCACCAGCCCAGCACCGGTTACTGTAGCGCCGCAACTTGGCGCCGCTCTTTCGGGAACCGGAGCCATCGAGACGCCCATTGATGACCCCCTTGACGCCGTACGCTTTCTGCATCGCGCGACATTCGGGCCTACAGAATCCGAGATTGCGAATTTGCAGCAAAATGGTTATCAAAGCTGGATAACCAACCAAATGCAAATGCCGGCAACCTTTTTACTTCCGGTTACTCGCCGACATACAGAACCACGCTGGCGCGAACACGTTAATAGCTGGCTGACCGTTAGCACGATAGCAGAAGATCAATTAAGACAGCGAATCGCTTACGCGTTATCGCAGTTTTTTGTGGTGTCGGGTCAGGGTGAGTTATCGGAGCAGAAAGCGGCTTTATCCAACTACTACGATATTCTTCTAGCGAACAGCTTTGGAAATTTCAGGGACCTCCTTGAACAGGTTACGCTCAGTCCGGTGATGGGAAACTTTCTCAGTATGAAAGGTAACCAGAAGCCAGACCCTGAAAATAATATCCGCCCTGATGAAAACTACGCCCGCGAGTTGCTGCAGTTGTTTTCCATTGGTCTGGTGCAGCTAAACAATGACGGCACGGTGATAACAGACGGCAACGGTCGCGCTATCCCCACCTATGATCAAGCGGTCGTTGAGGCGTTTGCGCACGTATTTACAGGCTGGCATTTCAAAGATGTTGACAACTGGAACTACCCGGATAACGAAGACTGGTTCAGCCCGATGCAAGCGTACCCTGAGCGTCACGACAGCGGTGAAAAAATAGTCCTTAACGGTCACGTTATACCAGCAGGTCAATCGCCACAAAAAGATCTGCAAGACGCACTGGACAACGTATTCAATCATCCAAACGTCGGGCCGTTTTTCAGCAAACATTTAATTCGTCAGTTGGTTACCAGTAACCCCTCTCCTGACTACGTGTCACGAGTAGCCAGCACGTTTAACTCAGACGCCAGCGGCACACGCGGAAATCTAGCCGCAGTGGTCAGAGCAGTACTGACTGATCCCGAAGCACTCTACGGGCACGAAAGCAATCCGGAAACGTTTGGCAAACTTCGGGAACCGCTAATCCGGCTGACTTCTCTCTGGCGGGCATTTAATGGCAACCCCACTCATCCGGAGTTCAGTTATGGCTGGATTGATGAACGTCTGGCACAGGCACCATTGCAATCTCCATCTGTCTTCAATTTTTTCTCGCCTGATTTTAGCCAGGCCGGTCTGCTGCGGGATCAGGGATTGGTGTCTCCGGAGTTTCAAATCCACAATGAAAGCACCATTATTTCGATCACCAGCGCTCTACTGGCTCACTCTATATGGAACAACACGGTGTCGGGCTCTGACCCAGCCAGCGCACCGGTTGATATTTCCAGACTGATGACTCTTGACGGTAACATCGACGATCAATTGGCCTATCTGGAAAAGCTTACGCTGACTCGTCCGATGAGTGCTGGTCTGAAAAAACAAGCGCTTTACCTGATCGACGAGAGACGCTATGCGAGCGCGCAAATTCGGGCGGAAGAACTGCTGTTTTTATTCATCAGCTCTCCGGAAGCTGCCATCCAACACTGAGAGTTGAGTGCTATATATGAATAACCGAAATCGTCGCAAATTCTTAAAGCTGGGCTGTAAAACGATCGTTGGCGCTGGCTTGATGTCAGGCAGTACGGCGCGAATTGCACAAGCACAAAGCGCGAACTCGAGTGATTATCGTGCGCTGGTCTGTATACATTTGAACGGCGGCAACGACGGCTTCAACCTATTAGTACCCAACACCGGCGCAGAATACAATGAATACGCAAATGGCCGCGGCCATCTGGCTATACCCGCATCAGATCTGCTGCCGCTGATCCCCGGCAGCGCTAACTCTACCTCCGCCGGACTGCATCCGCTAATGGCAGATTTGATTCCACTATTCGAGCAAGGACAGCTTGCCCTCATGGCCAATGTCGGTACGTTAGTAGAGCCCACCACACCAGACGATGTACGGAATAATAGCGTACATTTACCCGAACAACTTTTTTCTCACCACGATCAGTCACGTCAGTGGCAACGGCTTGACCCCAGCCATCAATGGAACAGTGGCTGGGGCGGTAGAGTCAGTGATATTCTGGCTCCGCAACAAGCAAATGCAAATCTTGCTGCCATAAGCCTGGATGGTAACAATGACTGGATGGCCGGTAGCGAAGCCTCTATATTCACCATAGATCGTGGCGGGGTCGAAGGTTATTCAGGCATGGAAAACATGACCGACGACTGGCAGCTACCTCGTCGTCAGGCATTTATTCAGTTATTACATGAAAACTACAGCAACGCATTCGAACGTTCCTATGCCCAGTTACAACAACGGGCGCTGGTGTTGTCAACAAACGTTGGCGCCGCATTAGCTAAATTCGGCGAGCTGCAAACCCCGGTTCCAGCCGGGAATGAACTGGCAGAGCAACTCGCTATGGTGGCTAAGCTTATTGCAGTAAAAGATGAATTTCGCATGACGCGACAGTTGTTCTATGTAAACATGGGAGGTTTCGATACCCATGATAATCAGCTGGCCGACCAGCCGGAACTATTTTCCAAACTATCAAAAGCGCTCGCCTTCTTTCAACAAGCGCTAGTTGAAATAAACCAGTTTGACAACGTAACCAGTTTCACCAGTTCAGACTTTGGTCGATCAATTACCAGCAACGGTGATGGAACCGATCACGGCTGGGGAAATCATCACATGGTTATGGGAGGCTCTGTAATTGGCGGGGATATCTACGGGCAAATACCGCGAATTGCTGTCGATGGGCCTGATGACGCCCGCAATGGACGCATTGTCCCCACGACAAGCGTTGCACAATACGCTGCAACGCAGTTATCGTGGCTGGGTCTCAATGATAGTGAAATCGATGGGATGTTGCCGTCGCTGAAAAATTTTGAAAACCGAAATCTAGGATTTATGAGTTGACACAGCAGTTCTTTGTAGACATCTTCTGGCGGTACCCGGAGCATCGCAGAAGAGCCACAACTGTTAAATTGCGTCAAGCAAATTGCCAACTGATTACCCGGGGTTTATCGGATTCCAATTCATCGCAGCACGCCTCACTGGCATACTATTGAAAATTCTCTGTTAAAAGTCTGAGTCCCGTAATCATGTCGATTATTTTTTATTCAAGCGATGATAATTCTGAATTGGCAGTGCACGCTATTAAGAATGCCCTGGCTGAATATGAAGTTACCACCTGGCCTGCGGCACACCCGGAAAAAATCAGATACGCTATCACCTGGGGTGCACCAGAAGGTTTTTTCAATGATCTAACCGGGCTTGAGGCCATTTTCTCCTGGGGTGCCGGTGTCGACCATTTATTTAATAATCCTGAACTTCCGGACGTACCCGTTTACCGCCTTGAAGACGCGGGTATGGCTGATAAAATCGCCGACTATGTGCTGTACAGTGTTATGAGCTGGCAGCGCAATTTTAAAATGTATATAAGTCAGCAGGCAAAAATGGTCTGGCAGCCCCAGAAGGAGCGAAGCAGTGCTGATTACCACATTGGCATCATGGGTATGGGCGTAATAGGCTCACGTATTGCAGAGCGATTGGCCACTTCCGGATACTCAGTTTCAGGCTGGAAACGAACACCTGGTACAGCAACGGCGATCACACTATTTTCCGGACTCGAGCAACTCGATGAATTTCTACAGTCGCTCGATACGCTGGTGTGTATTCTGCCTTTAACAAAAGAAACACGCCAGATCATCAATCAGCGGGTGTTTAATTCAATTCCCAAAGGCACACAGTTCATCAACGTCGGTCGCGGCGAACATGTTGTCGAATCCGATCTGCTTGAAGCACTCGATAATGGCCAGGTATCTGATGCCGTGCTCGATGTGTGTGTTACGGAGCCACTGCCTCTGGAACATTTTCTATGGAAGCATCCCAAGGTCACAATAACGCCGCACATTGCCGGGCCTACGCAGGAGATGCTGTCGGCAGAGGAGGTAGCCAAAGGGATCAGAGTATTATCCATCGGCGGTACCCCTGATGGCCTGGTTGATCGCGTCAAAGGTTATTAGCCCCTAAAACCCGAGTGGTGGATTTTTCCGGTTCACAATATTATTTAGCCTGGATTATTCATGGAGTGGCGAGCAGAGCGCGTAGACCTTACTTATTCATGGCAAGGGATTTCACCGTGCATTTTCTTCTCGCGTCCAATAGTTTGTTTGGTATTAGCAAGAGAAAAAATTCGCTGTGGGATCAAAGACCAAGAGAGATGCCGTCAATCCCATGAGGAATCCAGGTAAGCATTAGATAAAAAAAAGCGCGCCCGGTTTCCCGTAGCGCGCTCGATTCGGCGAACAAGGTTACTACCCGGGTTACTACCTAGTATCGTTCGTCGCGGTAGTCTTGAGACCCGCGATAATCATCGCGGTAGTCGACGCGGTCATCACGATAATCATCCCGCACTCCGCGGCCATCATGTCGGTAATCCCGGTGGTAATCTGAGTCGCGGGTTTCTACTCGGGGAGCTACTTCCGTCTCGGCAGGCGCTGCCCCGGAAACAATTAGACGGTAGATGATCGCGCCAAGTACCGCACCGACAATGGGTGCAATCCAGAAAACCGGAAGCTGCGTAACCAGTGTCTCATCGCCGCCACCAAACATATTTGCAACCAGCGCCGGGCCCGTGCTCCGCGCCGGATTTACAGAAGTATTTGAAACGGGAATAGAGATCAGGTGAATCAAGGTTAAACCGAGACCAATAGCAATCGGGGCAAATCCTTTAGGGGCACGCTCATCCGTGGCACCCATGATGATGATCAAAAAGAACGCGGTCATTACCACTTCCATCACAATAACCGCCTGCATGTTAAAACCACCTGGCGATGAGCCGTCGTAGCCGTTGGATGCAAGTGTGGCGATAGCTGCTTCATTGCCCGGAGCACCTTTCAGCATCCACTGAAGAACAAATGCAGCGGCAATTGCACCCAGAACCTGGAATACAATATACGGTATCAGGTGTCCGAAACCGAAGCGTCCTCCAACCCATAATCCTATCGAGACGGCTGGATTGAAATGCCCGCCAGATACATGACCGACCGCATATGCCATTGTCATGACAGTCAGGCCAAATGCCAGAGAAACACCGACAAGACCGATATTAATACCGATGTCGTTAGAAAAAGTGGCGGCGAATACGGCGCTGCCACACCCTCCTAACACCAGCCAGAATGTGCCGAAAAATTCGGCCAGGTACTTATTGTGAAAATGCATAGTAATATCCTTTAATCGTTATAATTAATTACGTCATTTAATTATGAATGTGTCTAATAATTCACTGCGCGGCAGTGACGACTGCCGGTGTTATTGAATTAGTTGGGTAAAGCGCCCGCATGCCGAAGGTGATGCGTGATCTAGATGGTACTGAAATACAGCAGGAACTCCAGATTGGATCGGTTAAGCTTTGTAACACAAAAGCAATTATCAGTTGCCCCGAAAATTCAATCTTCCGCTGCTGTGCGCGCCTTTATACCAGATCAGCTTCAAACATTCATGTTCGTCTGCTATTGATTCAGCAATGTGCCATAACTGCAGCGGATACGCAGAAAGTGCCCCATCCTGCGCATTTGGTTATACTCGACCCCAGCGGGTGCCCAGGCAACTGGACGAGCTACCCTTACGCGGCACAAGCCGAACCGGAAAATCAAGCAAATACAACCAATTAAGTCAATCGGAGGCTACGTGCCGAGACTCGACGTTTTTCAATCATTGTGGGCAATGGATGCGGGCAGGGGCAGCCACCCGCCAGCTTCACAGGAAGAAGTCTTTGCCATGGTAAGGGACGCAGGTTTTGCCGGACTGGCTATCGATCTGGGTGCAGCCGACACCGAAACAGCCTATAAAACTTTGCCATTGTTTCAGCAATACGATTTAGGCTGCGTAATCAACGCATTCCCAACCAGCATGGAAGATATGCTACCAATTCTTAAAATGGCCAGAGAGTTTGATGCCATCGTTGTTAATATAATCGCGGAAGTCATTCCATCAAGTGTTGATGAAGCTTCGCTGATGATTCAGGACTGGATGGAAGAGGCAGAAAAGGAAGGCGTAAACATCGAGTTCGAGACCCACCGAAATTCCATCACCAATGACATGAAGTACACCACACAAATACTCGAAGCAGTGCCCGAGATGAAGCTCAGTGTTGATCTGTCCCACTATGTTGTGGATCGAGAATTCTCTATTCCAATCCGCGCCGACGAACAAGAGTTGCTGGATAAAATTCTGCGACGTGCAGACGCATTCCAGGGACGAGTTGCCTCTGCTCAGCAAATTCAACTGCAACTGGAATTTCCGCAGCATCAAAAATGGGTAGTACAGTTCCTCGATTGGTGGGAGACCGGATTCCGGTACTGGCGCAAACGTTCGTCAAACGACGATCGACTCATTTTTCAAACGGAGCTGGCCCCGCCGGACTACGCAATGACTGGTCCCGACGGCATGGAGATGTCAAACCGGTGGGAAGAATCTCTCATCATGAAGGGATGGATTGAAGATATATGGGCACGGCTGGAAAACGAAGTAATAGACCGGGCGGTTACACCCAATGACCGGAAAACCACTGAACCTGCCAGTTGATTATACGAATAATCGCTAATTGCCCGACCATACACTTACCATACTCTACCGCGACGACTACCTGATCGCGGTAAACAAGCCGGCGCGACTGCTGGTTCACCGAAGTGCACTTGATCGCCACGAAACCAGCAATGCGTTGAAGTTATTGAGAGATCAAACCGGTTGTTATTTGTATCCGGTACATCGACTCGACAAGCCTACATCGGGAGTTCTGCTATTTGCGCTGAACAAAGACACAGCCCGATATTTATCACGGCTGTTCGAAGAACATCGGGTGGTGAAGCACTATACGGCAGTCGTTCGCGGCTATTGTATAGAATCTGGCGAAGTGGACCACGCGATTCGCGATCGGGATTCAAAACACAAAGCCAGGGTGCCGGCTACGACTTCGTACAGTAATCTGGCAACAATCGAGTTACCAGTCAGTGTTGATCGCTATCCGACCAGCAGATACAGCATACTCAACATACAGCCATTATCAGGCAGACGGCACCAGATCCGGATGCACATGAAACATATTAATCATCCAATAATCGGCGATACCAGTTATGGGAAAAAAGTCCACAATAGTTTTTTTTCCGAATGCTTCAACTGCACGCGGCTTCTGCTTCACGCTCAGAGTATTCAACTGGATCATCCCGATTCAAGTAAGCCATTGGTGATTTCTGCACCGATTGTCAATGCGGAATTTGCGCGCGTGATCAACGACACCCGCTGGTGCTGGCAGAATCAACAAGACAAACTGCAGCTGATGTCAGAGTAATCGAGGCCCGGACTTTACCTCGGCACACGCCTGCGGAAAATACCCAACAGGCTCATCAGGAAGAGGCTCGCGAGTGCTACATCAACCTGCCTGTTTTCATCGTCTCTGATCGAGCATCCTCCACCGAAGCCGCCGGTTCCCGTCTGAATCAGCGAAGCTACTTCGGGCACGACCGGCTCGAACGCATCCGCCACACCATTATTATTGGTATCTGGCAATGGTACCGTGTCGTTGAACAGGCGATCGATCATCCCGTCGCCATTTGCATCGGAATCGTGGCTATCAATTATTCCGTCTCCATCGCTATCGGTTCCATTTGCAAAGTCGCTGTCGTACAAATCATCGATGCCATCTGTATCGGCGTCTTCACCCAGGGTTACAGCACTATCTATAGTGTCAACTATTCCATTAGCATTAGCATCGGTTTCGGTATCATGGATTCCATCATTGTTCAGATCTATACCTCCGGCTTCAAGCAGATCAGACAAGCCATCGCCGTCGCTATCGGTATCGAGAAAGTCTGCCAGCTGGTCACGATCCAGATCCGGAGCCAATCCGGTCAACATATCAGCAAGCCCGTTAACGTCTGTGTCAATAAACCCG
Organism: Chromatiales bacterium (ex Bugula neritina AB1); assembly: GCA_001730015.1. Classification (GTDB taxonomy): domain Bacteria; phylum Pseudomonadota; class Gammaproteobacteria; order Granulosicoccales; family Granulosicoccaceae. The sequence goes on along the minus strand of MDLA01000153.1, from coordinate 12,144 downwards.
TCTACGCGTCGATCGTTGTCATTATCGCGCTGTTTCGCCTCTGATATATCAGAGATACCATCCTGATCAGAATCTATATCTCGATAATTTGGCACACCGTCATTGTCCGTATCAAGAACCGGAACTATATTTCCGTCCTGTCTTTGCAACCCTCCAGCTCCAACTTGGTAACCGTTTTCAACACTATCGGCGATACTGTCGTTGTCGCTGTCTAAATCCAGATAGTCAAATACACCATCTCCGTCGCTATCGCGTGGAGTGGTAGCGACGTCCCCTTCGGCCTCACCTTCAAGCAGATCAGCCAGCCCATTCGATCCGACAGAAATGATAGCGTCAAATATTCCGTCGCTATCCGAATCAGGGAGACTAGCCACCCCGGACTCTACAAGATCGGCGATGCCATCATTATCGGAATCCGGGTCAACATAGTTACGATTTCCATCTCCATCCTGATCCGTCGCAGATTCTATTGAATCGATAATTGAATCGTTATCACTGTCTAAATCCAGATAGTTTGCAACACCGTCGCCGTCGAAATCACCGGTGCCTTCTATATCGTCCGGTATACCATCAGCATCGGAATCGGTACCTTCAGCGACCCTTACATCGACATCTACCCGGGTGATGTTACCGGCCTCATCCTGTGTCGATACCGTAAGTGCGGTGGTACCGGCTATCAGCTGCCGCTGTACTCTGCAGGACCAGGCCAATTCCGCAACGACAGCATCGCACAGATACCGACCTTCCGAATCTCTGACAGTAACCACAGCCCCGAACGGCTGATCAGTTGTACCGGTCAACAAGGGAGCTGGATCAGTTGAGGTACCCGGCACCTGTATCTCCAGAACAGGAGACAGCAGATCAATCGTTAATTCATTGAGTGTTGAATCGTTACTGGAATTCCCTGCCATATCGGTTAGCATTGCGACAACGTCGTAGGTTCCATCAGTCAGAGCATCTGACGGCGGTATTGCCAGTTGCCAGGTGCCATCACCACCTTTGACCAATTGCCCGTCACCGCTGGCATAGATCACCTCGTTAACCGTCACCGTAAGCAATGCCGGTGAATCCACAGGATGACCACCACTTATCACTGGTGTGCCACTATTAGATACTACAGAAGTCACATGAGGTATTGGCGGGGAAACGGTATCAAGCAATGCGGAATCCGTAGCGATGGCAGAGCGATTGCCGGCTGCATCTGTAATTTGCACTTTAACAGCCAACGTTTCCCCTTCTGCCACATTGGAGATGCGGGCCACGACTTTCCCCTCCGCAAGATCAAGAGGAGCCAATACTATTTGCTCAGTGGTCGTGCCATTGTTGATGGAAACAGTATCCCCGACGGACACTGTTACCGGCAGGATTACCTCTACGATAATATCTGTTTGAGTCTCGGATGCAGATACAAAACCGCTGTTGTCTGCATCTGTTGTAATAAATACGACAGCAGCATCATTTGCGGTTATATCAAGTGTTGCGGTATCTGTGGCTGTACTCTCTATTTCACCAGAAGCACTGATATAGACCGCTGACAGACTGATCAATTCACCATCAGCCGGTACCGGAATCTGCGACAATATTATTCCGCTATCTTTTTCTGCAATATCAATCTGAACAGTGTTCTCGATATCGACGGCAGAGATCCGGATGGTATCTCCTGTCTGTGCATTATTCGGCAACTGAACGGTAACATCGATGAGCCCGCTTAATTCCGACTGCGATATAAAACCATCGTTATTTGTATCTTCACTTATACTCACTTCAAACCCGGCTTGCGAATCATTCTGAAGAACAACTGACGCAATTGAACGAGAGCCATGAGTATCCTGTATCTGATAATCGATCGCGGTAACCACACCTGTTGCTTTATTGTCTGAGGTATCGGCCATTGGTATAAAAACAAGCTGACTGTCTCCATTAACCAGCCAGCTACCTTCTCCGCTTACACTCAGTAACCTGCCATCGTCAGACAAGATGGTGCCTGCTGGAAAAGCCGCAACATCGGCCACTATTCTCAAAGTTTCAGGAGCAAGGTTTCCATCAATATCGCTGTCATTAGCAAGTACGTCTACCAGCAACGGCTGCAACGCACCCAAAGCAATTGAATCGTCCTGAGCCACCGGGGCGGAATTTACTCCGTTCACCGATAGAGACAGCTCACCAACCGCACTGCCTCCGTTGCCATCGACCAGTTCATACTCGACCAGTGGCAACACACCAGTAAAATTTATCGCAGGTAAAAACCTCAGTGAACCATCACCAAACAAAGACAAATCACCCTCGATTGTCTGAGCCGTTGCGCCCGCCACGTAGATTGTGCCATCGACGGTAAAAGACTTGATCGTCAGATGATCGTCATCGATCGCCAGGTCAATATCACTATCATTTTTCAACACACCACGTGCGGCATCTACCAGCAGCAATCGGTTGATCTCCACCGTATACTTATCAGCCCTGGCCAAGGGGTTATCATTAATGTTATAGAGATACGGGGAGTCAATCTCGACTCCGGAAAAACTCAGACCGGCAACGGCTGTATCGTCGCCGTTCATCTGTATTGAATAGTCAATACCTTCAATATTATGAAAGTACATTGAGGCGAACCCGGCTTCAGCACTAACAGGATCTGAACCATTTAAATTTGAATATGGCGCAATAGACTCAGTTACAGACAACCTTCCGGGCTCAGATACAATTCCGCTTACTGCATCAAATTCAGCCAGTCTGTAATGAGAAACAGGCCCAAACGAATGGATTAAAGGCATAGACGTATAATCTATTGCCGTGATTGCCGTACTAACAGAGCGTTCCTCTCCGGAAACACTATCGACAAACGAAAACCTGAAGTCAGCACGGGCATTGATTCCGGATTTCTTCAGTACTGGCTGAAACAACGGTGAGCGATTTTCATCATCTATCTTCAGGAGAAGAACCCCCCGCAGCCGCACAACTTCTACTATCGCATCAAGGCCGGCAACTACCGAATCGAACCGATATACTGCACCTTCGGCCAATTCTGATCCACTTATTAAAATCGGCTCTTCTGAAAAATCAAATCGGGTTGAAGAATAAGAAAATGTAGTAGACAATAAGATACTTATGGCAGCACAGATCGCCATGAATCTACTTTTAATAAAGAGCTGGAAACGCGTTCGATTCCCTTTGCTTATTATTCTAGTACCCATTAAAATTCACCGAGTGTTGAGTATATCGGGGTACAAATCAACAAGCCATCGCATGCCCGCCAACTGATTCTGTCTTTTTTCAAGCAGACTTTTCCCCGGACTCAAAGATTCGAAAATACTCAAAGATTCGAGAGTTATAGAGATCAGAATTTTTCAGAGAGATAGTGCTCCTCTCCGGGGGTTTCCATCGATAAACCTATTTCAACATTCGATCTATAACAGGCTTCGAAATTAGCACCCGGGGATAACCAATTCTATCCCCGGATCAATCCTGCTTTAGCGGACTGTACGGAACTCAACACGCCGATTAATTAATCGACCCTGTCTTGTATTGTTATCAGCGATCGGCTGTGTCTCACCATAAGCCCTCGCCTGAAGCCGATCCAATCCGATACCTTGCGCTGTCAAATATCGTACGACTGACAACGCCCGGTTCTTGGAGAGTTTCATATTGGCATCCTTTTCACCCTGACTATCTGTGTGAGACTGAATAGAAACCCTGACGCCAGGGTAGGCTTTAAGTGTGGCAACCACACCATCTAGAATTTGTCTAGCGCCCGCTGTCAATGTATCGGAGCCTGTCTCGAAATTCACGCCATCGAGAACTCCATTAAAGACCTCACATCCCGCTACATTGACTGGCGTGCCAATTGCTGTATCGGGGCACTGATCGAGCGCATTATCAACTCCATCAGCATCGGAGTCGGTGCTCGCTGATGCATCATTGATATCAGAGGACCCGTCAAGCGATGGCAGCTCATCCGGAACCGGTGGCGGTGGTAGCTTTTCCAGTGGTGCCGGGGCTGGTAAAACCGGCAAGGTATCGTCTTCCAGATAGTCAATGTCAGTTAGTCCGCTTCCGAAGCGGTATAACAGAGATAACCCCCCATATTCCGCATCGCTATCATAGGCAAGGAATTCGGCACGAACGGCGAGGCCATTTCGCAAACCATATTCTGCGCCCGCACCCAAAAGAAATTGCAGATCATTTTCCCTTTCAAAGGTCACCCCTCGTGCCTGATTATCCATCTCCCCGACGCCTGCGCGACCGAACAGTGAAAACCCGGTCCTTAAGTCCAGACCATCAGAATCCGCATACGGGTTTCCGATACCGCTGTTCCATAAGTAGTACAACCCACTGATTGATACTTCCTGATAATCTATCTCGGAACCCCCGGTTAGTTCTGCTGAACCCAGATCCACATATTGCAGCTCTGCTGATAAACGGCGAGTGATATCCATCCCGAAAGTTACACTGACCGCCGAATCTGAATCGTCAACAAGATCAACCAGTGGAGCGCGGCTTGTATCCGGGGTCAGATCCGACACACCTCCGCCTAAGCCAATATAGAACCTTTTCTGAAAAGCGGCATTTTCCCACTCATCCGCTGCCTGAGCCCAATTGATGCTGGCTGCGACCAATAAACTCGCTGTTGTTATAATTGGGGCAAATAATGGTTTTTTCATTTTCTTGTTACGAGTCCCGACAGTATTAAATTGTTTCAGTTTTCAGTCTGCATTCAGAGATCAATACATCTCTCACAGCCCTTTATGCGCCAACAGACACGGAGCCGGCTCCGTGTCAGCTTGTTCTAAACCTGTATCTGATAACTTGAGTATAGACGTGTGTCAGAGAAACGCTTGGTGGTCGCGATCTTTATCGAATTTTTCAATTCGCGTCTCGATAATCTGCCAATCACCGCACACTTTAATAAAGACCTCGAAAACTAAAAATGAGCAATTTCAACTAAACGAGCTAAAGGCTTTGCCGGCCTGATGCTATCCTTACGGTATCTGCCACATAGATGAATTTTGCTCAGATATACTGATCACAATGCACACTGGCCACTCAGATAACCAGGCCCTACAGGATTTTGCTATTCTCACTCAAGCTTCAGATAAGCAGTGCACAGCAGGTAATATGAGCCATCACCGTGTGCTCCCCTGTGAAGAGTTCAGGCACAATGAGTACCGATACCAGCAATTTGTATGTGTAGCCCTCGGCATAAAGACCTGATCACACGTGAATTTTCCACTAAATGAGCTTCACAGGTTAAGTCTTGCTAAATGCCCATCGGTACTTGTAACAATAATTGCAATAGACGGTAGTTCACCCGAGCAGCTCGGGGCGCAACTGGTGGTCACTACTCAAGGTACTTTTGGTCAGTGGCGAAACGCAGTGCGTCAACAAATTGTCATCGAGGATGCGCAAAAAGTTCTAAATGGAAATGTACACTGGCGCCTCAGCTCTTATCTGCTGAATCCGGTGGTTAATGTCGATAACGGCGAACTTACCGTGTTGTATCAGTATTTTGACTCTGACAACTACCCCGATTGGATACCCGCTGCGCGCACAGGTTTGCAAAATGGTTTTAACGTAGTTCTGCACACACAACTGAAAAACTCCGGGGATCCACCGGCATATCACTTATTTGATAGCGAGATGCCTTCCTCCAGCTGGTGCGCGTTAGAACCCGATTCACAACAAACGATTGCGTCGATGCTGAGCGGAATACGTGCACCGGGATTCACTGGAAAGTTCTGTCGCAATACAACCACACTGATTCATCAACTTACCGACTACCGGCCAACCGTTTGCATCGTGGGAGACAGCGCTGTAGGTAAAGCACTGACAAAGCAACTGTTGCTTCTGCCATTTAACGTGATCTGGCTTGCCGATACCGCAGATAGCTATTTAACTGGCTATACCGAACTAACCCGTTTGCCACTCAACGATGAATCATTCACTAAAATTGGCAATCGATCTCTGGTTTCGATCGCTACCGGTGACCATGAGCTGGATCTTCATTTTTGCGAACGCGCTCTGCAACATCCATCGCTGCTTTTTATCGGTTGCCTCGGCTCGCAAAAAAAGGCAGACATAATAAGGTCTGAACTGAAAGAACGTGGAATAGACGAGGCTAAAACCTCTGCCCTGAAGATTCCTGTTGGTTTGTCGTCAATCGAAGGCAAGCATCCATCTGTTATAGCCACAAGTATTATTGCCCAAATGCTTACTATAGTCAGCTAGCGCCTGCTACTTATTGCTTTCATCGAAGTATCGGAGCGCCCTTGTGATGCCGGATAGTGAAAACTGAATTGTGGTCAAACCGGCCGAATTCCAGCTGAAACTTGCCTGATAACCCTCGCGCAAGTGTTCAATCATTCGAAGCGCGCGGCTGCCTCGAGCGAGTGTTATGCCATTTTCAATCAGCTGTTCGGGGTTGTCAGTTCTATAACTGAGTATTTCTTTTCCGTCGATATGCATCACGACAACATCTGCATCCGATATCACATCGACCGCTGACTGAAGCCGGACTCGCCACACACGGTCATAGGATCGATCAACCACCAGCTTCCATTCACCTGGACTCAGCCCCTCACTATCACTCCGGGCTTCACAGACGCGATTTTCTTCTATGGAACACGCAGACATCCAGTCACTGAAGTAACCATACAAATAGCCGGCTTCAGCAAGGTCATCAATCCTGAGATCGGCCCCGGTCTCCTCCGTCGGCACAACAATCCGGCCGGGATCACGCGCTATGTTTGTGCTATTAAACTCCAGTCCAGCATCATTTATAACTGTTTCACCCGTTGCGGTTACAACACTGGTTTTCACCGCTACACAATCCCGCTCCAGTATCGGTCTCATTAGACTGACACTATTAATAACTAGAGTATTGGCTAAATCCGAGCCTGCTTCCCTGTCAGCATGGGTGACAACCCGACCTCGTAACTCCACATACACCATCTCCAGACTATCGAGTGCCAGTGACTCATAGCGACGATTAATTATATCGAGTGTTTGATCATTTCCGGTAACGCGCCACTCTTCTCGTCTATCGCACGCCTGAAAGCTGCTTCCGTCCGCCGTACGCAGGTAATACCCGCGAAAACTATTACCGCTTTGGTTACTCACGCGCCTTTCTGCCAACTGCTTGCGAAGTTCTCTCACTCGCCTCATATTGAACGACACATGACAGGCCTGGCGATTAATTGAAACCCGATCAGTATCCGTTAACACAGACTCCCATTGACAGCGCTCATCACGATACTGCTGATATAATTGCTGCATCCGATGAAATTGCTCAAGCGCCGTTTCAGGGGTAACCGGATTATTCGTCACCGGGGCAACTGCCAGTGATTCATCAACAACAGATCCGACAATAGCGATAACACCATCTTCGGCTTCTACTTCCCTCGCCTGTGTCACTTGATTGTCGCTTACATCACCGGGGGCAAGCTCTAGCCTGTCCACAATCACACTGACCCCCTCTATCTGAAGGTCGACGCCTGCCGGCTGATTTCCTCCAACAGAACCGGTAATTTCATCAACCCAGCTTTTCTCTATGTTTGCCAGTAAATTCGCCGACTCTTCGACACGCTGCTTTATGCATTCGGCAAACCCCTCATTATCAAAGGAGTCGTCTCGGCATTCAGCAATCACCTGCCCGGTCTGAGCATTTACCAGAGGCCAGCATGAAGACATAGAGGCAACGAAGAATAGACTGCCGGCGAATTTGGTTTTATTTAGCATTTAATTGAATCCTGGCTAGCGAAGAGTCAAAAGCTTGGCACTCATCGCCCTAATGATGGCAGATATAACAGGCTATCAAAATACTTTCGTTGTGGTCAGGATTACTACGGCGCACATTTGCTAGTCTCATGGAGGTTTGCGAAGGTTAGACTACAATTGAACAATAAAATTTTCGCTGAATTCAACTACTTTACCAGCCGCCAGGCGACCTCCGTTCTGGCAGTGCCGATTCCGCGACCGGCGCACGGTTAGCTGCCGCATAAGAAAAAGAGACAAGTAATGCAATCTATACGAAAAGCACCGTCGCGCGCGGGAGGCGTCGGCAAAACGTTGTCGTTATTGTTGCTGGGGGCAGCACTCACACTCGCAGCACTATTTTTTTGCCTCAATCATCTTCAATCTGATATTGAATCAGATTTATCGTCACGCGTCACAACGGCGTTGGATGGAACCGGGCTCACTACTGACAATATCTCTGTGGAAGGCCTTGACGTAACGCTGACCGGAGCTATCGAAACCGAGATTGCGCGCGAAGAAATGGCGCGACTGACCGGAAGAGTATTCGGGGTCGCACGAGTGTTCAACAATCTGACTGTTGATGGGCAGGCTGCCGATGCGCCCGACACCAGAAGCGAAACTGAAAAGCAACTGTCTGCAACTTTACTTGCTGAAGAAGATGCCAGCGATTCAGCCGCCAGTGAGGCTATCGCGCAGGAAACACTGAAACTGGCTAAACCGGCTGAGCTGATATTAAACCCACCAGCAGCCGCTGTTAGCACGCTGGCTCCATCAACCTTGCTAATCACTGCGGACAAGGGAACGGTTAATATTCAGGGAATAGTTCCGGACAAAACCATAGCAACACGCATCAGAAAAGCAGTGGAGGAAAAATTCGGCGATTCAAACGTCAACGATGAGATATCGGTTTACAAGGCGACAGCCGTTCCGCCCTGGTTAACCGGAGCCTTAGCGGTCATAGACCAAATGGATAATATAAGTAATCCGATACTGAAGATCACAGAAGACACGGCGATTTTCGGCGGCACCGTTTCATCTGAAACCCTTGGTGCGCAGAAAACAGGATTCGCCAAACGGTTGCTCGGTAGCCAGCTCGCTGTTTCAGGTGAATTCGACGTTGCTGCCAGCGATGCGAACTTGCCAACTCCGCAAAGTAACACCCGCGTCATCGTTAAGCGCCCGGCATCATTGAAAATTAGAGCGATAGACGACTCTATAATACTCAGCGGTATTGTCGGAAGTGATCAGGACGCAAATGCGGTGCGAAAACAAATGCGTTCGGCATTCGGTCAATTTGACGATTCGCTGGTTATTGACGACTCAGTAGCGCCGGCCGAATGGTTTGATGACGCGGTACGCCTGGGTGCAGCGTCGAGCTCCATACCGAACTTCAGTGTAAGCATCAACAGTGGTCAATTACTGCTTGGTGGCGAGGTACCCGACAGAGAGCGAGGCCGAGAACTTCAGAGTCAGGCCACGGAGCTGATCGGCGACCAGCTTGTTGTTGTAAACAACTATACCGTGATTCAAAGGGCTACCATTGCAGACAGTCGCGAAGAACTGCTTACCAGACAATTAAGGTCCGCACTGGATCAGGCATCCGCCGGAGGCATCACATTCAAAAAGAACAGCGCAACGCCGATTCAGGAATCGACGGTCGTGCTCGACAAAGTTGCCGAAGCTATTTTGCAGTTCGAGGGTCAGATTATAGAAATATCCGGACACACCGACAGCTCCGGGGATGCACTGGCTAATCTTGAGCTGAGTAAAAAACGAGCTGTTGCGGTTCGCGACTATCTTGTCGAAAAAAATGTACCTACCAGCCAGCTGCGCCCGATAGGCTACGGTGAAACAGATCCAATTGCAGATAACACTACGGCACAAGGCCGGTCTGCAAACAGAAGAATAGAATTTAATCTCGAAGTGGAGTCACGTTAATGTCCTTCTTTTCATCATTGAGCCCGTCTCTGATGTACCTCATGACCAAGATGCTCGTTTGCCTTGCACTGGCCGGGCTTATCGGACTTCTGATCGGCTGGGCAATAGGACGACTGGGTAATCAACGCAATGCACGCTACATCGAAGATGACTGGCGCGCAACACTCGAGGATACGGAGGAAGATCATGCGCGTGTAGTCAGTCGCTTCAAAAAGTCGAACCAGGCGCTGGACGACGAAAATAATAATCTACGAACAAAAATATCAGCGCTCAATAATAAGATCGATAGTGGCCGAGACGATATAGAGCGCAATAGAACCCAGCATGCCCAGCTGAGCAGCCAGCTCGACGCTCTGCAGAACGAACTTCGAATGGAAAAGAACCTGGTCAATGAAGAACGCACTAAAAATCACAAATTACAAAACCTGACCAAAGCGCTAAAATCGTCGTCTGACGAAAAAGATCGCTTGAGCCAGCAATTGTCAGACGAACTAAGTGACACAAAGCTTCAGTTGCAATCGGTGTCTTCCCTGGAAAATAACGAAGGCTATCTGGCTCTGCAACGGGAAGTAGGAGAGTTACGTACTGCAACTCGTGAAAATGCAGAACTGCGGCAACGTATTGCCACAGAAGGCCGTGAACGGGAAGACGCACTATCTGAACTGTATAAGTTACGCCAGCAGATGGAAACCGTAGACAAAGAACGCGCAGATTACCGTCAATGGGCACAAAAACTAGAACAGGAACAAGCCGGATTTGATGACCGCGTACGCCAGGCTGTCGATGAAGCCTTGAGGTCTGAGAGCAGCAACGCCAATGACCTGGAACTGGAAGTGTCCCGGTTACGCCCAATGGTCAAAACATTGAATGCTGATATCGAACGCCTGCAGCGGGAAAACCGTGAGCTGGTGCTGTCTCAACAGGATCAAAGAGCCCGGGCAACGGCTGGTAGCTCTTCAGCTCACATACAAGAGCTGCAGACCGAACTTAACGAGATTGGCTATGAGCGCGATCAGTTACGAACACGGCTGGCCGATCAGGAACGCCAGACTGCGTCACTAAACACACAACTGACAAGTCAGATGTACCCACCGGAAGTTTCTTCGCTGCGTAGAGAGGTCGCTGAACTGGCGGCAGAAAAAGGACTGATGTCAGCAACAATAGAAGATTTACAGCGACGACTGGGTTATTAAAAAACTACCAGTAAATTCGTCTACTCTTTTGACTTGTTTAGATTATATTTGGTTTATTTTTTGGTTCGACGAGTGAGTGATAGCAGGACGCTATCACTCTTAATAACTTACCAGTCACAACGATAGTTTTTTACGAACTTTCTTTCGCTACCAATTGGTCCAGCACCTCAATAAGCCGCGGATATGAACCAGCTATAGAACCACTGGTACGATATTTACCGTTTACAATAACTGTAGGCACTGCCGAGATTCCAACATCCCGGGCCTTTTGCATCGCCTGGCGGATTTTTGCATCGACATTAAACGACTTCATGGTCTTGGTAAATTTCTTACCGTCAAAGCCAAGTGACTCAACAAACTTTGCTATGTCCTTTGGCTTGCGCATAGATTTTCGCTCTTTATGAATTGCATTGAACATCGGCTCGTGAAAGTCATCAAGAATGCCTAATACTTCAGCCGCGTAAAATGCCTGAGAGTGGATTTTCCAAGCCGGGTTCAGCGGCGGGGCCATGGTTATAAACTCTACATTATCAGGTTTATTTTTAACCCATTCACTTATATGGGGCTCAAACTGGAAACAGTGCGGGCATCCATACCAGAAAAACTCCACCACTTCGACTTTGTCGGGGTTGGAGGTACGCTGCGGAGCGCTCAGATTCTCATAGCCCTGTTGAGCCTGTGCGGAAAAAGCACACAGCAGCAATAAGGGCATTGCGAGATATTTGATAGCCTGGAGTTTCTTCACGATTATCGCCTTGTTGAAAATTCGAAATTTACATTAACAGTACCTGCTCTGGAAGCAAGGTATTGAAAACTCTATTGAGTGGCACTCCCTGCCAGTTTGTTGAATATCCATAACAACAATTAGTCAGAATCCGGAGTTCAGTATGAACTGCACACACTGAACAGCGTCTTTACCGACAAAGATCCGTTAAAATCGTTCAGTTGAAGCTGCATAGCGGGAGCCACCGAAGCGCAGCCGTCAATTCCGCCACAATCGATCAAAACCTCTGTCCCTGATAAATCCACCTGCCACGACTCCGTCGAACAAACTAGTTGGCTGTCCGAGAATTGGGGTCGTAGCGAGGGTGGGAGGTTTTAGGTCAGATATTTTGATCATTAGAGGCGAATAGTTGTTCTTCATTAACGAAAATGATCGGAATAGCTGGCCAAAAGATCGCGTCCGCAGTAGATCTTCATTCTCAGACAGGCTCCTAGGTGGCTGTCCGAGAACTGGAATTTTACAAAACGACATACCATATGTAGC
>MDLA01000152.1 GCA_001730015.1 Chromatiales bacterium (ex Bugula neritina AB1) | reverse complement strand
ATTTAATCTAGCCACCGTCAAATCGCAAAATTCAGGTCTTTATGGACGGAAACTAGCTAGTGCCCGTACATAAACCAGGGCGTAGCGAGGATCATTCAGGTGCGTGAGATTTCGCCTACCACATGTGGGCGTTTAGTCATTCTAAATAACTACATGTGGTCGGTGAAAGATCACGTGTCCTGAAGGATCCGCAGTAGCGCTGGTTTATGGATGGGCACTGGCTAGTCCGTGCAAGGAGTCATGTGTTTAGTTACTTTGAAAATCTGATCGATCCACTGCGTGAGTCGGCGGTGGAGCAGCCACCGTCGGGCACGTGGGATTTCTTCGTGCATTTTTTGCGACCTCACTGGCGGCTGATGCTGGTGACGCTGTTTTTTACCAGTGTGGCATCAATTTCCGAGCTTTATCTATACGCCTACCTTGGCCATATTCTTGACTGGATGACAACCACCCCGCCGGAGGCATTTTTTTCCGAGCACGCAGCTGGTCTGGCGTTTATGGGCTTTATTGTTGTGGTGGTGCGCCCGGTCAGTATGATAATTGCCCGTTGCCTGATCACACTGACATTAACACCTGGTCTTACGAATACGGTTCGCTGGCAGAATCACCGATATGTTGTCCGCCAGAGCCTGCAGTACTTTCAGAGTGATTTTGCCGGTCGCGTTGCCCAGAAAGTAATGCAAACGGGTAATTCGCTGCGCGAGAGTGTGCTCAACGTTCTCGATGGTGTGTGGCTGCTGCTTATTTATCTGGGCGGAATTATCTGGCTCTTCCTTGATATAGACTGGCGCCTGATGATTCCGGTTTTTTTCTGGATTATCGGCTATGGCTTTGTGATTCTCAGAATGATGCCCCCCGTCGGCAGCAAATCCCGGGCAGTGTCTGAAGCCAACTCAGCATTAACCGGCCGCATTGTCGACAGCTATACCAATATACAGTCAGTGAAACTTTTTGCCCATGCCGAGCGCGAAGAAGCATTTGTCGCCTCGGGGTTTGTCCGTCACACGCAAGCGCTAAGAGAGCTGTTAAAAGCTATTTTAAAAATGCTGGTGTCGCTGGTGGTAATGAATACTCTGCTGATTGTCAGCACCGCGTTATTGTCAATCTACTACTGGCAACAGGGCACCGTAACGATTGGTGATATCGCGATAGCCAATGGTCTGATTCTCAGGTTGAATCAGATGTCTGGCTGGATACTGCGAACGATCTCTGCATTGTTTGAAGGCATAGGTGCCGTGCAGAACGGAATAGAAACAATCTCGGTCGAAAATAAAGTTCTCGATTCAAACAGTGCCGCACCACTGCTTGTTGCTGATGCGTCTGTCGAGTTTCGATCAGTGCAGTTTCGCTATGACAAAGAAGACAGGGTAATCCGTGATTTTTCCCTGCGGGTAGATGCTGGTGAAAAAATTGGAATCGTGGGTCGATCCGGTGCCGGCAAATCAACTCTGGTGAATCTGTTGCTTCGCTTCTATGACGTGCATGGCGGCGGTATTTTTATAGATGGTCAGGATATCTCGAAAGTAACGCAAGAAAGTCTGCGCGCCAATATCGCCATGGTATCGCAGGATACCTCGCTGCTGCACCGATCTATACGGGAGAATATAAATTACGGACGACCGGACGCCAGTGAGGAGCAGATCCTTGAGGCTGCCCGCCTGGCGCAAGCCGCTTTGTTCATTCCCGAGCTTGTCGATAACGAAGGCAGGAGAGGATACGATGCAAAAGTAGGGGAGCGGGGCGTGAAATTATCCGGCGGGCAACGCCAGCGTATCGCCATTGCCAGAGTCATTCTTAAAGACGCACCCTTGCTGGTGCTTGATGAAGCGACATCGGCGCTCGATTCCGAAGTTGAGGCTGCGATACAGGATCAGCTGCGTGACCTCATGGCCGGCAAAACCGTTATCGCGATTGCGCATCGTCTGTCCACTATCGCTGCTATGGACCGGCTTGTCGTGATGGATAAGGGGTTGATTGTGGAAACCGGCAGCCACGATGAATTATTGAAAAGTAACGGACTGTATTCGCAGCTCTGGAATCGTCAGTCAGGGGGATTTCTAGGCGTCGAAGATAAAGCAGTGAAAAATTCTTGATGTTAATGCTTTGTCATGGTTTGTATATCTGGCATTACACCTTGGTTTGATTTCGCCGGTCACCTTACGGTTCGGTTTAAAGTGCGCAAAGCGCATGATCTCCAGTTGCGGTCGCAATGTTTGTCTGGAGGAAGCATGTCGTATAGATAAATCGTATAGAGGCGACTCATGCTTAGAGTAATTTTGGGTATAACCGGTGTAACTTTCATTGCTTTCGGAGTATTCGGCGGCAAATCACTGGAGCGAGTGCACGCTAAGGTGACAGGAGTTTTTAACCCACAGCCAGGCCAGGAAAATGTTGTAGCCAGTGTCTCAGGTGTTGCACATTCCCCCGATCTGCAGAACCTATCGACAGAAGCCGTTGAGTTGCCGATAGCCGCGGTGAATCCGGAGTTGCCCGTCGAGCAGCAGCCGGTGGCGGTGGAGCAAACAAAGTTGGCACTACCTGAGCCGAACATGGTGGAGCGTACTGTTTCCGGCGGGGTAACCGAGGTTCTTGCATCGGCGCGCAATAAAGAGGTCGCGGTCGCAAGAGCATTACTTGATGGCGGTGTGGTTAAGCAGGGAGACAGCCCGCTTGAAAGTGCTGTGCTGTCGAATGCAGATATAGCCGGAGAAAAAGAAAGTGCTGTGACCGACATAATCCAGACCACCAATGGCGCAACGGACAACAAAACACTTGTCGTATTGAAAGAGAGCGTGAATCTGCGTCAGGGACCATCAACTGACCATGCGGTGGTTCTTGAGTTGAACAAAGGCCAGGAGTTGATGGAATTCAAACGCGATGGAAAGTGGGTACATGTGGGTGCTTATGGCACAGCCGGTAAAATTGGCTGGGTGCATCGGACTCTGGTAGCGACAAACTAGGCAGACGTTTGATTAATAAGGCGAAGCTGAAATAGCGCACATTCCAGGTTTCACAATAGAGAATACGTGTATCAGATTTGACACAGTTCGCCACGGGTCGAAATTCAATACGGTAGGCTAGCGTTTTTTCAATCAGGCCTGCATACATGATATCTGTGGATACGAGCTACTTTCGCTGGTTGCTTCTCGCTGTGACCGCATTCTGTTCTGCCTGTTCTTTCGTGGCAGTTGAACAGCCCGAATCTGATCAGTCATCGGCTGAGGCTGTTCAACCTCCCGGACCGGAAGTGCACACGATACTGGCATCGGCAGGTCCTTTCTCAGTTTCAGAGAAGCCCGGTTGCCGCGGACCCGGCTTTGCCGAGTGCGAAGCAAACTGGAAACAGGTGCAACCGGGGTGGTCGCAACAACAGGTGATTGAAACACTCGGCGCGCCTGCTGCCCAATCGGAGCCTCTTATATTCATTCATCAGGTAACTCAGCAATGGAGTTATGAAGAGGGAGAAATTGAATTTAATAACGAACAGGTAAGCGGTATTGTAGAGTCCAGTGCTTATGATTTTATTGAAGTCACTAATGAGTTGAGTCCGGAACAGCACACTGAAGGCTGATCTGCGTATCCGGATTGAGGCGGTTGGTAGTCGATAACTGAAATTTACAAAAACAGGTAAAGCAAAACATGGTTAGTCCGAGCCACCCTATAACGACGTCGATGAAGTAGCGCAAGCGCTGATCGAGGCAGTACCGGATCGGGTATTGTGGGGTACCGACTGGCCGCATCCAAATATGAAATCACACATGCCGGACGATGGTCTGTTGGTTGATCGCATCATGGTACTGCTTACCGGTGAATCACTGAGACGCAGGATTTTGATCGATAATCCGCTCAGACTCTATTGGTCATAGTATTTTAGCAAGGCCTTCAGCATCAATTCGCAGCAGGAAAAATTATCATGTCAGCAGTTCAGAATCAGGTGATCCGATGAAACCGGTAGCGGTGCGAAATATAGAACGTGCAGATTCGTCTGTAATCGATAAACTGGCTGCTCTCGGTGTTGCTACCTGCCATGAAGCGAATGATCGGCAGGGATTATTAAGGCCTTATCTGCGCCCGATTTATGCGGGTGCCAGAGTGGCCGGTAGTGCCGTGACTATCCTTACTCAGCCCGGTGATAACTGGATGGTTCATGTAGCAATTGAACTGTGTCAGCCCGGTGATATTCTGGTTGTAGGCTGCACAGCTGATAACACTGACGGCATGTTTGGTGATTTGCTGGCCACCTCCGCTCAGGCTAACGGAGTGCGTGCGTTAATTACCGATACCGGTTGCCGGGATGTGGCCGATTTAAAAGAAATGCAGTTTCCTGTCTGGTCTAAACGTATCTCTGCAAAAGGCACGGTAAAGGAGACACTCGGCTGCGTGAATATTCCAATTGTCTGCGCGGGGGAGATCATTAATCCCGGTGATGTTATCGTCGCCGATGATGATGGCGTAACGTGCGTACCGCGTCTGGCTGCACCTGCAGTCCTCGCTGCTGCAGAGGCCCGTGAAGCGAATGAGGGCGAAAAACGCCAGCAACTGGCAGACGGTGTGCTGGGCCTTGATATGTATCAGATGCGATCACGTCTCGAGCAGGCAGGGCTGCGCTATGTAGATACTCAGGCTGATCTCGATCTATCATCCGGTTAGTGCTGTCACATGTATAGCTTAGTTGATGGTGTACCTTGTACCTGGATGCGCGGGGGCACCTCCAAGGCGGCCTATTTTCTAAAGGATGATCTGCCCGGAGATATTGCCACCAGAGACCGCCTGCTTTTATCTATTATGGGGTCACCCGACCCGAGACAGATAGACGGTATAGGCGGGGCTGATCCACTCAGTAGTAAGGTTGCGATTGTTTCTGTATCGGATAAGCCCGGTGCACAAATAGATTATTTGTTTCTGCAAGTCTATGTCGACCAGGCAATCGTCACTGATGCCCAGAACTGCGGTAATATTTTGAGCGGTGTAGGGCAGTTTGCGCTGGAGTGTAAACTGCTGGAGGCGAACAATGCTCAAACCGAGATCTCGGTCTATATGGTCAATAGTGATCAGATAGCGCAAGTCACCCTGCAAACGCCCGGTGGCAGGGTTACCTACCAGGGTGATGCGCGTATCGATGGCGTTCCGGGAACATCTGCTGCAGTATTGCAGAACTTTCCCGAAGCGGCGGGTGCAAGTTGCGGCGCCTTGCTTCCGACTGGAAATCAATGCGATATCATTGATGGCTATCGGGTCACGCTAATTGATAACGGTATGCCGGTTGTTGTTGTCAGCGCAGAAGAAATAGGCATTGACGGTTATGAAACCCGTGAAGAACTCGACAACAACCTGGCTATAAAACAGAAGCTTGAATCGATTCGCCTGCAGGCGGGCCCGTTAATGAATCTGGGCGATGTCACTGAAAAGACCGTTCCCAAAATGACGATGGTCGCAAAGCCCGCGAACGGCGGAGTTGTCTGTACCCGTACTTTTATCCCGCACCGCTGCCATGCCTCTATCGGTGTACTGGGTGCGGTCAGCGTGGCCACGGCTTGCATGTTGCCTGAATCACCGGCAGCAGAATATGCCGAACTACCCGAGGGAGAAGATAAAACACTGGCTATCGAGCACCCGATCGGTGAGACCAGTGTTGTAATGAATGTGAGTGGCAGCGGTACGCAAATAAAGGTAAACAAAGCGGCGATTCTACGTACCGCGCGAAAATTATTCAGTGGAACCGTGTATCCTTCAATTTCCTGACCGGGCTTTGCCCGCATTATTCACGGGATTGACGGAATTACTCTTGATCTTTGATTCCACAGCGAATTTTTTCTCTTGCAAATATCAGTAAGTATTCGGCGCGAGAAGAAAATCCACTGTGAAAACCCTTTACGTGAATAAGTAAGGTCTGCGCGATATCCTCGCCACCCCATGAATAAAGCGGGTTAAAAATGAATAATGCGGGTTAAAATCTTATATTCTCGCTACGACCCTCAATCTCGGACAGCCACCCGGGTAAACCGTACACGCAATTTCCCTCAATTTTCCTGAGTAATTGAATGTTAAACAGAAAAGTAATAATTCCCGTTATAGCGGCTATTCTGGTCGCGCTTGGTGTCAATCTCGACGAGCTAGGCATTGATCTCAACCAGTTGGCGGGTAACAACAGTACAACCGTCAGTACTAACTCGAATCAGAGTACCCTGGGTACTGACACCGGGTTTGAAAAAATTGCCTCTGACAAAAAAGAGCCCGAAAAAACTGCAGCTGCTTATAAAAGCGGGAAAAAATGGTCGAACACAACGCCGGCGCTGAATTTACACCATATATTTGAAGGCGAGATAAATCGCAAAGGAAAACCGGTCGGTTACCATTCGCGTCCCGGTGGTATTGACCCGGACGGCGCTCGGCTGGTACGAGTGCGCGATAAACCGAATCAGCACGGAGTCTATACCGCAACTATTGAAATACGTGACGGTAATCAGTGGCGGGAAAAATTTTCAAGCTTTTTTCCAGACTCACTGTCGCAGCAGCAAGTGATGGATGCGGTGTTAAACGCTTATAGAAACAGCAAAAATAAAAAACAACAACCGTGGAAGGGGCCTTCAGGTCTGGGTTTCGAGATACAGGGGTATACCCTGTCACGTGGTGATATCAATACCGCTTTTCCAATCTTCAGGAGATAGGGTGATGGAAAAACTGGAATTCTACCGGGACGAACAAGGCAATGCCTGTGCGCGCGGACGTGACCACCGACTGGCGACTTTCCTGCAGACGGATTTACAAGGGTCGCCCGAAGTGACCAGAGACCTGATAGAAAAGCTGAAAAGCGACGAAGATCACGCCGACTTCAACGGTAACGGGCATAGCGTCAGTATTGCGCCGGTGATGGTTTTGATCGAATCCAGCTTCGACGATGAAGCGCCGGATCGACGATTGCCGCGTAAAGAATTGCTATTGCATCTTGAACAATGGCTGGCATTTATTACCACTGAGCCCGTTGCCTGATCCAATAGCGGGTTAACACGAACCCCCGGGCGCAGATACATTGACTGGACACAACTCTAAATGAAAAAGAAAGCGAGCTACGGCGCATGGCCATCATCGATCAGCACCGGGCTGATGGTTTCCGGCAGCATAGGTTTATCGCAAGCTATCCTGTTCGATAGCACGGTTTACTGGCTGGAAAGCCGACCAACCGAGGAAGGTCGTACGGTTATTATGCGATGCCCTGTTGATACACAGAACCCGGCTGCGGATTCACAAGAGGTATTGCCTGCGCGCTATAACTGCCGTACCAGGGTGCACGAATATGGTGGTGCCTGTTATCTGCCTACAGCTCAAGGTGTTTATTTTGTTAACCAGGCAGATCAGCAGATCTATCGCATAGATGCCGACGGAAAAGTTACTCAGATCACGAATGATCAAAATTACCGGTTTGCAGATTTTGCCTATAGCGACGTCCGGTCCATGCTGGTCTGTGTCGCTGAAAAACACACAGCGGATCTGCCGGAGCCCGGGAATTCTCTGGTCTCGGTCGATCCTGCCAATGGCAGCCTGAGTACCCTGCACTCGGGAGAAGATTTTTACGCTTCAGCCTGCTTTTCACCTGACGGCAGCAAGCTTGCCTGGTTGTCGTGGCGCCATCCCGATATGCCGTGGGATGCCACAACTCTATGGCAAGCCGACGTTGCCAGTTCCACAGTGCTCAACGACGCCCATCGGCTAACCGGTGGCAGTAACGAATCCATTTTTCAGCCGCAGTGGAGCCCGGATGGCGAGCTTTTTTACGTGTCGGATAAATCCAACTGGTGGAATTTATATCGCTATTCCAGTACTGGCAGTCACTGCCTGTATGCAATGGAAGCGGAGTTCGGCATGCCGCAATGGGTATTTGGGATGTCTCGATATGCGTTTCTCGATGCCCGCACTATCGTCACTTCCTATAGCCGCAATGGATCGGAATCGTTTGCTGCTATCGACACGGTCAGCGGAGAATTATCACCCCTGCAATTGCCGCACAGCAGTTATCAATCGGTGACTGGTGCCGCAGGCAGGGTCTGTTATATAGCGCAATCTCCAACAACGTTTCCGGCTCTTTACTGCGGGGCACTGTCTGTGAGGCCGGAAGGCGGCTACGACTATACAGAGCAGCTGCTTTGTCAGTCATCATCTATAGACGTCGACAAAAACAACTTTTCCAAAGGGGAATCGATCAGTTACCCAACCGGTGGTGGCCAGACTGCCCATGGCTTTTTTTATACCCCGGTTAACGCGGCGTATACAGCGCCGGCAGACGAGTTGCCCCCGCTAATTGTGATGATTCACGGCGGGCCCACGTCTGCGACACAGAATGATCTAAGCCTGAAAATTCAGTTCTGGACCAACCGGGGATTTGCTGTACTCGATGTCAATTATCGCGGCAGCACCGGGTTTGGTCGCCAGTATCGCGATGCGCTGAAAGAGCAGTGGGGCATTGCCGATGTTGAAGATTGCGACTATGGAGTGCGCTATCTGGTTGAGCAAAAACGCGTCGATGCAAACCGGGTTGCTATTCGTGGCGGTAGCGCCGGTGGCTATACGGTTCTTGCAGCACTGGCAAAGACAAACGCCTTCAAAGCCGGTGCCAGCTTATACGGGGTTACCGATCTGACAGCACTTGCAACCGATACCCACAAATTTGAATCGCGATATCTCGATAGCCTGATCGGCCCTTACCCTGAAGAAAAAGCGCGATATATTGAACGCTCACCGATAAGCCACGCCGACAAGATCGACAGCCCGGTTATTTTTCTGCAGGGTCTGGACGACAAGGTTGTACCCCCGAGCCAGGCCGAATCAATGATTAAGGTGCTACGCAGGAATGCGGTCAAAGTGGCTTATGTACCATTTGAAGGCGAGGCACACGGTTTCCGTAAAAGCGAGAATATCAGCACCGCCTTTGAAGCCGAGCTGTGGTTCTATGGTGAGGTATTTGGTTTTGCGACAGAAAACAAACAGGGTTTTAAATTTATCGGCTAGGAAAAATTCAGCGCGCTAATCCCAACGTAGAATCGGCTCATCCAATGCCGAACTTTGCTCTTTCAGTGCGAGTATATGGTCATCCCAATATCGCGCACTGGCAAGCCACGGAAACGCCTGTTGAAATGCCGGTTCTTCTCTGCGCTGATCAAGCCATGAGGCATAGTGAATAATTCGTAATGTCCGTAGTGGTTCTATAAGCCCGAGTTCGGCGCTGTCGAACTCTCGAAACATAGTGTAGCCGTCGAGCAAGTCCGCCAGACGCTCCTGCTGATAAAAACGATCTCCCGATAAAAACAACCACAGGTCCTGTACACAGGGACCGGTTCGGGCATCATCCAGATCAACAATATGAGGCTTATCGTCGCGCCATAGAATGTTGCCCGGGTGGAAGTCGCCGTGTAAGCGGATCTGGCGAACACCGCGATAACTATCAAAACGGTCATCCACCTTTTGCAGTAAGTCTGTTGTCAGGCTTTTGTAGGCGGCGCGTAACTCGGGCGGCAGGCGGTTGTTGTCTATCAGGTAGCTGGCCGTGCGATGCCCGAGTGTTTCCGTATCCAGCACCGGCCGGTGGTTGAAACTACTTGTCTCCGCCACCTGATGCAGCCGTGCGATAAATCGACCGATCAACTGCAATTGCTCGGGGTTGTCGAGCTCCGGGGTGCGTCCCCCTTTAACCGGGTATAGCGCAAATTCAAATCCGTTGCACTCGCGCAAGGTGTCACCTTCAGCGTTAGCCAGCGGGGCGACCACTGGTATTTCGTGCTCTGCGAGTTCCAGTGCAAAAGCGTGTTCTTCAAGTATCTGCTCGCGCGTCCAGCGTTGCGGACGATAGAATTTTGCGATAACGGGCTGAGCGTCTTCCAGGCCTACGCGGTAGACCCGGTTTTCGTAGCTGTTCAGTGCGAGTAATCGACCATCGCATAGTAGCTCGGGCTGGCTTTCTATGGCCTCGAGAATGAGATCGGGAGAGAGGCTGGAGAAGCTGTCAGCAGGTACTGCTGTGTTGCAAACTGTGTCGGTCATGGGGCTACGGTATTCCTTTGTGGACAGCTTGTAAGTAATTAATGTCGATAACGCTGTTTTAGTAGAGAAGGAAGCTTCAAGTGATCTCAGTGCATCTATAAGATATGGTAAAATCGCGCGAATTTACGCGATGCTGCATGTATATGCTGTGAAGTTCGGTAAACACTATAAACGTTGTGAGCCGGTACTGTCATGGCCCCGGGAGTCTGGCGGAAACAACTAGAACTGTCCAACGCCGCTGCAGTGCACTGTTGTCAGATCGGGTGCTGTCCGGAAATGAACACGGTGAACCGGATTGTTCATTTCAGGGCCGGCATACGTTAGTCAATAACAATGACTGTTGAATCATGCAATATCGGCAAGGCGGGCACAGAGCAGAGCATCAATGGATATACGTAAAGTAAAAAAACTTATAGAGCTTCTTGAAGAATCCGGTATCTCTGAAATCGAGATTAAGGAAGGTGAGGAGTCAGTGCGCATCACTCGCGGCGCGCCGGTCGTCGGTACCGTTGCACCAGTGCATACGCCAGTAGCTGTTGCCGCATCGGCACTGCCCGAAACACCATCGCCAACAAAAAACACCGAGCCCGACGAACTCGATGAAGGTACGGTAATCGAATCACCGATGGTAGGCACTTATTACGCTTCGCCTGCACCGGGTAGTCCAACGTTTGTCTCGGTGGGTCAGAAAGTTAAACCCGGTGACATCATCTGCATTGTCGAGGCAATGAAAATACTGAATCAGATCGAAAGCGAGCTCAGTGGCACTGTCATGTCTTTACTGGTCGAAGACGGGCAGCCGGTTGAATTCGGGCAACCACTGATGGTTGTCAATTGAATCGATGAAAAAGGTACTTATAGCCAATCGCGGTGAGATCGCGCTGCGGATCATGCGCTGCTGTCGGGATATGGGTATTGGCACAGTTGCGGTTTATTCCACTGCCGACCGCGATCTAAAGCACGTCAGACTGGCAGATGAAGCTGTTTGCATCGGGCCGCCCGCATCAACAGACAGTTATCTGAATATCCCCGCGCTCATCAGTGCCGCTGAAATTACCGATGCCGATGCCATACACCCGGGCTACGGATTTTTATCTGAAAATGCAGATTTTGCCGAGCGCGTGGAATCCAGCGGTTTTATTTTTGTCGGGCCGGGCTCTGATGTAATCCGTTTGATGGGAGATAAAGTCAGCGCCATCAACGAAATGCGCGCGGCCGGAGTGCCCTGCGTACCGGGTTCAGACGGCCCGCTTGGTGAAGACCCGGTGGTGAATCTGCAGATTGCCAATCGCATCGGCTACCCGATTATCATCAAAGCAGCGGGTGGCGGTGGCGGTCGTGGAATGCGTGTCGTGCGCGGTGATCAGGATCTCATCGACTCTATAGTATTGACTAAAACAGAAGCTGCTGCGGCGTTTGACAATGATGTCGTCTACATGGAGAAGTTTCTGGAAACCCCGCGCCATGTTGAATTTCAGGTGCTGGCAGACAACCACGGAAATGCCATTCATCTGGCAGAGCGCGATTGCTCTATGCAGCGTCGACATCAAAAGGTAGTCGAAGAAGCGCCAGCCCCCGGTATTACAGAAGAACAGCGCAATTTTGTCGGAGCGCGCTGTGTCGATGCGTGCAAGCGGCTCGGGTATCGTGGTGCCGGTACCTTTGAATTTCTCTACGAGAACGGTGAGTTCTATTTCATAGAAATGAACACTCGTGTGCAGGTCGAACACCCGGTAACGGAAATGATTACCGGGGTTGATATAGTCAGGGAGCAATTGCGCGTGGCTGCGGGTGATCCGCTTAGCTACCGTCAGGAGAATATAAAAATAAACGGTCATGCGTTTGAATGTCGAATAAACGCAGAAGACCCCGATACCTTCATGCCGAGCCCGGGGTTGATCGAGCAGTTTCATCCGCCCGGCGGGCTAGGCGTTCGTGTTGACTCTCATATCTATAACGGCTACCGGGTCCCCCCTTATTACGATTCAATGATTGGCAAGCTGATCGTTCACGGCAATACACGTGAGTCGGCGGTTGCTCGAATGCGTGGTGCGCTAAGTGAGGCATTCATTGTCGGAATCAAAACCAATATCCCGTTGCTCGCAGACATAATGGACGATGCGAATTTTGCCCGGGGCGGCACCGATATTCATTATCTGGAAAAAAAGCTGGGTATATCGTGAGTTACCTGTATCTGTATTTAACCGGTGCGGTGTGTTAGCCATGTACGACGACTACCTGTTGCTGAAAATAACAACAAAGCGTGAAAAGGCAGAAACTGTAGAAACAGCGTTGCTCGAGCTGGGCGCACTATCGTGTACGTTGCAGGACGCCGTAGACACACCTATCCATGAGCCGGCACCGGGGCAGGCTCCACTCTGGCCGGATGTTGAAATTACCGGGATGTTCCCGGATACCGCCGATAGCACATTACTGTCACACCTTATGGAACGACAGCTTGCCGGTGGTGATATCTCGGCAATGAGCAGCAAAAAGCTGCAGGGGCAGGAGTGGGAAAGAGTCTGGATGGATGACTTCGCGCCATTGCAGATCAGCGATAACTTATGGGTTGTGCCGTCTTTCTGCGAAGCGCCGGATCCGCAGGCCGTGAATTTAATGATCGATCCCGGGCTGGCTTTCGGTTCAGGTACGCACGCCACTACCACGTTGTGCCTTCGCTGGCTGGCAAAGCAGGACTTAAGCGGCAAGGTGGTGCTCGACTATGGCTGTGGCTCCGGCATTCTGGCCGTCGCTGCTGCGTGCATGGGCGCTGCGAAGGTCTACACTTATGACATAGATCCCCAGGCTTTAACCGCCACCGTCGAAAATGCAGAGAGAAACAACGTTGTTGAACAGATTGTTGTTTGTAAAAAAGACACCGAAGTGATCGGGAAAGTTGATTTGCTGGTGGCGAATATACTGCTGCGACCGCTGTTGGATCTCACAGGCAGATTTGCGCAACTGCTGGGTGATGACGGACGGCTGGGTTTATCCGGCGTTCTCAGCGAACAGGTGGAGTTACTGGCCAATGCTTATTCCGGTGAATTCCAGCACTGCGAAACGAGCATGCTTGATCAGTGGGTACTGTACAGCGCAAAAAAACAAGGGAAAAATCTGTCCGCATGAAACAGAGCAACGGTAAAGCGCAACCTCCTCACGGACGCCCGACCAACTACTTCACACATAACAATACCGAACAGAACACCTCAGGACTAAACTCATGATTACCCGGTGCAATCAATGTGGTACTAAATTCGAGATCAGTGACGAATTAGTGCGGGCGGAAGATCCGACAGTTCGCTGTGGCGAATGCCTGACACTATTTAATGCGCGCGCGCAGCTGGTCGCCGATGCAGACGATGTGCCGCTGCTGACCCGGTCTGTGCCGGATACAGCATCTGTCAAAGCAACAAAGCGTAAAACCAGCACCAGTGCTGTAGAAACCAGTGCTATAGAAAAAAGCGCAGCGCCGAACCCGGTACCCGCAGCGGTAGCGGAGGTAGATCTTGAAACTGCGGACACTCTGGCGTTCGATTCAATTGACGCGCAGAACCCGTCAGCCTATACCTCGAACCAGAGCAGCCATGCGGCAGACGGGTATTCTGATATCGACATAAAGCCGGATCTGGATTTTAGCGGTGCGTATTCTGATCGCGTCGATCCGATCATCAGCTCGCTTAATGATCAGGAGCTCAGTCGAAGTCTGGAGTTCGAAAATACGCTGGCGTTGAGTGGTTTAACCGGCGTTGAGCCCGACTACAACAGCTCCCGGGCGGATCAGATGGATGATCATCGCAGCGGATCTGACCTGTTTCATCTTGATCAACTGCGAAAGCACCGGGCATCACCGAAATCAGCGCCAGCACATAAAAACGATGCCGGATCACTGGCTGCGCCGGGCAATGCTCCATTAGAGCCGGTAAATTACCGGCAAGGTTCAGGCGCTCGCACACCCGAGTTATCGGAGCAGGCCTTTTATACGGCGAATCCGGCAGCGGAGAGTAGTCGTGAGTCAGCAGGCCAGCCGAATATAGCGCCGGGCATGAGCACACCGGTCGCTGTTGCCGCGGCCGCTGCAGCGCGGGGCGGGAATAGCAGTGTCGGCAGGACTGCACCAGGCCCTGCGGTTGACACGGTAACCGGGTTACCAGAAGTGACTGTCGGCTACGACACCTCACGCAACGACGATCTGATCGGAGACGTGCATTTGGCTGGTGACTCCGCAGAGGGGGTTTCCAATGCAGATTCCGCACTGGAAGTGCAGCGTCATATGCGCAGTAAAGGCGGCGCGGTTTATCTCGATAGTGAGCACGACACTGAAGACAGCGAGGCATCACACGGCTGGTTCCTGCCGATGATCGGGCTGTTGATTTTTGCCTGTGCCTGTTTGTTTCTGGCCCGCAATTACATTGCATCACTGCCGTTGCCGCCAACCGTATTGAGCACGTTCTGCTCTGTTACCGGCTGTGAACTGCCGGTACACAAAGATGTAGACCGGCTTGAAATTATGCGCCGCAAAATGTTCAGTCACCCGTCACTTGAAAATGTTCTGGTCATCAGTATTGATCTGCTCAACAAAGCGCCACTACCGCAGTTGTATCCGGTAATCGTGGTAACCATGGCAAACGGAGAGGGGCAGCCGGTGGCTCACCGCAAATTCACCCCGGAGGAGTATCAGCCGGATGAATCCCAGGGGTTGATTTTATCTCCCAATAAGCCAGTGCGAATTAACTTCGATATTGTCGATCCGGGTATTGATGCACAATCCTTTGAGATTGAATTCGAATAAAGCACTTCATCTTGTAGTCCCGGGGTGGGGAAATAGCACAGGCGCGCGACGCGGCAGTAGTTTTGACATGTCAATTTACAAGTGTGGAACTGTCGCAGTGGTTAACCCGGGTTAATTATAGATGGCAACATAATGTTATACTGGGGCACCGGATCAACAGAGATTTTTCTCTGTTATGCAACCGCATTCGTATCCGATACACCCGGAATAAATAGAGGTTTTTCATGCGTCTTGGGCGCCATCTCTTCAACAGGCCAGTAGCGCTTGCCCCAATGGCCGGGGTAACTGACCGCCCATTTCGTATTCTGTGCAAACGTCTGGGTGCGGATCTCGCTTTTTCCGAGATGGTTACTTCCAACTCAGCACTGTTTGCCACGCCTAAAACCCGCACCAGAATGGACCACCGGGGCGAAACAGAACCACGCATCATTCAGATTGCCGGCGGTGATGTGGCCATGATGGTCGAAGCAGCGCAGCTGAATGAATCGCTCGGGGCCCACGTAATTGACATCAATATGGGCTGCCCGGCAAAAAAAGTATGCAATAAATTGGCAGGTTCAGCCCTTTTATCTGACGAGTTGTTGGTGTATAAAATTCTTGCAGCGGTTGTAAAAAGCGTGAGTATTCCGGTCACACTTAAAATTCGCACCGGACCAGACAGAGACAATAGAAACGGCTTGACCATAGGTCGCATAGCTGAGGAATGCGGAGTCTCGCTGTTGTCAGTACACGGACGCACAAGGGCTGATAAATTTCTGGGGGAAGCAGAATATGAAACTATTGCACAGATCGTACAGCAGTTGTCGATACCGGTTCTGGCAAATGGCGATATCACCACACCGGAAGATGCCGCAAGGGTATTGCAAATGACTGGCGCAGCGGGAATTATGGTGGGTCGCGCTGCACAGGGGAACCCGTGGATATTCCGCGAAATCAAACACTATCTCGATACCGGTCAGAAACTGCCGGGGCCGGACAACGCAGAAAAAGCATCTGTGCTGAAGTGGCATTTACTGAATTTGTATGAGCTATATGGTGAATACAGCGGCGTGCGTATCGCCCGCAAGCACATTGCCTGGTATTGCAAGGGCAAATCACATGCAGCAGAATTTCGGCAGCGCATGTATCGTTTAGAAAGTGCGGAAGAACAACTGTCGCAAATCGATCACTTCTTCAACACCGTTGACGAAACTAACTCTATTTCCCGAATCACACCGACAATTCCCGCTTCTTTACCGAGGTCCGGAGCGGGGTTGAAAAATTATGAACCTGTGGGAATTGCATCATGAATACAGACGTAATTTCTCCTCTACAGGAGCAGGTGGAAATCGAGCTTCAGGAGTATTTCCGAATACTCAATGGGCAGAACCCCAGCGGTGTCTATGATATGGTTATCGGAGAGGTTGAAAAAGCACTGTTCCGCGTAGTTCTTGAGCATTGCGATGGCAACCAGAGTCGTGCAGCAGCGTATCTTGGTATCAACAGAGGCACGCTGCGAAAAAAACTCGCACTCTACAAACTGTGCTGATACTCTGCGCGCGCGGTTTCTAGAATATCCCAACCTGTAAAGTTACAGTGCCCGATCGATAAACCCGTGTTCATCCCGCTTTTCTTCCTACAGTAAAAACGTCTATCCGTTTCCCGGTAGCGGTTTGTTCTCAGCCGTTGCCTAACACAGGTGTGTTGTCAGCTTTATGTCCACGAAAACCAAACGTGCTCTTATCAGTGTTTCAGATAAGCACGCAATTGTTGAGTTTGCCCGTTCACTGCAAGAGAAGGGGGTGGAAATAATTTCAACCGGTGGCACAGCGAAAGAACTGGCGTCACATGGTATAGCCGTGCTGCAGGTAGCCGAAGTCACCGGCTTTCCTGAGATTATGGGCGGGCGGGTGAAAACCCTTCACCCGAAGATTCATGGTGGTATTCTGGCAAGGCGTGATACCGATACTGAAGTAATGGATGCACACGCAATAACGGCAATTGATATGGTCGTAGTGAACCTGTATCCGTTTCGGGAGACCATAGCACAGGCAGACTGTACGCTTGCAGATGCAATTGAAAATATAGATATCGGCGGCCCGGCCATGATTCGCTCCTCTGCAAAAAATCACAGGGATGTCATTGTGGTAACCGATCCCGAAGATTATCAGATGGTCTTGCAGGCCCTCGACGATAATCTCGATCTGCCCGCTGATAAACGGTTCGCCCTTGCGCAAAAAGCATTTGCCCACACCGCCGGGTACGATCTTGCTATCTCTGACTATTTCGCAACAGTGCAGCAGCCGCCAGCAGCACCTGCGTTTGTCGATACCTTAAACCTCAGATTCCATAAGCAAAGTGATCTGCGCTACGGCGAGAATCCGCATCAGTCGGCAGCCTTCTATAGAGAGTCGGCTGTAAACACCGATTCCATTGCCTGTTCGCGTCAGATTCAGGGTAAGGAATTGTCGTTCAATAATATAGCCGACGCCGATGCAGCACTGGAATGCGTTAAGCAGTTTGAAGCCACTGCCTGTGTGATCGTCAAGCACGCTAACCCCTGCGGTGTTGCTGCCGCTGCTTCATTGTCGCAGTGCTATGAGCTGGCCTATCGAACCGATCCGGTGTCCGCTTTTGGTGGAATTATCGCCTTTAATGAAGCGCTTGATGCAGACACGGCAAGCCTTATTGTGGAGCGTCAGTTTGCCGAAGTAATTGTGGCGCCGTCTGTCGACAAAGCAGCGCAGGATGTGCTAGCCACTAAGCCGAATATCCGCGTTTTAGAATACGCCGGATCGTTGAGCAGCCAGGCTGAAAATTCACAAGACATTGTTCAGGCTGCAGCAACACACGACTATAGACGTATCAATGGCGGGTTGCTGGTACAAGATTCCGATTCATTGCGGGTGTCAGAAGCAGATCTCACGATAGCAACTACGCAGGCCCCTACAGCAAAGCAAATAGAAGACTTGCTGTTTGCCTGGAAGGTGGTTAAGTACGTGAAATCGAATGCTATTGTCTTTTGCGAAAACCAGGCAACTGTTGGCGTTGGAGCAGGGCAGATGAGCCGCGTTTATTCAGCTAGAATTGCAGCCATTAAAGCCCGTGACGCAAACCTGACCGTGGCCGGAACTGTGCTCGCATCAGATGCCTTTTTCCCGTTCAGAGATACCATCGATCAGGCGGCGGAGTACGGGGTGTCGGCCATTATACAGCCCGGCGGTTCCATGCGTGATGCGGAGGTCGTCGATGCGGCAAACGAGCACGGTATCGCTATGGTGTTTACCGGTGCCCGGCACTTCAGGCATTAGTGAACCCCGCCTGAAATCTATTTCAGTGAATTTATAGGAACCAGCTCGTCACCTGAACGTAACTCCAGGGTCTGACCTTTCTCGATATTATTGCTGCTGAACCAGCCGGCATTCATCTCCAGAACGTAGCGTGCTTTTACCCGTGACGGGTATCGATCAACGCCGGGTTGCATGGTCTGAATTTCCAGTATCTCACCGTTTGCATCCATAAATGCTATATCCAGCGGTATCAGGGTATTACGCATGGTAAATGTGCGGAAACGACTCGTAGGAAATACGAATACCATGCCGCAGTTTTCACCCAGTGATGAGCGAAACATCAGGCCATAGTTGCGGCTGCGCTGGTCATTGGCCACTTCAACCTTAATACCTTTTTCGCTGATTTCCAGGGTGCTGCTGCCACGGCAATCAGTAAAATTATCGTCTGCGTTCGCCGCGGAAACCAGGGCCGGAATTGCTATCGCGCAAGTGGCCCGGAGCAGAATGTTTTTCATAAAAGTATCCTCCGGGTATCTGCTCTATATCTATCAGGCAGATGCAAATTCTAAAATCAAAGGAGCGGTCGTTGGTGTCAGTTTAGTCCAGGTAGTAAATGCTGCAGCGGCCTGTTCAATTAACATGCCCTTACCATCGAGCGATTTAGCGCAACCGTGGCTGCTTGCCCACTGCATAAATGCGGTTGGTTCATTGGCGTAGGCAAGATCGTAGCAAACGGTACAATCCGTGATTAATAAAGCATCAGTCACCGGTAGCTCTGCTGACAAACTTGCGGAAGTTGCATTAATGATGATGTCCGGTTTGTCTGGGGTATCAATCGTGCTTGTTGAGCACGTGTGAACCTGAAAAAGGTCAGCGAACTCCGCTGCGAGCTGCTGCGCCTTGGCATAGGTGCGGTTTGCGACGGTTACTGATGCAGGGTTATGCGCAATAACAGGCCCGAGAATGCCGCGAGTCGCGCCACCGGCACCAATAATCAGCACATGCCGGTTAGCGATATCGGTTTTGTGGTTATTGAGCAGATCGTTCACCAGACCGATGCCATCGGTATTGTGTCCGCACAGTTTTTTTTCAGCGTTCAGGTACAGCGTGTTGACTGCTCTGGCTCTGGCAGCCATCGGCGACAGGATATCGCACAGTGCGAAAGCGTCTTCCTTGAACGGTACTGTCACATTGCAGCCATCGCCACCGGTGGAAAAAAAATCCCTGACATCGGCTTTAAAATTCTCTGGTGTAGAGAGTAACTTCCGGTAGTCGATTGCAAGGTCAAATTGTTGTGCAAAGTTCTGGTGCAGATACGGTGACTTACTATGCGATACCGGGTTGCCAAAGAGTGCGAAATTTTGAGACATTGCGTTCAGGTTATCAGGTCGGTGAGACTGCCGGCGGATGCTGCTACTATTGCGTAAAGCGACAGCGGTGGCTTCTACAGTAAACTCTGTGGCTTATCCACAGGCTATATATTCCATTGCCATTATAAGGGCAGATCTATTGCGCTGCATAAGGTGATTTTCCTCTCGCCGAAGTATTGCAGTTTTCCCCGGAGCACTACATTGAGTAATAAAGGCTACCCCATGACTCGCATGCGTCGGATGCGACGCGATGATTTCAGTCGGCGTTTGATGCGTGAGTCTGTTCTGACAGTCGACGATCTCATCTACCCCGCATTTGTAATCGAGGGCTCGGGCGAGAGCCATCCGGTGCCGAGTATGCCGGGCGTTAGTCGTGTAACTATCGATCTGCTGCTTCGCGAAGCTGAAAACCTGATGAAGCTGGGTATTCCGTGTATCGCCTTGTTCCCGGTCACACCCGATGAAGTCAAAACCGAACTGGCGGAGCAGGCCTGTGATCCCGATGGGCTGGCGCAGCGGGCAGTTGCCGCGCTGAAGGCGGAATTTCCGGAGCTCGGGGTCATGACTGACGTCGCACTCGACCCCTACACCTCGCATGGTCAGGACGGCCTGATGAACAGCGAAGGCTATATTATCAACGACGAAACGGTCGAGGTACTGGTAAAGCAGGCTCTGTCCCATGCCGCTGCCGGGGCGGATATCGTCGCCCCGTCAGACATGATGGACGGCCGTATCGGGGCCATTCGCAGCGCGCTGGAAGCAGCCGATTTTCGCAATACCAGAATTCTGTCGTATGCAGCCAAATACGCCTCTTCATTCTATGGCCCGTTCCGCGATGCGGTGGGTTCATCGGGCACGCTCGGCGGTGCGAACAAATTCAGCTATCAGATGGATCCGGGCAACAGCGATGAAGCTCTGCGTGAAGTTGCGCTCGATCTCGATGAAGGCGCTGATATGGTGATGGTAAAGCCGGGACTGCCATATCTCGATATCATCACGCGGGTGAAACGTGAGTTTGGAGTGCCCGTATTTGCTTATCAGGTCAGTGGTGAGTACGCCATGCTGAAGGCGGCCTCAGCAAACGGCTGGCTCGACGAACGCCAGACGGTAATGGAATCACTGTGCTGTCTGAAACGTGCCGGTAGCGATGCGATCATGACCTACTACGCCCGTGACGTAGCGCGCTGGCTTAACGAGCGTCGCTAACCCTGTTACAGCCAGTGTGATGAAGGGAGAGACGGGACTGGTTTAAAAAAATTTCAAGTTGTAGACAGAATGTTCTGACGAATCGCCGGAAGTGAACTAAAAGTAATGGCATTGGGAGAGATTCCATCTCTCCAGACCATTTATTTTTGAACATCCGGTGAAGTCCCATGCTGAATGCCAGTGCTATTGCATCGAAAATTCCTAACACACCCTGCAACAGCTCATCCCTGGGCTTAGGCCGTCTGATTATCCTTGGAACATTGTTAAGTTCCGTAGTCGCCTGTGCCGGCATCAACACCAGTTTTCTGGCGAAGCCGATTGCCGAAGAGCCGCAGGCACTACCCACACTGTCTATTGCCAAAGACATAGATATGGTCAGATTATCCGGCAAGCTTGGAACTGCCGGGGAGATAGCAGATATCTATGAACGTGCAGCAGCTATTTACGGTGCGCATGTGATTATCAATGAATTGCAGCTGGATGAATCTCTGCCACCGGCCGGGTGGATCGATCAGGTGCTCTATAGCGCCGGTAGTATTACTCATATCGACGAATTCAGCTTAACGGCATCTGACGGGCATCTATTGGTCGCTGGCAAGGTAGAGTCTCCGGAGGTCGCTGAGACGGTGTCGGAATTTCTCAGCAGTGCAGCAGGGAAATCACTTTCTGTAAGCAGTGATTTAAGCTACCCGCAGATTGAAGAAGCGTTGATTGCATCGTCATCACCGCAGCATGAGTCCACGCACAGCGCGGCAATCCCCGAATCAGTAGAACTGGCTGTCGCTGAAACCTCTAGCGAGCCACCTGAGGTGGAGTTTACCGTGGAGACGACAGTGATCGAACCTGTCATTCAGCCTGTCGACACAAGTGTTGAGCCCGTTGCTCAGCTCGCCGGGCCTAATGCTGAGAGTGCTATACAGCTCTCTGAACCTGCCGTTGAGTCTGTGACTGGTACACCGGTCGCTGCACTGTTTAAGTCGAGCACGGCAGTTGTTTCAGACAATGCCTTACCACGGGCAAGTGATGCACCCGAAGAGAATGCTGAAGAACAGTTAATAGCTGTAACGTTACCGAATAATCCGACCGGGTCGGATAGCGTGATCTTCGAATCAGAAACACCGGCAGCTAAAATTAATTTGCCGGAAAGTGCGATCGCAGAGACGCTTGCAACACAGACACAGGTGGCGGAGCCTTTGATCGGAACCCCTGTAGCGGCATTATTTAAAGGCAGTGGTAAAACAATGGTTTCCAGCGATGCATTAGTACCGGCGGAAGAAAAAATAACTGAAACCGTCATGGTGGAAGCCGGGGAATCCATCGCTGGAGTTAAGGTCGACATACCAGAGAACGTTGCCGCTGGATCTATAAAAAACTCGCCATTGCTGAAAGATGAACCCGAACAGCCTGCTGCAGCGGTCAAGGTTGCGACACCGGCTACCTCATTGGTGGTGCCACAGCCAGGTACACCTGAAAAAAAAATAATTGGAACTCCAGTAAGTGAGTTAGGTGCGTCTGCCGGAAAACGTCCAGCGCCAGCGGCTTTCGGTCAACCCGCTGAAAACAGTGGACTGCTGGATGATGCCCCGGTTCCCAGGCTCGCGGCAGCCAGAACACCCGCCAGCCAGAATGAACTGATGACAGATGATGCTGATGGCGACGGTGTAACCGACTCCTATGATGAATGTGCGTCCCGACCCGGGTATCCGGTCAATGCCAAAGGGTGTCAGGTTCTCGATGGCTATCTGAAGAATGTTCGCTTCTATGGCAAGACAGACAAATTGACCAGACGCGCAATGCAATCACTCGATAATGTTGCAACGGTGATGCAGCAGCATCCGCAATCTAAAATAGCGATACTGTCATACACCAGTAATTCCGGATCACCGTGGGAGCTGCGCGGACAGGCCAGGGAACGTGCACGATCCGTTGTCGGCTACCTGGTAAATCAAGGGGTAGAGAAAGATCGCCTGCAGGCATACGCATTTGGCCACATGAACGGCTCCGGTGATCAAATTCTGATAAAAGAAGTCGATTGATGCGGCGACTACTGCGGACATAGATCCGGTTACAGTAAAGCTTGAAATTAAACACCCGGCGCACGCCGGGTGTTTTGGTTTCAGCAAGCCATGCAACCGACAGTAAACTATTTATGGCACTATTGCCGGGGTCAGATTTTCCTTCTAAAGTGTGCCTTGTTATGAACGCAGAAAGCCACACTGAATCCGCAATTATTATCCGGAAGAGCCACTGATGGTCCATCCGGCCAGCCGCTGGTTTACTGATATCCATTTCATCATAGCGATCGCTATCGGCCCCTGTGTCTGGCTGCTGCTTCGCGGGTTGTTACAAAATACCGGCAGTGGGGCAATAGACCTTCAGGTACTGCTATACGCCTGTCTGCTGTATCCGGTACTTGAAGAGCTGGCATTTCGCGGTTTCATACAGAGCGTACTGCTGGAACGTCAATGGGCAGCTCGCCGTGTTGTTGCGGGAGTAAGTACCGCCAATCTTTTAACCAGTATTGCATTTGCGTTGGCGCATCTGCTCAACCAGCCCCCGCTGTGGGCGCTGTCAGTGTTTTTCCCGTCGCTGGTGTTCGGCTATTTTCGCGATCGAACCGGTTCGGTGCTGCCCTCGGTTGTGCTGCACTGCTGGTATAACGCAGGATTCTATCTGCTGGTACGATAGCCTGTTTGCAGATCGATCAGTATCGAAGTAAGGTCTCTGTATATGAATGAAAATGGCGTAATTGAACTGTGGCCGACACGACTCATGCAGCGTGTATTGCCAGACGCAGACAAGGCAAATTCGGTGTTGTCCGGATTGATTATCGAACTGGATGCAGAAACCCGCAACCTCACCACAGATTATCGATCAAGCGATATCCTGCAACTGGAGCATCCGGCAGTACGCTGGCTAAAGCAGTGCATTAACAAAACAGTAATCGACTACCTGCATGCGCAAAACCAACGCTACGAGATAAGCTGGCAATTGCAGGGCTGGGCGAATATCAATCGATTCGGCGACTACCACGACTTACACAATCACCCGCACAGTTACCTCAGTGGTACTTACTATATTTCGATCCCGCAGAGTACTGAAGATCTGCCGGGTCGAAATGACAGGCGGCCCGGTGCTATCTCGTTCTATGATCCACGTCCCCAGGCTAACATGACAGCCATACGCGATGATCCGCAGATTGAGGCAGAGCACACCGTGCAGCCAACGCCCGGTATGCTGCTGCTCTGGCCGTCATTCCTGCATCATTTTGTGCACCCGAATCTCTCGCGTGAAGCGCGCATTTCGCTATCGTTTAATGTGGTGCTGAATCAATCGCCGGAACATCTCCCGCAGCAGTAAATACCCGGGTTTTTCCCTGGCGTCTGCATCGCCAGGATCAGGCCGGGTTAGATTCCGGTTATATTCAATGAGCTTGTTTGCGGAGAGCAGAGCAATCAGTTAAGTTGCTCTTTTTAAATAAGCTCCTGCTGCGGGGGCTGGCGATCAGAGAGATTCATGAATCAATACAGGGCACAGTCTGGCATACAGTGCAGGGCACAGTCTGGTGCAATAGCATTGCCGGCATATACCGCACACAGGCAACGGTTTTGCAATGGCTCATCTGCTGTTGAATGGTTCGCGGCGTTTAAGAGTTCGAGCGAACAGGCGGAGTACGCATTGTGAGCAGCGTGTCAGATGCCGGAGTATTTCTCACCGAATTTATAAAAAACCCAAGGCAGCTCGGGTCGATTATTCCAAGTTCGGGTTTCCTCAAGCGGCGCATTCTCCGGGCTGCATCACTGGAAACTGCCGGTACCGTCGTTGAGCTCGGGCCGGGCAATGGCGGTACTACACGCGCTATATTAAACGCAATGCCACAGACCGCGCGGCTACTGAGTATCGAGCTGAATCCGGGGCTATTTGAGCTGGGTCAGCAAATCGACGACCCTCGTTACACTGCGCATCATGGTGATGCCTCAGATCTTGAATCAATTCTTACAAGGTATAATCTGGCACCACCGGATGTGGTCATCTCGGGTATCCCGTTTTCCTGTATGGACCCTGCAGTGGCTACCTCAATACTGCAAATGATCCATCGCTTACTGAATGCAGATGGACGCTTCGTAGCGTATCAGGTGAGTGCGCGCGTCGATGAACTAAATACGTTCTATGCCAGCGAACGTCGAAAACAGGAGTTCGAACTGCTTAATGTTCCGCCACTGCGTGTCTGGCGGTGGCAGAAATAACTATAGTTTACCAGTCAGTCAGCACCGTTCGCTGTCAAACAGATGATTCGCCCGCTCATCGATAATTTGCCGGGCTTTGCCGAGCGAATGCTCAATGGCCTGATCCCGGCTTGAATGGTTGTCTGCTCGGATAAACCGGGTCTCTTTGCGCACTCCGTCGATCTCCATGCTAATTGTACCAGCGGTCTTGAACTGGCCGCCTTCGGCAATCGGCGTCGGTGAGATAATGTAGCCGTTGTACTCTGTGCTGTCTGCCGGATCTGCGTCTTGCGCGGCGTTATCAGTATTGCCCGAAGATCTGCCGCCGAATACCGAGGCAAGCAAGTTTTTTAAGCCCATAAATTTTCTCCTGAGTGTGCCCGCTCCGGGAGCAGGTGTTTCGTGTTGCCGCGAAGACACACAAAAACGATATATAAAGCATATAATAAAGGCAACGTGGCAAGACACCTAACACTAACCCGCATTATTCATTGGGTGGCGAGGATATCGCGCCGACCTGATCTATTCACGGCAAGGGTTTTCACAGTGGATTTTCTTCTCGCGTCGAATACAGACTGATATTTGCAAGAGAAA
>MDLA01000151.1 GCA_001730015.1 Chromatiales bacterium (ex Bugula neritina AB1) | reverse complement strand
TTTCAATAGCTTGAAAATACGGTAACAAAATTCATCGGAGTTTTTCTATTTTTTTCGTCCATAATCCCCAATCCAATCAATGCGTTAGTGTTTATGGACGGACACTAGCTATCTTTTTTACTGCATGGTTCGCCTTGACGCTGTAGCCGGACCGATAAAAACCGGGCACTCAATCTTTTACTCTCTTCAGGCTGACTGCTCGTTTAGTCTGGCCAGCGGTTTTTCATTGATCGGCCAATGCACCACCGCTGCGACCAGCCCGAAAAAGATACCGGCCCACCACATACCATCGTAACTGCCGTACATATCGTAAAGTCGCCCGCCGAGCCAAACACCTATAAAACTCCCGATCTGGTGACTGAGAAAAACGATTCCAAACAGTGTTGCCAGATAGCGCACTCCGAAAATCTGTGCGACCAGGCCGGTTGTCAGCGGCACGGTGGATAACCACAACAGCCCCATCAGGGCGGAAAACCCATAAATTGTCGCCGCCGTTTTAGGCATAACAAGCAAGCCACCGATAACCACAGCCCGGGCCAGATAAATAAAACACAGGCTGTTTTTTTTGCTCGACTTCTGACCAGCATAGCCAGAACCAAATGACCCGATAATATTGAACAACCCGATAATCGACAGCGACCAGGCCCCTACTTCCGCCGTCAGGCCCAGATCCCTGACGTAAGCCGGAAAATGCACCGCGATGAACGCCACATGAAACCCGCAGACAAAAAAACCGGCGGTCAGCAATACAAAACCGCGGTGAGCAAGTGCTTCAGAAACAGCCCCTGACACGGAAACCGCTTCCTGTTCCTGTTGAGGAGCCTTATCTTTTCCCGGTAAAGCAATTGCCAACGGGATCAAAAACAAGGCGATTCCCGCCTGCAGCAGCAATGCCTCCTGCCAGCCGAAAGACGAAATAAAACCCTGACTCAGCGGCGAAAATAACACCTGCCCACATGAGCCGGCAGCCGTTCCCAGACCCAGAACCACAGAGCGCTTTTGCGGGCTGACCACACGCGCCATCGCCGCCATCGCCAGAGAAAACGCGGTAAACGCCACGCCTGCACCGGTCAGTAACCCTGCGGTCAAATGCAGCGCACTGCTGGACTCGGCAACGGACATTCCGTACAGGCCAGCGGTATAGAGCAGGGTTCCGATTATGATCACCCGGGAGGCACCAAAGCGATCAGCGATCGCACCGGCGATAGGCACGCCAATGCCCCAGATCAGGTTTTGAATAGCTAACGCCAGCGCGAACGTTTCACGGCTCCAGCCACGAGCCTGCGTCATTGGCTCGAGAAACAAGCCAAACGAGGAACGAATTCCGAACCCGAGCAGGGCAATCAGGCAGCCGGCAACAATAACAACAGCAGGGGTGCGCCAGCTCGAAACGGCAGCGACAGGGGTAGTCATACGACTTCGACTCCAGCGAATTAACACACAGTTGATGCGGAATATAGAGGGATTCTGCTCCTGCACGGGTCAGGAGATTGTCTTCGCAGTCACTTTGCCTGTCTTCCGGTTCATTTTCAAACAACACGCCGTCAGCAGTTAGTGCGCGAATGTATGATCTATTGCGATTGCGATCTTTTCGCGAGCACTCAATCCGGACAACTACTTGTATCAGCCCGGAAAGTCGGGTTTTTTAGCAAACCTGTGGTACCTTTTCACCGGACAGATTTAACCACGGGAGGAAATCATGTTCAGATTTATTGCTACCGCACTGCTCTCCGCAATTGCCGCGAGCTCAACGCATGCCGAGTCAACGCAATCCGTGCAGGCCGGCACGCCGCGACAACCGGTCATCGCAGAAAATTACATGGTTGCCGCAGCGAACCCGTTTGCGGTGAATGCCGGAGTTGACGTTCTGGCAAATGGCGGCACCGCCGCCGATGCAGCCGTGACTGTGCAAACCATGCTCAACCTGTTTGAGCCCCAGTCCTCCGGGATTGGCGGAGGTGCTTTCATGCTTTACTGGGACGCCTCGGAAAAAAAGCTGATCACCTATGACGGTCGGGAGAAAGCGCCCGCTTCGGCAACACCGGAGTACTTCTTCGGCGAAGACAACAAGCCGGTTAAATGGTGGGATGCGGTTGTTGGCGGTCGCTCGGTTGGCGTACCAGGCACTTTGAAGTTGCTGGAAAAAGTACACGGCCAGCATGGCAAGCAGGCATGGTCGGATTTATTGCTGCCCGCGATAGTCAATGCCGAAGCCGGGTTCGAAATTTCTCCTCGCCTGGCGGCTTCGATTGCATCTGCCCAGAAACGCAAGCTGGATCTCTTCCCGGCAACACGCGATTACTTCTTTAACGAAGATGGCAGCCCCAAAGAAGCCGGCACGTATCTCAAAAACCCACTATTCGCGCAGACTCTGCGCAATATCGCGGCTAACGGATCAGCGCCATTTTACCAGGGGGACATTGCAGCGCAAATTGTCGAAGCGGTAAAAACCGAGGTCAACCCGGGTGAGTTAACACTGCAGGATATGGCCGACTACGAAGTAATCGAGCGAGCGCCGGTATGCTTTGCGTATCGGGCATACGATGTCTGCGGCATGGGCCCTCCAACTTCCGGGGGGCTAACGATGGGTCAGATACTCACTATGCTGGAGCAACACGACCTGCCCGCCATGGGCCCTTCAGCCGACGCCTGGCATCTATACATTGAAGCGGCCAAACTGGCCTATGCCGACCGCGGTCTGTATATGGCAGATTCCGACTTTGTCGATATGCCTGATGGGCTGCTCAATAAAAGCTACCTTTCAGAACGTGCCGCGCTTATCGACCCCGAAAAGGCCATGGGAAAAGCCACCGCCGGGAATCCACCACAGAAAAGCGCCATGCGCTTTGCGCCCGACACCCAGCTGGAGCGCGCAGGAACATCTCACTTTTCTATTGTTGATCAGTACGGTGACATGATCTCAATGACAACCACAATAGAAACCGGTTTCGGTTCTCGAGTAATGACAAACGGCTTTCTACTAAACAATGAGCTGACAGATTTCTCCAGAGTACCTGAGAAAGACGGACTACCAATTGCCAACCGCGTGGAAGGCGGCAAACGCCCGCGCTCTTCCATGTCACCGACCATAGTCTTTAAAGATCAGCAGCCGGTGCTGGCGATTGGCTCACCCGGAGGCTCTAGAATCATTAACTACGTCACTCAATCGGTGATCGCAATTCTCGACTGGAATATGGACCCGCAAACAGCCGTCGATTTTCCCCACGTGGTGAATCGCAACGGTAATACTGATCTTGAGGAAAACACAACAGCTACCGAACTCGAGCCGGCACTCGCTGCACTCGGACACGAGATCAACATCAGAGGGTTGAACTCCGGACTGCATGCGATCCTGGTAAGCGACGGCAAACTTATTGGCGCGGCAGATTCGCGGCGTGAAGGCATTGCGGCCGGCCATTAAGTCATCATCCGTAAATAAATTGCCAAATTTCAACTAACTTCACACCCCGGCAGTCAGCCGGGGCTTGTGTAGTGAAACATACAAACTGCAATTAGGAGTCGATTGATCAAAGCAATTGATTTTCATAGAGAATATTTCAACAGGATCAAGTACTTACTATTTCTAATTAGTAATTAGTGCCCGTCCATAAACCGGGGCGTAGCGAGGATCATTCAGGTGCGTGAGATT
>MDLA01000150.1 GCA_001730015.1 Chromatiales bacterium (ex Bugula neritina AB1) | reverse complement strand
TATTACCTCAATTAAGAATACTTACCCAGCCTCTCCCCTCACCACACCCTACCGGGCTACCGGGCTGGATTGAGCCTGGCCATTCTAAGTGATATTCAGGAAAAATGAGTACAGTGCCTTAGATGCTGCTATAGAAGCAACGCAGCAGTTCCGGGCTGGAATTTTATGCAGCATCAGGGTGAAAATTCGCGTCTGCTCGCCACTCCGTACCCGGGCTACAACTCTGAAATTTCCCACTGATTTGCAAATGGGTAGCTAACTGTTTTTCCTGTTTGATTCCAGTGTGGTAGCCCGGCGGCCAAGATAGTCGTTCAGTTGCTGGTCATATCGACTAGTGGCGCCTGCGTTTTCAGTCCGTGTAAAAGGCTCCCATTTCGGGGCTACCGCCGCTTCCGGGGTGTCGCCCATAACTGTTACGCGTTGTATAATCCGTTGCTCATTAAAATCACTCAACACAAAATGCTGTGTGCAGCGGTTATCCCACATCGCAATGGTGCCTTTTTGCCAGCGGTAACGTACTGTAAAACGCGGGTTTGAAATCCAGCGAATCAGGTATTTGAGCAGCATATCGCTCTCTTTATGACTTAATTCCACAATGCGACGAGTGAAGTGTTCGTTGACGAAAAGCGATTTACGCTTCGTCACCGGATGAATGCGCACTACGGGGTGGACAGTAGAGATCTCTGGGGTACCGTGTGGCGCCGCATCGTGCAATGCGGTGAGTCCTTCGCAGAGATCCTTCATTGGTGCTGATAGCCCTTCATAGGCAGCATAAGCACTGCTCCACATAGTATCCCCGCCAACTGAAGGGCACTCGATCATATTCAGAATTGACATGGCTGAAGGATTCGGACTGAATGAAATATCGCTGTGCCATTCATCAGCCAACCCACCATGGCTGGCAGCGAGTTCAAACAACTGCGGATGCTTGGTAAACGGATTGTCCAGATTAGGGTGTGAATCCAGCGGACCGAAGTGATTACCCATCGCCACGTGCGCCTCGACATCAAGAAATTGCCCGGGAAAAAACAATACCAGATGCTCGTGCAACAGGCCTTCTATGTCTGCAACAGATTGTGCGCTGAGTTGTTGCAGGTTGATGTTACTGATTTCCGCGCCAAGCGAACCCGCAAGCCTGATAACACCGAGTTTGGAATTCATAGTTGTTCTGACTATTCAGGTGAAAACAGCCAGAATATCATTTGTGCAAAATTTCGTGAAACCCACACTGCAACACCGCACGTGGGGTCGTGCCTCTTTGAAGAGCAAAGTTTCGTCAGGAAATGACGCCATCGAAAGGCCCCTTACCGGACAGCCTCCAACTAACCGGACAGCTGCCCCTGACCGGATAACCTTGTTAGCGAATTCCCATGAGAATGTGTCAAGTG
The DNA here is from genome assembly GCA_001730015.1 of Chromatiales bacterium (ex Bugula neritina AB1). Classification (GTDB taxonomy): domain Bacteria; phylum Pseudomonadota; class Gammaproteobacteria; order Granulosicoccales; family Granulosicoccaceae. Next base: position 42,708 of record MDLA01000150.1, on the reverse strand, counting down.
CATTTTTCGATTTTCCTGGCGTTGCTTAGAATGGCCGTCCGGTTAGGAATTTGCCAGTAATGTAAAAGGTACAGCCGCCACAACTTTTGTGCCTGGTGCTAACGCAAATCCAGACTGCTGTCTCATTGAGAACTGCACTTTCTTCACAGTTGCCTACTTGCGTATAACCCATTGTTTATAGCCGGGAGAAAGATCCGCACACCGTGCAAAAATCAGATAACGCGACTGAAACGGACCCGCCTCTATGATAGCGTCTGCAACGGCTACACATTTTGATTCATCGGTTCCGATACGGAAGTCCATGCTGTCCTTGTCGTAGCTAAACTGTTGAGTAACATCGCCTTCGACACAGTCAAGCAGACCGAATGGAACCTCGGTGTTTTCAGGATCACTGAGAGTCATGCATTTTCCTTCGAACTCTACAGACTCGATCATGCCAGTCTTTGCATCGAACGAGAATTGTACGTCTCCCCCACCCGGCTTGCAGGAATGTGAATGCAGCTTTTCACTAAACCCTCTACCTTGCGTATCGATACACCAGCCGAGCTTCGCTTCCTCATTAAGGTTGTCGGCCAGATATATAACAGTGCCTTGGGTTTGAATATCAGGTGCTTCTGATCCGGCTGTCAGCGGTGCAATAAGCAGCAGCGTTGCTGCAAGCATAGTGGCAATGAGATTGTATTGGACCATTTGTATCTCCTGTTTTACCCTGGGTTATTCATGAAGCGGTCAGCATAGCGCGCAAAGAATCTATTTCACAGTGGATTTTCTTCTCGCGTCCAATCGTTTGTTTGATATTTGCAAGAGAAAATATTCGCTGTGGAATCAAGGATCAAGTAGGATGCCGTCGATTTCGAGAAATTTCCAATTCTTTGTTATTCCCGCCTGTTCTGAATCCCAAAAGACTCGCCGTGGTTACGTGTGTGTTTGCCGGGCGCGCCAATATATTTGGACCAATATATCCGGACAGCCATTTTACCTACTGCAGGAAATTTTTTTCAAATGAATATCCCGCATATCAACTGAAGACGTAAAGAATGGGTGTCTCCAGTCCAAACCGGCTAAATACCAGACCTTACCCGATTATGCAGCATCTGTATGGTCAGGATTATAGCTTTCCATGGCAGTTAAAACGTTTTCGAGAGAACGACATGCACCGGATTGAAGGTATTCCATTGCACGCAGTGACGCGGTATGTGCCTCCTCGCTTGAGCCTGCAACACAATCTTCAATTACTCGACAAAAATAGTCTGACTGATGCCCATCTACAAATGTATAGTGAACACAAACATCGGTAAGCCCACCGCACAGTAACAGAGTATCGATTTTTAGTCCGCGTAACAAAATCTCGAAATCCGTACCAAAGAAAGCCGAATATCGTCTCTTCTTTATCAGGTAATCTGAGGATAGAAATCCCATCTCCTTAACAGCAATGTCTGTTCCCGGGTTAGTTTCAATGCAGTGAATATCCTCACTGCCATCAAGTTCACGGCCAAAATCAACCAGATCGGGACGGTGGACTTCCTGAATGAAAATGACAGGAATACTGTTTTCACGGGCCTTATCAATTAGCTTCCGGGCTTTGAGCATTCGATGTGCATAGTCCGGCATTGTGGGAATGGCCTCGTCAGTTCTGTCCTGAAAGGTTTCCGCCTGGATGTCAATAACTCTGAGGGCGGGACGTCCTTCAATTAACTCGCGCTCAGGTTTATTTGACTCGTTCATTTCTCGTGTCCAATTTGGCTTAAATCATTTTAGCGAACAAGGCTAGATCGTAACTCGTACCACTCGCTCCACTCTTACGATCTAACCTTGTTCATTATGAATAGAGTGCTTAAAAGTGTCGATACACACGATGCGGCCCCTGCTCAACCAGCTCAATAGTTTCTTCGTAGATTGCACCTAAAACACCAGCCAATCCAATAGAAGGTTGATTATTTGGATCAATATAGCTAACAAGGGATTCTGCTTTCATGACTTCGCGGGCATAGGTTATACATGCCTCCGCGGCCTCCTTTGCATAACCTCTTCTTTGTTTCTCCCTGGCGATCCAATAACCCAGTTCCAACTCAGGCCAATTCAAAGATTTCCACAAACCGACGCAACCAACAAAATCACCACTTTCTTTCTCATCCACCGCCCAATAACCGAAGCCTTTTAGATGCCAATGACCAATTATCATTGCCACATGGCGCCATGCATCATCAGAATTTTTGCTTCCTCCAAAATATTTAGAATCTTTTTCATCAGCAAAGTAGCGAGCATATGCATCAATGTCGTCATTTTTCCACTGACGCAGTTTCAATCGTGCGGTCTCAATTTCGTTCATTTTTAATTCTTAACCAGGAAAGAATTCATAACGCCATGCACCGGCGCATTGCATGTGATGGCAATTTGTGTGTGAAAATGTGAGCTTGCGAATATACACACCAATGGGCACCGCGCGTGATATCGTGTGGTGCTTTTTGTGTGCGCCCGGCATGGGCATGAACTAATGGGGTGTAAGTTCCCTATAGGTGGATCACCATTTATTGCAATCATTGATTGATATTAGAAGACAACTACCGGCAAATGGCAAGGGCAGAACCGTGAGGTTGTGTCTGAAGGAAGCCGCGAGCAAAACTGCGAGCTGATGACCAAGAACATCTTATGAGGCGTAGGCACTGGGAGCCTGTCCGAGAATGTATGATCTACTTCGGACGTGAGATTTTAGGTCAGATATTTTGATCATTAGAGGCGAATAGTTGTTCTTCTTTAACGAAAATGATCGGAATAGCTGGCCAAAAGATCGCGCCCGCAGTAGATCCCAGTTTTCGGACGGCCACCTAGACACCAGTCCTTACCCGATTAAGCCGCATTATCTTTATGCCAACTGAGATCGGGCTTTCTGCCCTGAGCTACACAGTCCTTTAGGTAGAGATTTATAAGGCTTTGATATGGTATCCCGGTTTCCTCTGCGAGCTCTTTAAAATAAGAAATCACATCATCACCCATACGTATAGTTACCTGACGCTTTAATTTCGATGCATAGGGGTTTTTACGCATTTTCATTTTCGAAAGATCGTATTCCTTTTTCATGGCATTGGCCCAGCGTAATAGGTGGCTTCAGTGGCAGTTGCTTTTCTTGCCGAGATTATCCGAATGACATTACCATGAGTTCTTTCACAGTGAACGATCATTAAGAGACGAGAGCGATTGCATACACCAAGAAGAAGAAAACGATCTTCCTCTTCAGAGTGACTCTCGTCATAGAATTGCGCCGCATAATCACCATAGAACACGGATTGAGCCTCCTCAAAGGCAACGCAGCAGTCTTTGCTGAAAGATACTCATTCCATATTACCACGGTGCCTATCAACTGTTTGCTCAAGCACATAGGTATTTGATAATATAATCATTTTCTGGTGCAACTTCGCAATTCATGCGCCGAAACCGATGTCGCTAACGCCTGTTCCAGAAATCTCCTTCAGATTACTAACCAACCATTATCTTGCACATACCACGCTTTTCCCCTGCAAACATTTGGTGAATGTCTGAAACCGGGATTTATCAGCGTTCCGGAACTCGCCTGAATATGCAAAATGCGGGTTCAGCCGTCACCACTGACTGTTGGTGCCTTAGTGGTTGATCGTACAAATCACAAAGTCACACAATAGCCCAGGTAATTGTCCGTCTGCGGCAATATAGAGACACTTGAGTTCAGAGAGAGCAATGACATTGTTGGGTTGTAGTCGATCTTTTATTCTCTAAACAAACGACAATATCCAATCACGCACCACCTCCGCGTTATCCGACAACGGCCGCGACTTCGACCAAACCAGATACACGCCCCTGCTCGTCTGCCACGCCCAGTCATCTCTGGCGGCCAGTAACTTCTTATCAACCAGATCACTCACAATATGCTGCCAGCCGAACGCTATCCCTTCACCGTTCTGTGCAGCCTGCAGCACCAACGCATAATCGTTCAAACGCAGGCCTTCGGAGATCTGCACATCCATCACTCCATGATGCTCGAACCATTGCTTCCACGTCGGGCGCATGCGTACGGGTTCTTCCAGGTGTATCAAGCGCTCATTGAGTAAGTTCGGTATCGAGCGCAGATTGCGTGCTGAACGCATGACCTTCGGGCTTGCTACCGGGAATATAATTTCATCGGCAATCTTTGCGACGTGGCACTCGGGCCAGTTTCCATCACCCAGCCTGACGGCGATGCTGATATTTTCGGCATCCAGATCGGGTTCATGCACACTGTTCTGCAGGCGCAGGTCAATGGCCGGGTAGAACTCCCGAAGACGATGCAGTTTTGGCATCATCCAGTAAAACGAAAACGCTGACGACGAGTTGAGCGTTACGTATTCGGTGTTACCCATATTGTGCACCGCTTCGGCTGCGCTTTCGATACTGCGCAGCGATTGCGATACATCGGCGTAGAATCGAAGGCCTGCATTGGTCAGTGTGATCCGACGGTGACCGCGATCAAACAGGCGTACACCTAATGAACGCTCCAGCTGTTTAATCGCCGCGCTCACGGATGGCTGCTGCATGCCCAGGTCACTGGCGGCCAGGGTGAATGAACCAAGCCGGGCGGCGGCCTCAAAAACAAAGAGATTGCGTGGTGAGGCGATTAATTTAAGGGTATTTCGCATAGTCTCAGTCTATGCTATTGATCAAATTTTACCAAGGTTACAAAGATCATTTCCGGCGCTATTATCTGACTTTGGCATTTGCTCAGGTAATACCATGGCTCGACGATCCAGACGTAAGCGCTCCGGCGCGCACTCCAGAACCGAGTCTGTTACCGCGCCTTATATCAAACGGCAGCTACCGTTTTTTGATCCGCTGAACGAGGAGCAACTGGAAAAGATAGACGCGCAGGTTGACTGGCTGCTGGAAAACATCGGGCTGGCCTTTCGCGACGATCCCGAAGCCGTTCGCATCTGGAAAAAAGCGGGCGTGAAGATGGTGGGTGACAAGGTATTCGCTGATGCCAGGTGGGTTCGCGAGCAGGTGGCCAGGGCCCCCTCGCAGTTTACTCAGTTGGCGCGTAACCCTAAGCGCTCGGTGGTCATTGGCGGCAGCAACCAGGTATTTGCACCCATTTACGGTGCGCCGTTTGTTCGTGACCTTGAGGGCGGCAGACGCTATGGCACGATCAAAGATCTGGAAAACTTTGTCAAGCTCACTTATATGCACCCGTACCTTCACCACAGTGGTCTGGTGATCACAGAACCAACCGATATTCCGGTGTCGAAACGTCACTTCGATATGGTCTATGCCCACATGACGCTCAGCGACAAACCGCATCTGGGGGCGATAACGGAAAAAAGCCGCGCGCAGGATAGCGTCGATATGGCTGAGATTCTCCATGGCACGCAGACCATGGATAACAATGTGGTGATTATGGCGAACGTTAATACCAATTCGCCACTGCTGATTGACCGAGTTGTGAGCGAGGCGATTCAGGTGTATTCATCACGTGGCCAGGCGATCGTGGTTACGCCGTTTATATTAACCGGAGCGATGGGTCCGGTCTCTACCGCGGCGGCTGTTGCTCAGGCGATGGCAGAGGCGATGATCTGCTGCGCGTTTGCGCAACTGGTGCGTCCCGGTGCGCCATTTGTTATGGGTAATTTTTTATCTTCAATGAGCCTTAAGTCGGGTGCGCCTACGTTCGGCATGCCGGAGCCGGTTATATCTAACTATGTTATCGGGCAGATGGCCCGGCGCGTCGGTTTGCCGCTGCGCTGCGGTGGCTCCCTGACTGCATCTAAAATCGAAGATGCTCAAGCGGCCTACGAAAGTGCAGACTCGATGCACTCGACCGTGCTTGCCGGTTCTAACTATACCCTGCACGCTGCGGGCTGGCTGGAAGGCGGGCTATCCACCGGCTATGAAAAGCTCATTATGGATGCGGACCGACTAGGCAGTTACCAGAAAATACTCAACGGGCTGGATATGGACGATGACCAGTTCGCACGCGATGCCTACGCAGAGGTTGAACCTGGCGGACACTTTCTAGGCTCTGCACACACCCTGCGCCATTATCAGACTGCGTTTTACGATGCCGGGCTCAGTGATAGCGAAAACGTTGAAAGCTGGGAGGAAAAAGGCGGTACCGATATGCGCAAACGCGCTTACGACAAATGGAACACCATGCTCAACAACTACGAGCAACCGCCTATGGATCCGGCAACTAAAGAAGCGCTCGATTCCTATATTGCCAAACGCAAGGAAGAACTGCCTGATGCCTGGTACTAAGGCGAGAATACCGACGGTCGCGCTGAACCTGAACCTATAGCTGGATAAACCATCAATGCCTGAGATAATTAAAGAAGAAGCAAGCAAAGCCTTATTACCCAGCCATGCGAAAGTGGTTATTATTGGTGGTGGTGTGGTCGGCTGCTCTATACTTTATCATTTAACAAAATTCGGCTGGAAAGATTCGGTACTGCTGGAACGCAATGAACTTACCTCGGGTTCCAGCTGGCATGCAGCCGGGCAGATCCATACAATAAGCTCTGACCCGAACATCTCCAGACTGCAAAGCTATACCATTAGTCTGTACAAGGAGATAGAAGAGCTCTCCGGTCAGTCGGTGGGTTTGCATTTAACCGGTGGCTTTTACCTGGCTTCGAATAAAGCCTGGTACGATTACCTCAAACGTGAGCGCTCGAAAGCGCGCTATATGGGCTTGCATCAGGAATTTATATCACCTCAGGAAGTGGCTGATCGCCACCCACTCATTGACCCGAAACACTACCATGCTGCACTGTGGGACGATCAGGACGGCGATCTTGACCCATCCGGCACCACCTATGCGTTCGCAAAGGCGGCCAGGCATTACGGCGGGCGCTATTTTACCCACACGCCGGCCACATCCACCGTGCAACGTGCTGACGGCACGTGGGATGTCACTACGCCTAAGGGCGTCATCAATGCAGAGCACATTGTTAATTGCGGCGGTCTATGGGCGCGTGAGGTCGGGCACATGGCGGGTTTGCATCTGCCGGTACAGCCAATGGAGCACCATTATCTGCTCACTGATACCATCGATGAAATTAAAAATTCCGACACTCGCCTGCCCTGCGGTATCGACTACGAAGCCAATATCTACTTCAGACAGGAACGCGACGGCATGCTGCTCGGCACTTACGAGCCTGTTGGAACACCGTGGCGGGTTGATGGCACGCCATGGGATTTCGGTCACGAACTGCTAAACCCTAAACTTGAAAATATAGCTGATCGACTGGAATTGGGTTTTGAACGGATACCTGCACTGGCTAATGCCGGAATCAGGCAGACCATCAATGGCCCGTTTACTTTCGGTCCGGACGGCAACCCGATGATCGGTCCGGTGCCCGGCATGCACAACTACTGGTGCGCTGTAGGTGTAATGGCAGGATTTTGCCAGGGCGGTGGTGTGGGTTTAACAATGGCCGAGTGGATGATCGACGGTGAACCCTCTATAGATGTATGGGCGATGGATGTGGCCCGCTTCGGGCGCTGGGCCTCACCTGACTGGGGCACTGTTAAATCGACCGAAAACTACGAGCGTCGTTTTGTAATGACTTTCCCCAATGAAACCCTACCTAAAGGCCGCAAGCAGCAAACCACCGCTCTATATGACAGGCTCGTTGCCAAGGGCGCGCGTATGGGTCAGTCCTTTGGACTTGAACACGCACTGTGGTTTGCCGATAACCCCGACGATGCATGGGAAGATCCAACCTTCGAACGTAACCGCTCTTATGACTATGTCGCACGTGAGGTAAAAGCCGTGCGTGAAAGCGTGGCAGGTATAGAGGTCGCCAACTTTGCCAAGCACGAAGTAAAAGGCGCTGGTGCTCGCGCCTGGCTGGATAAAACCATGGCAGGGCACATTCCGGAACCCGGCCGCATTGCGCTAACCCCGATGCTCACTGAAAAAGGCCGTCTCTACGGCGATTTAACCGTTGCCTGCTACAGCGATGAGCACTTCATGTTGTTTGGCTCCGGTGCTATGCAGGACGCACACAGTCGATGGTTTGCTCGCACACTGCCGGCTGATGTCACCCATGAAAACCAGACCGGTGACTGGCATGGCATTGCGATATCGGGGCCACACTCACGTGAGCTGCTGTCACGCATTACCCGTGACGATGTCTCTGCCGATGCGCTGAAATTCAGGGATACCCGGCAGACTTTTGTCGGTGGTGTGCCGGTGCTGCTCAATCGATTGAGCTTTTCAGGCGAGCTGGGCTACGAGATCTACTGTCGGCCGCAGTATCTGCTGTGCCTGTCTGAAGCTATAGAGCAAGCCGGTGCAAGCCTTGATTATTGCTGGTACGGCAACCGCGCATTAATGAGCCTGCGACTGGAAAAAGCCTGGGGTGCGTGGGGCCTGGAATACCGGCCCGACTTCAATGCAATTGAATCAGGAATGGATGCATTCATCAACTGGAATAAGGAATTTACCGGTAAAGCGGCGAGCCTTAAATTCAGGGACGAAGGGGTAGCACGGCGGCTGGTCACGCTTATTATAGATACACCGATTGATGTCACGCTGGACGAGGCAATTCTCAAAGACGGTGAGGCAGTTGGCTATATTTCTTCGGGTGGCTATGCACACCACGCGGGTAAATCTATGGCGATGGGCTATGTTGCGACGGAGCATGCCACTGCCGGATCTCAGCTGGATGTTGAAATACTGGGCGAGACTTATTCTGCCACGGTACCGGACGCGCCGGTATACGACCCTACAGGCTCTAAGATGCGGGGCTAAATATCAACCGTAACAACACCGTTTTCTGCCGCCGCCCTGCTCTGACATAAAATGATCGATTCCCCGCGCTGCGCTTTGGAGAGTACGTAATCCCGGTGCTCTACATCGCCATCCAGTAAACCGCACTTGCACACACCGCAGATACCATCTGAACATTTCACGTCTATATGGATTCCGTTTTCCGCCAATACGTCGGTGGCGGATTTATCTGCCGGAATTAAAAACTCTTTATCAGTTTTTGCCAGCCGCAGGGTGAAGTCGTGGTTAATATAGTCGGGAACTTCAGGCACCGAAAAGTACTCGAGGTGACACGCTTCTTCGGGAAAGCCGGCAGCCTCGGCGGCAGTGGTAACCGCACTCATATATCGCTCGCTGCCACACGTGTACAGATGCCACCCTGCCTGGTAGCCTGTTAGTATTTCGCCGAAATTGGCTCGCGTGCCCTCATCGGAAATGTGTATTGATACTTTGTCGAACCAGGCAAAAGAAGATAAATCTGTTTCAAACGCTGCATCTGCTCTGCTGGAAGCCGAGTAATGTAATTCGAAATCTCTGCCGCTTGCATGCAGCTGGTGCGCCATTGCAATCATGGGGGTAATGCCAACACCGCCTCCCGTCAAAATGGATTTCGCAGCTGTTTCATCGAGTGGAAAATGATTTATAGGGCGCGATATAAATACTTTTCGACCTTCGGAAAATATTCGATGCATTAGAGCGGAACCACCGCGACCATCGGCTTCGCGAAGTACGGCAATCTGGTACACGGATTTATCAGCCGGGTTCCCGGACATGGAGTATTGCCGCAGGAACTCGGGCGCTACAACAACATCGAGGTGAGCACCGGCCTGCCATTCGGGAAGGTCTGTGCCATCGAGGCTGCGCAGCTCGAACTTGGTGATATTGCCCCCCATCGTTTCGGCTTTACTCACAATAACACGTAACACCGGGCTTTCGTTATCGCCGCCATACTGATGCACAAAAGAGGTATCGCCGCGTGACAGTCTGTCTTGATATTCTTCGGCGGTGATCATCGCCTGATAGGCCTCTATACCTGCCTCGCGATCCATGGGGAACGGATAGGGGTGCGGATGCGGTGCCAGGGGAGCGGGGTAAACAGCAAGCGTCTGATCTTCGTATTTTAAATTGAGATCACGCTGCAGATTGCGTGTGTTGACTTCCTTATTTGTCGGGTGGTAGCCGCCATCGCTATTGAGTTCCAGATCCCACCACCATTTTTTTACCGGGTTCAGGCCGCCATTGCCAACGGTATCGTCCAGTTTCGCAAGCGCCGGCGCTGTCGCGGGAAAATTCATTGCCGCCCAGCGGAACGGACGCTCTTTGAATATACCTTCAAGGTTCCACGGGCAGGTTTTCATGCAACGCCCGCACATAGCACCACCCTCTGTGGTGATGCGGTAGGTTGCACATTTCTGGCTGTCGGATTTCCAGATCTCGTAGCCGTTGAACATCAATTTAGGGCCTGCGGTTATAGCACCGGACGGGCATTCTCTTGCGCACTTGTTGCACGATTCGCAGAATTTTTGCAGGCCGAAGTCGATGGGTTTATCGTGTGCCATCGGCATGTCAGTGGTCACCACGCCCGATTTAAGCCGGGGCCCTAGAAACGGGTTCAGTATTACTTCGCCAATGCGGCTCACTTCGCCTAATCCGGCGAGTAACAGCAACGGCGGCTGCAAGACCTCGCCGTCGAGTACCGTGTGTGATTTGGCCTTATAGCCGAGATTTCGTATTTGCTTCGCAATGACACCACCAAGCAATGAAAACCGAAGATAGGCGCGCATGGATTGCGCAACGCTGATCCAGTCATCGCCGCTGGCTCCTTCCATGGTTTCATAGCCCTGATCGATAATCATACTGATGGCCTGATCGTGCGGCGGTTCGAGTGGCGCGCCAGTGGCATCGTGGCTGTACCAGGTCCAGTCGGGGCAACGGGATATACCCACTGCATCAACCCCCAGAAAATATGTTGCCGCTTTTACCGCACTGGCGTTTTCGGATTCATCGGTCGGTAACAAACCCGCTTCTGCTGATGCGCCGTCCTGCAATAAAACGAACGCACCCAGCATGCGTCGCTGAGCCATAGAAGGTGCAGCCTTGCGCGCGTAGTAACCGCCTTTGGCTCCTTGCTGTAAGTTCTTTCCCATATCACCGAATTGCGCCCGGGCGAACATATCGGTACGTTTGGGAACTCGGGCGACGCGCGGTTCATCAATATAGGTGGTTGGGTTTTCAACACGTTTCAGGGTTTCAAATGGATGCGGCCCCAGATGAAAGTCGCGTTTACTAAAGGGGTCTTCATTAAGCGCACTCTTACGAAAACCGGTGCCGAGCCACCAGGCTGGTCCGTTGGTTCGAAACCAGGGTTGCGCATCTTTAGGTGATAACGGTTTGTCGATGGCCAGTTCCAGGGTGGTGGTTACCACGGCCACCGCAAAGCGATTGCCAATATAGGGCACCCATAACTCGCCGTTTTCAACGCTGGCGAGGCCTGCTGAAACGGTAGCGATATTCAGATCAATGTCTGAGGTTGAAGCGGTATGAGCCACCGCATCCCAGCCGAGCAAGCGAATATAGTTGGCGATAACCACGGCTGTCTCTGTGGCACGCATTGCCGCTGCATGGCGCGCACAATCACGAAGCCAGCCGGTGCCCTTTTCGCCGGCACGCGGGTCACGCGCCATTTCATTGAGTATCACCAGCGTGTGCGTGTGATGTTCAGTTGAAGCCGGCGGTGATTCCATAGATTCTTTTAGATCCGCCATGATCATGTCTATACCTGAAGCCAGCGTTTTGGTCTGCCGCGTTCGCAGTTCTTCGGCTAGTTGTTCAATACCCGGATTGCGTACCGGGCTGCTAAGGCGCGCTGCGTCAGGCAGTGCTCCGACACCCACCATAGCGGCGTCCTGAAAGTAGCAGAAAGATTTCAAGTGCTCCGCCCTTGCGCGAGGATCTTCAGGGATGGAGGAACGGGTTTTGTTGGTGAATCCGTCTCTTATTGCATCCATCATAGACTGATACTCGTCCATGGCATTAACCAGATTCAGCGGTTCGTCGGGTCGCACAAAAGACAAGGCTTCGAATGCAGGAACACTTTCAAGATCGGGCAACTGACCACGCGCGAGTCGCTCAAGCGGGTATGGCCCCAGGTGCACTGGCCGGCTTTTGTCGGAGAAAAAACGTACTGGCATTGTTACACTAAGCCTCCTCAGCTCTGATAGTCACAACAACTTGACATGCAGAAAAATTTGCAACGCTGTTGCTGTGTGTGTCATCGCTACTGAACCCTGGAGACCAGGGCAAATGCGGTGGTCGTTGATATCTGTAGTGTAAGCTCATTTTTTTCGCTGTGATCGGATTTGTTGTGACCTGCCCGTTTACCGCTCAACTGGCGTGCTTGGGGATCCGACCGATAGATAAATTTTAATTGCATCGAAAAAATACGTTATGTGCAAAGTTAAGGGGTGTTATTTTCAATTTGCTTATTGAATTTATAGTCTGCGCGGTAGCTCAGCCTGCATTTTTAAGCGATTAACACCAACACGCCCCGCCAATAATACAGGCTCACCGCAGGTGATCGGCAGCAAAAAAGAACGATAAATCGCGTGCCCGCGTGATTCTCAAGGTCGATGTCCGTCACAGCACCGGGCAATCAGCTACCTTTACGTTGCCGTGCGTTTGAAGGAATGACGTAAAACGGTCTAACGCAAATCAATTCGGGTGAAATGCGACCCAACAATTAATTTAAAAACCCACGCATAATGAGCGGTGCAAGGAGCTTGCGCAACACTGCAAACTTGCGTAAAGGCAGGTGATCACGGCTGAATACTGATGTGTACTGACTCGACAGACCAAGAGGTTCAACAGTCTCGCCTGACAGTTTGAGCCACCCGGCTTGCGAGTGGCGCAATTACCCTCGATCTGGCCGGTATTCTTCGTAGGCCTCTTTAAAATCTTCACGATTATCCGGCTTGCCGTCGTTGTCGCTGTCGGTATCGGTGTAGTTATCAAAGCCGTCTTTGTCTGCGTCGCCAGGCGGCTCTTTGCCATCGACAATTCCGTCGTTGTCGCTGTCGGGGTCGAGATGGTTGGGAATTCCGTCATTATCCGCATCACCCTGAACTTCCCTGTCATCAGGAATGCCGTCGCCGTCCTGATCTCCGGTGCTCTCAAGCGGCACTTTTAACAATTCTCGATCATCGGCAGGCCCCGAACATTGATCGCCGGCATAGAAAGCGGAAACTTGCCACGCACCACCTTCAGTAACATCGTACGAGTCTGTATAACAGCCGGCACTGTCGGTCATCACGCTGTGGTACACAGGATTGCCACCCGGATCCTGATACATTAGTAAAATAGTTTCATTTCGGCGTGCGGGTGTTGTGCAGCCTTTGGTACCTAGAGTGGCGCACTGTGCAGTCTCATTTCGCTGACGCGCCCGGGCTCGCTTAACTGAATCTGCACTCCAGGCAAAGGGCTGTCGGCTTAGTGACAATGAGCGGCACTGTGGCTTATTGCGGTTTTCCGCCTGTTTGCAGTAGTTCAGCAATACAAGCTTGCACCGTGAATCGTTCCTGCCAGATTCTTTACAGCGCTGCAGGGCCGCTTCGAGGCAACGTGGATCCGGATTTTCAGGGTCTTTGCATTCTTCACGTGCGGGCTCCCTGCATCGGGGGTCTTTTGATTCCGGGTCTTTGCAGTCCGGAGGGACGGGATCTTTGCAGCGCGGATCTTTACTCTCCGGATCGGAGCAATCCGGATCCGGTTTGTCACAGCGAGGATCTTCGTTTTTCGGGTCATCGCAATCCGGGTTACCGGGACCCGGCCGGTGCGGCGGAGGTTTTTCACAGGCTATGACTCCGTAGTCTGCGTCCAGACGGGTTCGATTACGTAATTTGACATCGACTGTTGCGCCGCCAGTTTGCACCAGCGTATCACCGGCGGGTATCCAACCAGTCACGGTAATCATTCGATCAGTACACGCGGGCGCCGATTGCGGGGGGCGGAGGGTTAACCGTCCAACCATATCAGTACCCGATGCCATTACGGCATGAGACGGAAAGAGCTCCTGTTCCCAGTCTTTCGGAATGCCATCAGTGCGGAAATAAATCAGTTTGGGCTTTGATTCATTGTTACTGGCCTGGAAGTTAAAATGGACCGCGTTATAAGGGCTAGCCTGTGATGAATTTTCTACCTGAAGATTCTGCTGCGCTTCGTTGTCTGCGCTATTGGTGTCGTTGATCAGGCGCATAAGCTTGACGCGAACACAGTTATGCGGATCATCGTTTGCCAACGGCTCCCAAACAACAAAAGCATCGCGGTATTCGCCAGCCGGTATTGCCGCAATGAATGCCGATTTATACAGATCGAAGTCACCCTCTCCATCGACAGTGTGGTATGGCTCTGACAACAAAAACTGTACTTCTATATCGAACGCGGTGGCTGGCCCATCATTGTAGATACGTGCATAGATTCGGTTTTCCTGTCCACCCAGCGGTGGCTCATCTACCGGACCAGCGGATTGGCCAGAGCTGGTATTGTAACTGTGATAACCACCCCCATCACGTTGGTTATCCACCCAGATATCGGGGCTGTGCCAGCTGGGGTCACCCACTCGAATACGAACATTGTAATCGGTGGGTGGCGGGTCGTAATCCACTTCAATGCGGTATCCGGCAGTACCCGGCAGAGCCTCGGTCACGCGTATCTCTATACCGGTACCCGCAGGGCTCATATCGTGCCCCACACCCAGTGCGGCATCAGTTAGCGTATCGGTGGCTGGAAGCCTGTCGCGTATTAAAACAGGAACATGCCCTTGCGGTATGTTGTCGTTTGCGTAATACACCAGAACTCCATCTTGAGGGACTCCGGAATCTGCATTGCCGTGGGAAGGAGTACGGGCTTCAATCCAATAATAATGACTTTCACTTTCGAAGGTGGTTGCACCCTCGGTTAAGCCGATAGCGATGGCTGCGATCTCGTCAGGTTCAACTTCAGTCTGGTAGGTAAGGTCAATAGCCGGCTCACCCAATCGGGCGGGAGCATTGCCAGCAGGTCTTGGGATGAATAGAATTTTTCCGGCACCGGCAGATAACCAGCTGGCGTATTCTTTCGAATAGACCAGAGGGTGAGCGCCACTGTGAGGGCTTGCCATGTTATCCCACGGATCGGCTGGATGATTCACCGGAAATGAGACGTTGTCATACGGATAAAGATCTCGCAGCCCCAGTTGATGTGAGAGACCGTGAGCATATTGCGCAAGTGAATTGTTCGGTCCCTGGACGGACACCGACAGATGCCGTGTATCACCGTTTATGGAATAGGGCCACAAGCCGGTGGTAGCCCAATCGTCAGTGAACCCCGGATCATTTACGACCATAATGATTCGGTCAATATCATCATCGGGAGCCGTCGTTGGACCATCAAGCAAACTGCCTTCTGCGAGTATAAGCTTGCCTAGTACCTCCTCTGCCATTTCGATCAGCATATTGCGATCCGGAGCCTCATAGAAACCCGTCGGCTCATCCAGTATCACCGGCCCGCGGTACAGTGGATCCATGGTTGTCTGTTGATAGCTAACCTCTGCTATCCAGGATTGAAGTCCGGTGATTCGCTGATCGATCAGTGTTTCATCGGCACTGCCGCCAATATTCGGGTAATCGACGCGCACAACCAGCGTGTCCTGATTGCCAATGGGATCCGGTCCCTGACTGATAGTCACCTCACGCATAGCGACATTATTATTAAGCCGAACCTGCTCCAGTCCGACAGCCGTCTCGGTGTGATCGTTCAGGCTGACCAGTCTGGCCAGCACCAGAACTTTCCCGTCTGCGGTGGCCAGTGAATCAGGTGCCGGTGGGCGCCAGGCAATAGGGCCAGCGACAACGGTGCCGTCCGGTGCTGATACAAAATCAATAGTCAGCGAATTTCCCTCTACAAATACCGTAGAATCAACGTAATCCGTATACAACCCCTGCACTTTCCAGTCAGTCGGAAAATCAAGTGCAGTTGTCGGATCTGCCCAGTAAAAACGCGCGAACAGATTGGTTAGATCAAACTGGCCTCTATTGTTCACTGCGAGGTATAGATAGTTCGTTTCATTGAAGCGCGGCTGCTGAAAGGCGATACTTGTCAGGCCGTTTACAGCGGCCATGGCCAGATCGACATCTGCCTCATGGCGTACTAGAATATCAGGTGAGGATAATATAAACGCTGAATTAGAAGGCTCCTCGCCTGTGTCTCCATTATAGTCTCGAATAAATACATCGTAGGGCGGTGGATTAACCGGCCCTACAAATGCAACCGCCTGATTGCGATCCGAATCTATTGTGTACACGTGATTGTTGTCGTCAACCACCACCTTTTGCAAACTACCGAACAACGGGGCTGCGCCTAGATTTCGATAATGCTCTCCGTCTGCAGTTAATACGGTCAGACGGTGATTATAGGTATCAGCTATGTATAACCGACCATCGCCGCCGACGGCTACATCACGAGGGTGACGGAATCGTCCGTTACCGACGCCATAGCCCCCAATAACAGTGCTTGTACCATCAGCGAGAATGCGTACGATTTGATGGTTATCGGTATCGGCTATGTAAAGGGTGTTGTCGTCACCGATATCCAGTCCGTAAGGGTTTCTCCATGCGCTATCGCTGTGGTGCACACTCCAACTGGTGTCATCGGCGTTATCGGCGACCAATACCCGGTTATTTGTTGAATCAAGTACATAAATGCGATCATCAGTACCTACCGCTATATCACGTGGCAGATCAATATCGACACCATCTACCTGATGACGGTTTGTGGATGCAAAGGTTAGATCGAGGCTATACCCCTGGCCGCTACTAATCCATCGGTAGAGCTTGACCTCGTTATTAAATGTATCGAGAACAAAGACATTACCAGTGCTGTCGACCGCCATAGCCTGCGGTTCATTTAGAGCGTTATCGAGCGTGCGATCCGCCACGAAGCCAAACTCCTGCCAGGGAGCCACGGCCGGCAAGCTGGATAGTGTTCGGTATTTAATTCTATGGTGGGCTGTATCCACAACGAACAGGCGATCACGATCCTGGTCGATGGCAATACCGGCTGGAACACTGAACGAATCAGACACCGGTATTGCCGGCCCGAATTCAAGGCTACTCGCAAAAGACGCTGATGCACCAGCAAGCAGAGAAAAAAACAGCAGGCTGTGTTTTATCCATCGTCGAACAGATTTTGTAGTTAGCAACTTCACAGCAGGTTGTCCGCGCTAATTTCTTTTCGGGAGATGTCGTAGATTATCCGGATGCGGTTTTTCAACACGCCTGGTAACTCATCGGGCATACCGAGTGGGTTATCCGGCCCCCAGATGTAGAAAATCAATACAGGACGTGCTGCTTGCTCGTCACCGAAGTCGAACAGGACATGAGCAAGTTCAAACTCCCGTATATCGCTGATTGACACGCGATTCGCAATACTGGCCCACGCTTGCTTAAGGGTATCTGCCGCCACCGGACCTGCTTCACCGGCAATACTTCGCCCTGACTGACGGGTCCCTTTCTCCTGGGTACTGGCAGGCATTCTAAAGGCGTCATCGATCGTCTCTACTGATTCCTGTCGAAGCACAGCGCCGTTTTTATCTAAATAGCTAACCGCTTCGATTGAATGCGTACGGCGACTTCCTGAGGGGCTGGATATGACCAACGAATGCCGGGTAGAAGGATAATCGCGTAAACTTGAGGGAAGAAAGGCAATAGCCCGACGCGGTTTTCGATACGGCAGCTGAACTTCAAGATCCGTTATTTCCAGATTCAGGCTACGCGCTGTTCGCTCTAGGACTTGAGGCTTAATTGCATTCTGTGCCATTAGCGGTGAAATAAAAAGACTGATAACACCAATCAGTGAATACAGACCCATGGCTCGAATGATTTGATTATCGCTCTGGCAGATCATCAGTTTCTATCGTCCCATATATCGAATTCCTGGCCACTGATCCACTCGTAGTTAAGATCATCAAGTACCGCTGTGTTCGAAGGCGCTACGGCTTGCATCGACGAAACGACACCTCTTCCATTGGTCGAATCAATGGTAATATCGGTTCGCACCAAGGCCGTGTTATGCCATCCGGTGCTGTCTTTGTATCTGGCGTTGGAGATTTGCGCCTTACTTGCCGATGAACCAGGGATTCGCGACACAGTCTGTTTAGGCTCTGTACCGATTTGATAGTTATCGAAGCTCGCGCCAATCATCGCCGCTTCATCGACGGTTTGCCATACCACCCCGTCTAGTGATGCCTCCGCCTCGCCTGTCGTGCTATCGCTGATTTCCACCTTAAATTCACCGGAAACCCAGCTACTTCCAGGCTTAACGAATCGTTGATAGCCTAATAAATTGGTTCCAGCGCGAAAGGCAGGGTAATCAGAAACGTATTCAAAATATATTTCTTCCGTATTTACACCCGCTGTACTGCGTAGTCTACGAACGCCGGTCTGTATCCAATGAGTGACGCCGGAATCCTGCAGAGAAACCCAGAATGATGTTGTCAAGAGTTTGGGTGGTGAAGGATCCCACGATACAACGGGAGCGCTGCTGGTTAAATCCGCCTTGAACCCGACCAGGCCAGGTAGTGATTTAACAGCGGTTATGCGATTGCGAATGGTACTTTCAGTGTTACCTGGCTGTCGGTTTACGTTCAAAGCGAGCTTGACTGAATCGCTACCAATGATGATTCCGTTCAGATCAGTCAACACCAGGTTTAGGTCGACAACTCCTCCATGAACCGCTTCAATATGAAAATCCAGGTCCGCGGCCGCGACGTCTGCCAAGGGGATGTCAAAGGTATCGGCATCGGGCCCACCGTCGGCGGCGGGTGGCCCAATGCGAGCTGTGTCGGTCTGATCAAACAGCCGGATTTTGGTTTTATCTGAAACGCTAAGCGTGAGTGTTGACCCAGGTACAATACCGGCATTGCGTCGAATGATCAGATCGGTGAGTTCGGTTTTATCTGTCGCGTTTTCTATTACGGCGTTGCTGGCAGCATCGTTGCCGCTGCCGCCGTCATCATCGTTGTTAACATAGATGATCAGCGCTTCATCTTCCTCTTCGATATTATCATCGGACGCGAGTATACTTCCGTCCATATTACTGTCAACGTCTATGTCTATATCGTGCACCTGAACAGCCTGGGTCCGCGCGGCGATATCTGTATTTGCTGTGAGATCACGCAATACAAGCTCAAGTGTGCTGTTCCCGGTGCTCTGACCTTCGACAAAAACAGAGCCTGGAAGTGCCGTTGCGGTTAAATCTACTGGATCGTTGAATTGGTATTGTGTTGAGCGTGTGATCGTATCAAATATTTTGATATTCGCAGCCCCGCTTGTCGCACGAATCTCGATACCAGCATGTAGCTCTGGTGGTAGCGACGCAGGCGACATAGATAGAGTGATCTCTATGAGATCGTCTTCGTTAACTACGAGACCGGGAATGCTGTTATCGGCTACTCCATCGCCGTTGTCATCGTCGGAATTAACCAGTATCAGCGCTGTTGGTGGCCCAATTGCCGGAAGGATTTCCGGTAATACACCAGTGAGCAATTCCATTGACAATTCAAAAAAAACAAAATGGTGCGGCGGTGAGGTGCCAAGCACATTGCCTAGCAGCAGTAAATCAATTTCGAGAGTATACGCATCTGCTGGCAAAGTTACCCCGCCCACCTTTCCATCCCAGCTAATGGAGCCTGTGTGCGGCTGAGTAATTTCGTGCACAACACTTGCTGAGCTATCCAGAACTCGCCAGCGAATCTGATCGGGAACAGCACTTCCATTCACCAGATATTGTATATCTACTGTGTCGGTTGCCGGCGATGCATTGAATGCGGCCAGATCGATGTATCGATCAGACGTTGCAGCTATTTCCGGCTCGGCGACTTCAATTTGAATAGCATCAATTTGAATGGCAGATAAAGGCCCGGCGACCCCCAGATTATAATCATACAGGGAGATTGAAACGGTATAGTTACCTGGTTGAGGCCTTGTCTGTGTATCGCTGTAGCCGTTCCAATGAAACGTGAGAAAGCTGCCCTTACTGCTCACTTGAACATTAGGATCAAAATCGGTATAGACCGGATTGACTAAATCTGATTCATGAAAAATAGCTAACCGGGCATACAAACCGAATTGAAATTGAGGATCATCGTAGACCGTTGCATCCAGTCGGTAATAAATTAGCACGTCGGTCGCGTCACTGAATTCAACCGATTCCGGAACCAGTGTGGTTGGATAATCAATACACACTAACGTTTCACAATTACCTATAATGACCGATGCCGTACTGCTTGCCGACTTCGGTATGGTGTCGTCATCAGTAACATCGAGCGTCAAAGACCAGTAGCCCATACACGGCGCTGGTATAGCCGTGCCAGCCGGGAAAAGTACATACTCGGTAGCCGAAGGACCAGACGGTGGAACCGGCGCGGTGCAACCAACGGGTACCTGGGTGTTGCTCCACTGATATTGCTCAATTCCCACACCCGGAACAAATGGATCTCCAGTTAGCAGGTTGTCAGCATCGAAACTGCCAGCGTCCGCTGCACCAACATCTTCGGATGCAATTAAATTGAGGTCGACTGAAAACCGTTTTGGTCCGGAGACAAAAGCGAATGGTGGGCCTGTCTCATCAATCACAGTGACAGTAAATGAAGCGGTGTCAAAGTTGCCTTCAGCATCTACCACTTCAACTTCAAAAACCCAATCACCTGTTCTGATACTGCCAAAATCCAGCGTTAACGCAGGAGCGGTAGCGACAGCACCTAATGCATCGTCAACTCGCCCTAAAGCGTACTCGGAGAAATATTCAAACGGTACATCGACCAGATACCAGGTATATTCAACAATTCCCGCTGACACCACGGCGCTTTGACCTTCCAGGGTATCGTGACAACGGGTTGGATCAGATGGACAGGGACTATCTGCATCCTCAGAGTTGCTGGCGTCGAGAACCAGTGGAAAAGACAGATTTCCAATCAGCTCATCACCTTGAATTTCTGCTGTTACCGGCCCATCAACCAGAATCGTAAATTCCTGTTCAATCTCTGAATCTGCTGAAGCGTCATCATCGGTGGCAATCAGCCTGACAATCCAGGTGCCAGCATCGGCTTCGCTGGTTGGTATAGTTAGTGTTGCACCATCGATGCCTGTCCCCGAGAAATAATCATACTGAACAAACTGATTTGACGATTGCGGCACTTGCACGAGATCCCAGGAAAAAGAAAGATCCCCGCCATCAAGATCATCGAGAATGGTTGTTTCTACAATGATCGATTCACCGGCAACAATTTGATCGGTTCCGGTCAAATTTATTTCCGGTGGTATATTTCGAACCTCTACACTGTGTGTGTCGAAGTCAGTATCGTTCTCATTATCGGTTGCGGTAACGCGAAATATCCAGGTGCCAATATCGTCATCAGTGGTTTGTATTGAAATACTCTCGTTGCTTGAAAAACCGTTTTGCGCTCCCATGCCAGCGCTTGGCGGGGCACTGTCTAAATCCCAGGATAGTTCATAGGTTCCACCATCGGTATCTGATGTTGAATTAACCTGTAGTTCTATATCCTCCAATAGTGCATCTACCGAGGTGACGCCATTGATAGATATATCGGGAGGAATATTGGGAATAGTAAACTCCTCGTTAAAGGAACGTCGCTCACCTTCGTTATCGTCTACATGTACTTGAAATCGCCAGAACCCGATATCGTTGTCGTCGTTAAAGCTGATTGTGGGCGTGTCGGTATTGCTGCCATTTAGTGTTGCATTACTGGCACTGGGTTTATTGACAATACTCCAGCTATAACTCAGGGAGCCGCCGTCCGGATCAACGGCATCAGCGTCGAGCGTTACGGTGTTATTCCACGCAGGAGTGGGTGAATGATCGGGGCTGGCTGTTGGTAAGTCGTTAAAAACGTTGATATTGAAAATCGACGCATTGGAATAAGCGGTGGCGAAATTGGCATCACACGCGACGTAACACGGTGGACTGTTTGACGCGACACAATGAGCGGGATCAATACTGGAACCAGTACAGGTTACTCGCCATTCACCCTGATCTTCCAGGGAGTCGAACCGGAGATCAAAATTGTGATCAGGCTGACCGTTGCCATCGACATCGAATATAGGACACCCGGCAACTGCTCGAACCGGATTCGATGTTTGCACGCCTGGATCGCCGTTGCCAGGTGCCGGAAAAGTTGATACAGATGTTTGCTTTACCGCATTGCAATTCAGACTAAATGGCCAATCTGTTCCATTATCCGGAAAAACATAGTAGCCATAAGTCTCTTTAACTAGCTGATCGCCAAAAAAGTCTGCCAACGCAACGGGTGATACGACTATTGTTATAGAAAACAAAACCGATTTAATGCAGGGAATAGCGACATTGTAGCGGCGTCCTCTGCTTCTGCTTAGCCATTTTCCGATCATGGGCGTGAAGTCTGTCCAGTGCCTGTTGTTGGTTTTCCAGGTGAACCATGGCTAACATGGTTTTTTCCAAAAACCGTTGTACCATCTAGTCGATCAGCTGGTTTGCCTAACCTTGTGGCGAGCAGGTTGTGCGCATCGTACTTTTTGTATAGTGATGCCATTAAGCCAGAGCGAATACCGGCAACCCTTCTTTTTGTAATGCTCTCGAGAATGCGATGGGCGATAGCATTTTTACTTAATGACGAATACCGGGTTTTGTATTCATCGTAATAGCGAGAAATTGTTTCGTCGCTTATTTCTATTGTTCGACGAGTTAATGCCAGCACTGTCAGTCGCTCACGCAATTCGGACTCAATTCCGAGCAGCCCTTTTGGGCGAGTGCTGAGATAAGAATTCCATTGTGCTTTAGTAGTGAATTGGTTTTTGAATTTTCTCATTGCCTGTGCAACTGCTGTGTCAGGCAACTTCAGACCGGCATCACGGGCGGCCAGGTTGAGCAATTGTTTATCCAGATAGTGCTGTACATCTGAGACAATCTGCGCACGCTGCATTCCGGTAGGCTGTTGCCCTCGGCCGCCAGTGGCTAACTGCTTTTCAATTTTCTGCAAAGAGAATGTGCCAAGATCACTATATAGCAGTTTTTTTGCACCAAGAGTAGCGACGACTTTGTTGGTATACGAAGATTGTGTCGACACGGAAGTTGCAGTTTGTGCAACAGCAGGTGACAGGAAAAATGTGGCTACGCCAGAGTGGCTGGATACCAGGAACAGAACCACGATAGCTACTAGCTTCAGCCATCTGTTGAACTTTAGCACAGCTGCCACGAGCCAAAACTGACTATTTCGCGGTGGACTACAAAGCAAGCGCTTAGCAGATCGAGCGATATCGACCTTATCCATGGAATACTTCTCCGAACTGTCTGAATATACTAAATCACAGTTATAAATTGAATGCAACTATAAATTCAGAGTTTACTTTCCGGTTTACCCGGACTGCAGTGTTTCACTCTAAGGGGAATTGGTTTTTCCTCCACGTGATTTTTGAGAATGAGGGACGTTGCGATTATCTATATATTGCGTTAGCTATTACCCGGAGTGGTAAGTTTGGATTCGATCTTCAAATGGCTGCCGACATTATAGAATTCCTCTGCCAGACAATATTTTAAGCTCTTCCATTAACGCCTTATTTTTGTAACGCACAGGTGATAACATTGGTGCGTAATCAGGCAATGCCCCTCCTGTTACCGATAACGCACACAATTCACCTGCGGCGCACGCGGCCATGGTACCAAAGCCGGACATTGCACCCACTACAAAGCTACCCGCAACAGCCATCTCTCCAATAAGCGGCCAGTTCTCATTGGTGAGCGTGTAATAGCCGCCGTAGTGATGCAATTGTCGCGGCATGTGGTCGTAGTAGCACTTCAAGGCAGGGTTAAGACGCGCTGCGCCTCGAAGTACAATCTCGGGGAAGTTCTCTGAAAAAACCGGGTTCAGTACAGGCTCTTGTGTATCGTTATTAAACGCCCAGCCCAGTTTAATCCAGCGGCCCTGATCACCGCCGTCCGGTCGGCAGTGAATGGACCCGGGCATCTCTCTTGTTAGCCAGGCGACTGCGGGATCGTCGTCCAGCAGTGCTTTTTCATCGGTATTCCAGTCTATAAACTGATTATCGAGATCTATTGAGAATGGCATATCACGTGGTATAGCGGATGCGGTATCTTCAAAAGCGATTTTCTGTTGCAGCGTATTGCTTACCGGCAAACGGGTACCGAGCATTGATGCTATGTTATTGATAAAGGGGCCGGCAGCGTTGACGATCTGTTGTGACTGAACGGTTTGCCGTACGTCGAGCTGGCTCGTAAAGCCGTTGTGGCAATCTATTGACCGCACTTTGCCGGTTACGCGCACGCCACCAGCCTCTTTAAAACTGGCAAGCATCACCTGCCCCATTTGCTGTGCGCTGATATCACCAGCACGTCGCACGTGAATGACGGCCTGAACCGCCGGATCGAAGGAGGGAAATATTGTCTGGATCAGCTGCTGATTTTGCAATACATCGACGCCAGTTGGGGCCGTAGACCAGGCGGCGGAATGCGGTCGCTGGTAGCTCCGGGAGACAGTGTTGTTATGAACTCGAATAACATTGGAATCCAGTCCGGCGTAGCCGGTTTGCAGCTCGTCCATCAAGCCGTCAATGTTCTCAGCGCGTGTCGCCAGTACGTAACCACGCCGCTTCATATTGATCAGGTTACCGGTTTGCGTGGCAATTTCTTCCATCAGGTCAATGCTTCGATCAGTGAAAGCTGTCATAACCGGGTGAGGCCACCAGTTACGATAATTTTCTCCGGACTGCGCCGATGTCAGTTCCATCGGTTGTCCGGCGTCGATCAACACCACCTGCCGGGCGGGATCGATCTTTTTGAGGTAATACGCGGTTGCTATACCGACGATGCCAGCACCGATGACGGCGGTATCACATGGGTAGTTTTTCACGTTAGACGACAATTGAATCAGGTATATGTGTGTGGCAGCATTATCGAGTTATTTACAAAGAATTAATACCATCACGCACTGCCACAGGTACAACACAGCTAACTTGTCATTGTATAGAGACTGTGAGTATGAATAGTATGAGAGAAACCCTACATTACCGCTGGACAAAACTTCGTGACTGAAACCCAACGCTTTAAAAATGTGGAAACCTGGGATATCCGCAAACCCGCCGTACACAGCAGCAACGGGCTGGTAGCGAGCCAGCACTATGCCGCCTCTCAGGCTGGCGCTGACGTTTTAACAAATGGTGGCAATGCTATCGACGCTGCACTGACGACCAGCCTCATGATCGGCACGGTGGAGCCGTGGATGAGCGGTCTCGGTGGGGGTGGCAACCTGCTCTATTTTGAAGCTGCCACCGGGATCACGCACGCAATTGAATTCGGTATGCGTGCTCCTCTAGGCATTGATGCTGCAGACTATCCGCTGGTAAAGGGCCAGGACAGCGATCTGTTCGGCTGGCCATCGGTTCTCGATAATCGCAACGTCTACGGCCCGATGTCGATCGCGACACCGGGCTATCTGGCCGGTATCAGCGCTGCAGCAGAGCGCTTTGCTACAAAATCATTTGCTGAACTTATCGAACCTGCCGTAAAAAGCGCACGCGACGGTATGTCTGTCGACTGGTACGCCACGCTCAAAATTGCATCTGCCGCTCCACTGCTCGCGCATTACCCTGAGAGTGCTGCCCGCTATTTGCCGGGTGGCTTTGTTCCCGCCGGTGAATGGGGTGGCCCGCTGCCACGCATTGTTCTGGGGCAGCTGGCTGCTACGCTTGAAAAGCTTCAGTCCCGCGGTGCTGAAGATTTTTATCATGGCGAGGTTGCAGCGACTATCGCCAGTGATGCAGCGCAGCTCGGATGCCGGTTAACGCAGCAGGATCTTGGCGACTACCAGACAATTGCGGCTACAGCCGATGAACATCTCTACCGTGGTTCCAGCATTTTTGCTGCGCCCGGCATGACCGCCGGCCCTACTCTCTGCGATACCCTCGAACGCCTTGCGCGGCGCTGGTCGCCGGACAGCGCAGCACCTGATGACAAAACCTTTCAGGCCTATGCGTCTTCATTGCAGGAATCCTATCGTCATAGATTATCCACTATGGGCGATATAGATGACTCTGGCTCACCGGCATGCACCACTCATATCAGTGCGGTAGACAGCGCCGGCAATATGGTTTCACTGACACAAACACTGCTGTCAGTATTCGGCAGTAAAGTGATGTTCCCGCACAGTGGAATTCTAATGAATAACGGCATGATGTGGTTTGACCCGCGTAGCGGCCAGCCCAACTCAATTGCCGCTGGCAAACGCCCGCTCTCGAATATGTGCCCGACTCAATTCGTTGCGCCCGATGGTGCTCGCTACGCGCTCGGGGCTTCGGGTGGCCGACGTATTATGCCATCGGTAATGCAGCTGATTTCATTTATTACCGACTACAACATGAGCATAGACGAGGCGATGCATCAGGGTCGAATCGATGTAAGCGGTGCGCCGGTTATTAGTGTCGATGAAGCATTGGAGGATTCAGTCGCCTCATCGCTCGGAGGCGATACCCAGGTATTGCAGGTTCCTAACGCTGTATATCCGGCTATGTTCGGCTGCCCGAATGTTGTCGGCCAGACAGCAGATGGCAACTTTACCGGAGCCGCGTAT
Organism: Chromatiales bacterium (ex Bugula neritina AB1); assembly: GCA_001730015.1. Classification (GTDB taxonomy): domain Bacteria; phylum Pseudomonadota; class Gammaproteobacteria; order Granulosicoccales; family Granulosicoccaceae. Next base: position 16,264 of record MDLA01000150.1, on the reverse strand, counting down.
GTGGCTTCACCATGGGCATCTGTCGCGGCAGGTGATTGAGCGATACTCGCTGCAAAACTCTACTCTTCAGTAAGCACACCGGTTCCGTCGAGCCGGTCTTTTGTGAAAAAGGCCATTTTTTCAGGCTTAGCTTCAAAAATTTGCTGCAGAAACACCTCTGACACCCCTTGGGCCCGGAACATTTCCCGATCAACCTGCTGTTCTTCAGCAGGCGAAACGCCGGGGCTTGTGTTCGCATAGCTGAGTGCGTACTGATGAAAACCCAGCTCACTTTGTGCAGCCATGGTGCGCTTGCTACCCGCCATAAAAACGATGGTACAGGCAGATAGACAGCGCTTTTCTATACGGGTATTCAGCTTGAGCTCTTTGATTGTCAGCGCAAGTGCGCGACCGACAAACACCAGGCCGCCATCGCTGTGTATCTGCACTGTCTCTACAGCGGTATGCTCCTGAAGCGTTTGCAGAAATGACTGACGCAAGCTCCAGCTCAATTCACCATTCAGATACAGGGTTTTAGCATCAGCACTGATCTCCAGCGGCTTAACCTCTGCGACAGGCTCTGCTTCCGGCGGGTATATACGGCTTAGTCCGTCTAGAAATTGCAGAGTAGTGAGTAATGCAGCAATGACGACGATGGCAATAGTGCACCAGTACAGCACCATACCACCGCGAACCTTTAGATACAGATCACCCGCGCGGAGCGCTCCGACCACCTGCCATACCAGAAGCAGTACACTGAATACCAGCCATGTCGGTAAAACCGAAGATGGCAGGTAACCCTGTAGAAAACCCGTCAGCAAGCGAAGACCCAACACGGTAATCAGCAGGGTAAGCAAAAGGTCATTTCGACCCTGCCAATGCGCTAAAGCGGGCTTAATCAGGTTCATAGCTGTATCAGCCTGTACCTTGTTGTCAGAACTGTTTCTGTACAGCTCCAGCTCGTTAGCGCAATCAAGCGGGTGCTAGCTCATCGATAGCAGTAGCGGCTGCAATATTCCCAAAAGCCACCGCTGTGAGCAATCCATTGCCGGAAAGATACCCCGCAACCGTCGCACCGGATACACCACAAGCCGCGCCACCTGCCGCGTACAAGCCGGGAACCGAATTGCCGCTCTTGTGCTGAACTCTGCCTCCCGTATCGATCTGCAGTCCGCCCTGCGTATGGAATACAGCAGGTGCAACCTTGATCGAATACCAGGGTTTATACAGAGCCTGCTCCGCCTTGAACTGACGGCCGAACTGATCAGTATCGTTTGCGATCGATAAACTCGTTACTTCGTCGAGCGTTGCAGCCAGGTTCTGTCCGGGTACCGATAGATTTAGAGCGAGCTGCTCTATGGTGTCCGCTTCCTTGACGGCTCCCGCATCAAATGCTTCTTTATAATCGGGAAAAGACAAGCCAAGCTCATGTAGCCTCTGGTCGTATACATTGTAGGCATGACCGCCCGGTTGCCGCAATACATGAACAGCCTGCTCGGAATAGCCTGTGTGCTCATTGGAAAATCTGTTGCCTTCGCTATTGACCTGAATGCCGCCTTCCATCATCAGCGCCCAGGTAATCAATATATTGTATCCGTGTGCCAGCGAGCCATGCCCCTGATAGGCTCCGGTATGAATTAAAGGGACTTCGAGCGCTTCACCCCAGAGCACGGCATCACCGGTATTACCGGCGTGACCATGATAATGTGCTCCAGCCATCGCGGGAATAAAGCGCTCCATCAGCTGGGGATTTGCGCCATAGCCGTTGCAGGCAAGTATGACCGCTGAAGTGCGGATGTGCTCGATACTGCCATCCGGTCGCACAACTCGCACTCCGCTCACAACGGGGATACCATTTGCTTCCTTGATCACCAGTGCATCAACGCGTGCGCCGGTTGCTATAGTTACAGATGCCCGTTCACACGCCGCCAGCAAACGGCTATGCAATCCGGCTCCGGTTTTCTCGGGTACTGCATGCATTCGATGAGCGGTATGCCCGGGATAAAGGAAGTCCTGCAATAGAACCCATTCAAGGCCATGTGATTTTTCAAGCCAGTCCAGAACTTTGCCACTGTGCTCGCTTACAGTTCGAACGATGTCGGGATCCGCTTCGCTGTTGGCTTTGCGGTTTAAATCTGCTGCAAATTGAACTGCGCTGTCTTCGATTCCATACGACTGCTGTAATCGGCTACCGGCTGCCGGTATAAAACCGGATGACATAGAAGTAGAACCTGTGGGTGCGGAGTCTCGTTCCAGAACCAGTGCTTCTATATTGGCGTCCGCAAGCGTTAGTGCGGCAATCAAACCACAGGCTCCGGCACCAACAACCACACAGCGAGTGCTCAGATCAAAGTCCAGACCTTCGGCTGCGATTGTTGTTGTCATATAACCGCCTGTCTGACGATGGCGGGCGTGCCGAGGGAATGAAGTTCTGATGCAGATAGTGCGATCGATTCAGGCGAATAGTTAATCCTGTTCAACAAAACTGATTGCAATAGCCGGATAAAAGAACACCTTCGCTGTGGTTTATTCATTTTCAGACAGGCTGTAACTTACACCGGGTAAGAGCACAGCTTCTGCGCAGGTGGCAATTGTCGCGATACCGCCCATATCGGCTATGGCATTGGCGTGAGCGGTTTCCGAAAATGCTGCGCAGCCATCGCTTAGAACAGTAACCGCAAAATCTCTGACGTGCGCTGACCGCACTGTTGAGGCAACACCACCGTTGGTCACAATGCCACAGACATACAGTTGCCGGATTCCCGCTTTTTTCAGCACAAATTCCATTCTCGTCTGAAAAAACGCAGAATACGCGACTTTCTCTACGGTGATATCAGCGGGCTGCAGAATATCGACCAGCTGGTGGCCCCACTGGCCGGGCGCAAAATCTCCTTTACCCAGAAATGGACGAAGTTTTTTCAGGTGGGGCGCTATAAAGGGTTCACCGCCCTTGCCCGGCACCAGGGTAAATTGCGTAGAGACTACCCAACCGCCTGCAGCACGCAATGCATTGGCAACCGGTAGTACTGCTTGCGGCAGCATTGCTATAGCTTCACTGCTCTGCCCCGCTCTGCCATAGGCACCGTCCCGATGGAGAAAATCATTTTGCAGATCGACAATCAGCAAGGCGGTTTGATCGGCACGATAAAGCGAGTTATCCATGCACTACAACCCTTTCGGGTGGGTTATGAACTCATGCAGTACGTCGGCTGGCGGTTTTTTATAGTCTGACACCCGGCTTACCCCGAGCCCGGTGGTCTGCTTGAGCTTCACCGCCATTTCGGCCATTTTTACAACGATCGGAATACCATTGATAACGGGCGCACCGCCTACATTGTGCTGCTGAATCTGTGAGAACAACAGCATTGGAATTCCGCCTCCGGGAATGAGCACATCAATCTGCTGCTCTACCAGCGGTATCGCCTGCTCTTCAAAAAGCGCTTCGACCGTACGAAGCTTGCTGTCATTACCAAACGCATCCAGTATCTGCCCGGGCTGAAACGTCATGGCATGTACTCCGGTAACCCGGTCTGATAATCCGTATTTTACAATCTGCTGGTGAAACCACGATATATAGCGCGGGTTGATAGTTACAATACCTATGCGCTGCCCGAGCTGGCAGGCATAGAGCATCGATGATTCACCAAGCCCGAGCACCGGTATATCGACGACTGATCTGGCTTCGTATAAGCCTGCATCCTGAAAGTGCCCTACAACAAATGCATCGTAGCCTTGCTGCTCTGCCTTTACTGCGTTGCAGATAACTTCGCGGGCGCAGCGAAATTCAACAATCGGATGGGCGTAGGAATCGTGTGGGGTGATGCCTTTTATATCGACCTGAGTGCCGGGGTCGATAATGGAATCGAGGTGCAGTTGCAATGCATCCCAGTAGGATTGACCATGCTCTGCATCAACGTAGCTCTGGTACCAGATTTTCATGGGGGTATTCCTCTATAGATTCCTGCTACAAAACCCGGATAACAAGTTACAACCCGCCAGCACAACGCGTTGCCAAGCGGCATGGCCTCAAATTTTCTATTCTACCTGCCCAGACCCGGCAGCCATAGCGCAATGCCCGGCCAGATGATCAGCAGCCCAACCAGGAGAATTGCACAGGCCATAAACGGCAGCGCCGCAACGTAGATATCACGCATGGTGGTGCCTGGTGCCGATACGCCTTTCATAACGAATAGCAGCAACCCGAAAGGCGGCGTGGTAAAGCTGATTTCCAGTGCCAGCAAGGTAATAACACCGAACCAGATCAGGTTGAAATCGAGCGTTTGCGCAAGCGGAAAAAATATCGGCACGGTGAGCAGCATCATGGAAAGCTGGTCCATAAACATACCGAGCACCAGCAGAATGCCAAACATCACAAGCAGCATAACAACCGGTGCCAGATCAAACCCGGTAGCCCAGTTGATCAGGCCCGCACTGGCACCGGAGAATGCCAGCAGAGAGGAGAAAGTGGCCGAACCGAATATGATCAGCAAAGCCATTACGGTGACACGCAGCGCGCCTTTTACCGAGGCAATAATATTGCTGACGGTGAGTTTTCTATAAATAGCAGCAAGCAGCAACACCCCCAGACACCCGAACGCGGCAGATTCCGATGGCGTTGCCAGCCCTTTCATAATTAATAGAATGACACCGATAACAATAGACATCATTGGCAGTACATCGGAGATAAATAATTTAAAACGCCTGCCCCAGCTAATGCTCTCCACCTCATAGGCCGGCGCTGCAGTCGGGTCGAGCAGGCACATGATCAGAATCAGGATCGCATAAAAACAGGCCAGTATCAGCCCGGGGACAATACCGGCAATTAGCAACTGACCTACGTCGAGGTTAGCAAGCGTTGCCAGTAACACGGCCAGAGCAGATGGCGGGATCAGCATGGCGAGCCCGCCAGTACCCAGAATCGGGCCGATTGCCATGTGCTTCTTGTAGCCGCGTTTCTGCATTTCCGGCACCATCAGCGAGCCAAGCAATGCGGTGGACCCCATAGATGAACCAGACAAGGTGGCAAAAGCGGTTCCACCGGCAACGGTTACAAACGACAAGCGACCCGGAATACGGCCCATTAATTTGTCTATCGCACCAAACATGCGATTGGCAAGGCCTGTAAAAAAGAATATTTCCCCCATCAGTAAAAACATAGGCACCGGCATTAAATTGAATGTGGTGACGGTTGGAACGGCGTTATTGGCCAGCTGCCCTATGCCGCGTGACATCTGTGTGAACAGATCGCCATTGCCTCCCATAAACCACGCTGCCCCGACCATATTGGCCGCGAGAAACGCCAGTGCTACCGGCACGCCGATAAACATGAAAAACAACACCATGCCAAGGAGAAAGCCGAGTGCGCTATACCATTCCATCAGAGAGTCATGTTCTATAAAATCGAGTGCTGTAGCTCGCCGGAATAGTGTAGTGACAGCAGTTGATCACTCATGTACTCCGGCTTCACCGGTGTGCAGGGTGTCTTTGCCGAAAACAAAACGCATAAACTGACACGCCATGAGTGAAAAGCACACGGGCATGGTAACCAGCAACAGCCATTTCGGCATATCGAGCGACCGCATGTCAAAATCGTTCCGGTTATAGGCCTTAAGGGTAGCCTCCCCGGTATACCAGACCAGCATCAGACAGATAATCACACACAGTACCGTGACCACCCTTGAAAACGTCGGAGCTATTGATGCAGGCAGTGCAGCGGTTAGCATTTCGATATAGACATGGCCTTTCAGCCGTACCAGCCACGGAGATGCTGCCATGACAATATAGAGCAGCCCGTACTCTGAAAAAGTGAACACATGAGATGATCCGGAGAATCCGAGGGAACGCACGGTTGCCTGGTAGACAATGGCAAACATAATGGCGACAAGATAAATGCCCGCCAGAACGGCCAGCAGATCGCATATTTTATCAATCAGTCGCATCGGGCAGTCGCATCGGGCAATCGCATCTGGAACGGAGTCTGGCCGTGAAAGTAAAGGGGCAGCGGAAGCGCGCATTGAACAGCAGTGACTACACCGCTGTTGATCATTTATTCCCGGGCTGGCCTGTCCTTGGCAGGATGGCATTGGCAGGAACCTGCCCGGGAAGCCTGGCAAGGTTAATCGCCGTAATAGAGCGAGCGCAATTCGTCGTACGCGTTGTCGCCACCCATTTTATCCAGCCGGCCTTTCATACGGGCCCAGGAAGCGTCATCGGCCATTTGCAGATATCTGGCCGAAGCCTCTTCAGACATCGAGACGAACTCCATACCGCGCTTCTGCAGTTCAGCTGCATCTGCTACAACATCTGCCTGCCGGTCGTTCCACGATTTTTCCTCCCATTCAATTACCACTTCAGAGATTAATTTCTGCGATTCGGGTGACAAGGCGTCCCAGCTGTCACGGTTGAAGATTACGCCGATATCGGTGTTATAAAACGCCGGATCTATACGGTATTTAACGAACTTATCCCATTTCAGATCCATCAGGCCAATAGAGGTCCAGGCACTGGCGTCAACCACACCTTTTTCCAGAGCAGCATAAACTTCAGTCGATGGCATTGACGCGGTTGTTGCATTAAGCGCTTCAAAGAAAGCGTGGTAGATCGGGTTGTCGCGCAGTTTGACTCCGGTTAAATCGACCACGCCGTCATCGCCGAATTTAAACGGCTGAGCATTGTAGATGTGAAACTGTACACCGCCGTCAATCCAACCGAGGTGATGCACATTAAAGCGCTGCTGATGTGCCTTGTTCATGAGATCCGCGCCGCCGTTGGCGCGTACTTCCATCGGGGTTTTGCGCGCTGCCACCATGGCATCTATTTCCGGCACGGAAGCACCGTAGAAACTGCCTGGCGTGTGGACCATATCGACCACGCCATCGCGTACGGCATTCGGCTGCTCGAACATGCCAATGGCTTCAGGGCCACCGCGAACGCTTATTTCAACAACGCCTTCACCACGCTTGTTGATATCGTCCACCATGGCGAGGAATGTTTTTGTATATACCAGAAATGGCGGGAACGCGTGAACGGCAGTGACTTTATCTACCGCCTGAACCGCGCCCGAGGACAGCGATAATGCTGCCACAGCCAGCGCGCTCAATGTCACCTTGCGAATAGTCAATAATTTTTTCAAGATCGTCCTCCGGTTGCTTTGCACGGTTGCGCAAGCAGGGTTGTACTGTAATCTGGCGGTTTTGCCCGATTGTCAGGCTAGTGTATATTCAATTCAGCTTCAAGCCGAATCTGCGCACGACTGACTGACGCAATCGAACCGTTAGAATTTGATTTTCGCAACAAACCACCCGGGCAGCATCGCCTCGCGGCCCGGCAAAAGGATACACAAATCAGCACCGAAGATAACAACCCGTCGGTTGTGGACGATATCATCAGAGCGGAAATTCGCCTGCCGAGCAACGACTTAAAAGAAGACCTGCCGTTTTTTACCGGCAGGCTCGGATTCCGACTCGATCAGATTTTTCCGGCGGACGATCCGGCAGTAGCGGTGATTTCAGGCTACGGATTGCGACTGCGGCTAGAGCGGGGAGCCAGTGAACCGGCCGGTACAATACGGCTGCTGCGCGCATCGCCGGTTGGTTTTGCCCGACACGATCTGCCACCTGCTGAAACGAATAATCAGCCCTTGACTGCGCCCAATGGCACGGTTATCGAGTTTGCAGAAGCTGACCCGCCACTGCAGCAGCCCCCTACCCGGCATGCGTTTGTGGTTCGCCGCCTGGTCGATCAGGCGCCCTGGGTAATCGGCCGCGCCGGCATGCACTACCGCGATCTGATCCCGAACCGGCTCGGTGGAAAAATTATCGCCTCGCATATTCGCATTCCAGATGGCGGACCGGTACCCGATATGGTGCACTACCATACGGTCGGCTTCCAGTTGATCTACTGTTATCGCGGCTGGGTGCGGCTGGTGTACGAAGATCAGGGTCCGGCGTTTATTCTAAACGCCGGTGATTGTGTAATTCAGCCACCGGAGATTCGGCATCGGGTGCTGGAATCGTCCGATAATCTTGAAGTCATAGAAATTGGTGTACCGGCCGAGCACATCACCACCATCGATCACAACATGGAACTGCCTACGGCTGAATTTAACCCTTCACGAATTTTTGGTGGCCAGCGATTCTGCCATCATCAGCTTGAAAATGCGCGCTGGCAAGCAGCAAGGCTGGATGGGTTCGAAGTAAGGGACACCGGCATACTCGATGCCACCGGCGGTGTTGCCAATGTACAAGTCTATAAAGCGACCGGAGCGCAAAATACGGCGGCAATATGCAGCCATGACAGCGATATTCTATTTTCCTTTCTAATGGAAGGCTCAGTCACACTCGAAGCTGAAGATGAACCCGCCTGCTCGCTGGCACCCGGTGATGCGTTTGTTATTCCGCCAAACACCAGAACACGTTTCACCGAGATTTCCGCTGACCTGGAATTGCTGGAGGTCTCACTGCCTGGTGCCTTCGCCACCCGCACACACAGCGGCTGGCTGGAGTAAAACACCGGTTCCCTCAAGCGATAAACCCTAACCTGTGAACCAAAACCGATGACCCAGAACTGACAAATCAGAACCGATGACTCAAATCAGACCGCAACCTTTTATCCGGCCGCTGAACATTCGAAAGCGGGAGGCGCGGGTACAGCCCGAAGGCCTGCCGGTTATAGATTTAAGTTTCAACGAACTGCCCTTTGCCCCGAATCCGTCTGTATTGGAAGCGATCAACAGGACTACGGCGCATGCGAACTTCTATGGTAATCCGTCATGTGAGGCGGTAAGAACGGCGCTCGCGCAGCACTATGCACTTGATCCGGAGCAACTGGTAGTCGGCAATGGATCAGAAGAATTGCTCGATGTGATCGGGCGGGTGTTCGCTAACAGCGAGAGCGAAATTTTAATTTCCGAATACGGTTATATACAGTTTCCAATTGTTGCAAACCGCGTAGGAGCGACGCTGGTAAAAGCGCCCGAGAGTCATTACACCACCGTGGTTGACGCGCTGCTGCTGTGTGTTACCGGGCGAACGGATTTATTGTTTCTTGCCAACCCTAATAACCCCACGGGTACAATGATACCTGCATCGGAAATTACCCGGCTGGCGGAACATCTGCCACAGCGGATTGCATTGGTGATTGATCTCGCCTACGCGGAATTTGCAGGCGGCGACTACTGCGAAAAAATGCATCAGCTGGTGAACTCGCACGACAACATTATAGTCACCCGAACATTTTCAAAAGCTTTTGGTCTTGCCGGGCTTCGTATCGGCTGGCTGCATGCTCCAGCATGGATGATACCCACCTTGTACGCTGCACGTGGCATGGGTACTGCCAACGCGGCAGCGCAGGCGGCGGCAATCGCCGCACTGGATAACCGCGATTCCACCAACGACAACGTAACGCAAATAGTTGATGAGCGAAACCGGATAGCCGATGCACTGCAACGCCTTGGAATTACCGTGGTTGCCAGCCAGGCGAATTTTATGATGGTCGCGAGCCCGGAAAACAGCGAGGAAAGTGCAACTGAAATGGCCGCACACTTGTTCGATGATGCCGGATTGCTTGTCAATCAAACACGAGAAACCGGGCTTGAACACTTTATCCGATTCTCTGTCTCACTACCCGAGCACAACAACCGGCTGATTCAGAGCCTTGCAGATTTTATACAATCGCGCTGATTGCCACGGCTGTTGCATCAGGGGCTGGCAGTCAGGCGGACAATTTGACTTTGTATCGTAACCGGGATTCTATAAAACGAACGGCCATATACCGGTATATAAGCAGCGTCCGGCTGTGTAACAAGAGGGACTATCATGAGATTTAATCACGGCGTAACGGCAGAATTCGAGCGAACTGCGTTTATAGTCGGTAGTAAACAGATGCTGCGGCTGAAGATGCTTATCCACTGCGCTTTTTCCGCACGGTTCACTCTTGTGCTCGCTGCATTTCTGGCAACAGGTTGTGCAGCCACTGCGGTTGCATCGAGTGAGCAATTCAGTATTAGCACGGAAAAGCAAACCCTTGTGGTTCGCGAAATGGTAAGCGGCCTCGATCGACCGTGGTCTATAGCGTTTATTTCTGAAACCGATTGGCTGGTTACCGAGCGCTCCGGCACCTTGCGCCGTGTGATCGATGGCGTGCTGCAACCGCAACCGATAGCCGGTCTTCCGGCAATAGCCAGTACCGGTCAGGGCGGGCTTCTCGATGTAGCGCTGCACCCGGACTTCAAGCAAAACCGGCTGGTCTATTTATCCTACGTTGGTGCAGAGAAACGACGATATGGCACCGAAGTTCTGGTTGGAACCTTAAAAAACAATGCACTTGAAAACGTTCGCGTGATCTTCGAGGCGGTGCCAAAAACGAGCGGCGGACGGCACTTTGGTTCTAGGCTGGCCTTTGATCAGAATGCCATGCTGTATATATCACTCGGCGATCGCGGCTCTCAAGACAACGCTCAGCAATTGGACTCCCATACCGGTTCAATTGTGCGACTGCATGCTGATGGTACGGTTCCATCAGACAACCCCTTTGTGCACGACGCCAACGCACGCCCGGAAATTTACAGTTACGGACACCGCAATGTGCAGGGGCTGGTATTCGACAACGCAAGCAATACACTATGGGCACACGAACACGGGCCGCAAGGTGGTGATGAATTAAACCAGATTTTTGCCGGCCAGAACTACGGATGGCCAACCATTACCTATGGCGTAAATTATGGCAGTGGCACCGCGATTGGCATTGGCACAGCCAAAGCAGGCATGATGCAACCGGTCACCTATTGGGACCCGTCAATCGCGCCCTCCGGGCTGGCTGTTGTAAACAGCGAACGATACCCGCACTGGCAGGGCAATTTACTGGTTGGCGCGCTCAAGTTTCAGCTTGTCGCACGCCTTGAACTAAGCGATAAAACCGTGGCTCACGAGGAAAGGCTGCTGGAGCGAAAGCTCGGACGCATTCGTGACATCCGCCAGAGCCCGGATGGCTACGTTTATCTACTGACAGACTCAGACAACGGAAAAGTGTATCGAATTGAGTAGAAGCCGGTTTCGGGCGGTTAAAAAGCCGCGTGATATTGCGCCGGATCTGCATTTCGGGTTTGACCAGTAGTTATCTGCCACCTGTTTTCAGATTCAAGCGGAGTTTTCTGCTGCAGGCTGTCTGGTGGCAGTTACAGTAACACAGGAAAAAATACGCAGTGAAAACAAAGCGCTGCGAAGCGCGATTGCAGCACTCTAAACAATTCGGGAAATTACCCCGCAGCCCGCTAAAACTGAAGGCAAATAAATAAAAATAAATTTTTTGGAGACAAATCACTTGGCATTCAGTTACTTGCAGTTCCTTTGTTAAACCATCTCCTTAGAACCGGGCTGTCAAGCGGACTCGTGCAGAGTCGTTACAAAAGTTGTTGCCAAGCATATCTGCTGCAGCAACTGTACGGAAACAACAATTATAAAAATTTATGGAGAATTTTAATGCCACAAACTATTAATACTAACATTCCTTCGCTTACTGCACAGCGTAACCTGAATTCAACTCAGGGAAGCATGCAAACTGCATTGCAACGTTTATCATCTGGCTTGCGCATTAACAGCGCTCGTGACGATGCGGCCGGTCTTGCTATTGCTGAGCGCATGAATGGTCAGGTAAAGGGCATGAATGTAGCGGTACGCAACGCCAATGACGCAATATCAATGGCTCAGGTTGCGGAAGGGGGTTTAAATGAAATCGGCAACATGCTGCAACGCATGAGAGAACTTGCCGTGCAATCAGCAAATGGAACCAACAGCACGGGTGACCGGGCAAACCTTAACGCAGAATTCCAGGCGCTGAACACTGATATAGACCGTGTGGGTGCGGTTACCAAGTTTAACGGAATGGCCATTCTTGATGCCGATGCAGGTGACATCGTATTTCAGGTTGGTGCCAACAGTGGTGAGACGTTGAGTGTGAATACGACTAATGCGGCAACTGCTGCTACGTCGACCACAGCAGATATCACATCTGCAGCGAATGCGTCTACAGCAATCGGTACGCTTGACACAGCTATTGACCTGGTGACCACTGAACGTGCAACTCTTGGTGCGGCGCAAAGCCAGTTTACCAGTGCGATCAACAACCTTCAGGTTGGTATGGAAAATCAAGCCGCAGCCCGTGGCCGGATTGTCGATGCTGACTTCGCAGTGGAAACAGCCAACATGACTCGCGCGCAAATACTGCAGCAAGCAGGAACCGCAATGGTTTCTCAAGCGAATTCGGCTCCACAAAGTGTGCTTAGCCTCCTTGGCTAAGTTGAAATCCTTCCATTAACTTGGCGGGGAGGCGGATTTTCGCCTCCCCTTTTTGTTTGTGCAGCGTATTATCAAATCCTTGCTTTTTCTAGAGTCTGTCCAGTAGCAGTGTTAGTCGTCCGACATAGAAGAGGTTCACGGCAGGAAATCAGTATGATCTGATTGGCCGGGCCCGGCAGATCTTGCTATGGTAAAATCGAAAGGTCTCGATAACACTATGTACTGATTCCGGCATGACAAACGAAACCAGCTACGGGATGTTCCAGTCCGAACCGGAATCCCCTGCCAACGGGAATTCTGAAGCAGCACCATTCTCCTGCCCGGTAAGCCAGACCGCGCAATCGTTCCAGCCATTCTCAAAAATCTACCTGCAGGATCCTTACAAATTTTTCAAAGCTGCTCGCGGCGTCGAGCCGGTATTCTACAGCCCGGAATACAACTACTGGGTTGTACTTAAATACGAAGACATCGCTGCTGTCTACCGTGATCCGGAAACCTACTCACCCGTCAATGCGCGCCATCCGGTCACTCCGATATGCCCTGCCGCTGCCCGAATACGTGATCAGCAGAACCTCGCCATCGAGCCATCTCTGGTTGACGAGCCGTCAGAAACACATAAGCACCATCGCAAAATATTCGGCACTGCATTCACACCCCGGCGGGTTAATCAGATGAACGACCGGATTCGGGCAATTGTCGATCGCTACATTGATCGGTTTATTAATGACGGCCGCGCTGAGCTGGTATCACAACTACTCTACGAAGTACCTGCTCTGGCTATATTTCTGTTTCTGGGTGCCAGTGACGAGGACGCTGTATTTGTCAAAAAACTGGGGTCGGATCGTGCGATTGTCAATTGGGGTACACCGACTGAAACAGAGCAGATCGCCATGATGCACGGCATGGGTGAGCACTGGAAATTCACAAAAGATCTGGTGGACCGCGCAATAAAAAAACCGGGTGATAATTATCTGGGAGATATGGCACGAATCCATCACGACGATCCCTCTCTGTTCACCGTAAACTATCTCTATAATGTGATGTTTCTGATGCAGTTTGCCGGGCATGAAACAACTACGCAGGCATCGGCTAATGGTATCCGTCACTTGTTAAGTGATCGCGCCCAGTGGGAGCTTCTCTGTGCCCAACCCGATCTCATTGAAAACGCGGTCGAGGAAATACTTCGAATAGATTCCTCTATATTCGGCTGGCGACGAATTACAACCAGAGAGACCACTCTCGGCGGTGTCGATATACCGAAGGGCGCTAGAATTCTCATGATGATGGGTTCCGGTAACCATGACGAAGCAGTTTTTCCGAATGGTTCTAAATTCGATGCCACGAGAAAGAATGCCAAAAAGCACTTAGGTCTTGGTCTGGGTGCTCACTTTTGCATGGGCGCACCGTTAGCCCGACTGGAAATGCGTATTATTCTCGAACAATTAACCCTCAGGCTGCCGCAAATTCAACTGGTGGATAATCAGCCATGGGAATATTTACCGACGCTTGTTTTCCGCGGCGTGCAGAAGCTTCAGGTTGAATGGAAAGTACGCTGAGATCAGACCGGTGACCAAAGTAGTGTCGTGAAACGTACAAAACGTACAAAACGTACAAAACGTACAAAACGTACAAATGAGAGTTTGTCATTTGCCGTGCAGCAAGGCGAAGCTCGCAGACAATAGCCATAGTTTATTTTAATGACAAACTCCCTCAGGGGTGGTTGATCAGCGTGCCCTCCGACCAGAATGAGTAAGCAGGTGATCCGATCGGAATATTCTCAATGAAAATCAATCACTTTGATCAATTGACTCATATGGGCAGTTTGTATGTTTCACTGCACGAGTAACAGCCTGTATGATGTCAGATTCTAGTACTGACCACCGGAGAGACCCTATGAAGCAATTTATGTTGATGCATTTCGGCTTTGAGCAGCCAACTGCTGAAATCATGGACGCCTGGAAAACATGGTTTGGCAGCATCGCAGATCGGCAGGTCGGTCAAAACGGATTCAGCAGTGGACGGGAAATTACCAGTAGCGGCACTGAAGACCTGCCCTGGGGGCCCGATTGCATTACCGGCTACAATATTATCGAAGCAGAGTCCATGGACGAGGCTGAAGAAATAGCAAAGGCCTGCCCGTTTATCAAAAGCATACGAGTCTATGAAATTCGCTCGATGGGCTAGATTGATACCCCCCTTATTTGTTGCATTAAAATTTCTCTTACCTTATTCCGGTATCGGAAACAGGGTCGATACCGTCTGTAAACGCATGCTCAATCAGCCGTGCAAATTCCTGTATCACCTTATCATTAGCAGCGCCCACCCGCTCATTTTTATACAGATTAACAAAATAAGCAGGTAGCCGCGGTAAGCGATTTTCAGTATCGGCCACTTCGGCCATACCCTGTGCTCTGAAGCCTCGAATATCTGCTCTGATGCCTAGATCAGCCGAACACGCAATAGCACCGGAATCAAAATTGTTTCCGGAGTCAACAGCACTCACCCACGAAATACCAGCTGCATCAAGAGCGGCAATAGCCGGTTTTCGAAACATGCAAATACGGGTAAATGCGAGTGGCAGGGGATCTTGCCGCCAGGCCCTGCCGTGTACAGCGCCTGTCCAGACAAGATCGCGTTCGAGTAGTTTCCGACACTCGACACCCGATTCAAGCTCGGTCGTGATTATCACATCGAGCTTACCCGCCCTGAAACGATCGAGCAGTTTTGCCGAGTGTTTACAAAATAGCCGCACGGATGCGCGCGGGTAAGTTTGCACAAATTGCTTCAGTATATTCGGCACGTGCGGCTCGACAATATCCGGCGACACCCCGAAGCGTACCTCGCCTCCGTCGTCGCGTGGCAACAGCAAACCCAGAGTCTCATCGTTCAATTCAATTATACGTCGGGCGTAACTCAGTAGTTGCTCACCAGCAGATGTTGCGTACATTCCCCGACTGTTACGCTTGAGCAGGGTGACACCAATCATGTCTTCCAGGCGCTTTAACTGCATGCTGACAGCCGATTGAGTCAGGTGCAGCTTATTTGCGGCACGCGTGACTCGAGCCATTTCCACTACAGTGACAAATGTTCTGAGAGTTGCAACATCAAGATTTCTAGGCACCGAATTTCCCCTGGTACTCGCATTTGAGAGTTTCTATATCCGGTAACAGCCACCGCGGTGTAAAAGCACCCTTGCAGCCGTTCGCCACAATAGTGAAACAGATTTTCTCACTGATGTGCAATCACAATACTTGATACTTCGAATCACAAACAATCGTTAGTGTACATGCTGCCTCTGGGCCAGACTTCTCTCAGCTTGTTGGGTTATTTGCATTTGAATTGCCACACAAGCACCAGGTACGCGCCACAAGCGCGAACAGTATCAAGGAGAAAAACATGGCACAACATGGTGAAGAAGACGCTCGCCACAAGCGGGAAAACAAAGGCATATCAGCTTTCGAGCCTCTGCAGACGCTGATCAGCCAGGCCAGATATCAGATGAAAAAATTTGCTCTGGCAAGGCAGCTCGCGGGCGAAAGGCACACGCTGAGGCATTTAAATGATCATCTTTTGCGTGATATAGGATTGACCCGCGATCAGATTAAATCGGAGTTGGCACGCGGCTATTTTGACATACCTGCTTCGCGCTATCGCTTCATGGGGATACCGCAAGGCGCACCGCAGAACCGCCGGCATAATCGGGCAGCCCCGGATTCAGGTGCCTGAACCACTTTATCCGGCAATAGCAACTTGGATTGACTATTGCCGGATTTCTGCTGAAAATCTATATTTTCCCGGTGTAGATATCGAGTACCTGAATAGCAGAAGGTGGAAGCCCTCCGATTATCCCCCTACTCAAAACGAACACGGCGAATCAGCGCAGACGGGTAAGCTGCGCGCATTCGCCCAACAATTCAATAATGAGGTTCAACCTTGTTGTTGCATAAAATTCCGGCCCGGAACCGCTGCGCTGCTTCTATAGCAGCATCTAA
>MDLA01000149.1 GCA_001730015.1 Chromatiales bacterium (ex Bugula neritina AB1) | reverse complement strand
CAATCACTATCATTTGCTGGTGGGAACCCCAAGGGCCAATCTGGATCACATTATGCGCCATATCAACGGTATTTATACGCAACGCTATATTCGGTTAAAAGGCACAAATGGACCCTTGTTTAAAGGTCGCTACAAGTCAATATTGGTTGATGAAGATGCCTACTTGCAAAAGGTTGGTCGGTACATCCACCGGAATCCGGCAGAAGTTAAGGGGGCAACGGATAAGGTGCTAGATACATGTATCTGATCTAGCTATCTGGTCTATACAAATCGGGTAACAGCGCCGGATTGGCTGACCCGCGAAATGACCTATCGGATGTTAGGGCAGCGAAACCGTTATGCCGGTTATCGAGCCTACGTGGCGCTGGGAAGTGAGCAAGAATTCCTGCAGTTTTACAGCAAAGGAAACTTGGCTGGGATATTGGGTGGGAAAACGTTCCGCGACGATATAAAAGAAAGGGAAGATGAGCTACGGGTGTCAGGTGACTTGCCTCAGGCATTGTCGGACCGACCTGGTTTGACGTCAATAGTCACGGCAGTAGCCAGAGTATTTAAAACGACACAAGTCGAAATAGTAAAAAATAAAAGAGGGCGGAATCCACAAGTGACAATTGCACGGCAACTGGCGGTCTACTGTTGCCAGCAACTGGGAGATCTCTCTTTACGGGAGATAGCAGGGAATTTCAATTACAGCAATCAGGGTAGCGTATCAGGAGCGATAGCAGCGACCAAGCGGCGTCTTGAGAAAGGGGAATTGACCAGAGACTACAGTAGGGTGGAAAAGTTGCTGCAATAGTAGCGAGATAGCAATAATAGGATTGACCCCTAATCTTCTTGACCCCTAATCTTCGGTGACCCCTAATCTTCGGTAGGTCTGTGCAATGTGCACGCTACCCCATGGACAATCCAGGTTAAGCAGCCTGATCATATAGCAGTGTATTGATATCGCTCGCCGGAACGGGTTTGCCCAGGTAGTATCCCTGCCCATAATGGCAGCCGCAGTCTTCCAGCATTTGCTGCTGTTGCTGCGTCTCTATACCTTCACCAACTGTTGAAATGCCCAGTGTGTTGGTCATATCGATTAATGCTTTGAGTAGTCGGCGTGCTTTAGGAGATTCATCGGCAGCATGCACATAGCTGCGATCTATCTTGACACCGGTAACCGGAAATTGTAGTAGATGAGTGAGCGCAGAATAGCCGGTGCCGAAATCATCCAGCTGCAAACCAACGCCTATGTCGGTGACTCTCTCTAGAATCGTCATGGTTTTACGGGTGTCACCGACCAGACTTGTCTCGGTTAATTCCAGAATCAGAGCACGGGGCTCAATGTTGCGACGTTCCAGGTGGTCTTGCAGTATTTCTGGCAGACTATCGGTGAGAGTTGGAGCCGATATGTTAACGTGTAGTGAATGTGAAATACCGTTGTCGTGCCACTGTTGTAGTTGATCCAGTGCCTGTTCGATCATCATCCAGTCAAGATTCTCAAGCAGACCAAGGTGTTCCGCTGCTTCTATAAACACCACCGGGGTTATCTGGCCCAGTGTTACGTGCCTCCAGCGTGCCAGCGTTTCGAAGCTTGCAAGTGCGTGCGTACCGAGATTTATAATCGGCTGATAATGCGGTGTTATGTCACGGTTTTCAATTGCTTCGGTAAGTGCTTTTTCCAGTGCTTTTTGATAGTTGATGTCTGCTTGTAATTTTGACGAATACCAGGTGATGCCGCCGCTGCTGTGCTTTCGACCCGCATACATTGCAATATCGGCTTTGTGTAACAGGCTTTCGGTGTTTTCTCTATTCTCGGCTATCGCCACACCAATACTCAGACCGGTACGCAGGAGGTTATGCTGATAATTAACCGGTTGAATCAGCGCATAACGAACTCTTTGTATAAACGCTTCAATATTGGTTCGGTGATCAAACGTGACTATCGCAGCGAACTCGTCACCACCGAGTCGCCCCGCGTGACCGAGCTTGTCCAGTATCCGCTTCAAGCGGTCGGCTGTGGCGCAGAGCACGGCATCTCCGGCGTCGTGTCCGAATGTATCGTTTATCGTTTTGAAGCTATCAAGATCCAGTAGCAGTACCGCCGTCTGTTTATCTGCCACTGGTGAATCCAGATGATCTTTGCAGTGCTCGAGGAATCCGCGCCGGTTTGCGATACCGGTTAGTACGTCGGTGTTGGCGCGCTGGCTGTAATCGTCACGCGATTGGATTGTTTTAATCAGCTCTTCTTTATTTCGATTCAGATCACTCAGTTGCATTTCTCTGAATTTATGCAGAATCAGAATCTCCGGGGCATTGTCGAATGGGGCGAAATCCCGCAGGGTGTGTCCACTGGTTTGCAGGGAATCGGAGGCGCTGATAAAAAGTGACCCGAGAAACAGAAGCGTGTTGTCGGTGTTGCGGACAAATTGCCCGCGCAGCGAAATATCTTCCCGATTGTGTTTGAGGATGACCAGTCGATCCAGGTGCTTGCTGATATCCGCAATGGTATTAGCCTTGAGTCGCGGGCGTTTGAACTCAAATTCTTTGAATAGTGACTGTCCGGTTGCGGATGCACAAAGTGATTTTGCAATGGCGTTTCCGCAACTGAGCAGTACTGGAATATTGTCAGTGGATACCAACAAATAAAATGGAAATAATCTCGCTAGAGAGTTGCCACTGATCGATACAGAATCAGGCGGCTTTTGCATCGGTACTGCCGGTTGCTGTCGCTATTTGTCGGAGTCGGAATGTATCGAATCCGTCTTCTGCGCGTTGCCCGGTGTGTTGTATTGACCAATGCTCGTCAAAGTGCTCGGCAAGGCCCTCGAGTAATCCGTTAACCATTGGCGCCAGGCCGTCGCGATTGGAGTGATATTCAAGTGACAGGTGATCGCTTTCCCGGTGCAGGGTGAATTGCGGTGTATCTGCCTCCGACATGGCGACGCGCACACGGGCGTGCATTTCATCGAGCCCGTCCAGAAAACTTTCCATATCGTACCCAGTCATTTCGAAGACACTAGACCAGCCTTCCCGGCCTGTGTAGAGAATCCAGTGACGTCCGAAGGCGTGGAGAATCTGCTCCGGCGGCAGTTTTAGTTTCTCGCTGGCGGCGGCAACCAGTGACAGGGTAACCTCGTCGTCATAGATCACAGATGATTCGAAGCCGTTTTCAGCCAGCCCGGCGTGTTCTTTTATTTCGCGCCAGGCGTCTTCGCCAGCTGTCTCGATGACGAGATCTTCAATCGCCTGATTGACCATTCCGTACATTGCATCTCTTCCGTGATATTTGTACAAGTCGACAGAACAGTCTTAATGTCACGGTGACTGAATGGTGGAGAACCCCACACAACGTGGTTAACGGAAACCGGGGTTTATGGACCAGTGTCGCGTGTCTTTCAACCGGGTAAACTGTGAAGACCCGAGCCTGGACTGCTGCCTGTTTTCAAGCTATCGGCGGTCCTGCGAGTGGCTTTACCGCCGCTGCTGCTTGATACGCATGGTTCGCGCTATTCGCGCTACCGGTAACGTGTTGCGCCTGCAAGCCGTAACCTGTACTTATTGGCTGGGTGAACCCTGGTGTAGTGAAACATACACACTGCACATAGGAGTCGAGTGATCAAAGTGATTGATATTCATCGAGAATATTTCGATAGGATCAAATGCTTGCTATTTCTATTTGAAGTGCAATTTGATCAACCGACCCTGCGGTATTTTGTCATTTGAAGCGCAACGGTGTTAAAGCTCTTGATGTGTAAACCCCGGTGTTGCATAAAACTCCTGCCCAAAACCGCTGCGCTGCTGAACTCGAAATTTTATACAACACCAGGGTTAAATAATCGATAGTCGGGGTACTATCGATGTGGATCTGAACATTTGAATTAACCGTGCCTGATTCAGACTCTGGTGAATTTAACTTTTGAAGCACAGCCATTATTGCCAAATTGAGCAATTCCGTAGACCATCGTTCCTCTCTGGCTCTGCAGAGATCCGTACATAATGAATGTCATCTTGCCGTTTGAGATAGACGAATCAGATCGACCGCTGGCTGTTGCGACTTCTGCCATTGGAATCACAAAGCGGAATTTACCGGACTCATTAACGTAAGCCGTCGATGATTCTGAATGGGGCCCGAAATTGGCGACGCCATCCACAACAGCTATCTGACCAATTTCTGTTCCGGACAGATCACCGCAATTCATAACCCAGTCCCCGGGGCCGGGTTGAGTTGCTGCAGTACTAATAACCTCGCCCTTCCAGGTTCCGTCAAAAGCACCTGAAATTGCTCTGTCGGCGCGATGAACCTGCTTTAACTTGGTGGAAGCGCACCCCTGTAGGAGGCCGCTGAGCAGGAGGCAGGTAATCGCTATTCGAGATGAGCGCGTTGTTAATTTCATAAACATAGTTAATGTTCCAGTGCTTGCACTACGATTCTTAATTAGCGGCACTCGCAAGCGACAGTTAAAACAGATTTTCAATACTGCTTTGCGATTTAGATAAAAATAACAGCGTCTGCTGAATCATCAGATTTGAGCTGGTGATTCAGGCACTGTAGTGCTGTTGAAAAATGTCGATTAGTGTACCGTTTAACTATGACAGGGGTGGTTGCTAGATACGCTGCGTTTAACTCACCTGCTGCCATTCAAGTGCTCAATTCCCTGAATAAGAAAATAGCGATACTAATGCTACAGCGGGGGTTAGTGTTGCAGGAGTAAAGAACCCCAGCCGTCGACTTTGTCTTCAATTCTGTTTTGTCGCAGTGCCCACCAGTAGGTGGCGGTGTTTATAGCGATAACCGGTTTATCCAGCCAGAATTCTGCAATACCTGCCAGTCGAGCCATGGCAAGGTTAGTACCGACCTGTACGATGGCTTCAACGCTCGGGTCGTTAATTTCTATAATGGTGTCGCGCAGGGTTTTCTCGGTTTCGTGTGCAATAAGCATCGGGCTTTTACATTTTAGTCCAGCCAGGTTGACGACCTCAAAACCGCAATCGCTAAAAAACCTGATAACGTTTTGATCTCCCACTGGCATATAGGGAGTGATGACAGCAATGCGTTTTATATCGCCGTACTGTCGAAGTGCTGCCTGGCAGGCATCTGAGCCCATGGCCACTTTGCGCCCGGCGCGTTCCTCGATACGCTTTTCCAGTTCTACACTGCCGTCCAGCCCGTCCCAGAAGGTTTCGGCGGACATCCCCATGATGATGTAGTCCGGATCGCAAGTAATCAGGCGATCGATGCAGGTCATCATTTCGGCGCGAATGTCGATCATCAGCTGGTTGAAGTCTTCGTCGCTGTTGATCGGATTGTCAGGTATTGCTATACGAGCGAAATGGTTCGTCACACCGGCGGGCCGCATACCGTCGAATTCCGGCTGTACCGAGGTATTGGTTGATGGCGCCAGTACGCCGAACTTCATACGATAGCCTAGAGAGTCGGTCATGGTCAGATGCTTATGGTTGTAACAGGGGTTGTGACATGGGCACTAGTGAATAGGATCAGTCGATGCTTTCGAGATCGCGCAGTGATTGCAGCATTGAGGATCGCATTAAATACTGGCGGTGTTTTTCCGGATCATCTACCACTCGCTTTAGATCATCGTAGTAGGCTTGTCGTTTTGCCGGGTCGGTCTCGTTTAAAATCTGCCGATTGCGCAGTGCTTGAGCCTGAACGGTGTCAATCGCTACTTTGCGCCGCTGTCGATTATAGCGTTGCATGCTATTCAGTCCTATAGACGGGTCACGCCACAGTGCGGTGAGCTTCTCGCAGAGATTGATGGCATCGTGGATGCTGCCGTTCATTCCCATACCGCCTAGCGGGTTGTTAATGTGCGCTGCATCGCCGGCTAGAAACACACGGCCGGCTACATAGTCGGCGGCAACACGCTCATGTACCCGGTATGCTGTACGGTGTACGACTTCGTAGGGTACATCACGCGCAACAACAGATTGCAGTCGCTCCTGTACGCGTTCTGGATTGGTTATTTGCTCATCCGTCCCTTCAGTGGTTGGTACCAGTACCCGCCAGAAGCGGCGTGTTCGTAGCAGCACAACCCACTCTTCAGGGTCAGACAAATAGGCGACGTCTGCTAGGTCGGGTAGTACGTCCTGAAACTGAAACGGTGTTGACAGGGTCAGGTAGGTTTCCGGAATGGTCATGCCTTCAAAATCGATGCCGAGTGATTTGCGCACCGCACTGCTGGCGCCGTCGCTGCCGATAAGGTAGCGACCCTGCAGTATCTCTTCTGTGCCATTGGTGGCAACGGTTAAGGCTACAGAGTTGTTGTTCTGGCTGACTGAAACGCTGCGGCAATCGTGGCGTATTTCTGCATGGGGGTATTGCTGCAAGTGCTCGCGTAAATATAAATTCAGCCGCCATTGCTCGCACTGTACACGATACGGGTGTGGTGTGACATCGGCCAGTAAAGTTAAATCGAAGGTGGCAACCGGCCCGCTGTGGCGATCGCGGAATTGCCATAACGGACAGATCAGGCCGGCATCGATACAGTGTTGCGTAGCGCCGAAACGTTCCAGCATTTCAAGAGTTGGTGGGTGGAAGGTTGATGCACGCAGATCTTTTTGCACGGAGTCGGCGGCCTCCACGACAGTAACCGGAATACCTTCGGCCGCCAGGTAGCAGGCCGCAACCATTCCGGTGGGGCCGGCCCCTGCGATCAGTACTCGGTCAATATCGGGCTTGTTCATACGTTTGAGCAGGTTGTTATAGTCATTAGGTGAATATAGAACTTTGTAGATAATGATTGCATTATTGCAGGTGGCTCACGCCGGCCAGGCACTGTCGCGGGCGGCAGAGGCTGCGGTCGCGGGATCGGCATCTGTTAACCAGTCTTTGGCGATATAACGTTCTGCCGTGTGCTTGTTGGATTCATCTGCGCATAACCAGAGTATCGGTGCGCGCATTAAGGCCGGTGACAGAAGCTGGCCGTCGGCCCCTCGTTTGTTGATCATATCAGGCAGTAGGGCGGTATCCGTAGCGCCACCCGGTAATAGTAGATTTACGCTCACGCCGGTATTTTCCAGATCCTGTGCCCAGACCCGGCTCATCGCTTCAAGTGCTGCTTTGGAAGGACCATACGGTGAGTATCCTGTGCGAACCATGGTTTGCAAACTGGTGGATATATTAATTATTTTGCCGAACCCCTTGGAAACTAAATGCGGTGTGGCGGCGCGGGCCATGTTGAATGGCCCGTTTATATTGCAGTCGATTATCGTCTGCCAGTCGTTGGGATCGGTTTGCCAGAACAAGCAGGGCTCTGTTGTGAAGGATTCACTGATCAGTCGCATTCCGCGACCGGCGTTGTTAACCAGACAGTGCAGGGCGCCAAACGCATCCAGCGTGGCAGCGATAACACGTTTGCAATCGTCGTAGTTGCTGGCATCGGCAATAATAGTTTCTATGCGACCCGGGCCTTGTGCTGCCTTTTTAACTTCGGCTAGCTGATCAATGCTGTGAGCTGCGGTGATCATAACGCGGGCTCCGGCCTGTACCAGCGCCAGCGCCATTTCCCGACCGAGACCTCGGCCGCCGCCGGTGATGATGACGGAGCGGCCTTGCAGCGACGGGTAGACGGGGAGTGAGTCGTTCATCCTTATTTCTCGAAAAGAGGACTCAGTTACCTTATCTGTGATACCGGTAAGACGCAAGGCAAGCCACGAGGCAGCTCTGTTGCAATTGATCACCACACGCAACGAACACTTACTGATATTTGCAAGAGAAAAAATTCTCTGTGGAATCAAAGCTGAGTTGAGATCCCGTTAATCCCGTGAATAATGCGGGTTAACCCTATAGAGATCAGTGCAAGTGTTGCCTGCTCACTCCGTATTTTTCTGCAAAGTGCCCGCTGGAATATTCAATTCAGATTGCTTGTAGTGAACCGCTAAGCCCGCAAGTGTTCCGGGTCTGATGTCGTCCTCCTGCCATGCCTTAACGGCAATACCCAGTATACGGGGTAGAATCATAGGCCACATCTGCTCGTCTCTAGTGGTGAACTCGGACCAGAAAGCGCCTTGCACACCGATAATTTTATCGGCTATTTCGGGGTTCGGAACCGGATCCCAGGCAATGGTGTCGGCGAGCGAGACGTAAGCGGCCCAGTTTGCGCCCCAGTCGTCGGGGTTGTCGCTGTGTGCCATATCGAGGTAAACATGCTGTGCGGGGCACATAACAATATCGTAGCCATTGCGTGCTGCCTGAATGCCCGGGCCTTGCCCGCTCCAGCTGAATAATAAGGCGTTGTGGCCAATGCCACCGTTCGAGCCGAGTACCGCTTCTTCCCAGGCGGCTGGTCGCTGGCCGTTTTCCTCGACCATTGCGGCTAGCTTTGCGATAAACCAGCCTGACAGATCATCGCGGGTTTGCAGATTGTGGCGGGCCATTAACAGCTTTGCACGCGGTGAACCGGACCATGTGTTTGCCGGTAATTCGTCGCAGCCTAGATGCACGTGGCCGAACGGGAACAGTGCGCCAACCTCCCTGACCAGCTTGGCCAGAATTTCCCAGGTGTGAGGCATAGCCGGGTTTACTACATTTTTTTCATAGCCCTGAACACTGGTCTCGGTGCCTGTGTCGTCGGGATCACGTGTTTGCGGAAAAATTCTGGCGAATGCCAGTGCGTGTGCGGGGGCTTCAATTTCAGGCAGAATTTCTATATTCAACTCGGCTGCCCGCTCAAGCAGCTGACGTACCTCTTGTTTAGAATAGCTGCCACCGGCTTGCCTATCGGCGGAGAAAATGGCGGGCAGCAAATGTCCCTCGCCTCGCATTTCGGTTTGTTGCCAGAGTTCCGGGTAGCAGTCGATCTGCAACCGGAAGGCTTCATCATCGGCAAAATGCCAGTGAAAACGGTTAAGCTTGAGCAGTGCCATGAGATCGAGCAGCTCGAAGATTGTGTCAGTTTCATAGTAGTGTCTGGCGGTATCGAGGTGCTGGCCTCGCCAGGCAAAGCGCGGAGCGTCGGTTATTGTGCCAAGCGGTATATTCCCCTTATGGTTTTGCATTAAGGTGAGCAGAGTTATAGCCGCGTAAAAACGTCCGCCGTAGGAGTTTGCACTTATGACCACACCGTCTGTAGTTATTTGCAGCTGATAGCCATCTGTTGCAACGTCAGCAGACTTAAGCGTTGCCGGAAAACCGTCAGGATCGATAAATGTTCCGAATTGCCGCCGCACTGCCAGTTTGCTCGCGGCGGTTAGAGCACCGCAGTCAAATGCGCTGGATTCGAAGCGTAGCGATTCTATAAATACACTGCCGGTAGCCGGCTGCCAGTCAACGGGCTGCGGGGCCAGGCGAAGAACATGCTGCGGCAAAGCGGTGGCCTCAGTGGCAGCCAGTGGTTTGAAGCCGGTTTCGGATGGCGGCAGGCTGATGATTCCTTTTCCGGTACGTAAACAGGGGCCCTGTGGTAGCCAGGCTCGATTGGCCGGAGGCATCCCCTGCGTGTATGCGAGGAAAAAGGTGTGACTTGTCCCTGCGCTGAGGGCGGGCAACTCGATTTCTGTATAGCTGCCGACTCGTTTTATGAACCGCCCACCATCTGTGACGGTCAATGGTGCCATCGCCGAACAGCAGAAAACTGCGTCCGTGAGATCCCGGTCGGGGATTAAGCTGCAGCGCAGCTGCTGGTTTTCGATGCTGCATTGATAGTGCAAATTCAACTCCTCACGTGAACCTCTGCAGCAGATTCTATCGAAAAATCCAATGCTTAACCTGCCTGAGCGTATCATCGCGCCGTTACCGGTATAGGCGAGATTTTTTATTGGTACCGCGCGTCGGTAGAGTTTGATAACATCAGGGAAAGGTTAGCCAGTTTGATTCATGTGCTGACACGGATATCACCCGGTTTCTGTTTACGTGCAGCAAGGGTTTCACAGTGAATTTGTTGTCGCCTCGAATACGTATTTGTATTTGCAGCAGCAAAATTCGCTGCGGTATCAAAGGTCAGGTGAGGTCCCGTCAGTCCCGTGAATAAAGCTGGTTAGTGTGTGTGTCGTCCGGAACACGTTGGGGACACAAGAGAGCGTTGGCTTGGCGGAAGAATTACAACAGCAATCAATTGAAACGGCGTTAGATGCCACACGCCGCTCAGTACTACCCGAAGGCCTGTTTGCGTGGTTGCTTATTGGTCCTGCGTTATTGTTTATTGCGATAATTGTCGCGTGGCCACTGGCGGAAACCGTTCGGCTTTCGTTTACCAATGCCAATCTCGGGGGCGAGAGCTATGTTGGCTTTGCCAACTACGAAAAGCTGGCCGAAAGTAAAAAATTCCACAAAATTGTTGTCCGTACGTTTTACTGGATGTTCCTTTCAGTCTGCCTGAAGCTGATCCTTGGCCTGATTGGCGCATTGCTGCTGAATGCTGCGGTACCGGGGCGCGCTCTGTTTCGGGTACTGGTGATGCCACCGTGGGTTATCCCGATCGCCATCGGGTGTATTGGCTGGCTATGGTTGTACAACGGCTACTTTGGCGTACTGTCCGGTGTGGCGCAGTCGCTGGGCATAACCGACGGGCCGTTTGAGTTTCTCGCCTATAAGCGCTCGGCCTTTTATTCTGCCATTGTGACCGATGTATGGGTGGGCACACCCATGGTTACGCTATTTTTTCTCGCGGCGATGCAAGGCGTCAGCCGCGATCTATACGAAGCCGCCTGGGTCGATGGTGCAGGGCGCTGGTATCGTTTCAGGCGTATCACGATTCCGCAGATTATGCCGGTTATTGTGTCAATGGCACTGTTGTCTGCTATCTGGACATTCAACAGCTTCGAGATCATTTATATCCTGACGGAAGGCGGGCCGCGCGGGGCGACCACCACACTAATCATCGATACCTACAAAACTGCCATAGGAAATTACAAGTTTGGAATTGGTGCAGCGCGCGCGGTTATTATTGTTATGCTGCTGGCGGTGTTCAGTTTGTTTTACCTGTTCTTTTTGAACAAGGTCAATAAGCACTATGGAGCAGGCATCAAATGATGGACCGCTACACCAGGTTGCAGATGGTCGGGATCTATATATGCCTTGCTGTTTTTCTTGTTTTCATGCTGTTGCCTTTTTTCGAAATGTTCATGGCGTCACTTCGGCCGCTAGAGCACTTATTTCGAAGCCCGTACCAGTTCTGGTCTGACGATTTCAGCTTCGATGCCTATTCCAAAATGTGGGAGACGGTACCGTTACTCGGGCGCTACATCTTCAACTCTATATTCATTGCAGCAGCGGTAACGGCAATCACCATGGTTTTTGTGGTTCCGGCAGCCTACGCCTATGCACGGCTTTCGTTTGCCTGCAAGAGTATGTCGCTGGGTATTTTTCTGGCGGTTAACATGTTTACCGGTGCGGTGCTGTTAATACCGCTGTACCGCGTATTGCGCAGTCTGGGTCTGTTAAATACCTACTGGGCAATGATTGTACCCGGCGTGGCGTTTCTTATCCCAACCGGTATCTGGTTGCTGCGCTCTTATCTCGAAAAAATTCCGCGTGAACTCGAAGAAGCTGCCTACGTTGATGGCGCGTCGAGACTCTATACGCTGCGAAGAGTAGTGCTTCCGCTGGCAACTCCGGGTCTGGTTGTAATGGGGGTTACCATTTTTATCGCTGCGTATGCACAACAGTTTTTGTTTGCGATAACCTTTAACCAAACCCGCGAGCTGCAACCACTGCCCGCCGGTTTATATGAATTCATCGGCTATCAGTCGGTGACCTGGAACGAGATGATGGCTGCAGCACTGGTTGGTGTACTACCGGTGATGTTCATCTTCCTGTTTATGCAAAAGTATCTTGTTGCTGGCCTGACTGCAGGTGCAGTGAAAGAATGAGCACCCACCCATAGGAGAAAGAAAAGATGAAACTTGCTAAATTTACCACCGCAGCTGTGTTGCTGTCCGGTGCCATGGCGGCACAAGCCGAAACCGAATTGCACTTTATTATGTGCGGCGGTGAAGTGCGTGAAGCGGATCAGACGGTGGTTGATAAATTCACCGCTGAAAACGAAGGCGTTACCGTCAACCTTGAAGCGGTGCCCTGGGGCACTTGTCAGGATAAATCCCTGACACTGGCTGCGGCCGGTGATCCGCCTTCAATTTCCTATATGGGTTCCAGAACCCTGCGGCAACTGGCCAACAACGATCTGATTGTACCAGCCACTATAGATCCGGAAGCGCCTTATCAGCCGGGAGTATTGAATACAGTAACAATTGAAGGGACTACCTGGGGCTACCCGCACGCGTTTTCCACCAAGGCGCTTTATATCAACTGCGGAATCATTGAGGAATCGGGTCAGGAGTGCAAGGCACCGACCACCTGGGATGAAATGTACGCTATGGCCAAGGGCGTTGTAGACAACACCGATGTTGCCGGTGTCGGCCTTGCGGGTAAAGACTTCGATAACACTATGCACCAGTTTTTGAATTACCTCTATTCAAACGGCGGCACCGTAATTGACAGCGTAACCGGGGAAAACAAACTCGACAGTGCCGAGACCCGCGAAACACTCGAGTTCTACGGTAAGCTTGCCGATGTCGCTCAGGATGGGCCAACCGCCTGGGAGCGTGATCAGCTCACCGATCTGTTCAATGACGGCAAGATCGCCATGTACGTGAACGGACCCTGGGGATCAGGCAAGCATAACGAAGACATCAAGCAACTGATCGCGCCGGTTCCAGCCGGACCGTCTGGCGAGAGTGGCACCATTCTAATCACCGACTCTATAGTGGTATTCAAGGGGTCAGGCCACGAAGAGCTGGCGCAGAAGCTCGCGCAGCAGATTACCTCCGGCGACAGCCAGTATGACCTTGACAGCTCGTGGGGTCTCACGCCGATTCTTGACTACACCAAGCTCGGCAGAGACGAAGTCTATTACACCGAAGGCGACTGGCCTACTTTCACCAAAACTATATCAACAGGCGGCCCCGAGCCACTGGTTGAAGAGTTTAAATCGTTGCAGGCCGTATTTACCAATATGGTGCAGGGAATTATCCTGAAAGACGATACCGTTGATAATCTGGTCACTATTGCCGGTGAAGAGCTCGACGAAGCGCTGTAGCGCGTAAACCGACTTTGCGGGTGGCTGTCTGCCATCCGCAGTTTTCATCACTTTCGCGTAGATATAATTCTAGAATAACAGTTAATGGCAACGCTCGAACTGCAGGGTATCAGTAAATCTTTTGGTGTAACCGAAGTGTTGCACAATATCAATCTCGCGATCAGCGACAAGGAATTTGTTGTCTTTGTCGGCCCATCCGGGTGCGGCAAGTCTACATTGCTTCGAATAATAGCCGGGCTGGAAGAGGCCACGACCGGATCGGTTGTGATCGATGGTGCGGATGTCAGTCTGGCACACCCGGTCGATCGCGGCATATCAATGGTTTTCCAGTCTTATGCGCTGTACCCGCACCTTACCGTATTCGAGAATATAGCGTTTCCGCTGCGGGTACAGAAAATAACGGGCCCGCAGTTGAACGAGCGCGTTGAAAATGCCGCCCAGATACTGCAGTTAACAGACAAGCTGAAACTCAAGCCGGGTCAGTTGTCCGGCGGGCAGCGACAACGTGTGGCCATTGGCCGGTCTATTGTGCGCAATCCGAAAATATTTCTGTTCGACGAGCCACTGTCCAACCTTGATGCTGCGTTGCGTGGCGATATGCGTGTTGAACTAAGTCAGTTGCACAAGCAGCTCGATGCAACAATGATCTACGTCACACACGATCAGGTTGAAGCCATGACAATGGCCGATAGAATTGTAGTGTTAAACGAAGGCCGGATAGAGCAGTTCGGTGCACCCATGGAGCTATACCATCATCCGGCAACAAAATTTGTGGCCAATTTTATCGGCCAGCCTAATATGAATTTTATACCGGCGACAGTTACCGCTACCGACGGAATGCTGGAAGTCGAGTTCGGTGGCGACAACCGTTTGCGCCTGCCGGTTGATGCTGCGGGCGCGTCACCGGGTGACCGCGTTGAGCTCGGGATACGCCCTGAGAATGTAGCCCTTGCTGATACCGGTCTGACTGTATCTGTCAAGGTACTGGAGCGCCTCGGTGGTGTGTCTATCATGTACGGCGAAACAGAAAAGGGAAACCGATTCTGTGCTTCGCTGTCCGGCGATGCGCTGATTAAAGAGGGGCAGAATATCGTATTGTCAGTTGATCCTCAGGATTGCCATATCTTTACTGCCGGGGGCCAGGTGATGCGACGGCTCGCCGCGCCTGAATTGATCGCCTGATGGCAGCCGCTACGTCTAAATCCGGTGATTCTACATTCCGGGTAGCTACTGCTGGAATCGGTTTGCGTGCCGGTCATGTGCTGTCAATTCTAAAAGAGGCGATGCCGGAAATAGAGTTTGTCGGCTATTACGATCCTCAGCCTACCTACCTCTCGATGATCGGCGAAGATGTACCTCACTATACCGATGTCGCCTCAATGCTCAGCGCGACGCAGCCGGATCTGTTTTTTGTAGGCTCACCGAACAGCTTTCATCTGGAGCATATCCGGCTTGGCCTGGAAGCCGGTGTTCGACTATTCACTGAAAAGCCGGTTGTGGTAACTCGCGAGGAAACGATGGAACTTGCCGGGCTGCTGGCAAAGCACGGTACGGATAAAGTAATGGTGGGGCTGGTGCTGCGGTATTCACAGCATATGGTCGATTTACGTGCCGTACTGGATCAGCTCGGGCCCATCACTTCGCTTGAAGCAAACGAGCTGATCGGGCCATACCACGGCGCGTTTTTCATGCGTGACTGGCGCCGTATGGTACATTGGTCGGGTGGGTTTATGCTGGAGAAATGCTGCCACGATATAGATATCTATAACATGGTAACTGCCTCAAGGCCGGTGCGAGTGGCAAGCTTTGGTGGTCGCAAATCATTTGTGCCGGAGTATGCGTCAACGTCAAATTCCGAAAACGAGATCATGCACCGTAAGACCAGTGTCTGGGAAACTACGCCTGACCCCTTCCACTCAGACGGCGACATCATCGACTACCAGACAGCATTGCTTCAGTACGCGAGTGGTGCGTCACTTGCGTTTCACACCAACTTGAATGTTCCGGATGAACACCGGCGCTTTTGCATTATGGGGGCGCTCGGTATGGCAGAAGGTGATTTTGTACGCGGTTACCTGAAAGCAACCGCACGGGATGGTACCGTTATCGCCGACCATGACTACACCAAAGGAGATCCGGCAACGCTGTCAGCGCATTATGGTGCAGATCATAAAATGGTCGCTGATATCGCGGAGTACTTGCGCGGTAACCGGAGGGAGCTACCGGTCGGGGTAGTCGATGCGCTCGAAGCCGGTCTGGTCGCCATGGCGCTCGATGACGCGCGCAAGGAAAATAAGGTGGTTGAGCTTGTCTCGACCTGGGAAGAATTCGACCGTTTCAGATTGAGAGCCTCGCAATAGTGCCTCGGAGCAGCGCTTAGGAGTACTGAAATTCAGGAATACCGAAACTCGCGAATTAATCTCAGGATTCGTTGCGTGACATAATTTTCCTGAATATATAGGGCCCGCACAAGCCTAGAAAGGCGAGTATCAGAAACAGCGCGGCCAGTGGCTGGGTGAGGATCATCCACCAGGCACCGTCAAACATTTTCAGAGAATTCTGCAGGTTTATTTCAACCATTTCGCCCAGAATCAGCCCTACCGCAATAGGGGCAACGGCAAAACCGTGGCGTCTGGCGAAGAACCCGAGAATGCCGAAAATAACAGCAATCCAGACATCGAGCATGGAAGAGTTCAGGGCGTAGGCGCCAATTATAGACAGCGAGAAAACGATAGGCCACAACAGCGTTGTTGGTACCAGAGAGATTCGCGCAAAGCCTTTTGCCGCGTAAAGTCCCATGAACATAAACATCAGGTTGGCTAATAACATGGCACCGAATATCTGGTATACCGTATCGACCTGTTCGGTAAACAGATAGGGGCCGGGTCTGAGCCCGTGAACCATCAGCCCGACCAGAATAATGGCTGTGGTACCGCTGCCGGGGATACCGAGCACCATGGTCGGCACCATCGCGCCACCGGTTGCTGCGTTGTTCGCAGCTTCGGCACCGGCAATTCCTTCGATCGCCCCTTTTCCGAATTCTTTCTTATTTTTTGACCAGCGACGGGCTTCAGAGTAGCCGATCATCGAGGCCACGGTTGCCCCTTCCGCCGGTAGAATACCGATAAAAGTCCCTATACCGCAGGAGCGTAGTATCGTTTTCCAGATCCGTTTATAGTCTTCTTTTGATGGCAGTTTTACCGCCTTCATACCGATATGGTTCACCACCAGATGGGCATTGCGTGACTGCATCAGCAGCTCTGACAACGCGAACAGGCCGATCATCACCGGTACAAAAGACAGGCCTTCGTACAGTTCATAGTTACCGAACATAAAGCGCTCAATGCTGGTGGACTTTTCAGCGCCAATGGTCGCCAGCCAGACGCCGAATACTCCGCCAATCAGATTTTTTACCGCTCCCCCGGAACTGATGCTGGCGAGCATCGACAGGCCGAACAGCGTCAAAGCAAAATATTCAGGCGGGCGGAATTCGTAAGCGACACGCGCCAGCAGCGGTGCCGCGATGCAAAGCACAATAATAGAAAAAACACCACCCATGGTACTGGACACCACAGCAACGCCCAGTGCCCGGCCTGCCTCACCGCGTTGTGCCAGGGGAAAGCCGTCGAATGTTGTTGCGGCAGCAGCGGAGGTGCCCGGTGTATTGATAAGAATTGCCGTGATTGAGCCGGCGAAAGTGGCAGCCACATAGATAGTGGCCAGTACCGCAATAGCATGTACCGGTTGCATAGTCAGGGTAAACGGCAACAACAGAGCCGCACCGGTGGTTGCACCAAGCCCCGGCAGTACTCCGATCACCACTCCCAGGATGGTGGTGAGAAAGATCAGGAGGATCAGGTAGGGATCAAAAAATACAGACCCTATTGCCCCTAGTGCTTCAGCCATTGTCTATATTTCCGGAAGTGGTGGTGTCAGTGCTGTCGCTAGGATTTTTCATGAGTACCACCAATTGGTAAACAAGCCGCGTGGAAAGCGAATTCGAAGTACCGTATCGAACAGCAGGAACAGAGCTGTAGGTGTGACTATCGCGGTCAGCAGGGCAATCGACCAGCGTTTTTCACCCCATAGCAGGCTCATTGCAAAGATGACAATAGCGATCGCTATGAATAAGTCGACGTAGGTGGCGAGAAAATAGAAGGGAATCATCAGCACAATGGTCCCCCATGTAGCAATTCGCTCACCTGATTGCCTGTCAGGCGGAGTGCGTCGGTATTGCAGTGCCAGCAGGGCCGTCAGGATCAGATTCAATACCATTAGAAAAATCGGAAAAACACGGGGCTGCATGCTGTCGCCGACAATCATTGGCGGTGACTTATCCAGGTTCAGCGATAGCCAGATAATAATCACTGAAAACAACGCAATGATGGCAGGTACGGTGTAGGTTCTTACAGACATCGGTTGCTTCTATAAAAGAGCGATGGGGGTGTTTTGGATCAGCCGGTTCCGGCAGGGGAGGGGCTACGCCGTTTCATGGGCGTAGCCTCTTTTATTGCACGTCTGTGGGCGCTGCTACTCGATCAGGCCCATGTCTTTAAGTGCAGGCCCGAAAGCGCCAACCATAGACTGGATCTGCTTGCCCCAGGCTTCAGATGCTTGCGGAGAGGTGGCATCCAGACCCGAGTTAACCAGATACGCCTGATACATGGAATGATCCATTGCTTTCATCATTCCAGCTTCAAGCTCTGCCCGTCGTGTTTCATCGACACCGGCGTGCGTAACGAAGCCGCGCGTGGTGGAAAGAATCAGGTCGATACCCAGTTCCCCCGACGTTTTAGCATCGGGGATCGGCTCCATTCCGTTTTCTGCCAGAACCACAAGCGGGCAGATATCTCCGGCTTCAACCGGGGCAGCGGCTTCTGACAGATTCAGTATGGCAACATCAACTGATCCGGCGACCAGTTGAGTTGCAAGCTCGCCACCGCCTTTGAACGGAATATAGGTCGGCATATCCACACCCAGACTCTTTGACCACAGATAAGCGGTGAGGTGATCAATAGTGCCGGTAGATGTGCCACCGAATTTCAGGCTATCGCCGCCTTTCATGCCGTCTACAAATTCCTCTGACGTTTTATAGGCGCTGGTTTTGCAGTTGACCATTAATATTTGAGGGTCATTGGTGCCGCGTGCGATCGGTGCCATATCGGCTACAGTGAGTTTGGTTTTTCCTGATGCCATGGCAATTGCGTGGCCAACCGTGAAGGTTAGTACTGTATTGCCATCTGCCGGGCGGGTCATAAAATAGTTCATTGCCGCAGCGCCACCACCACCGCGCTTGTTGACAACGACCATGTCCTGCTTAAGGGTGCGCCGGGAGCGCAGCATCATCATGCGGGAGTTAACGTCGGTGCCGCCTCCTGCTCCGGCGTGGGTGATTACTTCAATTGCGGGTTTGTCGTCCGCCATGGCCGCCGTGCCTGCCAGTGCGCAGACTCCGGTAACAGCCAGAGCGGTTGCTGTGAATTGTAATAGTCGCTTCGGGTTTAACAAAGTTTGATTCCTCCGGAATTGCCATACCAAATTAAGCAACGTGCCAGCACGCTGCAGATTAAAAAAAGTGTTGTCCGGGTTGCACAGTTGTTTGCCTGTCCAGACCGGGCAACGTATGCAGTTTTCATCTGAACCATTTGCAGTGTATTTAAAAGCGGCAGTGATTCAGTCTGAAGATGTTTGCTGCCTGCTCAGCACCCCCTGAATTCAGGTTTGCGTTTCTCCATGAACGCGCGCCTGCCTTCTATGTAGTCTTCACTGTTGAAGCACGCGGTAACCTGATCGTCGAGCTGTTGCAGATTGCGCTGTGATTCGTCCTGCTCAATAGCAAGTGTTACCGCTTTGACCGCTGCTATAGTTAGCGGTGCGTTTTCGCGAATACGATTGAGATAGTCCAGCGTATAGTCGCTGAGTTCGGCTTCGGGTAATACCCGGTTAACCAAACCCATATCGTAGGCTTCGCTTGCTGAGAACTGCCGCGCGGTGTAGAAGATCTCCTGAGCGCTTGCTACATTAACCAGGCGGGTCAGGCGTTTTATTCCTTCATAGCCATAACCAACACCGAGCTTTGCAGCAGGTACGCCAAAGCGTGATGCCTCGGTGCACAGGCGGATATCGCAGCTCACCGCCAGTGCCATGCCGCCCCCTATACAATAGCCACGGATGACTGCAATGGTCGGCTTGCTGAAATTTTCGAGGCTTGCATAGAACCGGCTGGAGGTTTGCTGGTAGCGTTCTATACCCTCTTTGCTTGATCGTTCTTTTTCGAATTTTGATATATCTGCGCCAGAGGCGAATGCTTTGCCCCCCGCGCCGGTCACCACCAGCGCCCGGGTTTCCGGGTCCTGCTCCATCGTGGCGACAGCATCGGCTGCAGCTTCCCACATATCGAGGCTTATCGCGTTGTGGCGTTCTATATTATTAATAACCAGATAGCCGATCTGATCAGCGCGACCGGCCAGAATTTTCCCGTCAGCGTGTCGATCGAGTGATTGCGGGATCATGTAACACCCTCGGCAGAGAACTGCTCGATTTCGTCCGGGCTATAACCCAGGCTACTGAGCACTTCGTTGGTATGCTGTCCGAGCAGTGGTGGCGGGCGGACAATTTCGGAGTCTGCGTCGCTCATGATAATTGGCTGCCCGACAACTTGTGTATCGCCACGCTCCTGGCTTTTCATATCGCGAGCGATACCCAGGTGCTTCATCTGCGCTGATTCGAACGCTTTATCTATGGTGTTTATTTCGCCACAGGGAATGCCGTCTGAGTTAAGCCGGTTAATCCAGTTTTCGGTCGTGTCGGTTGCGGTGATCTCGTTGAGAATACTGTTGAGTGCGTCGCGGTTGGTGCTGCGCAGCGGCGCATCAGCAAATTCATCGGCCCCGAGGCGTGGGTCTTTCAGGGTGTTACGCAGTCTTTCCCAGATGGCCTGCCCGGCACAGGCAATGTTGATAAACCCGTCTGAGGTGGTGAATACCCCGGTGGGAATTGACGTGGGGTGGTTGTTTCCGGCCTGGCCCGGAACTTCGCCATCGATCAGCCAGCGTGCGGCCTGGAAATCGAGTAAAAACGTTTGCGCCTGCAGCAGTGAGGTCTGCACCCATTGCCCGATACCGGTGCGCTCGCGTTGCAATAGTGCCAGCAGCGCCCCTTGTGCGGCG
The DNA here is from genome assembly GCA_001730015.1 of Chromatiales bacterium (ex Bugula neritina AB1). Classification (GTDB taxonomy): domain Bacteria; phylum Pseudomonadota; class Gammaproteobacteria; order Granulosicoccales; family Granulosicoccaceae. Next base: position 42,526 of record MDLA01000149.1, on the reverse strand, counting down.
AAGATACCGGCACAGAGATCGGCTATCGGAATGCCGACACGCATGGGGCCGCGCCCGGGTTCACCGGTTATCGACATTAAACCGGCCATGCCCTGGGCTATTTGATCAAAACCCGGTCGGTTGGCGCTGGGGCCGTCCTGACCGAAGCCTGAAATCGAAACATAGACGATTTTCTCGTTTAACTGCTTCAGCGTTTCGTAGTCGATGCCCAACCGGTGCTTAACCTGCGGGCGGTAATTTTCAACGATAACGTCTGCATCGGCGACCAGTCTGCGAAAAATTTCAATGCCCGATTCGCTCTTGAGATTAAGCGTAATCGAGCGCTTGTTGCGATGCAGGTTCTGGAAATCGGGGCCATCTCGAGCACCGCCCATTGCGCCTTTGTTGCCGGTATCGCGGGTGGGCTGCTCAATTTTTATAACGTTTGCGCCCCAGTCGGCAAGCTGCCGTACGCACGTTGGCCCTGATCTGACTCGGGTGAGATCGAGTACGGTGTAAGGTTCCAGAATGCTGCTGGCGGGGTCAAATGTCATGGGTTGTCAATGTCAGGTTTCCTCACAAGCTATCCGGAAATTACGGGTTCTCCGGTTGTATCCGGTTATGGTATACCAAATACCGGGGTAAATTAAAGCGGCGTTCCGATCGAGTTGACGGGTCGGGTTACGAAGTTTCCCGCCGCACCCGAGCCATGTAGTAGGAGTTGACAAACTCGCCGTCGCGAAATGCAAACATTTCCGATTCGCCTTCGACGATGAATCCGAACTTTTTATAGAGCGCAATTGCGGCTTCGTTGTCGGTATACACTGTGAGTTCGACGCGTCTGAGGTTGAGCCAGTTGTCGGCCAGATCGAGCGCGGCTCCGAGCAGTGCGGAGCCAACGCCTTTGCCTTCGTGATTCTGCTTAACCGCCATGCCAAATGTACCAACGTGCTTGCGCCGGGGATTTTGTATTGCACTGAAACCGATATGACCGACGGCCTCTTCATCAATTTGTGCGATCAGGCTGTGAATGCCGGCAGCCGGTTTGAGCAACCGATCCTCCCAGGTGAATTCGGAGGGAAATGGTAGCTGAAGGGTACCGGCAACTGCGTTAAGCCCACTGTAGATAGTACGTATCGCTTCGATATCGTCGCGGTTGCTGTGTCGAACATTCAGGCTTCCCATATATTCTCAATCTATAAAATGGCTTCGAATAATTTTGTGGTGTTTTCGGCAGTCATCTCCAGCGGGTTGCCGCCTACGCTCGGGTCGCGCAGGGCCGCATCAACCAGTGTTTCAATGTTTGCGTTTTCGACCCCGAGTGCGGTGAGTGTTTTTGGTATAGAGAAAGAGTCATTGAACTGATCGACAAACTCGCAGAAGCCGTCGAAGCCACCTTCTATGTTTAAATAAGCGGCTGCGTGTGCAAAGCGGTCGCGGATTGCGGGTGCGTTGAATTTAAGTACGGCCGGCATGCAAACCGCGTTGGTGGTGCCGTGGTGTGTGTGGTGTACGGCACCGATCGGGTGGCTCATGGCATGGATCGCGCCCAGCCCCTTCTGAAATGCGGTGGCACCCATTGATGCCGCGCTCATCATGTTGGCGCGAGCGGTAAGATCAGTGCCGTCTGTGTAAGCTACCGGTAGATTATCTTTAACCAGACGCATTCCTTCAAGCGCAATGCCCTGGCTCATCGGGTGGTAGTGCGGGCTGGAATAAGCCTCTACGCAATGGGCAAATGCATCCAGGCCCGTACCTGCAGTGATAAATTGCGGCATACCGACAGTTAGCTCAGCGTCACAGATAACAACAGCCGGCAGCATTTTAGGGTGAAATATAATTTTCTTCTCGGCGCTTAACGTGTTCGAAATAACACTGGCACGGCCGACTTCAGAGCCGGTGCCCGCTGTTGTCGGTACCGCGACTATCGGTGCGATTGCGTCGGCATCGGCGCGTGTCCACCAGTCGCCAATGTCTTCAAAATCCCACAGCGGTCGAGTCTGCCCGGCTAGAAACGCCACTGTCTTGGCAAGGTCGAGCCCGGATCCGCCGCCGAAGGCGATCACGCCGTCGTAGCCGCCATCGCGGTAGGCGCGCACGCCTTCTTCGACGTTTTTCTCGTTCGGGTTAGGGTCGACGTCGGCAAACAGAGCACGACCGAGCCCTGCTGCATCGAGTAAGTCGAGCGTGTTAGTGGTGATATCCAGATTAGCCAGACCCTTGTCTGTCACCAGTAGCGGGCGTTTGATGCCTGCCGCTGCACAGGCATCAGCAATCTCGCTGATGCGGCCAGCGCCAAAGCGGATGTTGGTCGGGTATGACCAGTTGCCGGTTAGTGTCATAATTTCTATATCTACAATAGTAAGGTTTATTCAAATGATTTATCTATAAAAACAAATCGGTATAATCAGGTTCTATGGTGACGACTGCCGTACGCTAAGCGCGCTCAAATCCGCGGGCAACTTCCCACTGGGTAACAGCGCGATCAAATGTCTCCTGTTCCCACTCGGCGCAATGCGTATAGTGTGCGATAACCTCTTCACCCATGGCCTCGGTCAGCATGGTCGAATTTTTAAAGCACTCTATTGCGGAACGCAGGGTCGATGGTATTTCGGCGACTGAGTCATCGTTGTATAGATCGCCGGTCGCAGCATCTGCCAGTTCCAGTTTATCTTCGATCCCTTTGATGCCGGCAGCCAGAAGAGCGGCCTGCGCCAGATAGGGGTTGACGTCGGAGCCGGGTATGCGGCACTCAACCCGAACGGCTTTTGTGCTTTCGCCGCAAAGCCGGAAACCTGCGGTACGGTTGTCAACTGACCAGGCTGTTTTTGTCGGGGCGAAGGTTCCTTTCATGAACCGCTTATAGGAATTTATATAGGGTGCAAGAAAAACAGTGTACTCGGGTGCATAGTGAATGATGCCCGCCATGAAATGACGCATCAGACCCGACATACCGTACTGCCCTTGTGGATCGTGAAAAACATTGCTGCCGTCTTTCCACAGCGACATATGAACGTGGCTGGCACTGCCGACCCGGTCAGCATGCCACTTTGGAATAAACGTTGCCGCGTGGCCCTGCTGCCAGGCGATTTCTTTGGTGGCGTGCTTGGCAAGGCTGTGGTGATCGGCGCAGGAGAGCGCCTCGCTATAGCGTATGTTGAGCTCTTCCTGACCCGATTCGGCTTCGCCCTTGGAGTTTTCAATGGGTACTCCCGCTTTATAGAGCGCGTTGCGCAGACGGCGCATGACCGGCTCTTCCTTAGTGGTTTGCAGGATATGATAGTCCTCGTTGTAGTCGCTGATCGGCTCAAGATCCATGTAGTGTCTGCGACGCAGCTCATCGAGTGATTCACGGAACAGAAAAAACTCCAGTTCGGTTGCCATCATGGCGGTATAGCCGAGTGACTGCAGCCGTTCTATCTGGCGTTTTAATACGGCGCGTGGTGAGTGCGGAACCGCTTTGTGGGTGTGATGATCAAGAATATCGCACAGCACCAGCGCAGTGCCTTCGAGCCACGGCAGGGTGCGCAGAGTTGATAAATCCGGTTTCATGATGTAATCGCCGTAGCCGGTTTCCCAGCTGGACGAGGCATAGCCATCGGGTGTGCCCATCTCCAGATCGGTGGCGAGCAGGTAGTTGCAGCAGTGCGTTTCCTCCCATGCGCTTTCTAAAAAGTTCGAGACATGGAACCGCTTGCCCATCAGGCGACCCTGCATATCGACAAGGCAGACCAGTACGGTGTCTATCTCATCTGCCGCAGCAGCGGTTTTTAATTCTTCCAGACTGAGCAGGCCTTTCATTTGTAACTATTCCACGGTTAATCTAGGTTGAGTTTCTAGTTTCGGTAGTGATTGTGTCAGCCACAGCTCGAGGTGTTCTGCCATTTGACGACACTGGCTGTCTGACTGGATCAGGTCGTTGCGTATTTCGATCATAACGTTGTGCAGCCCATTTTCCACCCCGTGTAGTTTCAGGGTATGGGTAACGCCGTCCGCAATGCCATAGGGCTGGTTGAGCTGGATATTATACCCGCTGGCAACATCGAGCATGGTTTCGGCAAGCTGGCTGTTCTGGTCGTGTAGAAAACCGATCTCGACAGGCCGCTTAATGCCATTGTACACCGGCGTAAAACTGTGCACCGTAACCAGTACGGCGGCCACCGGATGCTGCTCTATGGAACGGGCTAACTGTGCTTTGAACGGGTTATAGTAGTTTTCGATGCGGTATTGCTTTTGCTCGTCTGACAGATTCCTGTTGCCCGGTATGGTGAAAATTTCACTTTTCGCGGGCATCGCCGTGGCTGATTCCGGTGGACGATTGCAGTCATAAACCAGCCGCGATATCGTGCTCTCAACGAGCACCGCATTGAGTCTGTCTGCCAGATAGTGCGCGGTATTCGCTGCGCCCGGATCCCACGCCGCATGGCTCTGTGCCGCGTTGTTATCGAGCCCGAGGTTCTGGTACTGCTCTGGTATAAAAGCACTCGCGTGCTCGCAGACCAGAATGATCTCGTGTACCCCTTGCGCGTTATACACACGAACAGCGGGCTCTGTTGTTATTTGCACGTCTGTTTTTGTCCGAACCTGATATTGCTAGGTGGCTGTCCGAGAATTGGGGTCGTAGCGAGGGCGTGAGGTTTTAGGTCAGATATTTTGATCATTAGAGGCGAATAGTTGCTCTTCTTTAACGAAAATGATCGCAATAGCTGGCCAAAAGACCGCATCCGCAGTAGATCATTCATTCTCAGACAGGCTCCCAGGCAACGGGACCGCACAAAATGCGGCCCCGATGCATTGCCGTCGCTATTAACTATAGCGGTACGGAACACCTACTTTCTGCATAACTTCATTGTATTTTTTGTAGGCATTTACTACCTTTTCGGTTCTGGGGCTGATAGAGGCCAGCTCTTCCCAGAATGATTCCGCATCTTTGACAACGGTATCCCACTCTTCTGCTGGTATAGTGGTCAGTTCCATCTTTTTACCGTTCACTCGCAGATCGGCCTCACCGCCCCAGTACCAGACCTGACGATAATAGTGTGACTGATCCATGGTGATTCTGAATAGTTCCTGAAGATGTGGAGGTACTTTCGCCCAGCTATCGGAGTTGGCGAAATAAGAGCCACACCAGGCACCGGTGACATTATTCAGCAGGGCATAGTTGCAGACATCGGCCCAGCCGACCTCGTAGGCTTCAGTGAATCCACACCAGGCAACGCCGTCGAGCTCTCCGGTTTGAATGGCGACTTCTACGTCTTCCCAGGGCACAGTTACCGGAATCAACCCGTAGCGAGAGAGGAATCGACCGGCAGTCGGTACACCGAATACACGCTTGCCTCTCATGTCGGCCAGCGAATTGATTGGTTCTTTGGTGAATATATGGCAGGGATCCCAGGCGCCGGCACCAAGCCATTCAACGCCTTCTATTTCACCATAGGCTTCGGCCCATATTTCGTTCAGGCCGTAGCGGTCAAACAGTACCGGCAGATCGAGGCTGTAGCGTGTCGAAAACGGAAAGTAGCCGCCGAAAACACTGATATCGACAGGTGATGCCATGGTTGCATCGTCTGACTGAACTGCATCTATAGTGCCTTTCTGCATAGCCCGAAACAGTTCACTTGTCGGGACCAGCTGATCGGCGTAGTAGAGTTCTATCTCCATTTCGCCGTTTGCCGCTTTGTTAAATGCTTCAATCTGAGGCTTGATAACGTGTGCGCCCAGTGGAGCTCCGGAATAGGTCTGCAACCGCCATTTGATTTTGGGCGCTGCCTTGATTATAGCCGGGGCGCCGATGACCGATGCACCGGCAACGGTAGCGCCTGCTGTTGTAAGGAACTTACGTCTGTTTGACATCATCTTCTCCTTCATTGAAATGAAATACCGGTTATTTCCCGTAGACATAGTTGGGAAGCCACATGGCGATATCTGGAAAAACCATAATAAGTGAAAGAGCCAGAATCATAACCAGTACGAACGGTATAATGGATGTGTATATATCTTTAATGCCAATTTCCGGCGGCGCCATAGCGCGCATCAGAAAAAGGTTGTAACCGAATGGCGGCGTCATATAGGCAATTTGTGTAGTGATTGTGTATAGCACGCCATACCAGATCAGATCGAAGCCCAGCGTTTTCACCAGCGGCACATACAACGGCGCTACAATAACGAGCATGGCGGTATCATCGAGGAATGTGCCGAGCAACAGAAAAGACAGCTGCATCATTATAAGTACCAGCCAGGGGTTTAGTCCCAGTTGCTCTGTGAATAACTGGTCGATCGCATTGACCGCACCAAGACCATCGAATACAGCGCCGAAACCCAGTGCTGCAAGTACTATCCACATAAACATGCACGAGATCGCCAGTGTCTGCCGTACAGATACCTCAAACACTTTGCGCGTCATGCGACCTTTTAATACTGCGGCGGTAAATGCGGTCATCGCGCCAATAGCGGAGCTTTCAACGAGGCTTGTCCAGCCTTTGACAAATGGGATCATCATGGTAAAGAAAATTGCCAGAGGCAGCAGCCCGGCACGCAGCAGGCGCAGTTTTTCAGGCATGGAGACTTCACGTTCTGCCTGCGGTAGCGCCGGTCCGAGGTGTGGCTGCAGGCGACAACGGATTGCTATATATAAAATGAACATGGCCGCCATCATCAGGCCGGGAACCACGCCGGCGAGCCATAGCTGGCCGACCGGCTGCCTGGCGATCATGGCGTACAGCACCAGTACCACCGACGGCGGTACCAAGATACCGAGCGAGGAACCGGCCTGCACAACACCGGTGACCATTTGCTTGTCATAGCCCCGTCGCAGCAGTTCCGGTAAGGCAATAGTTGCCCCGATTGCCATACCGGCAACGGATAGTCCGTTCATGGCTGAAATTAATACCATCAAGCCGATTGTGCCAATGGCCAGGCCGCCATTGATCGGCCCCATCCACACATGAAACATACGGTAGAGATCATCCGCTATGCGGCTTTCCGATAACACATAGCCCATAAATATAAACATGGGCAGTGTCAGCATCGGATACCACTTCATTACTTTCATCGCGGCGGAGAAGGGTATATCAGAGCCGCCGGTACCCCATAGCAGTATGGCGGCAATAGCGGCGACTGCGCCAATGGCTGCGAACACGCGCTGGCCGGTCATCAGCATGAGCATCATGGATGCAAACATCGCCAGTGCAATAGTTTCGTGAGCCATTAGACGGTCACCCCGCGCAACTTGCAGACATCTTTGATGAGTTCAGAAATTGCCTGTAAAAGCATGAGGAAAAACCCGATGCACATGATCATTTTTATCGGCCACATATACGGGCGCCAGAGACTGGGACTGCGCTCATTGTATTCCAGTGAGTACAGGGTTGAATCGATGCCGCCGTATAGCAAAACCGCCAGATAAAAGATCAGGAAAAAGATGGTGATGGAATCGATGAAGGCTTTTTGTTTATCGGACCAGCGGCTATAGAACAGGTCCATGCGTACATTGGATCCGAGCTGAATGGAATAGGCTCCGCCGAGCAGATAGTAGGCAACCAGCGCAAACTGTGCGACTTCGAGTGTCCAGAAGGCAGGAACAACAAATGCGGCTTTGGAAATGGAAGACCACAACAGGATAGCCACCATAAGAAACAGGCTGTACATCATTACCCGGCCAATGGCGTAGTTGATCCGATCTACATGGCGCACATAAAATCTGGCCAGCGGGTGAGCGTGGCGAACCGTATCGACGGGATCCGGTTCAGATTCTGTTTGTTGCTGATTGGACATGATTTGCTTTAGTAGCCTGCCACATAGTTGTCAGTGGGGGATTGTCTTTCCGGCGGTTGTGTACTCTGCGGTGTATTTACGGGGTTTGTCATCCGAGGTTTTTCTGATCTGGTTTTTCTGCTTTGGTTTTTCCGACCCGGTTTATCCGTCCCTATCTATATACCTTGCTCAATTTTCCCTTTTCTATACTCCCGGGACAGTTTCACCGGCTTGTATCCTCCGTACGGACTTGTTGCCCGCCCTGATGTGAATTATTATACATTCACGACGATTGCGTCAATATATTTTCAATCAATACCGTTAAGCTGGTTTGAGCAACCGCCTGAGCCGGAACCGATGATCATGAATCTGAGCAGGTAGGCCTGCTACATGCGCATTGCCTTAACGGATTTGGCACCACCTTGAAAATCTAAAACCACCGCTATCCCTTGGACCCGCAGGTGCGGAACACTCCATCGGATGATCTGAATATAACTTTGTACAAAGGGATCAGTAATGCGTATTGCAGCCGTTGATCAGGGAACGACCAGTACCCGGGTGCTGGTGATTGATACGAATGGAAACCATGAGCTATGCCACGCTGTTGAGCACAAGCAATATTACCCGCACCCGGAGTGGGTTGTGCACGACGCCGAGGAATTACTCTCTAACATTAAAGCCAGTTTGCAGGCAGCTGGAAAAATCGACGCCATCGCGCTAGCGAATCAAGGCGAAAGCTGCGTTGCCTGGGACGCGCGCAGCGGCCGTGCCCTGAGTCCGGTTCTGGTCTGGCAGGACAACCGAACTCAGGATCACATTGAAAAGCTCAAGAGCGAAGGCCACGAAACTACTACCCTGGAGCGCGCCGGTCTGCCGCTGGAGTCGTATTTTTCCGCCAGTAAGTTTGCGTGGATGCTGGAGCACCTGCCAGAGGTTCAGAAAGCCCGGAAACAAGGCGTTTTAAGACTGGGTACCACAGACGCATTTTTCCTCGATCGACTCGCTGGCCGCTTTGTTACCGATATAACTACGGCTTCACGAACATCACTGATGAATCTGGAATCGGGCTGCTGGGATGAAAAACTCGGTAAGCTGTTCGCTGTGCCGGTGGATTTGTTGCCCGAAATTGTCGCCACCACTGCAGAGCCTGATTCTAACGTTTTGGGTAGTATTGAGCTTGCCCATGGCACGGTTCCGGTGGTTGCCTCTATCGTTGATCAGCAGGCCGCGTTGTACGGTTCCGGTTGCAGGAATACCGGCGATCTGAAAATTACTTTTGGTACCGGGGCCTTTGCACTGGCCGTTACTGGTAAAACCGCATTTCGCAAGCCGGACCAGGGACTATTGCCCACCGTTGCCTGGAAAAAATCTCACGGACAGGCGATGTACGCACTGGACGGCGGTATCTATACCGCCAGTGCTGCCGTAAACTGGGCCCGGTCTCTGGGTTTGTTCGACACAATCGAGTCTATTAATTCGTTTAAAGGCCCTGCCATGATCGATAGCGGCCTGGTGTTTGTGCCTGCGCTATCCGGGCTGGCGTGTCCGTACTGGGATCGCAACGCGCGTGGCGCCTGGTTCGGGCTGCAACTCGATACCGATAAATCCAGTCTGGTCAGAGCGGTTATAGAAAGTATTGCACTGCGTGCTGCTGAAGTCGTTTCGGCAATGGGTGAATGTATTGAGCTGCCAGCTGCGGTTCGCATCGACGGGGGCATGAGTAAAAATCCGTACTTCGTTCAGTTTCTGGCGGACGTGCTGAATCGAGAGGTTCACGCAGCAATGCTGCCGGAATTTACCGCGTCTGGCGCGGCGATACTCGCCGCTGAAGCGTGTGCCGGTGATGGTGGAAATGAATTTTCAGCGGCTATCGATAATTTGTCAGGCTACAATACCTGCCTTCCGCTGACCGACCGGAGCCACTCCCTGCAGTGCTTTCAGCATGCAGTTTCACTGTGTCGACAATGGCCGCAGGGCGCTTGCGGCGAAGGCGATAACAATGGCTCGTGAAACCGTGGCTGAGCAGCTGCGCTCTAATGTTGCAGCGCTGACTCGATCAGAGCGGCAACTCAGCGATATTATATTAAAGAACTATCCGGTATCCGGTCTGGGCACCATCACCACACTGGCTGAAGCTGCCGATGTATCTACGCCGACGGTCGCCAGGCTGGTACAAAAACTGGGGTTTAAAGGCTTTGCTGAATTTCAACAGGCACTTCGGCGCGAGCTTGATGAGACAATTTCCAGCCCGTTAACCAAACGCGAAAAGTGGGTTGACGATGCCCCCGACGGACATATTCTAAATCGCTTTACTAAATCGGTAATAGAAAACATAGGGCAGACGCTGGGTGAGGTCGATCCGGCGCAATTTGATCTGGCCTGCAATCTGGTGTCTGATCCCGGGCGCCGTGTGTTTGTTGTCGGTGGTCGTATCACCCGGACACTGGCCGATTATTTCTTTTTGCACTTGCAGGTCATTCGCGAGCAAGTAACTCATGTGGCCTCTAACTCAAATGCCTGGCCCCACTATATACTGGATGTAAACGCCGATGACGTGATTGTGATTTTCGATATTCGCCGATACGAAAATTCAACGTTGCGGCTTGCAGAAATGGCCAGTGAACGTGAGGCCAAAATTATTCTGTTCACCGACCAGTGGACCTCTCCGGTAGCACCACTGGCCGATCTGACCTTCCGCAATCATATATCGGTTCCATCAGCCTGGGATTCCAACGTAACCGGAATGCTATTAACCGAGATACTATTAGCTCACGTTCAGGAACATGACTGGGAGAACACCCGCACCCGAATGGAAGCGCTGGAAGATATGTTTGACCGAACCCGTTTTTTTCGAAAATTCTAGAGTTATTGATCTATAATGCCCGACACGACTACACCGGTTTTTCTAAGTGACGCCGAGCTTCAGTCCCTCGATATTAGTAATCTTGAAGTTATAGAGGCGATCGAGCAGGCGGTTTCCGGTGTAAAAAACGGTGAGATATCCGTTGCCCCCAAGACCGTAACTCGTGCGCGGGACGGCCGCTATATGATGGCTACCTTGTCTGCCTCTGATGATTCCGGATTGATCGTCGTAAAGTCGGTAATCGCTAATGATCGAAATAAAGCACGGGGCCTACCGGGCGTGAACGGTGGTATTATGCTGCTGGACAGCGAAACCGGAGCCCTGAAGGCAACACTCGACGCCAATTGGGTAACGGCGGTTCGAACGGCCGGTTTATCAGCGCTTGCCTCGAAGCGGCTCGCTAATCCGCAAAGCGCCACACTTGCTCTGATCGGCACCGGCGTACAGGCACAGAGCCACCTCAGAGCGCTGGTCGAATTGTTCCCGATTAATTCGGTTATGGTTGCTGGTCGTGGCAGTAAGGGAATAGAGAGAATTGCGGCGGTGGCTGCAGAGCTGGGTTTAGCATTCAGACAGGCTGCACCTGAGCAGTGCCTGCGTGAATCAGATATTGTGGTAAGTAGTGTGTCGCTGCATAGCGTGTCTAGGCCGTTTCTCAGCGCACAATGGGTAAAAAGTGGTTCGTTTGCGATAATTATTGATCAGGGTGGCCCCTGGGTTAAGTCAACTTATCAGGCTTTCGGGCAAATCTACATTGACGATAAAACCCAGGAAGAAGTCATGAAAGAACCGCTGGTTGATTTAAATCAGGTGGCCGGGGACTTGACCGATTTGCTGAATGATGAAATAAAATATAATTCGAAACAATCCTCTGCATTTATATTTCGTGGCGTCGCGGTCGGAGATCTGGCGGTGGCGGCGCTGGCTTATAATCGAGCGGTCGAAGAGCGCGCCCGGCAACTAAGTATAAATTAATCGTCAAGCTGTTCATCCAATTTTGAGGAACTCCAGCATGTTCTCAGTTCACCCGGTAACACCAGTCATTGGCGCCGAATTGCGTGGGCTGGATATGTCGCGTGAATTATCGAGCGAAGTACTCGACGCGTTGTACCGGGCCCTGCTCGAATATCAGGTTATATTTGTGCGTGATGCCGACATTAGTCCCGCGTCGCACCTGGCGTTTGCGCAATCCTTCGGTGAGCTGAGTGCGCCTCATCCGCTGTATCCGCATGTGCCCGGTTTTGAAAATATAATGCTGCTGGAAAACAATGAGGCAACGCCCCCCGATACCAATAGCTGGCATACCGATCTCACCTTCAAAGAGGAGCAGCCGTTTGCCTCGATATTAATTGCGCGCCATGTACCTGAAGTTGGCGGAGATACATTATGGTCGAGTTGTTACGCCGCTTATGATCGTTTGTCAGAGGGGATGAAAGCCCACCTGAAGGAGCTAAAAGCGATACACGACATGGGGGATTTCCGTAATAATTTTTCTGAAGACAGCAACGGGAAAACTGCAGCAGAACGGCTCAGTGGCGGGATGACTCGAATGGGGCAGAGTATCCGCCCGTTAATAGGCCGTCACCCGGTAACCGGCCGACCGTTTCTGAACTTCAATGAAGCTTTTGTCAGCCATATAGTTGGTATGACCACCACCGAATCCAACGCGCTGATCACCTGGCTTGCCGGTCATATGAACAGACCCGAAGATCAACTACGCTGGCGCTGGACCAACAATACGCTGGCAATGTGGGATAACAGGGTAACCATGCACTATGCAGTGGCAGATTATCTGCCGCAGCATCGGTCGATGAATCGCATTACCGTGATTCGTGATCGACGTGAACCTGAATCGGGTTCAGGTGAAGACAGCAGCCGCGCTGTTGGCTAGGGCGAAAGCGGATTATGTAATCGCAACGCTGATTTACGCTTTAACTGCAGCTGTTAAGGCAGCGGTACATGCAGGATTTTGGCAAATAAAACATACAGAAACCCGGGTACTGCCAGCGAATAGCCGAGCGCTTTAGCGGCTTCGACGGATGCGAGGCGATAATCGTGCAGCACAGTATGCAGGACGAAATAAAAAAGCACCGTTGCGATCAGAAAGCCCGTAAGCGGCACGACGGCCAGATAGATTATTAATAAAGCAATACCCAGCAATACTCGGTTGCGCTCCGTTCCGGACGCAAATAGAGCCTGATTTTCCTTGTTTGCAATTCCTCTATATACAGTAACTACGCCTAGCAGTGCCAGCACAATAGACGTGTACTGTACAAATACACGGCCGTATTCACTGAGGTCGAGTGTGTTTGTAAACGTGATAGCGGCAATAGCCAGAGCGGCGCAGCCAACCCACAGGTCGGCATTGAAACTCCGGGTGTCATCGGGCAGCACGTCGGTCGGTGTAGTGTCGCCAGCGACTGCACCGCCAGACAATACGTTTTGAGTGTCAGCTTTATTTTTATTGCGTGCCAGTACCCCGGCCACCAGTGGCCACAGCGCGGAGATAATGCAAAGCGCAATCAGCACCAGGCAGATGGGGCGCAGAGTCATATACGCAAGCACATTTCCGGATGCGCCACCGATCATTTTTGACTGTACCAGCCCGTCTTCTATATAAGGGCCTAGAATAAAACCAAGAACCAATGGCGCCGGGTGGTAGCGTAGTCGGTTCAGGATAAAACCTACAACCCCGAAAATCAGCATCATCCAGACGTCGAGCATGTTATTTCGAATGGCGTAAGAGCCCAGTGCGGTCATAACCAGTATGGCCGGTGCCATTGCCGTTGATGGTATGTTGATGATTCGGGCGTAGATGAATGAGCCCAGTGTGCCAAGTATTAAAACAGCCACCGCCGCCACCGCCAGCCCGACGATAAAGGCGTAAGTGGTATCGGAATAGATGGCGAAAAGATCATTGCCGGGTTGCATGCCGTGCAGCATGAGCGCGCCAAGTATAACGGCGGCGGGTGGTGACCCGGGTATGCCGAGCGTTAACAATGGAATCATCGAGCCCGGCGCCATCGCACTGTTGGCTGCCTCGGAAGCCGCTACTCCTCGTGTGGTGCCTTTGCCGAATTCGTGGTTGTCTTTTTCCCAGCGCGTTGCCTCGCTATAAGAGACCATGCTGGCAATATTGCCGCCGGCACCGGGTGCGACACCAACCACCAGGCCGATAATAGCTGAACGCGTCATGAGTACTGGCCGCCTGACCAGATCAAATATTGTCTCGCGTATTATTTTTATACTCGGCTGTACTTGCTCACCGGCATAGGTGTTTCGTCGCTTGCCGATAACATTAGACAATATCTCCGGCAGGCAGAAAAAACCGATCAGGGCACCGGCCAGGCCGATTCCGCCCTGCAGATCAGGGAAGCCGAAAGTCAGCCTGACATCACCCGATAATGCCGCAATTCCAACGGTCGACAGCAACAAACCGATAGCCGCTGTGACAAAGCCTTTAAGCAGGTTATCTGCAGACAGCACCGAGACTATTGTCAGACCGAACACACCCAGCCAGAAATACTCAGGCGGACCGAACGCGAGTGACCATTCTGCCAGTGGCTCAGCGGCTACAGCCAGCACAACATTCGCCAGCAGGCTGCCGAAGCACGAAGCGAAAGCTGCTGCAACCAGTGCATGCTGAGCCATGCCTTTTTGTGACAGCGGATAGCCGTCGAAGGTGGTGGCGATGGCCGCGGGTGTGCCCGGGGTGTTGATAAGAATTGCCGGTATCGCGTCGCCGTACATAGCGCCAACGTAGATACCGGCCAGCATTAACAGGCCCGTGGTCGGATCCATCGAGAAAGTGAACGGCACCAGTAGCGCCAGGCCCATGGTTGCCGTCAATCCCGGGATCGCCCCGAAAACAATGCCGAGTGCCGTGCCGAGAAACAGCAGCAACAGGTTTTTTATCACCAGCAGGTGAGCGGCACCGGCTAATAGTCCGTCCAGCATGGTTTAGTGTTCCCCGGGCTTTACGACTGCCGCTTGCAGTCGTTTGTTGCAGTTAACGAACAGGGATAAAACTATTTAAATTCCTCGACAATGGGGGTCCAGTCGATGACGCGCTGATTGATCAGTGCCTGCGCTTCAGCCGACGGCATAGCCAGCGGTACGATTCCGCTCTTTAGTTTCAGTTCATGCGTGGCAGGATCATTGGCCACCTTTAAAAATGCCGACTGCAGGCGAGCGACGATATCGTCCGGGGTATCTTTTGGTACGCCTACGCCGTGGTAAACGGCCGAGAGCAAGTCAAAACCCAGTGATTTAAATGTTGGCAGATCCGGGTTGGTGGCCACTGGTTCAGCAGAGGCAACTGCCAGTGTTCTCACTTTTTCGCCATGAGGAAGCCATTCGCTGGTGCCGAACCAGCTAGCCATCGTATGGCCACCGAGCAACGCTGTTTGTTTAGGTTTGCCGCCCTTGTGCGGTATATAAGTCATTTTCGAACCGACCAGTTTTTCGAACTGCAGGTGCGCGATATGCGTTGCATCCCAGGTACCTGAACCGCCAATCGTCAGCTTGCCCGGATTTTCCCTGGCAAAGGTAACCAGGTCATCGAGAGTTTGAAACGGCGAATCAGCGAGTACGGTAATGCCGAAAGGAATGTGCTGGAACAATACGACCGGCTTGATATCTTCGGTCTTGTACCCGGCGTTATCACGTGCGAGCGGCTGCAGTACAATATGCGGAATATTAATTCCGGTCATGAAATAGCCGTCGGCTTTTTGCTTCGCCATATTCGACCAGCCCAGCGATCCGCCACCGCCAGGCTTGTATTGCATCTGCATTTTTACCCCCAGATCTTCCTCAAGGTGAGGCTGCTGCGCGCGGGCGCGGATATCTGAGCCGCCACCGGGTGCGAACGTAATCTGGTAGGTGATGTCGCGTTCCGGATACTCTGCACTGGCAATACCGGACAACAAGGTTCCGGATAGAAAAACGCCAATGGCAATTAGTGATTTTTTCATGATTTCCTCCAATAGTTGGCTGAACAGCGGTAAGAATAATCGTCTTACAGAATGTGTTCGCTAACGAGTATACGACTGCCGACTGGAGCGTGACTAGCAGAAATTATCAGCCAGACTGTCTGGCGAATCTGTGGCTGGATAGAAACGCACTGGCTGAAACCTGTGTGGGCGTGGAATAATGCCAGCATCATCGACAAGTCTCAGCAATCGTGAAAACTCAACAACCACGTGCAGACTGAAGTATTAACCTAGCGGAGCACACACCCTATGACCCAACCTGACCGGATTCGTGGCGGCGCTTTGCTCGCGCAGGCACTGAAAGAAAAAGGCGTCAATCATGTCTTCACCCTGGCTGGCGGGTTCTGCAACCCGGCACTTGAAGGATTTATGGAATCGCAAATGCCGGTGATTAACTGCCCGCATGAGCAAACCGCAGGGCACCTGGCCGACGGGCATTCGCGCATTACCCGCACCCCCGCCGTGTGTCTGGTCGGGCCTGAAGGGTTTGCCAATGCGGTACCGGCAATGCTCGAAGCAGGCGGCGAGCGCTCGCCGGTTATTTTTATTACCGGGTCATCCACGCTGAAGCGCCAGGGCGCTGGTGGCTTCAAGGAAATAGACGACGTAGCGATCGCAGCGCCGCTGGTTAAGTACTCGGTGCAGGTGACCGACGGTGAACGCATCAGTGAATTTGTCGAGCGCGCCTGGCATGCAGCTACTTCGGGCTATCCCGGTCCGGTGCATATCAGCCTGCCAGTCGATATCATGTTCTCTTCGTTTGCAGATAATGCAGGGCGCGATGAACGACCGTGGAATCGGCTGGCGCGGTTGCCGCAGCGCGCCTGGCCGGAACCGCAGGCGCTGGCTCATATTATGGAAATTATAGAAAGGGCAGAGCGCCCGCTGATTATCGGCGGTCACGGCGTATGGTGGTCCCGCACTGAAGACCTGCTTGAGTCGACCGGTCGAACACTGCGCATGCCGATCTTCAATGTGCCCTATCACAGTAAATTGCTCGGCGAGGAATGTGAAGCCTATATGGGGCTCGCAGACTTCCATCAGTATCATCCGTCGAAACCGGCAATCCAGGAGGCCGATGTGGTCATCATGATCGGCGGGCGTCTCGACAATCAAATGAATTTTGGCAACCCGCCGTTTTTCCCGAAGGAGACCACACTCATCTGTGTCAACGGCAGTGCAGAAGAGCTTGGCTATAACTACGCCGCCGATGAGCTGTTGCTTTCAGATCCCGGCGCGTTTCTGCAGGCATTAAGTGCGATCGGTAAAACCTGGGCGCCCTGGTTTGATCTGCAGAAAGAGCGGCGTCGCGTTTGGGTTGAGGAGTGGGAGGCGCACATGGAAGCGGAATCTATTGAAGATTCAAAAAGCAACCGGCTGATGCACCCGCTGCAACTCGGGCTCGACGTTCAGGCCGAAATGGGTGATGAAGACTGGCTGGTTTTTGATGGTGGCAATACCCACTTCTGGAACGAGATTGCCGTAAATATGGCCGGATGGCGCGGCAAAAAACTGGGCGGCATTATGCACCCGGGAAACTACTCACTGCTGGGTGTGGGGGTTAGCTTTGGTGTTTCGGCCAAGGCCACACACCCGGAGAGCCAGGTTGTGGTTATATCCGGTGATGGCGCGTTTATGTCTGGCGGTTTATCTATAGAATCAGCCTTTCAGGAAGGCCTTCCGATCACCGTGGTAATCGATAACAACGGCGGGCTTGACTGCATCAGTCAGCAGCAGGAACGATTATTCGAAAACGGGCAGCACTTCGCCACCGACTTCCGCGATATACCGTTTCATACGTTGTTTGAAGGGCTTGGTGGCCATGGTGAACTGGTGACAGAACGCGCACAGCTGGGCCCGGCGCTGCGTCGGGCTATGGCATCGGGTAAGACGGCCTGTGTCAATGTAAAGTGCCGGGGGGTAATTTCCCCTATTGTTGCCGCAACTTCCGACAAACGCGACAAAGCCTCTATTGAGTGAGTTAAGCCTGGTGTTGATTTATAGAATGGTATAGCTCAGGAAATATATTTGATCTGCCGGTAATTCTGCAGTCATGAAAGGTGAAAAATAGCATGGAAAATTCAACGTCGGGTTACGGCGATGCGGCAAATCAGACGCCCGGCAGCAGTGCCGTGTCGGATAGTGCAACCGCCCGCAGTAAAAATCCGTGGCACTACACACCGGCGCTGCCGGTCAGTGTATCACCGTATTTTCGCTGGCCTCCCGATCTCCGCGCTATTGTCCGGTGGATGATCAGCGGCTGGTTTCCGGTTTCTGAACGGCTAATTATTCTGCTGCTGGCCATTGTCTCGGCGCTACTGCTGCAGCCTGTTATAGAAAACACAACCGAATTTTCATTCCACTGGATCGCACACATTTATATTCGCAACCTGGCGCTGATGTGCCTGGTTGCGGGTTCGCTGCATCTGTATTTTTATATCTGGCGCCGGCAGGGAGATGACTACCGCTTTGATGCCCGGCCGCTGGCCAGAAGCAGCCGGATCTTTACGTTTAACTCGCAAGTGCACGACAACATGTTCTGGACGCTCGCAAGCGGGGTGACGATCTGGACCGCCTATGAAGTATTGATGCTCTGGGCCCTTAGCAACGGTTACGCACCGGCGTTGTCGTTTCCGGGTGATCTTCCCTGGCTGGTGCTGTTGATTTTTCTTCTGCCTATGTGGGAAACAACGCACTTCTTTTTAATTCACCGGTTAATCCACAATGCACCGTTGTATCAGCGTATACATGCTCTGCATCATCGCAATACTAATGTCGGACCCTGGTCGGGTTTGTCGATGCACCCGCTTGAGCACACGATTTACCTAAGCACGGTATTGATACACTTTGTTATTCCATCCAGCCCGTTGCTTATTATATTTCACTTGAGTTATTTCACCCTGTCTGCGGCAACAACGCACACCGGCTATCACGGAATTGTGTGGCGCGGTAAGCTGGTATTACCACTGGGTACTTTTCACCATCAGTTGCACCATCGGTATTTTACCTGCAATTATGGCGGGCTGGAGGCACCGTGGGATCAATGGACCGGGTCGTTTCACGATGGCACTGCGCAATCGCACCAGCAGTTTCTGGCCAGACGCCGCAACGAAGCCAATACCTGAGTGGCAGGGTGTATTTCCGGGAGTGAGAAATCTGCTGCGTATGCAGTCGTCCGGCCAGCAGTAGCGATTGAGTTGAACATGAATAAGTGAATAAACCGGAGTAATTCATTATCATGTCATTCTAATTTCCAATTCTGCACGAGTATGGCGATCGGCGATTGGCAATAGAGAATATACCTGCATGGCACCGAATTTCTGTTTCTGTTCTGGCTCTGTTGCTGTTCTGGCACTGGCATAAGGCGCATAGTTATTCCACGTAACGAGTGTCAGCGCCTGAATAGGGACAAAAAAGGCAAGTCATGTAGGTGTATTCTCTGTTGCCGCTCGCCTGATACTCACCACGTAAAGTTGACTTTTAATCACCCAACCGGACACCAACCTGACGCTGATGAAAAAAACACTCGACGAAAAAGTATCTCGTATTCTGGCTGATTCCTCGGTCGGGGATTTCATTCTCGCCGATGCAAAAGACGGCGATATGGGGGGCGGAATACCGTCTCCGGGAACAAACCGCGGCGCTGATGCTGATCGCCACCCCTACCGGACGCATCAGGAGTATATGCAGTACATGCGCGATGTTACCGAGCAGGGGCTGGTAGACATTATGCTCATGAGTGTCAGCAGCAGTGAGCAGCTGACAATCAAGGAACGGCTCTTTGACAACAGCACGGTAACGCCTGCCATTCGCGCTAACGACACCACCGATATCTGGCTGGGCAGCAGTGGCGGCTATGCAAACCAGCCGTCATTGCCTTTTCGCAGCACAACAATTGATCATGCCCAGTGCGGCAAATGGCAATGCACACCCGAGGAACGGAAAACCGGCGCCGATCTGGGCTTGTATTCAATTACCTTCAATAACGATACAGAACTCGATCGAGCCGGTCTGCAGGCTTATAAAGATTTTCGTATAGAAGCAGAGCAAAAAGAATTCCGCCATTTTCTAGAAGTATTTGTACCGAACGCGCCGGGCAGTAATGCACCGGCAAACGTTGCAGACTACGTTAACGATACCATAGCCAAAACCCTGGCCGGAGTGACCAGTGCCGGTCGTCCGCTCTTTCTGAAAATACCTTATTTCGGCCCGGCAGCACTGGAGGCTCTGGTTCGCTATGATTCAAACGTGATTGTTGGAATACTCGGTGGCCCTTCGGGTACCACCCACGATTCCTACCGCATGTTGTGGGAAGCCAAAAAGTATGGTGCACGCGCTGCGCTGTTTGGCCGAAAAATCAATAATTCTGAAGATCAGCTTTCGAGCGTTACAATTCTTCGCGGTATTGCAGATGGCGAACTCGATGCAGAAACCGCTGTGCGCGAGTATCACGGAATGCTCGAGAAAAAAGGAATTAAACCCGATCGGCCACTAAAGGACGATCTGGTTCTCACGCAAGTCTGATGAGCAATCGACTGTCTGTTACGGGGGTGGGTACAGCGGTTGTCGACTACATTGGCGTGGTGGAGCATTATCCCGGGCCGGATACGCAAATCGAGCTTCAAACCTTCAGTAAGCAGCCCGGTGGTAATGTTGCCACCGCTATGGTCACTCTGGCACGGCTCGGTGCCGACGCAACTTTTCTCGGAAAATTCGGTGACGATGAACTCGGCAGACTGGTGCAGGCGGGTTTAACAGAAAACGGTGTTGACCTGACCCGCTCATTAATAGAGGCGGGTGGCTCTATGGGCTTTGCCTTTATTATTGTAGAAGCAGGTAGCGGCAGGCGAACCATACTGTGGACCGGAGAAGGGAAGTCCCATCTGGCAGCAGATGAAGTCAACAGAGAAGCGATTCTAGCGAGTCGATACCTGCATTTAGACCATTATTCTATAGATGCAGCAATTGCCGCTGCACAAATTGCCAGAGAAGGCGGTGTGCAGGTGGTTCTGGATGCAGAGGCGCAACACCCGGGTATAGATAAACTTCTACCGCTGGTTGATGTACTGATCGCATGTGCTGATTTTGCCTGCGACTACACCGGTAGCAGCAATTGCGAAGAGGCATTAGCAAAGCTGTTTGATACCACAGCCGCACATACCGTTGCTATTACCGCAGGGGAGCAGGGCAGCTATTGTAAAACTGCCGCAGAAACGCATTGGCAGCCAGCGTTCCCCGTTGAAGTGGTAGATACCACCGGCTGCGGTGATGTTTATCATGGTGCTTTTATCTACGGCTTGCTGCAGGAATGGCCCGTTGCCCGAATTGCAGAGTTTGCCAGCGCTGCAGCAGCGCTAAACTGCCTTGGCCTTGGAGGGCAGTCGGCAATACCAGATCTGGCAGAGGTAGAGGCCTTTCTGGCTTCTTCTAAACAGAAACATCAGCAATAATCTAGTTCATGCTGCCGACATCTTTGAATAACACATTGCGATCCATCAGGTAGCGTGCGTGCAGCGGCAGACAGGCGCCTCCGATAGCGCGAGCATCGGGCCCGACAACACCGCTGCATACTTGTGGTGTGATTATTCCGCGCAAATCGAGTTTCTGCATCTCTGAAACGGTAGCCTGGATAATTCTTGTTTTAACTTCAACAGGCAGACTTCCATCAATTATCACGGCTTCAAAATCGAGAAACGAGCAGCCGGATACAATTGTTGCTGCCAGATGTTGAGCAGTCGACGCTATCCAGTGAGATAACAAGGGTTCGAACGCGTTCCAGTTTTCGGTAGATTGCCAGAGCCGTGCCGGATCAATCCGGTGCTGTGCAAGCGTTTTTTCCAATTCAAACAGTGAGGCATGATCGATCAGTTGGGAAATTGTTCCGTCTTTATTTTTCACGGGCATAGCGCCGATCGCGCCAGCATATCCGGTGCGGCCAGCTTGTACTGTCTGATTTAGCACCACGCCGCCGCCAATGAACATACCTATATAGATATAGAGAAAATCGTGGTATTTTGCACCGTCGCCGAATGTCAGTTCAGCCCGACAAGCGGAGGTGGCATCGTTTTGCACGTAAACCGGATAGCCACAATGGTTTGCTACTTCGCTGGCAAAATCAATATTGAGCCAGTCATCCATTTCATTGGATTCGACGCCGAGTTTTTCAACCCAGTTCCATAGCTCGAATGGCATGGCGATGCCCACACCGGCGATGCGTTTACGTTGATCTTCTTCCAGCGTCTCTGTGGCCTGCACGATACCTTTGAGAGTGAAATCGAGTACCGGCGATGGCAGAGGACATTGGTAATGCTGTTGTATTCTCATACGCACCGTGCCTAGAAAATCAATTAGAACCAGCTCCGCACTGCGGCGGCCGATTTTCAGACCAATGGAAAACACGCCAACCGGGTTCAGCGACATCGGCACTGAGGGCTGCCCGACTTTGCCTCGTTGGGGTGTGCCTTTAAGGAGCAGACCTTCCTCTTCCATGGCTCGCATAATGACCGTTACCGTTTGAGTCGAGAGGCTGGTCAGTTTTGCTATTTCAGATTTAGACAGCTTTTCATGAAGACGAACCAGAGACAAAACCAGACGTTCGTTATACGCGCGAACCCGTACCTGATTGGCGCCGCCCTGGGGAACCACAGAATTGGTTTGGGATCCTGGGATTTTCAAGTGTGTTCCGAGGGTGGTTAAAGTTGCCGTACCTTCGCATAGTATTAATTAATAAATCAAATGGATTTATTGTTGACATCACGCTCGTTCAGTGCGAATCTAGCCGTGCATATCGTGCCGTATGGTGCATTTAGCAACGTCGTTACTCATCAATTCAGCCGGTTTACAGGTAACCACGCTGGAATCTTTAAAAAATCGTAGGAGAGACACCCAAAATGTATAGGAAAAAACTTAACGCAGCGCTGGGCCTGGTTGCCCTGAGTGCTGTTGCCGTCACTTCAGCACAGGCGGATACCAGCGCCTGTCTGATTACCAAAACTGAAAGCAACCCTTTCTTCGTAAAAATGAAGGAAGGCGCTCAAGCCAAAGCGAAAGAGCTTGGTGTCACACTGAAATCGTACTCGGGAAAATTCGACACCGACAACGAATCACAGGTTGCCGCTATTGAAACCTGTATCGCCGATGGTGCTAAAGGAATTTTAATTACACCCTCTATCCCCGATGCGATCATAGGTACCATTACTCAGGCGCGTGAAGCCGGGCTGCTGGTTATTGCACTCGATACACCGCTTGATCCTATCGACGCTGCCGATTCAACTTTCGCCACCGATAACTTTCTTGCCGGTGAACTGATCGGCAAATGGGCCAAAGCCACTATGGGTGAAAAAGCCGCAACTGCAAAAATCGGCCTGCTTAATATCAACGTGGCGCAGCCCACTGTAGGCGTATTGAGAAATCAGGGTTTTCTGCAGGGCTTCGGTATTGAACTCGGTGATCCAAAAAAATGGGGTGATGAAACTGACCCGCGCATTGTAGGGCACGACGTTTCCGAAGGTAATGAAGAAGGCGGTCGCAAGGCAATGGAAAATCTGCTGGCGAAAGACCCTATGATCGATATGGTCTATACCCTGAATGAGCCCGCAGCTGCCGGCGCATACGAAGCACTTAAATCAGTTGGTCGCGAAAACGATGTACTGATCGTATCTGTTGATGGCGGCTGCCCGGGCGTGCAGAACGTCGCAGAAGGTGTTATCGGCGCAACGTCACAGCAATACCCGCTACTGATGGCTTCGCTGGGTGTAGAGGCAATCGCTGCGTGGGCTAAAGATGGCAGCAAGCCTGAAAATACTCCCGGTAAAGATTTCTTCGATACTGGAGTTGCCCTGGTTACTGACAAACCAGCAGACGGCGTAGAGTCTATTGATTCCAAAAAGGGTACAGAACTCTGCTGGGGCTAGGCGGCTCTTAAGATGTTAGCTCGTATGGCGCAAGCCTGCGAGCGGTAACAGGGTCCTGCCCGGGGCAACCGGATTTCCGGCTGCCCCGACTTAACCGGATTAGCTGGCTTGATTAAATAACTAACCTGGCGAGCTAAATTTGACAACCGGATCTGGTTACCACCATTGATTAACAAAAGCTGGACTATTCAGACCGGCTTCTTCCTCGATGCCGGCAGGCACAAAAATAATATAGATTCCCGGGTGGCGATCAAATGGCACAACAACCTTTGCCTGAATTCGAAAGCAGCTTGAACGACAGTGACACCGCCGTTGCCTCCTTTGACGACGGTAAAAAAACGCTGGTCGGCCACATCCAGCACTGGCTGCACAAAATGCCATCCGCGGTGCCGTTGATCGTGCTGGTGGTATCTATTGCCGTATTCGGCGTGCTGCTGGGCAGCAAGTTTTTCTCGCCGTTTGCACTCACGTTAATACTTCAGCAGGTGTGGATTGTCGGGATAGTCGGCGCGGCACAAACGCTGGTTATATTAACCGCCGGTATCGATCTGTCCGTCGGCGCCATTATGGTGTTGTCGTCGGTTGTAATGGGGCAGTGTGTTTTCCGCTATGGTCTGCCAGCCGAGATTGCGGTAATGGCCGGGTTATCTGTCGGGGCATTTTGCGGCTATATCAACGGTATTCTGGTTGCCTATGTCAAGCTGCCGCCCTTTATTGTTACGCTCGGCATGTGGCAGATTATTCTGGCCTCTAATTTTCTCTATTCAGCAAACGAAACCGTACGCAGTCAGGATATCGCCGAGCATGCACCGCTGCTGCAATTTTTCGGCGAGAAAATAAAATTTGGCAGCGCGGTGTTTACCTATGGCGTGATTGCGCTCGTGCTGATTATTCTATTGCTTAACTATATTCTTAATCACACGGCGTGGGGCAGGCATGTCTATGCCATTGGCGATGATCCGGACGCAGCAGAGCTTTCCGGTGTCAGAGTCAAGCAGACTCTGGTCTCGGTCTATGTGCTGGCCGGGTTCATCTGCGCCATAGCCGGCTGGATGCTGTGCGGCCGTATCGGTTCAATATCCCCAACGGCTGGTCAGCTGGCCAATATAGAATCGATCACAGCGGTGGTTATCGGCGGTATATCGTTGTTCGGTGGGCGAGGCTCTATACTCGGAATGTTTTTCGGCGCACTGATTGTTGGCGTGTTTTCGCTCGGGCTACGGCTGCTCGGCAGTGATCCGCAATGGACCTATCTTCTTATCGGGGTGCTTATCATTTCGGCGGTTGCCGTTGATAACTGGATCCGGAGGGTAGCCGCATGACCGAACCTCTGCTTAAAGTACGTAACCTGGTTAAGCGCTATGGCCGGGTTACCGCGCTGGATAACGCCGATTTTGATCTGCTGCCAAATGAAATTCTAGGAGTCATCGGTGATAACGGGGCCGGAAAATCGACACTGATAAAAGCAATATCCGGCGCAGTTCACCCGGACAGCGGCAGCATCGAGCTTGATGGTGTACCGGTAAATTTTAATTCTCCAATGGAGGCCAAGCGCGCCGGTATAGAAACGGTGTACCAGAATCTGGCACTTTCACCATCGCTATCGATTGCAGATAATCTGTTTATGGGAAGAGAGGTTCTCAAGCCGGGCATTGCAGGAAAGTTTTTTCGCAAGCTCGATCGTTCGCACATGGAAAAATTTGCCCGGGATAAACTCTCTGAATTAGGTCTGCTGACAATTCAGAATATTAATCAGTCTGTCGAGACCCTGTCTGGCGGGCAGCGCCAGGGGGTTGCAGTTGCCAGAGCCGCAGCGTTCGGATCAAAAGTAATTATAATGGACGAACCAACAGCCGCACTCGGTGTGAAAGAATCCAGACGAGTACTCGATCTGGTTCAGGATGTGAAATCGCGAGGGATGCCCATCGTGCTTATTTCGCACAACATGCCTCACGTATTTGAAGTAGCAGACCGAATCCATATTCATCGACTTGGAAAACGGTTGTGCGTGATTAATCCGGCTGACTATTCTATGTCTGATGCGGTAGCCTTTATGACCGGAGCAAAAGAGCCGCCGCAGGAAGCCGTTCGCGAGGCGGTATCCTGAAGCGATTAACACGAGCGGCAAAAGATTATTCCCGTGCCAGACTTGCCTTTTCGTGCCAGTGCTTTTTTTATCTGCTCAGACGCTGACTCCCGTTACGTAGAATTACAACGCATAAACCGGCTATAAAGAAAAACCTGGATGAATGACAGTTTGAACTCCCTAATACCGAAATCGTCATTCACTGGTCTCGAAAGCGTCGCCCATCTGGCAACCGGCGGTGAATCACCAATGCTTCGCTCGCACTTAGCGTCGATGCAACAGTTTATGCTGGACAAAAGCCTGGGCGAGCCCGGCAGAGAGCTGCAGGCAGCGGTGATGGAAAGCGCCCGCCAGCAATGCGCAACGCTATTTAAGGTGCCGGCGCAAGACTTAACCTTTCTATCATCAGCGACCGAAGGGATTAATGTAGTTTGTTACGGGCTTGACTGGCAGCGCGGTGATAACGTTGTAGTAGCCGATGTTGAGTTCCCGTCTGATATTCTGCCGTGGACCAAGCTTCGTGATCTTGGTGTGGAGATCCGTATAGTCAAACATAATCAATGGATTATTGATGAACAGGAAATTCTAGCGCAGGTAGACCATAGAACTAAAGTGGTGGCGTTAAGCCAGGTCAGCATGTTTACCGGCCAGCATATGGATATACCCTTGCTGTCGAGAGAGATTCGATCAGCAGGGGCATTGTTTCTACTGGACGCCACCCATGCAGCGGGTGTTGTGCCTGTTGATGCAAGCCTGGCAGATATCATGGTATCGAGCTGTTATAAGTGGTTGCTCGGTACCCACGGCACCGCTGTTTTTTACTGGAACCGCGAGCGTCTTTCGTCGTTATCACCACCATTTATCGGTTGGGCAAGTGTCGCATCAAGTGGTGGCTGGCAGTCTCCGCTGGAGTTCAGTTTGCATGAAAGTGCTGATCGTTTTCTGGCGGCGAATCCTTCTTATGTCAGCCTTTATATTCTAGATAACGCTTTAAAACACATACTGGAGCTAGGTGAGAATACCATTCACGCTCACTCTTTGGCGCTGGGAAAAATACTGTGGCAGGGCCTCGACGCGATGGGGCTGGAGATGATGACACCAGAGCCAGAACACCGCCGCGCCGGTAATACCTGTTATATGGTGGCAGAAGTAGAGGCATTGCGCGCGGCACTCGAGAAGCGTGGTGTACTTGTCTGGGGCGCGTATGGCAGGTTTGGCCGGGTGCGGGTTTCGGCGCATGTTCAGAATGATATAGAAGACGTTGATCGGTTTCTTGGGGCTATGGAAGACTGGTTGAAATTTAACAGGTAATAGCGCCTTCCGCTCTGCCAGTCGTTCGCGGGCCTTCATGAGGGCGATGGGCCGCTTTTCTTCCGGTAGCTGCTGCGCGAGGGCTTCGTTCAGTACTCGGCTACCATGATTTTGTCATGCTGTATATTGAGCAGCTTATCTTGCTCGGCATTTCATCGTTTGGCAGGCCCATTATAGATTCAAATCATTGGTCGGTTGTGTGCAGCGGTTGCGCCAGATGTGTCGCCCACTCCGGTGGAAGAAGAGCCAAGGCCTGTCAAACTGCCGTGCGCAGATTGATTGAGAGATGGGTATCTTTGAGTAGCTAAAATGGGGTTGATTCCGCACCAGATAAAATGGCTGTCACAGTCTTTCGGCATTGAGGTAAAGAGGGAGTCTGGGTACACTTGCAATAGATACCTTGTTTCGGATCGATGTTTTGCTTAGCCTTATAACTGCAGTTAGTTACCTCGGTGCCGTTGGGAATGGTCGTACCAGGCCGGTCAGACTGGAAGCAATTGATGAGGCCGGTCAATATGTTGAAACAGTTACCAAGTTTTCTGCTGGCTGCGATCGTGGCGTCACGAATCTGGCCGTTGAAGCTATCTGCGCCTCTTTGGCTGTAGACTTGGGCTTACCTGTTCCAGAACCCTATCTGGTTCAGGTAGATAGAGATATCATTGACGAGATCCCCGATTCGGAGTTACAGAATCTGATCCTTGCCAGCGAACCGCTTGGGTTCGGATCGAAGCAACTACCGCCTGGATTTTTTACGTGGGCGCTAAATACTCCCATCCATGCAGACATGATTTTTGATGCGCTGGGTGTCTATGTTTTTGACTGCTTTATCCAGAATATCGATAGAAAGCCAAAAAACCCTAACTGTCTGACCAACGGTACTAAAATAGGTATTTTCGATCATGAAATATCGTTGAATACGAAAGGGGTTCTTTTTTGGAAGGCTCCGTGGGAAACTGGTGGTCTCGATGATTTTGCGTCTCCAGATAAACACATATTTTACAATGGATTATGTGGTAGCAGCAACGCAGCCATTCACTTGCACGCAGTTGCGGAGCGCTGGCAAGCGATTTCCGCAAAACGCATTGAAGAGTATGGGCGCGCCATTCCACCGGGGTGGCAGAGAGGTAACGAGGTACAGGATATGCTCAATTATTTAAATGATCTTATTAGCAACCTGGACAATGCGATGGCAAAGGTAAGACGGGTACTATCATGAACAACTCTTTGGATCCTTACACCTATTCAATATTAAAATTCATCCCCGATATGCGAACCGGGGAGTTTGTTAATGTTGGGGTAGCCTTACACTCAGCCGCTGGTAAAGATGCCTTGATCAAATGTCGCTCAACGTTTGGTCGGATAACAAAATTGAACCATAAGGTGGATGGGCACGGGCTGTTAAGAACGCTAAAAACTATAACTACCGAATTCCGAAACACTGCTGAACAGTTCCAGTTTGAAAAAGTTAAAACGGTAGCGAGTCTCTGCGACATTGTGCTTCCCCGGGACGATAGCTCGTTGCAATGGGATACCGTCCGTCGCGGTAAGTGCAATGACATCAACGCCGAGATTGACAGGCTCTTTGAGCGGTTTGTTAGCTACGCTGATGAAGACAAAACCCAGCGCAAAACTGAAGATGATATCTGGCGGGTTTTTAACAAAGAGCTGCAAACGCGAAACTTAAGCAACTATTTAAAACCCCGCGTTTTTCAAACGCAGGATGACGAGGTGAAATTTGACCATGCCGTGAAAAATGGCATTTGGCACTGCGTGCAACCGGTATCGTTTGATTTACTACATGCCAGCAGTATAAAAGACAAAGCCCACAAGTGGCTCGGTCATATTGCAAGCGTTTCAAATACGACAGAAGATTTTCGAGTATATTTTTTATTGGCAGAGCCAAGTGATAAAAATCTGGCCGAGTCGTTTGAGAACGCAAAAAGCATTCTAAAGAAAATCCCGTCTGAGCCTGATCTATATTCTGAATCGGATTCTTCTGAGCTACTTGATAAGCTGGAGGCGGTTTGCGGGTAGTGGGGTGGTTAATGACGGTAGCCTATCGGCGAGTCTAAGCTGTGTAAAAACAGTAGTCGTCAATATTGACTATCTGACCCGACTTCCTCATTTATCGACAAGGTAGAAGGAGTCAAGTACTGCTGTATTTGCAGTTGGTGCTAACACAGACTCTTGCGTACGTCGCATTCTGGTTGGCCAGTTCATGATAACCATCCAAAATCGCAATCCAGACACCTCACTGGCAGAAGTGGTCGAACCGATTTATCATCAAGTAAGGTGGGTATTTTGAGGCCACCTGTAGCAGAAACGGGCGTTCAGGAAGGAATTGTGTCCGCTGTTTCCTCACCGCTGAATTGCATGCGTCTGACGGGTGCTGTGCAACCTGTAAGATGGATGAAATTCAAAAAAGGTCAAATGGGTCAAGTCCAGACATCGTATATTAAGTCGGGTATTTTATGGGGTAAGCAAGACCGGAAAGAGCGGAGTACGAAGGCACATGCTATCAGTTATGAATTTGGGTTGTGGCCAGCTACAGATCTATCAGATAGATTTAGTGCTAATCGTGGTGTTTGGAGCAGGCGAGCAAGCTAATGGCAAAGACGATAAGACGATAAGACGATTAGAAGATCGTGTGGTGCCGATTGGTAATTGTTAGTCAAGTATAATTTAATTGTCGGAACTTGACCCCTTAGGTAGACCCAATGAGGACTCGGTTTATCACCGAGTAAAACCGTGCAGCCTGGTGAAACTCTAAATGGCGTAGTAGATGCTTCAATGAAGACTCGGTTTATCACCGAGTAAAACTGATCAATAAATCTCTGCTTAGTCTCAAGCATAGTGCTTCAATGAAGACTCGGTTTATCACCGAGTAAAACCAGCTCTGTTGTCAAATCCACATTGCCAACTGTTCTGCTTCAATGAAGACTCGGTTTATCACCGAGTAAAACGGGACAAGTGATGCTGCCGAAATTTATCAAATGGATGGCTTCAATGAAGACTCGGTTTATCACCGAGTAAAACCCACAGTTGGCCGCTCCTGACTTCGCGAACTGCCCCGCTTCAATGAAGACTCGGTTTATCACCGAGTAAAACCTCGTGCTTGCGATGGGGAGAGAAAGACGACGAGTGGGGCTTCAATGAAGACTCGGTTTATCACCGAGTAAAACGCAGTACTCAACTTTATGCGATACGGCAAACGGAATTGCTTCAATGAAGACTCGGTTTATCACCGAGTAAAACGAAGCAGGGCTAGCCCACATCCGAAAAATACTCTCTGGCTTCAATGAAGACTCGGTTTATCACCGAGTAAAACAACTCTTGCGTCTTCATCACACTCAACATAGTCACGCTTCAATGAAGACTCGGTTTATCACCGAGTAAAACAAGCCAGAAGACGAACAGGAGGTGATTTCGAGAATAAGCTTCAATGAAGACTCGGTTTATCACCGAGTAAAACATATAACCATACACAGCAAGGAGACACCTTGCTGATTGCTTCAATGAAGACTCGGTTTATCACCGAGTAAAACAAAGCTACAGCACAATGACTGATCAAGACGAAATTGCTTCAATGAAGACTCGGTTTATCACCGAGTAAAACCAGTCTGGTGCGATGAGAATTGCATCAATCTGCAGTCGCTTCAATGAAGACTCGGTTTATCACCGAGTAAAACCACAACCGTATGGGCGCGTGAAGCGGTATTTGCGCCAAGCTTCAATGAAGACTCGGTTTATCACCGAGTAAAACCGCAAAATAGGCGAATAGGATTGGCTGATGGTCATGCTTCAATGAAGACTCGGTTTATCACCGAGTAAAACAGGGTCGAAGAATTTCTCAAGGGGAAGATGAAAGGCTTCAATGAAGACTCGGTTTATCACCGAGTAAAACCGAGCTGGCGCGATGGGAGGCGACAGCGCAATGACTGCTTCAATGAAGACTCGGTTTATCACCGAGTAAAACGGAGACAGCGTAGGCTTTAAGGCAAGGAAGCTCTGATTGCTTCAATGAAGACTCGGTTTATCACCGAGTAAAACTGAAAAAGCAAAAAAGGAATTCTCACAGATGGACGGCTTCAATGAAGACTCGGTTTATCACCGAGTAAAACATATTCCGGCACTATGCTGTATTTTACAATCAATCACGGCTTCAATGAAGACTCGGTTTATCACCGAGTAAAACGACGACACACTGCCATACAGCTCCCGCTCCCACCCGCTTCAATGAAGACTCGGTTTATCACCGAGTAAAACCGCTGGAGTGTGACAACTGTGGCTGAGATATGGGAAGTTGCTTCAATGAAGACTCGGTTTATCACCGAGTAAAACCAAGGGAATATTATCGGGCTGAATTCAGGAGGATTGGCTTCAATGAAGACTCGGTTTATCACCGAGTAAAACATTGCCTGCTGGCTTAACGCACAACGATGCCAAAGAAGCTTCAATGAAGACTCGGTTTATCACCGAGTAAAACACGCCGCTTAGAATGTGTTATCGATTGTGCCCCCACGCTTCAATGAAGACTCGGTTTATCACCGAGTAAAACGAAGTGTGGAACGCTGAATGTGAATGTGTAGCAGTTGAGCTTCAATGAAGACTCGGTTTATCACCGAGTAAAACCTTTCTTGCAAATCGAACTCATCTGCCAACAGATATTGCTTCAATGAAGACTCGGTTTATCACCGAGTAAAACAGACACGCCGTACTCTATCACACTCGATTCCCATCGCTTCAATGAAGACTCGGTTTATCACCGAGTAAAACACATTTTCTTTGATGCTAAATCGAGTGAATTTACGCGCTTCAATGAAGACTCGGTTTATCACCGAGTAAAACATTGCACACGGCAGCAGGAGAAATAAGGTTGATAATGCTTCAATGAAGACTCGGTTTATCACCGAGTAAAACACACTAAAGCCGCCGTCGATACTCTTGAGCAAGCGAATAGCTTCAATGAAGACTCGGTTTATCACCGAGTAAAACGGCTCGCTTGTAAGGGCGCACCAGGCAATGGTTTCAAGGGTACGTTGCGAGCGCTGCTGGGATCCGCTATGTCAGCCCACTCCGATATTACCGTGTTGCATCGATAATGCAAGCTATCTACCTAATTTTAAAAGAGTATTTCCAGTGCGAGCGCTCACGGGTTATTTTCAACCACTGGAGCGCTCGCAATTTCCGCTGTATGCGAGGTTTGTAGTTAATTATACAACAGTTACCTCACGCACGGGCGGTATGTAAGGTTTGCCAAGACTGGTTACCTTTGGCTCAATTTTATCGGCAGCGCAAACATCTAGTAGTAGCACATGGTCCTCTGCATGGTTAATCAGGCTATCCAGTTCAGCGACCAGTTCCGCTTGATCTATTGCTGTTAGTCGGCATTGGAAAACGGAATATTGCAGCCATTCGCCGAATCCTTTCATGCATTTGAAAACCTTTCGCCAGCGACGGGGATTTGAGATGTCGTAGGTGACGATGACCAGTCGTTCGCGATAATTATTCATCGGGTTGTGAACCTCGGCGGCTGATCAATTTCGCCAAGTAGGTATCGACCGAGCAAGCGAGCCTGCAATTCGAGTGTGCGTCGATAGCTGGCTTTATATCCAAATATAGGATGAGAGATTTCTTGGCTCATTCGTCGCTCGAATGCGGAGAATAGCGCCTTTCGACCTTTGGCGGTAAGGGCTACAGCTCCCGCTCTATGAATGAAATCTGCTGCCACAATTTCGCCGTTATTTAACACGGTGATAACAGTGGAATCGGCAAGTAGTGGTCTAAATGGCTCCATTACATCCAGCGCTAGTGCTGGTCGCCCATAGCGTGGTTGATGATAAAATCCACGATAGGCGTCTAGCCCTACAGCGCTGAGTGTGGTGGTTAGATGCCGGGTTAGTACAGAATAGGTAAGTGACAAAAGAGCGTTCACTGGATCGAGGGGAGGGCGCCGATTGCGTGTATTGAAATCGAAATCAAAACCAACCGCCTCTGATTTTAGCATGGCTCGAAATTGTTTGAAG
This sequence comes from Chromatiales bacterium (ex Bugula neritina AB1), assembly GCA_001730015.1. GTDB lineage: Bacteria > Pseudomonadota > Gammaproteobacteria > Granulosicoccales > Granulosicoccaceae. Next base: position 9,605 of record MDLA01000149.1, on the reverse strand, counting down.
TAACGCGCTGCCGCGGCTCCTTCTACGCCTAGCAGTGTTTCAATGCTGGTGGCTTTTTCGGCAAGACGGGCGTCTCGCTTCATTGAAGAGAGCAACCCCACCGGTGCGCGTCCATCCCGCCAGTTACGTCGTAATAGGGTGCGGCAGTTTAGAATTTTATCTCGTACCAGTGCTTTGGCAATAGTCAGGCATTGGTCGGCATTGAAGGAGTGGCGAAATTGTTCGGTACGTAATTGAACATTTTTGTGGCCTGTGCCGATGGTGTGTCCGCTAAACCAGCCGCCGTAACTGTGCCAGCTTACCGGGATTTGTTTTTCCATCAAGGCTCGCAAGCAGGGTGTAGTGATATAGACATTGCCCATCACCACGACTTGCGATACCTCGCGTATCCTGACGCTTTGCTGTAAATCGTCCTTAACGAATACCTGAAGTTCTTCGCCTTTTTTGGCGATTTTGGCTTGGTTGGCCTGAACCACTAAGGGCAATTGACGGTCGAGCTGCACGCTGAGTTTCCGCATGTTTTTTTCGCCATCGTGTTCATTGGCAAGTAGATTGATCTCGTCCGGCAGGCAGATACCCACCAGTGAACAGCGAGGGCACTTAGGGCTATGTTCCAGAGGCGGTGGGCTTTGCTGTGTGCTGGCTGCGTGGCGCAAGCTAGTGATGGAGTCTTGAGTGAGTTTGCATAGTTGTTCATCGAATGGGATTTCTACACGCTCTTTAGATGCGGCGAAGTACAAAACGCCGCTATTGCATTGAAAGCCGTGCTCTCGCAGTAATAGTCCTTGCACACATAGCTGTACGCGCTCAGGGTCGTAGGCGCCATGCTCAACGTTGGGGCGCTTTCCCCGTTTGTAATCTATTGGTTGAACGAATGTTCCATCTCCTTCAACTAAATCAAGCTTCGCGGTGACGCCGAGTTTTTCAGATGAAAGCTCAACCGATCTAGCGTGGATAGTTACTGCCTTTTCAAGCGTTTCATCATTTGCGGGTAAGGCCCCGCCAGCACGGTCGACGCGCCGGTGTATGTGGCTACCTTGAACCGTGTCGGCTGACGATGCCCATTCGCCTTGTACCCACTCTAGCCAGGCGAGGCGTGGACAGTAGACGTGTTCGTTTAGCATACGGGCCGGGATTAACGGGTGTTGTTGCATTTGTTACCTCCATAACAGATTTACTGATGTTGACATGATTGATCTGGAGCGCGATCATTGGTGTCATGACAGTAAATGTAGTTCAGGGGCTGGAAATTTTCCGGGCGGGGAGTGAGGCCAGGTTGTGCGACATTCGCACAACCCAGAAAATACAGGCAAGGTGCCTGTGAGGTTGCGACAACACGTGTACTTCAATTAGGAAATATCCGTTTACACGGGTGGTAGTAATATCACATGGAAACATACTAAAAAAATACGAATATGTAGACAGTGTGCGATTACCCTGATAGGTTCGGAGGGGCGTTCGAGATTTTGCTGGACGCAAAAGGTAAAGGCCACGTGAATCGTCAGACTTTGGCGAGACGAGCGATTCAACGTGACCTTCGATGGCGAGGGTTTAAATGTCCTGCCAGTAGGCATGGTCAGGCCCTCGCTTTGTTTTGTCAACACGATAGGCAGATATAAGTGAGGAATTTAAATAGTGATCGACTAGGCGGTTCTTGGACGGAATCAACTAAGTTGGCCGTTTGGCGAAAAGGGAAGGCTATAAATGGGAGAGATGCTGCTGTTGTTAGACAGGATGTGTGCGGATCGACCATGGAATGGTCGCAATATGGCGGGTCTGCAGGGGCATCTTGGCATATCGACCACGTGAAGCCAGTGAATTTAGGAGGTGGTGACGAGTTGAGCAATCTCCAACCGCTCCTATGGCGTAATAATCTGGCGAAGTCGGATAATTGGCCCAATTGGTCCTGCGCAGTCTAGCAGTGTGGTTGGTGCGGGCTGGCAGTGCCGGCCCGCACTGTTAGTCTACAAGTTCATTGTAATTAGAATTATTCACGAGGTAAATCCCATGAATCTTGAAAGTTTAACGAAGATCGTTCAATCGGGCGCAGCGTTTCGTAGCCGTATTCGTATTCAGCCTGCGGGCGGCGAGGGTGACAAAGTTTTTCCACCGACCTATTTAGGCTCAAATAATAAGGCCAGCTATGCGACGGAGAAACGTGTCGTCAATATAGAAGATAAACCCACATCTATTGATTGCGTGTTGTTGGATTCGGTGCAATCGCAGGCGAACCGGATGGAGGAAGCCTTGCAACAGGCGGTAGATGAAAAAAGGTTGCAGATTCCGCTGGTGGAGGTTGATTTCACTAAAATAGAGTTAATAGATCCGATTGGCAAGATTACGAGTTTGCAGGCACCACACCGAGTTGCGGACGCTCTGCTTCGTGATGCCGAACTTGACGGTGTGCCATTCAGAAAATCTGCGGTCGGGATGCAGTTAGACGCCGTGAGTAATCGAAATGCTACACCCCTATACGAGATCTGCCCGACGGCGTTGTTATTTGGTATGTGGGATTCAACGGGTCCAAAAGGTGGATTGGGTGCTAAGTTTGCGCGGGCGCTAGTGTCTGAGATTGTTGGCTTCGGTGTTGGTGTTGGCTCCAAAACAAGTAGTCGTATCGATCCGGCGCAAATAAGGGCTCAGGCCAAAGTTGTCGAGGATAAGGATGGAGGTTGGCACCTAGCTGGTGCAAAGGACAAGAAGGCTAAATCTCCATCTGAAATAAATCACGGCAATATCCCCCCGACTATTGATACCGTTACTGGCGGTGTAACGCTTGAATACGCTGAGCAAATCACTGTCATCTCATTACCTGCTCTGCGCCGATTACGTTTCCCGGTTAATGGTGAGTACAAGCTGGAATACGATCAGGCAGCGCGTACTGTGCTGATGTGTCTGGGGCTTGTATCGGTAGCGCTTGCGAATGAAACGGGGCTCGATTTACGTAGTCGGTGTGTTTTGTGGCCGGAATCGTCACCGAAATGGGAAATTTTGGGTAAGCCAGGCACTAAAGTCGACACCGTAGAAATCGATAGCGAAAAAGCGCTGGCGCTGTATGGCGAGGCCGTATCGATAGCAACTAGTTTGGGTTTGCCCTATCTCACAGAACCGGTGAGCTTGTTACCTGGCAACTCTCTGGTGGCCCTGTTGCAACGCAGCCAGGAGCTTGCTGCGGCGGGTGAGGCGGAGGATGAGTAATGTGGTCTATCAGTGTGGAGTTTTTACGCGGTGTCTGTGTCGCGACAACTGATTCTGACCGAACAGCTGCAGAGTGGCCACCGCATCCCGCGCGCCTTTTTATGGCAATCGCAGCTGCTTATTTTGAAACTCGTGAGCAGCCTGAATCAGAAGTAGATGAACTACATCGTAATGCTTTGGAGTGGCTTGAAGCCCAGTCGCCGCCGACTCTGTACGCAAGCGAAGCTGGTCAACGTCAAATATTGACCGTATTTGTTCCTGTGAATGATTCCGTCAAGGCTGATCAGTTAATGGCGGACAAACGCGGTCGGCAACCTCGGTATTTCCCAACTTCCTTGCCGCACGAACCCGTGTTGCACTATGTCTATATTCAGCAACCACCGCCGGATGTTGTGCGAGGGCTCGAGTCGCTACTGCCTGAAGTGGTTCGTATCGGTCATTCGAGTTCGTTAGTGACGGTTTGGTTGCAATCGGATTTTAATCGATTAAAAACGAATGGTAATAACTGTGGCTTGCTGGAGTGGCAGTGCACGGAAAGCCGAGGTGATGGAACTCATAAGTTGCGTGTCGCTTGCGTTGGGAGCCTGGCGATGCTAGAAGCCTGTTTCAATGGCCCGGCAATTGATGAGTTCAGTGTTATGAATTCGAAAATCGTTGCAGCGAAGGGTAAAGCGAAAAAACAACTTAAGCAGGAACTTGAGCGGAAATTCCCTAACGGCATGCCAGCCGGTTTGTACCCGATAGATTGGCGCGCCATATACTACAACCACAGAGCTAGCGAAAAAATTGAGCTTGGCGGCACCTGTTTCGATACAGAGTTGCTAGTGTTGTCGATACTGGACGGGCCAGCTCTGGGGCTTGAAACAACGTTACAACTAGCTGGTGCGCTGAGAAAAAAAATTCACGATCAATACCCTGACAGAAAAAGTCCAGAGTGGCTGGGTGGCCATCAGGCTGATGGCGCTCCATCAACTAAACCGCATGTGGCTATTGTCCCTCTACCATTTGTTGGTAGTCAACATGCTGATGGGCATTTGCTCGGGCTTGCAATGGCCTTTCCACATCATGTGTCAAAACGTGACCGTGTGGCCGAATTAGCGGGCATGTTTTATCAAAAAGCCGATGCAGAGGAAGATTGGCTGGTCGATCTGGAATTGCCTGGGTTTGGTCGATTGAGTAATGCGCCTGGCTTAACCATTACAATGAAACGGGAGGTAGATCGTGTCCGTGCTCGTGCCTTGCAGGGGAGTACATGGAGCCGACCGGCTAGAGTTTGGGAAACTGTTACGCCAATTGTTCTTGATCGTTATCCAAAACAAAACCGAGTAAAAAACAGACTTGCCTGGCGGGCTGAGGTGGAGCAAATTGTGGCTGCTAGCTGTCGAAACATTGATGCACCAGAGCCACTGCGGGTTACCGTCAATCACAATGCGTTCATCAGTGGAGTTCCAGGTGCCCGTTCTGGGAAAACAGGTTTCCCGGGAATGCCCAAGCCTGGCGGTGGCGGGGTGCGGTTCCATGTCCATGCGCGAATCGAATTCGATCAACCGTTGTGTGGGCCAGTGATGCTGGGCGCCGGTCGCTTTGTCGGCTACGGATTGTGTCGACCCGCGGAGAATACCGATGGGCGGCGCGGGCCAAAGGAGCGGGCAGATGATTGAGTTGAAGGTTGGTGATTTCGCGGAGTACTTTGAATCTCTGTACGGCTTTGCACCCATGGGATGGCAAATTGAACTGGCTGAGCTGGCCTGTGCAGGCAAGTGGCCAGGCGTAATCGATGTGCCTACTGGTGGAGGTAAAACTGCGGCCATTGATGTAGCCGTCTATGCATTGGCAGTACAAGCTGGTTTGCCAGTGTCGCAGCGGACGGCAGCGATGCGTACTTTTCTGGTTGTGGATCGTCGTACGGTTGTTAGTGATGCTTATACGCGCGCAGCAGCGCTGGCTGAGAAGCTTGCTAATGCCAGAGATGGGGTGTTGAAGCGGGTGGCGGATGCGCTGCGATCATATTTGCCTGATGAGCGGTTGAAGCCATTGAACGCGGTTGAGCTCCGAGGCGGTATCTATCGTGATCCTGGGTGGTTAAAGGCTTTGACTCAGCCGATGGTTGTATGCAGCACGGTTGATCAACTGGGATCTAGATTATTGTTCAGGGGATATGGTGTTGGGCAATTGTCCCGATCTATTCAGGCCGGGGCACTTGCCTACGACACACTCGTATTGTTGGACGAGGCGCACATTTCACGGCCGTTTGCGAACACCCTCAATAGCATTGCTTCCTTTCAACGACCGCCCTGGAATAGTGCAGCGCTCGCACGACCTTTAACAGTGGTAGAGATGACGGCCACTCCAGCTATACACACGGCTAATCGGTTGTCAGTTAACGATAGTGAATTGATTGACGGCTCTACCAGAATCGGTCGCATTGTGAATACATCTAAACTGGCAGAACTTATACTTCTGGAAAAAGCTAAAGGAGCGAGAGCAATTGATCGCCTGGCGGCAGGTATGGAAGAGTTGGCAGTTCGATTGACCGCGTCCGGCGATGACGCCGATATCCGAAACTGCCGCCGTATAGGGGTTTTTTGCAACACCATTGGTGCCGCGAAAGCGGTATACGAGCGACTGCTGGATAGTAGTGCAGAGGGTCAACGACGAATTCAATTGCTGATTGGACCGATGCGGCCAATTGATCGTGAAGCACAGAATAGTCAGCTACGGGAATGTTTGAAAACGGATGGTCGGCAGGAATTGGATACGCCGTTGCTTGTTGTCGCGACTCAGTGTATCGAAGTTGGCGCTGATTATGATTTTGATGGCGTCGTAACAGAGGCTGCGCCAGTGGATTCACTGGTTCAGCGTTTTGGTCGGTTGAATCGCGGCGGAGAATGGACTCATACGGGTGCGTATATTGTGCTGCGTGGTGATCACGAGAAAGACGATGGGCAACTCGGTGCGCTGGATGAGGCATACAAGTATGTCGATCCGGTTTATGGAAACGCGGCTGCGAGAACCTGGAACTGGCTAAAAGCCAATGCTGATGAGGGCCGGGTTGATTTCGGAATTCTAGAAATGAAGCGGCAGCTCGGCAAGCTTACTGTCCAACAGCGTGAGCGGATATCTAGCGATAGTGCCGACAGCCCTGCGTTATTGCCTGCGCACGTGAATCTACTTTGTCAGACCAGTAGTTTGGTGTGGCCAGAGCCACGGGTTTCAGTGTGGCTCCATGGGCCAGAGCGAGATGATCCGATGGTGATGATTTGCTGGCGAGCTGATTTACAAGCCGTTGAGTTGGACAGCCGAGGTGACATACCCATAGCACGGGTATCACTTAATCAGGAGGTGGCGGAATTGACGCACATTGTCAGTCTATGCCCACCGTCCGCGTATGAGTGTATGTCTGTATCACTACGGCGAGTAAAGGTCTGGCTAAATTCATTGCAGACTGGTGAAAAACCAGGTCATGATCAAAGTGCTGATATACCGTCGTCGATCGAAGTGGCGGATGATGATTTTGATGACTTGCAGCCGCTGCTGAAGCCTCTGATCTGGCGTGGCAGTGATGATTCGATATTGCTTGAAAGTGCATACCAACTTCGACCCGGTGACACATTGGTGTGCCCTGTATTATTAGGTGGCTGGTCTAGTCTCGGGCATATTCCGGGTGTAGAAGATCCTGTAAACGTCGCATTGGTGCCTGAAGAAACTGAGCTAGCCGACGGGAGGACACGCCGAATTGTTAATGTGCCTTATGATGAATTGCGACGGGCCTCTGCGGTTGATTGCGCTAGTGCAGCTTTTTTTCAATCGCGCAGGCGGCCAATAATCCGCTGCCATGCTTCGCTGGTTGATTCGGATCTTCTGGCGTGTACTAAGCCTGAGTCTGGAGCGGCTGGGTTGACCGCGGATAAGTGGGCTAGGTTACTTGGATTTTTGCCGATGTTGGAGTCGTGTAGCGATTTAGTTAGCTGCCCTTATAGAAACTTAGAGCTTAACTATTATCCAGGCGATCGCGGAGTGGTAATTGTTGGTCCAGCCAAAAAAGGTGAGCATGCAATGATTGAGGACCACACGGTTGATAATTTTTCAAAACTGGATGCGGGCGACCCTGTTGAGCTCGGTGAGCACTGCAGGGCAGTGCAGAAATTCGTGTCGCAAAGTGTAAGTGCTGTTGGATCTGAGCAACTACGCCAGACGTTTTATGTCGCAGCTGTAGTTCACGACTGGGGTAAGGCAGATGAGCGATTTCAGGCCATGTTGTTTGGTGGGGATATGTTTCGAGCATTATCTTCAAAAGAGCTTTATGCGAAATCGAGCGGACTTAAAATTGATAAGCTTTCAAATGAATACACTAGGCTTCGGGCTGGTTTACCTGCGAGGTTCAGGCATGAGTTGTTAAGTGCTAGTCTGCTGGAAGTTGCTGATGATCAGCGCCAAGGAGTTGAGGACGAAGACTTGCTGTATCACTTAGTCGCTAGCCATCATGGTTATGCGAGGCCACTCGCGCCTGTTTGTATAGACGAAACGCCTCCGACAATCGTTCTCGATGCGATGGGGCTGCCGAATGTGCAGCTCACAGAAGGTGAACGGAAAAAGATCAGCTATCATCGGCTCGATTCTCCAATTCCTGCACGTTTCTGGCGAGTAAATGATCATTATGGTTGGTGGGGGCTTGCATACCTTGAGACGATCCTACGACTTGCCGATCAATTTGTCAGTTGGAGTGAGAACCAGCACCTTTCATCCTGCGGTTCTTCTGCGTCCGGCGATGATAGTCTTTTAGAAGAGGATGTGAGCAATGGCTAGAATATGTTTAACCGGTATCAGCGGTTCCAATCCGTTGGGGTTTCTGGCTGCTCTGGGTGCTTTTCGAGTGCTGAGTAGTTGTTGCGAAAGCGCTATTACAATGAGTTGGGAGATGCGAGCTGGAAGTTGGCGGCCTTGCATCTCCGGGTTGGATCGTAGTAGGGCCGAGGTATGTGGCGCATTACATTTGCACCTTTTAAATAGTACCTGGACAAAGCTGTTTCGGGCAATTGGTGACAATCTCACTATCAGCCCATTGCGTTTTAATGAAATTGCTGCCGAGTTTTCATCCGAGGTAATTGAGAATCTGGATGTGTGTGCGGAGTCTTTGGATATGCTAGCGGCGCTTGGAACAGATACAATACATCAACCACATTCAAAAGATCGCTCCCTGATGCAGGATACCGCGCTCCGCACAATGAGTGGAGCTGGTCACCAGCACTTCATCAAGTTCATTCTCGGCATCATTGCCACGACAGATGAGTCTCACTATCAGAGCACGCTTTTTGAGATATGGCGATATACCGATGAGGGACGGGGGTTGAATTTGCGCTGGGATCCAATAGACGATCGCCGATACGCCACGCGTTGGAAAAATCCAAGCTCTGATGCGAGTGTGACAATGCGGGGTGCTAATCGCCTTGCGATAGAAGCATTGCCACTTATGACGGTTGCGTTAGTCGGGAGAAGAGCTGAAACTACAGGGTTTCACTCGAACAACTGGATCTGGCCTATCTGGGACGGCGAGTTGGTGTTACCGGTTATCTCCACTGTGTTGCAGATGGCGAATTTGGCGGGACGTGATGCTAGAGCACGTCATGAATTGGCAGAGCGGGGTGTTGTGGAGCGATTTATGAGCAGCCGAATTACCGTTGGCAAATTTCGAAATTTTACACCCGCTCGTTCTATGTAAATAAAGCGGTCGTACTATCCGGTGTCTGGCAGCTACCCTGGTGATCAGTCGGGATATGTTGCGGATAACATAGAAATAAAAGAAAAATGGATGTTCCGTAGAATCTGAAAATAAGGGGTCAATCCTATTATACTATTTCGCTACTATTGCAGCAACTTTTCCACCCTGCTGTAGTCTCTGGTCAATTCCCCTTTTTCAAGACGCCGCTTCGCCGCTGCTATCGCTCCTGAAACGCTACCTTGATTGCAGAAATTGAAATTCTCAGCTATCTCCCGTAATGAGAGATCTCCCTGTTGCTGGCAACAGTAGACCGCGAGTTGCCGTGCAATTGTCACTTTTGCATTCCGCCCCTTTCATTTTTTACTATTTCGACTTGTGTCGTTTTAAATACTCTGGCTACTGCTGTGACTATTGACGTCAAACCAGGTCGTTCCGACAATGCCTGAGACAAGTCACCTGACACCCGTAGCTCATCTTCTCTTTCTTTTATATCGTCGCGGAACGTTTTCCCACCCAATATTCCAGCCAAATTTCTTTTACCGTAAAACTGAAAAAATTCTTGCTCACTTCCCAGTGCCACGTAGGCTCGATAACCGGCATAACGGTTTCGTTGCCCTAGCATCCAATAGGTCATTTCGCGGGTCAGCCAATCCGGCGCTGTTGCCCGATTTGTATAGGGCAGATAGCT
>MDLA01000148.1 GCA_001730015.1 Chromatiales bacterium (ex Bugula neritina AB1) | reverse complement strand
CGGCAATAAGCCGGGCAGTTTCCATAACGATAGCAACGCCTGCGCCATCATCTAGTGCTCCGGTACCTTCATCCCAGCTGTCCAGGTGCGCACCGATCAGCATAACCTCGTCGGGGTTTTCGCGACCTGTGATTTCCCCGATCACATTGAATGAAGGACCATTGGCCAGACGTTCGCTTGCGACTTCCAGCTTTACTTCCACCGGTTTGCCACGCTTTAACATGGACTCGAGTAGGTTGGCATCTGGAACGGAAAGTGCCAATGCGGGCACGGGATTTTCTACTCCGTCAATAGACATCATACCTGTGTGCGCAAAGCGATCGGAGTCGGTGCCCACAGAGCGTAGCAGCAGTGCCGCTGCTCCTTTTTCTGCTGCCAGGCGCATGCCTTGGCTGCGCCCGCTAACCGCAGAGCCATAACTCTCACCTGTGCGTGTGCGTGCCATGCGTTTGTTAATGAACGCTATCTTACCTTTAATCTTGCTTGCCGGAGCCTCAGCTAGTGCTTTAGTATCGGCAAACTCAACTATTTCCGCCTTAACGCCACCCTCAGGTGTCGGTGCGCCGTAACCCAGCGAGGTAACCACCAGCGGCTGTGGAAAAGGCGCAACCACCTCTGCGTGGGCGTGGCCTCGTACCCAGCGTTGCACATCGATCTGTTCGGTGTATACACGGTCAAAACCTAGTTGTTGCATCTTTTTCTGAGCCCAGGCTACCGCGCGTCGATCACCTTCGGTACCGGCACGGCGTGGACCCACTTCCACAGTCAGTGATTCGACAATACTGTAGGCATCGGAAGACTTCAGTGCTTTGTCCCGCAGCACTTCCGCGACAGGCAAATCTTCTTGACTGAGTGGTGAGGCTTGCAGGTTGATGGCTGACATCATGAAGGCAAGAGCGCTCACACTGAGCAGTTTCTTGACCATACTTTCTACCCCTGAATAATGGTTGTTGATTTGAAGGCAACTCACAATATTGTTCTGTAGAGTTCGCCAATTGTTGCTGTTAGGCTTGAGCTGCGTATATGTTAATACGCAAATTGCGCCACAGTGTAAGGGGTGGACCATTTTTTGCAATGTAAACTCGCGTCCTAGGGGGCTTTAGTCCCTGGCGGTTGGCCATACAGTTGCTGAGCCCGTGCACACATAACGTCCACCATTTGATTGGCAAGGCCACTGAATAATTTTTCAGCAGCCGCTCCCAGGAGGCGATTTTGAACGGTAAAAGAGAGGGAAAATAACACCTTGCACGCTGTTTCTGATAGGGCAGTAAACTGCCAGCTGCCGTTGAATTCTGTAAAGGGGCCATCTACCAGTGAGAGTTGCATGTTGTATGGGCGCTGCAGTCGGTTTCGAGTGGTGAAACTCTGGCGCAGGCCTGCCCGGGCAAGATCTAACCGTGCTTCAAGTAAATTCTTACTGCTGTGCAATATTTCAACACTGCGACAGCCAGGCAGGAATTTAGGATAGTTGGCCACATCATTAACCAGATCAAACATTTTTTCGGCACTGAACGTGACCAGTGCGCTGCGCTCTATATGTGTCATCATTTAGGTCCTGTCTAAAGAGGGGTGGCTAGAGGCTTCTGCATGGCAAATTAAACATTTCAGGCATGAGCCTGGACGTTTTTTAACCTGCTTTGGAATTCAAAAGATTAATTTGGTCGCCAAAGCTACTCAAATAGAGCAATTCCTGCAACAATCAGCTTCTGTTTTAACGCCAGCATTTCCACATGGGCCAGGATTGTCAGTGAAGGAGCGGCGGTTATTTATTTCCTGATAAAGATAACAGGTAGGCAAGAGGTTTATGGTCACACCAAGAGAGCATTTCGGGTCAAAAATGGGTTTTGTCCTTGCCGCAGCAGGTTCTGCTGTAGGCATAGGTAATCTGGTAGCTTTTCCAGTTGCGGCAACTAAAAGTGGAGGGGGCGCTTTTCTGCTGCTTTACACACTATTTGTGTTTTTCGTTTGTCTGCCAGTCATGATGGCTGAACTGGCAATGGGGCGTAAAAGCGAGAAAGATCCGGTTGGTGCTTATCGCCAACTCTCCGGCGGCTCTCGAGCTTGGCGTATCCCCGGTTGGTTGGCACTTATTACGCCGTTTATGATTGCAGTATTTTATCTGGTAGTGACTGTATGGGTTTTTGGATACTTGATTGAAATACTTAGTGGCAACTTGACAAGACTCACAGATGCAGCTTTTTTTAAAGAGTTTATCAACACCAAAGCTGTGTTTGTTTATTTGGCAGTGATCATGCTGATCATTAATGGCGTATTGGCAATGGGGGTGAAAGACGGTATCGAGCGCACTGCCAAAGCCCTGATGCCGCTGCTGTTTATAATGCTACTGGGGTTAGTGTTGTTTGTGCTCACCAGAGATAATGCCATACTGGGCTTAAAGTTTTATCTAATCCCCGACTTTGCCAAGCTGAATGCAGAAGTGGTCAGTAAGGCTATGGCTCAGGCTTTTTTCTCCCTGTCTTTAGGTATGGGAGTCATGATTACTTATGGCTCTTATATGAAAAGACAAAATTCCATTTCTGGTTCCGCCAGAGCGGTAGCGCTTACCGATACCATGGTTGCCTTCATTGCTGGATTGCTGATATTGCCGAGTATTTTTTATTTTAACCCAACCGTAGACCTCTCGGCGCTGAGTGATTCCTCTGTAGGGATGATTTTTTTGTTTTTGCCAAAAATATTTTTGTCCCTGCAGGCTAGTATTGGTTATGTCGGCGCTAGTATAGTGGCCGCTGGTTTTTTCTTTCTGGTGCTGGTCGCAGCGATTACTTCGTTAATCTCGATAATTGAAGTGCCCCTGGCGACTTTACAGGATGAGCGTGGGGTATCGCGGAAGAAGGCGATTTACACCGTTGCCGTCATTCAGTTTATACTTGCAAGTGCTTGTGCCGTATCTTTTGGTATGGTGGATTGGTTTACTCAGTTTGTTTGGCTTGCCGGTAGTGAAAAATCCTTTTTTGATCTGGTGGAAATTGTGTTTTATGACACTATCTTGCCGCTTAACGGCTTACTGGTGTGCTTGTTTGTGATTTACAAATGGAGGCGAGTCAATTTGGATGACGAGCTCAGCTTGGGAGATGGCGGTTTTTCCGGCTCATTGTCTCAGAAGTATTTGAACTTTTCTCTGGGTACATTTATTCCTGCAATTCTGCTATTAATTTTTCTTAATACGGTTGCACTCAAATTTTTTGGTAGTAGTTTTATTTAGTAATGACAAAGAAAAAAAAGGCACAGGGTTCCAGAACCATTGCGCTTAACAAGAAGGTTCGGCATGACTATTTTGTTGCCGATCGCTTTGAAGCGGGAGTGGAGCTGCAGGGGTGGGAAGTAAAGGCCTGTCGCGAGGGCAAAGCCCAGCTCACAGACAGCTATGTGGTTTTTAAAGAGCAACAGGCTTGGCTGTTGGGCTCACATATCCAGCCATTGGCCAGTGCCTCTACGCACTTTGTAGCAGAGCCGGATCGCACTCGAAGGTTGCTGCTCAAGAGGCGAGAAATCGATAAAATTATGGCCGCCGTTAACCAAAAGAGGCACACTTGCGTGGCCACTGCACTCTATTGGAAAAAACATTTGATTAAATGTGAAGTTGCCTTGGCTAAAGGGAAAGCCAGCCACGATAAGCGAGAAACGGAAAAAGAGCGCGATTGGAATCGGCAAAAGCAGCGGATTTTGCGCAACGACAACCGCTGAGTTAGGTGCAGGCCTAATGCTTTAACCAATTAAAACGATAGGGCAGTATTTAGTATGAGTGCACCGCGAGGACAGTTTAGTTCCAATATAGGTTTCCTGATGGCCTCTACCGGCTCTGCTGTGGGTCTGGGTAATATTTGGGGTTTTCCCACCAAGGTTGCCAGTAATGGTGGGGCTGCTTTTGTTGTGGCTTATCTGGCTCTTGCATTCCTACTTGCCTACCCGGCGCTAATGGCCGAGCTCACTATTGGCCGTCATGCGCGGCGCAACATGGTTCAGGCTTTACGCGGCATTTCTCGCGGCCCGATAAGTTACTTTTTTGGCTCTTTAGCTGGTTTGTCTGGGCTATTGATTGCAGCACTGATTTTAAGCTTTTATGCCATAGTGGCCGGTTGGATGATTTCCCATTTGGCCAGTCCCATAGCCAATTTACTTGATGCCACAGAGTTGGCAGTGTGGGTCACTGGGGACAGTATTGCTCGCAATCTTATCTTTACAGCTGTTTTCAGCGGCTTGACCATGCTGATTATTGCCAGTGGGGTTGAGAAAGGGATTGAGCGTTGGTCTACCTTATTGATGCCCACTCTGCTTATTCTGATGCTGCTCTTA
>MDLA01000147.1 GCA_001730015.1 Chromatiales bacterium (ex Bugula neritina AB1) | reverse complement strand
AAATTCGCTGTGGAATCAAAGATCAGGTGAGATTCCGTCAATTCCGTGAATAATGTGGGTCAACGCGGAGTCAGAATACTGACACCATCACATTCTCCGGAAATCTGAAGAATTACGGGGTTACCATGCAAAAAAAGCGATTAATCCAGGATCGGAGCCACCACTAATTCACGATACAAAGTTGCATATTGGCCTCATATGTGCCAGAAATAAGGTCCCTTGGGCAACGAAAAGGAGGTGATCTTGAAATCTATACTCACTGCTATGACGGGTATTTTGGTGTTTGCTTCGGGCAGTATTCTCGCCTGTCCATTTATGGATACGAAGCAGAAGGTCACTGAATTAAACCTACCCAATCAGACGGAACAGAGTCTGGTTGCTAACGAAGTTGAAGAGGTTGATCCAAAACTGCTGGCCAGATTACAGCAGGATAACAAGGGTCTAACCAACTAAACCGGTTATCCGTCCTACATAGAGTGCGTCCGGCCTGCTTACAGGTCGGACGTTTTCCCTTTTGGCTGTGCATGCCAGCACAAAGGCAGCCTAGAGAGTAAATTAACTCCAGCCGCTCTCCTGTGGGCCGTCTCACAGTGTCCCGCTCACCAACGGGCTCACGAAATCAGCGACTATTCTCTCTGCAACCTGGCATGGGAACACGGATTGCTAGTTCCTCCAGAATACATTCGCCTCAATAGCAGCTCACCAATCTGCGATCTGCTATTTCAGTAATTTCTTTCACGACAATAACGCAAACGAATTGATTCGCGGAGACTACATTATGTCAACCCTGTCCAGGAGCCTACCGTTTCTATTGGCTCTTTACCTCACTGGTTGTGGCGGCTCTAACGAAATGACCGGCGAGCCCGCCATGCAGCCCGCTAATGAAGGCCCCGGCTCGATATTAAGTGACGTACCCTCGGATTCTGCAGATACAGATGGCGACGGGGTATCAAATAGGGACGAAGGTACCGACGATCCCGATGGTGATGGCATACCGAACTACCTCGACCTGGACAGTGACGGGGACTCAATCTCTGATTTACACGAGTACAACCATCCGTGTCAGGGTGAATTCGAGAATATCGTTCAGACCTATGGTCAACCCGATGAGCAAAGAGAGTTTCCAGAACTCAGTGAAAGAGTACCTCTCGTGGTAAACGAGTACTGGTACGGCAACCTGGCGAAGATTGTGCGATTTACGTCGATGGAAACAGAGGATTTCTGCACGGTGGTAGAAGAGGAAAACACAACTTTGTGGAACAACTAGCGCGTACACAGCTCCCATTGAAATTTGCAAAAAAACTACGCTGCTGAATCAGGGATCCAGTGAATGCATTCAGATCCTCGGAGAATCTGTTGTTCCGGCTCAGCCCCTGCCAGCCAAACCCCCGTAGAGATCACAATTAACTGACTACAACTTACTAGCCCCTAACCTGGTTTATGCATGGGATTGACGGTATCTCACTTGATCTTTGATTCCACGGCGAATATTCCACTTGTAAACTTCAAACAAACTATTGGACGCGAGAAGAAAATGCACTGTGAAATCCCTTGCCATGAATAAGTAAGATCTACGCGTAATGCTCGCCACCCCATGAATAATCCAGGCTAAGCCGGTCAGCTTCCAATAACGAAGCTCTGCGTCAGAACTTTCCCCACTATAAACCGCTCTACTGTACAGTAGAGGTACTCGGACGCTCGCAAGCCCACACTCTCCTTTTCTTTCATTTTCGCGAGTAGAATTCACCAACAAAACAGCGCAGATTAACTCCTACTTCGAGCAGAATACACCAGCCAATGCCACAGCTACCCATAAAGAATTACGTACTTACTCTTATTTGTTTAGTCGCCGTTGCACTAGGCGCGATAACGGCATTAACTAACAATCGAGTACCACAAAAACCACAAATATCAGGATTCGCCTTCCCGAATCCGAAAGCCCTCTACAACGTCAATCTGATCGATCAATATTCAAAACCGCTTACCGAACATACATTCAACAACATCTGGACATTTATTTACGTCGGGTACACTTTCTGTCCGGATGCCTGCCCTTTGGCTTTAACCACCATGAACCAGATTCTCGGCATCCTCGAAAAGCAACAACAGGCCAAAAATGTTCAAATGCTTTTAGTCTCAGTTGATCCTCAACGAGATACACCGGAACGCCTTTTAGAATACACAAAATACTTCAATAAAGATTTTCTTGCTGCTACCGGCACGGCTGAAAATATTAAATCTTTCGCAAAACAAGTAAGCGCAGTTTATTCTCTCCCTGAGGACCGAAGTGATCCCAACTATCTTGTTGATCACTCTTCTTCCATGATACTAATCAACCCCGAAAAACAGGTTCACGCGATATTTACGCCACCACAAAAAGCCACAGCAATCGCAGAAGATTATATAAATTTATCAGCGCAGTACAACTCTATAAAATAACCAACCATACACAGCTTACGCTGCTACGCAATTCGGACCTGCCAACCATTAGTGCTTTCACAAACAGTTATACTTTGACTCAAATTATCGCGGCGAATAGTCGATAATTTCGCCACCTTTGAAAAATAAGCTACACAATTAATACCTACAAAGGATTTTTACCTTAAGCACTTATTGCGAATCGGCCTTACCATTTCCACCCTCCCAAATAGAATGATCCACTTCTCACAACAAGTTATCCATCTCCGCTTTTTGTGACGCAAAACTCTATTTTCGCCAAAGGCATACTGAAGCCACTAAAGACTTGCCCCGATTTACCTCTATATAGTCGAGATTTTTATAAGCCGTATAGAGAAGCGATCAGGATCTCGCTAAATTTCCCAATTCCCCAGGGGCAATAAATGGTTAAAGCACTATCCACCTTACGTCATGTAAGTTGTATATTTACATTGACCCTGCTTGTTCTAAATCCACTATGGGCAGACGACACAGAAATATTCTTTGGGCAAACAACGGATAGATCCACACAGCCGAATGTACTTTTTGTATTAGATGCCTCTGGCTCCATGAACTTGTACGACTGTGACAACGGCTATTCACAATATTCTCCATGCTGGGGAAGTTCTGGCCCAGGATCCCAAACCACTCGATTAGAGAGAATGAAATCTGCACTAAATTCGGTGCTTGATAATACTAGCGGCATCAATGCGGGGCTTATGCGATATAGCCTTTCAGACAACGGCGGTCGCATTATTTTCCCGATATTGCCAATTGATACGCAACTATGCGACGGCCAGCCATGCGATGAAGCCAGGGGATTTAATACACAATCCAGAGTCAAGCACAGTCAGGACGACGCTTTTCAACCATCCAACGGACCAGTCAATATTACAGATAACTCGCTACAAATGATGTCTGGAGAATCTTCATGGGTAGGACTTCGTTTCTCTGAACTCGATATTCCACAAGGCGCTACCATTACTGATGCTCGACTGGACCTGACCTCCACGTCCTCGAATGATTCATCAGCAAATTTTTCTATCTACTCAGAAGACACCACCGACGCAGAACCTTTTACCGCCACCGGCAACAACATCAGTAATCGCTCACGACACTTTGATAGTGTAAGCTGGAATTCCGTTCCCGCATGGGAAAACAATCAGCAGTACGAATCACCAAACATCGCTTCATTGGTACAAAAGGTTGTTGATAAGACAGACTGGTGCGGAGGAAATGCTCTCAGCCTTTTGATTAGCGGCACAGGAAACCGCCTGATTGATTCATTTGATAAATCCACAGTCGATAGCCCGGTGTTGCGAGTTACCTATACCTTGGCAGATGTACCGGAAAACGGCGGATGTACGAGTCAAACCATTGTAAAGCGGGTTGCAAGTAACGATAACGACGCAATGCAGCTAACATATCCGGGATTCTACAACGGCTATATGTATAGAGGTTATGGTTTCCATATTATAAGATCAAGCAACTCATACTACTCAGGGTTCTCAGCTGCACTAGCCTTCGATGACATCGACTTGCCAGCAAACGCTGAAATAATTGAAGCAACA
This sequence comes from Chromatiales bacterium (ex Bugula neritina AB1), assembly GCA_001730015.1. Classification (GTDB taxonomy): domain Bacteria; phylum Pseudomonadota; class Gammaproteobacteria; order Granulosicoccales; family Granulosicoccaceae. The sequence goes on along the minus strand of MDLA01000147.1, from coordinate 75,585 downwards.
TTAGCGGTGAATACCCGCAGCTCAGGATACAACTCTGGAAACCTGACTGTTAACATTAGCGCTGAAAACAACGGCAATCCATCTGCGATAGGCTATAACTGGTTTAATATAAGCAACAGGCCCAGAGTTGCAAGCAGCGTAGGCTGGAACTCGATCTCATCGACTGTTGGCGTAACATCGGAATCACCAAATATAAAATCACTTTTAGATGATATTATAGAAAACCCTGACTGGCAGCCCGGGAATCGAATGGTCTTTATACTTGAACCAGGTACCGGCAGTGGACAAAGAGCTATAGCATCAAACGAATCCGGCACTTCGAATTCGGCACGGCTAAAAATTCGCTACAAAACCTATATTTCTAATGCTGCAAGTGCAATCAATGGACCCGTATCTACTGTACGGACAAAATTAAAGGAACATGTAGACGAGATGGTGGCTTACCACGGGACGCCTACTGTCGGTGCATTATTAGAGGCCGGTCGATACTTTTCTGGAAGTTCAGTAGACTATGGAAAAAAACGTTACGTTTATGCATCATCCAGATCAGGAAATGGTAGATACTCCAGGGTGTCTCACCCGGATAGCTACACTGGAGGCACCGTTTCACGAAGTAATTCCTGCTACCCAAATGCGCTAAACGGCTGGTATTGCGCAACGGAACAAATCACAGGAAACCCGATCTATAAATCTCCCATTACCGACGAATGCCAAACGAATCACATTGTACTGTTAACAGATGGTGAACCAACTGCAGATTCAATCGCGATCGACAAGGTAAAAGCTCTTACTTCAGCAGCAAACCCCTCAAATAACAGCTGCACAGCACAAAACTATAACCGCGGAACATGCGGTGAAGAAATGGCCGAATACCTCTACACAGTCGACCAGCATAGTAGCAACGGAAAACAATTCATTACGACTCATACAATCGGTTTCAATTTGGATATCCCGTGGTTAGAACGTCTCTCGACTGCTGGCGGCGGCGGTCACTACACAGCAGATACAGCTGACCAGCTTCAGTCTGCATTTAATACAATTCTTGATGAAGTGCAAGACGTTAATACCTCATTCGTCGCACCAGGGGCTACTGTAGATCATTTCACCAAGTTATCGCATAGAAATGACGTATATCTCGCATTATTCAAACCAAAGAAAACACCCGAATGGGAGGGTAATCTGAAGCGTTATGATATAGCTGGCACACCACCCAGACTTAAAGACGTTCACGGTAACAATGCGGTAGATCCGGAAACAGGGCAATTCTATAGCAACGCCAGAAGCAAGTGGACGGCCGACACTATAAACGATGGTAATAGTGTCGGTTTAGGTGGGGCTGCGGGACGCCTGAATCATACCACTCGCGATGTGCTAACCAATATTAGCGACAACGCCGATCTCACAGCTGAAAGCAATATCTTTTCAAAGAACAACGACGCTATCACAACTAACGCTCTGGGAATCTCTGCAACCGATACCGTAAGAAGGGCCAATATACTCGACTGGTCTCGTGGCGTTGATCTGAAGGATGAAAATGGTGATGGAAGTACAAGTGATACACGCTTTCATATTGGAGATCCACTACATTCCCGACCCGTTATAGTTACCTACTCGGGCTCCTCAACTAATCCGAATTCCGCTATATTTTTTGGAACAAACGAAGGTTTCCTGCACTCTATAGACACTGAGTCTGGTGATGAGATATTTTCGTTTATTCCGAAAGATCTGCTGCCTAACCTGAACGTACTCTATGGTGGCAACCCAGCTCACGACAAACCTTATGGCCTGGATGGACCGATTTCCATCTGGAGAGAAGATAAAAATCACAATGGCACTATTGAAACTGGTGACCATGTTTATATCTACGTTGGCATGCGCCGCGGTGGCAACAGCTACTACTCGTTAGATGTAAGTGAAAAAGACTCCCCTAAGTTTCGATGGCAAATCACGAACAGCGACGAAGGGTTTTCTGAGCTGGGCCAAACCTGGTCACAGCCCATCGTAACGACAATTAATTACCTGGGAACGCCGACAAAAGTTCTTATTTTCGGGGGCGGTTACGATGATTCACAGGATGATAAAGATACCCGGGGCCCTGACACAGTCGGCCGTGCTATCTACATCGTAAATGCAAGTGATAAAACATTACTCTGGAGCGGTGGTCACAGTGACGGCAACCCAACCAAAGAGTTCAGTGACATGACTTTCAGTATTCCAGCAAGCGTCCAGGTAATTGATGGAGATGGAAATGGTACTACCGAGCAGTTCTATGTTGGAGACATGGGGGGGAGAATATGGCGATTCGATATCGACGAATCAGCGACCACACAAAATTCGCTGGTCAACGGTGGAATCATAGCCGACCTGGCAAGCGATAACGATGCATCAGAAACAAGGCGTTTTTATCACACACCTGATATTTCAGTTACCGTAGCCGAAGGAAAATTCGTTGCCAATATAGCTATAGGTTCAGGTTATCAGGCCCACCCACTGAATAAAACAATCGATGACAGATTTTACCTCATTAGATACCCACAGGAAGCTAATGATGATAACGAATACGGAATGTTTGATACTACTACCAATGCTTATCGCGCCATCAAGGAATCAGACCTTTTCAATGCCACCAGTAATATTTTGGGAGAGGGTGATGAAACCGAGATCGCTGCAGCAGAAGCTGAACTTCTGGCCAGTCAGGGCTGGTTAATCGAAATGGAAACAAGCGGGGAAAAAATACTAGGCCCATCAGTAACTTTTAATAATCGAGTCATGTTCACTAGCTACATACCGGGAGGTATATCCACGGGCTGCGCACCCCAGTTGGGAACTGGCGTGTTCTGGGCTGTCGATTTGTGGGATGCCAGGCCGGTGGAGAACTTCGATGATATCGATCCCAATACCACCCCTCAAAAGAAAGATCTGGTAAAGGCGGATCGCAACAAACTGATCCCGGGGACAGGCATACCAGCTCCGATTCAAACACTGCTAATAAAACTAAACGACACAATCACTATTACCACAACCTCCGGCGCCCATGTGATGATGCAGGATACCTCAGAAACACTGGTAGAGAGAACCTATTGGTCAGAGACACCCGACTTTTAGCTCCAGAGCAAAACTAAATACGCGCACAATCAGCCATACTAATTTGCCTGATTGCGCGTGTCTTCGGGTTTATACACTGAGAAGCCAATACATCACTATGTAAACTTGCCACTCCCTTATAGTGCACGGATTCAATACAACCGATGCCTTCTAGAGACAGATTTTTCAGTAGCGACTCTCTATGCATGCGAGAGAAAGCATAGAGAGTATCTGACATTTCCACTGAGTGTATTTGATACAATGGCGGGTATACTGAATATAGCTTTTTACTCTCCAGAATCCACGGCATGTGAAGGTAGAAAAATAACATGATCAACGAGCGAGCATGAACCCCATCGACATCCCCGTCAGTTAGAATGATAAGTTTTTCGAAGCGCAGGGTACCTTCTTCAAACTTGCTAAGTCCGTCCGACCTTATGGATTGGGTCATTACTTGAACTATAGGATCTTTGCATAGTTTTTTTACCGTACATTTACGCGAATTGATCATCTTCCCCTGTAATGGAAGAATTGCCTGATCTGTTCGCCGCCTGACTACACTAACAGCATTAGCAGCACTTTTTCCTTCTACAATAAACAGTTCTGCATTCTGTTGATATTCGCATTCGATCATGCCGGGCGGCAACAATTATTCATTACCACAATCAGAAATACATCAGGCAGCTGGCACATACTTTTCAATCAACCCGCGAGTTCAACAACGGTCTCCACAGGTAATACTATCTTTCGCTTTACCCGCTTGTACCTGATAACCGGTGTCTTGCTCCATGAAGGGGTTTTGTCGAGCGGTTTCCCGGGACTGCACTCATCAGGCTGGCGGACGCTTCTCAGGTCATTCTGAACAATACTATTTCCTGTTCGGCTACTTCTGCGATCCCTCTGCGAGTGTTTTTGCAGTTCCCGCAACTTAGCTTTCGCTATCAGGCGATGTGATTCCGAAATCTCCCCAACAGCGTTTCCCGCCAGATCGTACCGATGTGTATTTTTTAATACCCCGTACAGATAACCGTGGCTGGTGGTATGTCGTTTAAGGGCTTCACTCAATGTTCGCCCGGAAAGAGCTGCATTCTCATTACGATAACCAAGAATATCTTTATATATATTTAGTGACAGAGGCTTCAGATCAGGCCCTGGTGTAAAAGTGTCAGGCCAACGCCTGACAAGCCATCGCTGTATGCTCTTCACATTTTTTGATGTCCATTTTTTTTTCATATACAGTTATCAACCAGCTCAATTCAGCAAACTGAACGCATGCTATCCACAACATTGAAACAGGTGCAGCACCATATACAACATTCCACCTAAGCCAGTTTTCAAACACCGCTGAGAGTCCTGCGTAATCACAATATTATGTGTCGGGAACAACTAAGAACGACGCCCTGAGATCTACATCGACCCATTTTCATTGTTAGAAACGAGGCGCCGCGCAAACTAGTTCCGCTGACGAACTGTTACCATTGCGCCATATCACCAAATGGACTTTTGTTTGTCGATTTTCCGGAAATACCGGTAAATCACAACTTAGGCAGGTTAAATGGGCACACACACGTACACCCGGAAATTTAGCAGCTCCCGGCGTTCGGTTTTATTGGCAACTCTGGCTAGCGCATGCGTACCACTAAGCGACGCAATTGCAGCTGTTTCGACTTACCCCGAGTTACGCCTCAAACTTTACAACCTTCATACAGAAGAGAGCATTAATACAGTTTTCTGGGCCAACGGTAGTTATGTTATTACAGCCTTGAACCAGTTTGATTATCTTCTCAGAGACCATCGAACCGGCGGCGTTAAAGAAATTGATACCCGGCTATTATCAATTTTATATTTGATCAACCAACGCCTTGGAAACAAGAAATACATTAGCGTCATCTCCGGCTACCGATCAGCTGAAACAAACAGAAAACTTGCACTAAGAAATTCCGGAGTCGCGAAAAACAGCTATCACATCAAAGGGCGGGCAATAGATATTAGAATAAACGGCTACGACAGCAAGATAATCAGAGATGCTGGCGTGAGCCTTAGAGTCGGCGGTGTAGGGTACTACCAGAAGTCAGATTTTGTCCATCTTGACACCGGACCTCGTAGAATCTGGTAGCACGAGTTACTCAGGCGATTGCATCTACCGTATACAGGAGCAGTACTGCAACACCGCTCATCACGGTAACATATGGCCAGTTCCAAAGTGCTCCTCGCCAACTTGGAATTCCATAACGACCTTGGAACACCAGATGCGTTCCCGAAAGAGGGCTTGCACAAGTCCCCAGGCTCCAAGCGAGCAAATAGGACACCGCCAGTAGATTGGGATCCGGATCGAATGTCAGCAGCAGGGGCGTGATTCCCGATACTGAAACTAACGGGTGTATACCGACCATAGACAGCAAAACCATCCCGATAACCAGCCCGCTTGCCTGCAGATAATGAAAGCTCAGCAATGGCACACTGATTAGTCCTGCGCCCACTACACTACTGATACCTGCCGCCAGCACCCCTGCAGCTAAAAACAGAACCAACTCATTTACCATCCCTGGTAATTGCCCGGTCACATGCCTGACCAGGTTAGCTAATGTTTTAGACGATCCGACACGCATTAAGAGCACCACTACTGTGAGCACCAGGGCGGCCACCGAAATACGAGATAATACAGACCAATGAGGAAAAATCTCGGATAGCAACAGGACCAGCAAAGCAAGTGCTGCCGGAACCCACATGCTCGAAAACTGCACAGGGTAACCATGGAATTTATCCAGCAAATGCCTATACCTGATATGCGCTTCCAAACCCACCACCAACAGACCTACCAGTGCGAAAGGAAAACACAGCAACATCACCATCTGCAGCTGCATACCGGGGACGTTGATCAAAACCGCTGCCATACCGCCGAAGAATGGCGACCAGGCCGAGCAACCGGAAAAAATACGTGTCAGTGACTGTGATGCCAATCGGCTCAATTTATTCTGAGCCGCCAAGCGATCAGCAAACAGGATCGGTGCGGAGATATTAATTACAGACCCGAATACACTAACCCCCAGCAGTGTCTTGTAATAAGCAGCCGGCCCGATCGGTAGCTCGGAACTTTTATCATCAGCCGACATCGCAACCAGCCGCAAAAATCCCACCGAGGCTATCATTGAGATCAGAGCGGCATTGTTGCCGACAGCTGCGGAAATATCTATCGGCGAACCCCTGCTGTCAGCGATCATCAAGAGTACAGCGCCGGCGGCTGCAATGAACCCGGTTTGCCATCGCTGAGAAACGCTGATATTGAGCAACAACAACAGTGCCGCCAGCCACCCACATGTCCCGGCCAGCCAATCGGGCCAGTAGAATTCTGTTCCAATTACATCATCGGCGATTGAACTGAAGATCATTAAAAGCAGTAAAATACCAGCTACTGCTGGTCTACTCATGACAACAGCCGTGCGCCCCAGCTTTTCCAAAGCACCCTTTAACCACCACCTCCGTCATGCGGCGGAAGATCTCATTAATTGTTAACAGATGGGAACCACCATACTGCTTCACAAATATCTGCACGCAATGATTCACTACAATCATTCGGCCTTCACATGTGTATTTTTTATCTCTTGATAATCACTTACCAGCAGGCTAACTTCCTCCTGACTGAATTCGCGTAATCCACCAAGCACCATTTTCTTCGCACCGTTTCCGATTGGTTTTTCTCCATCAAGAATAGTGAAATTAAGACTTACATCTGCCTTTTTTCCATCCGGTTCCATTGTCGAATCGACAAACTGAAGCCTGATATCAGAGACATCAAGCGTATCCAGCTTTAGCTCCATACTTTTGTAAAAAACCAGGGGCCTGGCGCGATTTATCATCAACCCGGTTCTACGCATCAGGTCAACTAGCAGGTAGGGGAAGGTCTGCCCGGAAAACTGGACATAAGCGGCCACAAGCAAGCGTGTAATCTCAACATTTCGCGTTTCCTGGCCGCTGCGTTCCACTACCATGAATTCTTTACCACTGGTATCACACATAGTTATCTGCCCATCTGACACCGAACTGCCTAGCCTGACATGACTATCAACCATATTAATGAACCGAAACCTCATGAACTCGGCCAAACCATATTTATGTAAAATCACAGAGAACAATAAATCACCGGGTACGCAGAACCTGCGCGCGTCAATGTTGTGGATCGGATTAAAATCCCCTGCGAAATTCTTCGCAAATGCGCTCGACTGAGGGCGATCAAAGAAAATAAACTCGCCCTCCTCGGTGTAATAATCTTCAATATTCAATCTGCATCCCCGAGTATCGGAAAAACCCGTAATAATACCGCCTGCACCCCACGGCGTACATTAAAATACAATGGCAGGCTCCGGGAATCAGGCGCGTCTGCACAACAAGCAGGCAACGACACTACATAGATCAGCAATTCAGTGCGCCCCACCTCCGTTTTCAGACAGATCAGCAGCTACAGCGCAATGACCGTATAACAATTACACAAACTGTTAGAAATCCGTTACCAACAGAACAAACAAAAACCCCTCTGATTCGATACACTACCCGGTGTTAAAACACTCGCGCAGGCAGGGTAGAAACATCAACCAACGTAAAATACTACTGGTCGAAGACGACCCTGATCTTTCAGAGCTCATTGCTTTGCAATTACAAGATATCATGTGTGAAAGCACACGAATCTCTAACGGACGGGAAGCGCTGGATCGCGCCAGCACCGAGGAATTCGATATGCTAATTCTCGATATCATGCTACCGGAAGTAGACGGGCTTGAAATCTGCCGCACTGTTCGAGGTCAAAACAGCCAGATCCCCATCCTTATGCTCACCGCAAAATCCTCAGAACTCGACCGCGTTCTCGGGCTTGAGCTGGGCGCGGACGACTACATGACCAAACCGTTTAGTACGCTGGAGCTTGTTGCTCGTGTAAAAGCGCTGCTGCGCCGGGCGCGCTTCTCTGAAGAGCCAGCACGAGCACAAAAGATCATCACCTTCAACGATCTCTCCGTCGATACAGAAAACCGACGAGCCTTCATCCGTGGAAATGAAGTCGAGCTCACGCCAAAAGAGTTTGACTTACTGCATCATTTTATAATTCACCCTGGCCGGGTTTTTTCCCGAATGCAATTGCTGGATAAAGTCTGGGGCTACAGTTACGAAGGATATCATCACACGGTTAATTCACACATTAACCGGTTGCGTACAAAAATAGAAAAAGACCCGCACAACCCGGAATTTATTTTGACCCGCTGGGGAGTTGGCTATGAATTTGCCACTCTAGAGTAACTGGCTTTGCTTAAATCACTGTACGCAAAACTGGCCCTGACTCTAATTCTGCTGCTTTTTGTCACAGCCCTGGTTTACTCCACTATTTCCTACTCCCTGACGCGCCAGCGAATTATGGGAGACTTGCAGCGCGAAAACGCTGATATTGCAGCAAACCTGGCAGCTGAAATCCCACAAACCGTTGCCGCCGGCATCGACGGCCAGTTTACCGAGCAGTTATTTCACTTAATGAAAATTGTCAACCCCGATGTAGAACTGTACCTGCTGGACAAACTCGGGGCAATTACAAAAAGCTCCGTGGAAAATGAACTGCTCGCCAGAGACACAGTGTCGATGCAGCCATTGCAACAATTCCTTGATGGCACAGAAGCATTCCCCCTGTTTGCGCAGGATCCCCGAACTCTCGATCAACCCGTTACATTTTCAGTGGCAAAACTCTATGCCGGTGATAAAGATCTTGGCTACCTATACGTGACACTTCGCGGCAAGGATCATGAAACATACCAGCGAGGCAGAGCAATAGATCTAATATCCACAATAGGGCTGTACGCATTGATCGGCAGCCTGCTGGTATCTCTGCTGGCCGGGCTCTATATATTCCGGCGTATCACATCCCGCCTACAAATTCTCAGCTGTTTAATCCACGACTTTGAACATACTGGCTACCGACAATCACAACGATACGCAGAAATTGCAATGGATCGTGGCGATGACGAAATATCAAGGCTGGGAATAAGCTTCGACGGCCTATCAAAACGTATTGGCGAGCAATTTGAGTTACTGGAAGCGCAGGATCAGAATCGGCGTTCTTTTCTCGCCAACATTTCCCATGATTTACGAACACCGCTGACGGCCACTCAGGGTTACCTTGAAATGCTACAGCATAAATACGATTCACTGGATGACAGCCAGAGACGCAAGTACCTCGGTATTTCTCTAAAACACAGTAAGCGGCTTCAAAATCTGATCACCAATTTGTTTGAGCTCGCAAAACTCGAAGATTACAACGAAGAACTGAATCGGGAAATTTTTTCACTCAGCGATCTGGTCAACGACGTTCTACAAGGCTCTACACCACTAGCAATGGAAAAATGTATCGACCTGGGCTATACAAGTGATGTCAATCCCTTACTGGTCACTGGTGACCTGGCCATGATTGATCGAGTTGTCAGCAACCTGGTTAGCAATGCACTGCAGTATACTCAGCAGAACGGCAAGGTAGAAATAACTCTTACAACCGTTCCGACAGAAAGTGGTAAGAAGGCAAAGTTTGTTATTGAAGATAACGGACCTGGCATTGATCCAACACAAATCAATAATATATTTCGACGTTTTCATCGGGCGGACAACCAGCATAGTAGCGGCTCAAATGCAGGCTTAGGGCTAACAATCGCTCAGCGGATAATTCAACTCCACTCCAGCCAGTTAACGGTAGAAAATACTGGAAACGGCACACGCTTCAGTTTTGAGCTCTGAATTTACACCACGCTCCCGTGCAACCCGGGTATAGCGCCAGTATTTAATTCGCCCGTTTATCCAGAAGTGTGAACTGTTAAGGTTTTTCGCTACTTAGCCGCAGGTCTTACTAGCCGGGCACACAAGAGTCAGCACCTTTACGCTATCTGGCGTGCGCAGTTTTCAACACCACCCGCGTGCCCACACAACGGATCTGAGCAGATATACAGGGAATGCTTCATGACGACAATAACGCTTTGTATGATTGCCAGGAACGAGGAAAATAACATACTCGCCAGCCTCAATTCAGCACGTGATTGTGTAGATCATATGGTAGTGGTCGACACAGGCAGCACCGACAACACAGCAAAATTAGCGACCGAGGCAGGAGCAACGGTTATTCATCACACGTGGGCAGACAATTTCGCCGCAGCGCGAAACGCCGCTGTAGAGCAGGTCAGTGAAGGGTTTGTTTTAATCCTTGACGCAGACGAACAACTCGGCCCAGGGGCTCGCGAAGCAATCCGCAAAGCAGTAGACAATGGCAATATAGACGGCGCGCGTCTGCCGTTATATAACGCAACAACCCTGGAAGCTACCCACTACGATGTAATTTCGGGAGAGGCGCTCATGGGCCCACCCACCTTGCTTGAACGACTACTCCGTAAAACTGATGATCTGAAATGGCAGGGAATTATTCACGAGCATGTCACTGACTGGTATGAAAAGGGGAGAAATATAATCAGCATAGACGCCCCGATTATTCACTACGGCGCTATTCCGGAAATTAGGGAAGGACTGGAAAAATCTTCGCGAAATCTGAATTTACTGGAAAAAATGTGCAGAGAAGAAGACAACAACCCAACTAACCTGACTTACTACGCTCAGGAGTTGATGGCTGCAGGTCACTTCGATGACGCAGGTCGGATAATAAGCAAGGCCTGGCAGATTATAGAGCGATATTCCGTAAGTAGAACCAGGATTCCCGTTGCGATACCTGCAGCTACTCTGCATATCGGGTTTCTATTACATGCCGAGCGCTACTCCGAAGCACACAAGGCACTCGCCCGGGCACTTGATCTGGCAGGCAACCATCCAAACCTGCATTTACTTGCCGCAACCGTGCTGCAGTCTGTATGGCAATCCATGTCGGAAGATAATAAAGACGACTCGCTGCTGGAACTGGCAGTCACGGAGTGCCTGTCTTGCAGGAAATACACGGGACAGCCACTTATAGCACCGAGTGTACCGGGCGCTGATAGCTGGGCTGCATCAGCAAGAATAGGGACAATAAGGCTACTGCAAAAAGAATTCAAACTGGCAGAAGTTGAATTTGAGCTGGTACTAAAGCATAACCCCGGCCACCTGGAAGCAATACTCGGAAGAGCCGAAGCTCATATCTTCACTCAACGGGCTGAATGCGCCATGCGTGACCTGATACCCCTATTGCATCCGAAATTAGCTGATAGCTGGATTCTCGCCGCACTTGCGAGCTATCAATTTAGTGAAATCGACGATATTCTCCCGATGCTTGAAGAAGGTCGAAAAGCAGCTGACCAGCATGGCTTAATGAGCACTCATCGTCTTTCCATATTGACCAGCCTGGAATCCGCAAGGATTCTATGCAACGCTGCTTAACTGGTAACAAAAGTGCAACTGCGCAAACACCGCAATAACAATCAATAGGCTAACCGCCCCTAAAGAACGAATTTTAATTATCTGACGATAACCAGTCTGATTATCTGATGGTATATATACTGCTTTATGACTGATACAGATACGAATGGATTTCGTAGCAGGCTGCAGCTCAAGTGCAAAGCGCAAGTTTCTTGCAACTCGCTGCCAACAGAATTCAAATGGAGATTGATTGTATGATGGATATTACAGAGGCCGTTTCGCGACCGACGAACACAGAGCCTGCCGACACCGCACTTCCTCCCGAAACTCAGAATACACCTGACACAGAAGTTTCCGCAGAGAACAACGGCGTCAATGTTAATATCAGCATTATCCGCCCGGCTGGCTATAGCCACTCCAGCGCGTTTCAGGAAATCGCTGAAACACTGCACTATTCTTTTGAAGAGCTCGGTTTCATAACCCGCACGGAAGAGAACATACTAATCGATGACGGAGTGAATATCATACTGGGGGCTCACCTGCTTAGTCCGGAGGATATCCCCCTAATTCCGGAATCCAGCATTATCTACAATTTTGAGCAAATCACCGACAACTCCACCTGGATGACACCAGAGCTTCTCGAGCTCTATAATAAATTCGATATCTGGGACTATAGCCAGGCAAACATTGCTGCACTGGCCCAGCGTGGAATATCTGCCAAGGTGAGCCACGTTCCAGTAGGGTATTCACCAACACTGACAAGAATACCCAAAGCCAAAACGCAGGATATTGATGTCTTGTTTTATGGATCTCTCAACGAGAGGCGCAAGAAAATTATCGATGCACTAATAGATTCAGGCCTTGCCGTTAAAACTCTATTCGACGTTTACGGATCGGAACGTGACGAATATATATCACGATCAAAGATCGTTCTGAACCTTCATTACTACGATAGCAATGTCTTTGAGCAGGTTCGAGTCTCCTATCTACTCGCAAATGCCAAAGCTGTGGTAGCAGAATACACCGACAAAACAGAATTAGACCATGGCATAAACACCGCTGTCGCATTAGTAAAATACGACGAGATTGTGGAAAAATGTTGCGATTTAATCCGTTCAGTAAATGATAGGAAAGCGCTTGAACAAAATGGTTTTGACTACATCAAGTCCCGCAACGTCTGTGATTACCTCAGCCACGCAATTATGCACCCGGGAAATAGCACACTCGCCGCAAACGACGGCAGTATCCTCCCCGAAAAGACAGTTGAAACCGCTGCGCCCGACTCTACATCGACACTTCCTGCTGCGAAGCCTATTCCGATTAGTTCCAACGAACCGACTAATATTCCCGTTCCAGCGATTATCAATATAGGCAGCGGCAAAGATTTCATTAAAAATGCACTCAACATTGATATTTCAGATCATTGCAACCCGGATGCAATTGCTGACCTGAGTAACAAAAATCTCATTGGCTCTACCCTGAGCACAAGCCGCTTCGGCAATATTACATTAAGTGAAAATCAGTTCGACGAGATTATTGCGAACGACGTACTGGAACATATACCGGACCTGGTAACTGCAATGACAAACTGTCTGTCGCTGCTCAGAAACGGTGGGCAATTTAAAATCAATGTCCCCTACGATCTATCTTACGGTGCCTGGCAGGATCCAACTCATGTCAGGGCATTTAATGAGCGCAGCTGGCTTTATTACACGGATTGGTATTGGTACCTGAGCTGGCAGAACAGCCGTTTTGATTTAACACAACTAGTCTACGGACTGAGTCATATAGGCGAAGAAAAACAAAAAGCCGGAACAAGTCAGGAAGACCTGCTAACCCTCCCCCGGGCTATTGACAACATGCAGGTGGTACTGACCAAACGCTCCCTCACAGACGCCGAAAAATTGTTCACAAAGCAAAGAATGGCTGGAAGTTAAATTGTCCACAAATACAATACGGAATGCCACTGCATCCACAATCGAGACGGATAATAGAATAATGGAATCATCACAGCTTTATGTGGATTTACTCAAACGCTGCCTGGCCAATACGATCTACTGCGATACACCGCAGGATAAATGGTCCGGCGGCCAATACAATACACAACTAAGAGAATACGGCAGAGACTGGCCCTCTGTGGCACACACAATGATCGGCACCAAACGGCTCAATAATCTCCACGCCTGTATTGAAGATACTATTGAAAATGGCATTGAGGGAGATTTGCTTGAAGCCGGCGTCTGGCGAGGCGGTGCAACTATCCTGATGAAAGGTATACTCAATGCACACGGGGTTTCCGGTAAAAAAGTGTGGGTCGCTGATTCGTTCGAGGGCTTACCTGTACCGGATGAGGTTCGCTACCCGGCGGATACTGGCGACATCCATCATCAATACGATGCCCTTGCCATCTCTGAAGAAGAGGTTAAAGGTAACTTTGAGGTCTACGATCTACTCGACGAAGACGTTGTATTCCTCAAAGGCTGGTTTGAAGATACACTACATAAAGCACCAATCCGAAAGCTATCTGTTCTGCGCGTTGACGGCGATATGTATATGTCAACAATAAACGTTCTGGAATCACTCTACGACAAAGTCTCAATCGGTGGCTACGTCATTATCGACGATTACCACGCTGTCCCGGGATGCAAAAAAGCGACAGATGATTTTCGAGCTAATCGATCGATCACTCGCCCGATGATGGAAATAGATGGCGTTGGCACCTATTGGCAGAAGTAACCCGGTTTTTATATCCTGGTGTTGAGTATTATTTCGAATCCAGATCCTTATAGATTCGCATAAAACGCACTGATGGAGTTGTTACTGGATTAAGCCCAGTCATTCTAAGTGATATTCAGCAAAAATCAGTGCAGCACCTTAAACGCTGCGATAGAAGTAGCATAGCGGCTCCGGGCCGGAATTTCATGCAACACCATAGAGTAAAGCTTCGGATAACTAAGGCAATGGGGGCACACGCAGATGCACCCCATTTAAATCAGGCAACTTTACGCTCAACCCTGGCTCGCTGCAGTTCTTCCAATTGGGCGCGATGTATATGCCGAATCAGCAACTCCTGGTCTGCATCCCTGATATGTGTAAAGGCAAGCGCCAGATCTCCCGCCGAACAATCTGAATTATCTGTCTCTCGCACCACCTCTCCAACCACCATGATTCGGGATTTTGAAGGCAGCAGTTCAATAATCAACTCTAACCGCTGGCCTGGCGCAAACTTCTCCGAACATTGAAACTCAATACCTGCAGCTGATATAATAACCTGCTGCGGTATTGTTTTTGTTTTATTGTCCTGCGTCTGCGATATCTGTTCCGCCAGGGTCTCTACGGCGCTGTGTAGAAACTTTATCCATGACGCTATTTCAGGATATTCACCACTGATGTTCCGCATTGCAGGTACGAGCTCATCACTGCGATGGCTCATCTCCGATACAAGCCCGATAGTCCGGCTCCGGAACTGGAACGTTGAGTTTATATTCTCTACTTCTGTATCATCCAGCAGCCTCCAGATTAAACCAATCTCCGCCTGGATGCGAACGTAACTGCGGCGATTCTCTTTCATGATGAATTCATCCTTGTATACAACGAATTGTTATTCGGAAGGTGTCTGCACCGGTTTCAGAGAAAAATCATCATCGTTGCTATCAAGTGCAGCCGCGGGTAACGGCCCAATCATCGGATCGACCAGATCTTCACTACGCAGCCCCTTGAGGTAGTCCGAGTGACTTACAATAACCTCGACGCGCCGATTGTTCGCACGGTTTTCCGACGTTTCATTATCATTCAACGGGCGCGTATCGGCATACGCCCTTATTTCTATTTTATCTGGTTCAAACATCTCACCTATAGAAAAATAATGAACGACATTCGCCGCTCGTGCAGAAGACAATACCCAATTTGACGGATAGATCAACGTCGATATTGGTACATCATCCGTGTGCCCTGCGACAATCAACCGACCACTGGTATCTGCAACGGCCTGGGCAATAGTATCAAGCGTGGGATAGAAGCTAGCACGTAATTCCGCACTCCCCGAGGCAAACGAGTCTTTCTCGCTGATACGTACAACAATTTCATCGTCAATACGCACCACAGCTACACGCCCTTCTTCGATTTCCTCACCGAGAGTCCGCTTCAATTCTTCTAATTTGGACTCAATCTCGACTTCTACGGCCTGCACGAGCTTCATCCTTTCACGTGCCTGCTCGTTACCGTTTTCTTTCAATATTTTAAGCGCAGTCGGCTCTGGTTTCCCCGGGCTGTACTCGTTCGCAATAACACTGACACCTTGCGGCGGATCAGGTGCTTCCACCTCACGCTGTACCCCGAAGGCCAGCCTTAGTGATCCGGCGATCTGCCGGTATTTTTCCAGATCCATCTCGGAGAAAGACAACAGCAATACGAAAAAACACATCAGCAGAGACATAAGATCCGCAAAGGTCGCAAGCCATGCCTCCCCCTCTTCTACTTCCTCCTCGGGAGGATCATCATCAGCCATATCCGTTACTCATCCAGGTGTTGGTTTGCGTTAGTTTTTATTAAGAGATTCGCGCAAATTCTCTGGAATAAAGGTCGTCAGCAACTGTTTGAGAATTGCCGGGTTAGTACCCTCCTGAATACCTGTGATCGATTCCAGTATTATTAATTTATTGATGCGGTCGGTAATACTGATGGCTTTTAGTTTTTCAGCAATAGGAACAGCAATCGCATTGGCGATTATTGCTCCATACAGCGTTGTTAACAGTGCAACCGCCATTGCCGGACCAATTGATTTAGGATCTGACATATTCGCAAGCATTTGCACCAGCCCGATCAATGTTCCGATCATTCCCATCGCTGGTGCGGCGGTTGCTACGGACTTGAACATCTTGATACTGACCAGTTGACGTTCAAGACCGAGATTTATATCCCTTGCCAGCATTTTATTGACAATTTCAGCCGGATGACCATCTATACAAAATTGTATTCCGTCTTTAAGGAATTTATCCTCAATCTCCTTTCCTTCCAGCGCAAGAATTCCTTCTTTACGAGCAACATTGGCAAGTTCAATGGCCTCTTCAATAACCTTAACAGGCTCGGACGTTTTATAGAAAAACGCTCCAATACCCACCTTAAATGATCCTAGAAACTGTGCGAGCGGAATTTGCGCAAGAGTCACAGCAAATGTACCTCCAATTACTACGACGAGACTCGGTACATTTACAAAAGTACCCGCACTCCCCCCCAGCAAAATCGCGCCAGCAATTACCCCGAATGCTCCAAGAACACCGGCAACCGTTGCTATATCCATTACTATCCGCTCTCCGTCCGCTGCTTAGCGGCTTATTCTTTCAACGCACTCTGACGATCAGTATCAAGATAAGACTGACAATTGTGTAAACGCTCAAGGCCTTCTTCGTAAGCCCGCGTCACATTCTGGCGCTCTGTTTTTGCCAGATCGAGTATTCTGCTCTGCATGGCCTCTATGCGATTCATACTTTCGATATCTGCTTCAACAATATTATTCTCGATCGCATGATCCAGTACCAGTTGACGCTTATTGTCCAGCACCTTTACCTGATCCCAGTCTCCGGATTCAGCGGAAACTTCCATCTTTACCGTGAATTCAACCAGGGTGCTCATTAACTGATCAGTCATCATTTTACCTGGTCCTTAATCGCAGCCCACGACTCACTTAGACCCGCAAGCAGAGCAACAACTTCTCTAAGCTTTTCCGGGCCGCCATGACGGTGTATCTCCATCAGCCTGCCCTGCATATGCTGATACAACAAATCAAGATTTGTCGATATCTCACCACCTTTTTCATGATTGAGTGAAACTCGCAATTCCACCAGAATATCAACCGCTAGATTTATTGCTCTCCCGCGAGCTTCAATATCGTTCTCTTCCATTGCAAGTCGTGCTTTCTCGAGATTACCTAGCGCGCCATCAAACAGCATCTGTACTAGTCGATGCGGTGATGCACCGGCAATTTCTGATCTACGCCCGACTTCCCTGTATGCGCTAACTGAAGAATCAGCATACCCAAGTGCCATAGTGTTAACTCTCTAATCGTTAAATTTACTGTTGAGGATTGACTAATTGTTACCAGAATTCGCCGAAGACAACGACTGCAAAAGGTAACTGCCATTTGATTGCAACTGCGAAACCAAGGCATCCATAGCTCCAAATTGTCGACGGTAACGAGCTTCCGTAAGCTCCAGGCGGTCTTCCAGTCGAAGCACCTGGTCATCAAGCGCTTTGTCTCTGGCGGCGATCGCTTCTTCACGTATGTCAAAGAAGCCATCTATATCGGTAAACTCTTCGAGTGTCGATACCATACGGCTTGCAAAGCCACTCTCTTCGTTAGTAAACACATTCACAGCACGCGTTAGATTTTCAGCGAAACTCTCGTTCATTGTCGTTTCATCTATACTGAGTACGCCAGCCTTATCAAAGGTGAAACCAAATTCGAACATGCTGTATTCACTACTATCTCCCACATCTACAGGAGTGAAAAAATCAGTCCTCACGGCTGAATCAATTCGGCGAATAATACTGTCCCCCTGCAATGAACCCTCCGCCAGGTTGTCCATCGTGGAGCGCATATCATTGTAACTGGAGGTAAACTCTTTAAGCAGATCCCGAATATCATCCATGTTCTGGTTTGATACAATATCAGCTGATCCAACAGCCTTGATATCGATAGTGAGTCCGGGAATTGCCTCTGTCAGCATGTTTGACGAACTAGTGACCGCCAGACCATCTATTTCCAGAACAGCATCAGTCGCTGCCGTCAATTCTGTGAATTCGGGTGGTGCCGTAATCACATTCTCAGTGCCGGTGTTTACCGCACTTAATACAAGGCGACTACCATCATCCACATTCAGAATACTGGCTTGTACCGTTGTATTATCGACCGAATCATTAATGGCACTGCGCAAATCCGATACGGTGTTAAGTCCGGAAGTAAGTGTCACAGTGAAGCTTTCTTCTCCAGATCCAAACGTGTAATCCCCAACCGGCAGTTCAGTTAACACGGACTCATAGGGATTCGACACCATACGGTGCGCTACAGCGAGTTCAGACACTTCAATCTGATGATTTTCAGAGGTTTTACCTTCCGCAGAAGAAACTACCAGTACATCTTCATCATTGCTCGTTGACTCCCAGGCACCGAATTTAGATTCATCACCCAGCTTCTCTGCCACATCCGCCAAATCACTGACAGCACTTTTAAGCCGCCCAACATCACTGAGTTCAGAGCTCAGTTCTGAGATATCTCGGCGCAGCGCATTTATTGGCTGCTCTTCCAGAGTCATCAACTGAGAAATTATTGACTCAATATTTAACCCTGAGCCAGCACCAGCAGCAGTGATCATAATCAGTCCCTAGTTCGTTAGAAATGTGACAACCGCCCGCGACGAACGCCAGACAGGTCACATTTTGTCTCCATTCTTATATTCTTCGGAAGATTCATCGTTGTCTTTAATTTCTCCTCAACTCAATCTCTTGAGGCCATCAATGAAGAAATTCGTAAACAATATTTTGTATCACTTAAGGTTGTTTACACTGGTCACGGACCAGCACAGAGCTTGTTCAGCCTGACGCCTGAACACTGACAATTCACATGGGGATAGATAATAAGTTCGGGGCTCGGAAAGCTACAAATTAAAGAGCGATTCGATACTGCTTAACAATAATTGTGGATCCCTTTTTGCGTGGAGGTTATAAAGCCAGGCACATGCCGGACACGTTCGATACATCCTGTGGAATCTTGTCGATTAGAGAGACCATCTACGGATCCGGATCAGCGCGTTGCAGCATCCGGACTCTATTCATATTCACAGTTCCTACAGCTAATAGGGTATCTACAATAATTGGAATATGAGCTAGGTAGCTGTGGGGGACCGCTACCTCTCATTAAAATGAGATTTTATATTCATCTCTATATTCAAGGGAGAAATTGGAATTACGCGCTACGTCTGATAAATCGAATCACCAGCCCGGAGCCCGGTCGTCAGGGCCACCCTGGCTCAAGGGGCATTTAGGTCGAATGAAAGGAACTTCTTACAGAACATTATCCATTATCTTCAACTAACTATTACACGGGACGGTGGGCCTCCGACAGGATCACAGTTCTAACCCAAACGTTGCTTTCTTAAACTAGCTATCGACTAAATCAGATGCTGCAGGAGTAAGAACTATAACATGGATTTCCTGTACTCTACCCACCATCCCGTTAAATCAATAAGAACAAATGAATTACCAACTGATTGCAATTTAACCGAGCAGGCTCAGCACCCCTTGTGGCCCGGAATTAGCCTGCGCGACCATTGACGTGCCCGCCTGTTGCAGAATCTGGGCTCTAGTCAAATTGGCAGTTTCAACTGCAAAATCAGCGTCAACAATTCGACCACGTGCTGCCGCCTGATTTTCCATTCCCACCTGTAGATTGTTTATCGCGCTGGTAAACTGGCTCTGAGCCGCACCGAATTTTGCGCGCTCTGATGTGACCAGGTCTATTGCCGTATCCATAGCGGTCAAAGCCGCCGTCGCATTTGTACTATCAGTAATATCAAGTGTATCGATACCAAGGGCAACATTATCCATGTCCGTGGTACCCACGTCCAGGGTTTCTCCGCTGTTGGCTCCTACCTGAAAGGTGAAAGTCGCGGCATCATCACCGATAACCGATACATTATTAAATTTGGTTACTTCCGCGGTTCGACCTATATCTGTGTTTAGTGCCTGAAATTCAGCATCAAGATTGAGTCGATCGCCGGTACTGTTGGTACCATTCGCCGATTGAACCGCTAGCTCACGCATCCTCTGAAGCATATTACCTATTTCGTTCAATCCCCCTTCCGCAACCTGAGCCATGGATATAGCATCATTTGCATTCCGAACAGCCACATTCATTCCACGAACCTGACCATGCATGCGTTCAGCTATTGCTAATCCAGCGGCATCATCTCTGGCACTGTTGATCCGCAGTCCGGACGACAATCGCTGCATAGCGACTTGCAAAGTGCCTTGAGTTGAATTCAGGTTACGTTGCGCTGTTAACGAGGGTACATTGGTATTAATCGTTTGAGGCATAGTCAATCTCCGTATTGATCTATTTGTTATCAGAAGCTGGCACTTAATGGTTTACGCAGCCAACAAAACCGATAACGACGCCCCAATTTTGATCTTAAACGGTCAACTTAAAGTTATACTTTAAGTAGTCATATTTAGTTAATGGATAATATTGCAATGTCCATAAGAAATATTTTTTGTTTTTTTTCAGGCACCCGAAAAAGTAGTAACCGCATGGCAGTTACTATCTGAACAAAGAATAAAAAGTAAATTGTAGCTACCGCCCTCAACAGACTCATCCATCAGGATAAATCCGGCCAGGGACACCATACCCTGGCACGGCTTTATTTACTAAATCACCTTAGCAGGCTTAAAACACCTTGCGGAGAGGCGTTTGCCTGAGCAACCATTGCTGTTCCGGCCTGCTGGAGAATTTGTGCTCGCGTCAAATTCGCCGTTTCCACAGCAAAATCTGCGTCAACAATCCGACCCCGAGCCGCCGCCTGATTTTCCATGCCAACTTGCAGATTATTGATTGCGCTACTGAACTGACTCTGGGCTGCACCCAATGTTGCACGTCCGGTAGTGACCGTATCGATGGCCGTATCTAACGCTAGCAATGCGGCATCAGCGCCAGCCGCGCTCGTTATAGCGAGTGTACTTATCCCCAATGTGGTGTCATCCATAGTGGTTGTACTTACTCCCATAGTCTCGCCACTATTAGCACCCACCTGAAAGGTAAAGGTGGCAGCTCCAGCACCGATGACTGACACGCCATTAAATTTCGTTACATTAGAGATTCGGCCTATTCCACTGGATAGTGCACCGAACTCTTCGTTTAGATTGGCACGATCACCGGTGCTGTTTGTTCCATTTGCAGACTGCACAGCTAATTCCCGCATCCGCTGTAGCATGTTACCAATTTCATCCATACCGCCTTCCGCTACCTGCGCCATAGAAATGGCATCATTAGCATTTCGGATTGCGACATTCATTCCGCGAACCTGCCCATTCATTCGCTCGGCAATAGCAAGACCGGCCGCATCGTCTTTGGCACTATTGATACGCAGACCGGACGACAGACGCTCCAGAGCGGTCTGCATACCACCCTGTGTTGAATTCAGGTTACGTTGGGCTGTTAGGGATGAAATGTTTGTGTTGATGGTTTGAGGCATTATTGCTCTCCATTTTTATTATTGTTTTTTGTCCTTACCGCTGGCAGCCAGGAATCCATCACCGACCAGCCATGACCGTAACGACTCACAAGAAAACTTCTTTACTCGGGAACCTTAGAACCTACATCAACTACAATGGAAAACCGCTGGTACCACAAGATCAATTGGCACTAAAATCGATTGCAAACTATTTTTAATACACCCCGCCATACAACGCAGAGAGCTGCAGAGCAAAGCAATCCTAGACAGTTTTTGATAGATAAATAGTCTAACAGCTCGCCTCCCTTAAACGTCAATTGATAAAATCTTCTCATGATAACCATCAGTGCCGTATTAATCGTTAAAAATGAATCGAATCATCTAGACAGGTGTTTAACAGCGCTTCACGATGTAGTAGACGAGATTGTTATTGCAGATACCGGATCAACAGACAACACAATTGAAATAGCCCGCAGACATACCCCTGAAGTTATTGCAATTCCCTGGCAGGATGATTTCTCTCTGGCTCGAAACAGCGCTATTGAACACGCCAGCGGCGACTGGATACTAGTGGTCGACGCGGATGAAGTAGTTCAGGATCCAGTACTTTCACGCCAATACTTACAACGATTTACAGATAAAAAACACTTTATAGGCACTATTCTGGTGCAAAGTCCAACTATACTGAATGGTGAAAAAAGTATCTCAAATTCGCATATCAAGCGATTCTTTCCTCGCCTGGGATACAAATTCTACGGACATATACACGAACAGGTCGAGGCAGAGCAGCAGCCGGTGCAAACAGCATCAACGGGTATAAGGGTCATGCATTCCGGGTATCTGCATGATATTGATGATATCAATCATAAATCACACAGGAATATACCATTACTTCAAAAAGCAATTGACAAGGAACCGGAAGATGAGTACCTGCATTATCAACTCGGAAGAGGCTATTTTACACTAGGTGACTATAGCAGCTGCATCCTGCCGCTGGAGAAAGCACTGGAACTGATCCAATTCAGCCCTAACAAATTGCCATTGGGAATACACGGCCCGGTTGCTCGCGAGATGTTAACAAACGCCATTACAAGCCTGGGCTACGCCTTCGTTAATCTTGGAGATATCCCTGCTGCACGGTCCCTGGTTAACCAACACAAGTTATTGAATCATATTGGCACACAGTGGGCTGATTTTTCTCATCTATGTGGTTATCTGGCTTTTCTGGAAGGCGACATCAACGGCGCTATCTCCGGCTATGAGCAATCATTACTCTATGGCCAGGCCCGTGAAGATGTAGAAGGCACAGGTAGCTATTCAAGTGCATACCATTTAGGGCTGCTCGCGGAAGTAGAAGGTGATATTGCAGCTGCGCTGAGTTTCTACACAAGTGCACTGGAATTGAATGTAAATTACAAGCCGGCCCTTAAGAGATGCGTAGAATGTGCTACTGAGAATAATCTGCCATTAAGTAAGAAACTTCATAGTCTAGTGGAATATGGGTTGGCTAGTAAACCAGAAACCCGGAACCAGGCTCAACCCTGCAACGAACCAGTCCATTCAATCCACACAAAAACTAACCACCAGCAAACTGTACTGCCAGCGACCACAAATACCCGTTGCAACCAGCCGACTGGAAAACCAACTATATCTGTAAGGCACGGCAAGGTGGCGGGTTGAGAATCGACCTTTCATTTGCAATTAATCGTACACTCGGAAAACCTGAGTCAAACGAAAAAAACCCGGCTTAAAGCCGGGTTTTTCCGAATGTTCCAACAAATGGCTTTTTAAGCATTAAGTAGCGTTTACCTAAAAACCGCGTATAGCGAGAGGATCTTCGCATTCACTGCTCAGCCGGCAAAAAACACCGGTTTTAAAAGAACACTACCCGCGCTCTACTAACCACCCAGCAAGGACAAGACCTGCTGAGGAGCCTGATTAGCCTGACTCACCATAGCTGTACCTGCCTGCTGAAGGATCTGAGCACGTGTGAGATTACTTGTTTCAACTGCGAAATCTGCATCTATTATACGCCCTCTCGCCGCTTCCTGATTCTCTACGGCGATCTCCAGGCTTGCAATGGCGCTTTCAAATCGACTCTGCGAGGCTCCATACATGGCTCGATCAGTTGTCATCGAATCAATCGCTGTATCGATACCGGTGATAGCAGTATTCGCGTCAGCGAGTGTAGCGATATTCAGCCCTGTCGCTGCTACTGCTACTGTATTTATGTCCATTGTTTCACTGGGGTTCGGTCCAATTTGAAACGTAAATGTTCCAGCGTCTGCCCCCAGAATTGCCAACCCATTGAATCTCATAGAACTCGTAAATCGTCCGATTTCTGTGTCCAGCAAAGTGAACTCTGCATTCAGATTAGCTCGATCGCTGGTACTGTTTGTTCCGTTGGCAGACTGTACAGCAAGCTCTCTCATGCGCTGCAACATATTGCCTACTTCATTCAAACCACCCTCAGCCACCTGCGCCATTGAAATTCCGTCGTTAGAATTTCTTATAGCTACTTTCATTCCCCGAACCTGCGCATGCATACGTTCAGCAATTGCCAGCCCCGCAGCGTCATCTCGAGCACTATTTACGCGAAGGCCAGATGACAGACGCTCCATGGCAGTTGCCATTGCACCCTGTGTACTCGACAGATGCCGTTGAGCATTCAGAGACATCAGATTTGTATTTATAGACTGGGCCATTTAGTTTTCTTCCTTGATTATTAATTTGTAAAAGCCAATACTGCTTGTGAACATTCCTCACACAACCATTTATCGGCCTGCGTACATAACTGCTTTAGATTTCATTGAAATACAATTTATTGTTAATGTATTTTAGAGTATTTTTTCCACCACAATACACAACCGGGCACAGGAGTATTAAATGTGGTTAAACAGGGACATATTCTGTAGCTTTGCATAGGTTGCCTGAATCGCCTCAAGCGAAGTAATCTCAGATTGCATACGTGACACCGCCTCGGCGTAGTCCAGATCAATGACATCTGCAACCTCAGCCTTTACCCGATTAATCACCAGCTCATTATTCTGCCGTGCATCATCTATTGTCTTGAGCCTTGAGCCGCTGTCACTTCGAACGCTGATAATATGCTTATGAGCCGTATCCAGCTCTTTAAGTGTAT
Source organism: Chromatiales bacterium (ex Bugula neritina AB1) (assembly GCA_001730015.1). Classification (GTDB taxonomy): domain Bacteria; phylum Pseudomonadota; class Gammaproteobacteria; order Granulosicoccales; family Granulosicoccaceae. The sequence continues at coordinate 50,778 of MDLA01000147.1, read as the reverse complement.
CTGACATAGAGGCCTGAAACACTGCATCACCGGGGCCAGAGGCACCAGCCGCCAAAATACCTTCCAACCCCTCAATGGTCGCAAAGAGATCTTGCGGACCACCCCCGGCATCATATTCAAATACGGAGCTTCCCGGTGTATTGATTCTTATGTCTCGTTCAATACCAATTCGAACACTCTGAACTGTTTGATCCCCCACGTAATCTATTGTCCCTACATCAACATAGGGACGCTCAGTGACTGCCCCGCCTGCAAATAGAAACTGCCCCTGCCCGTCAACCGAATTTGCCAGGCTCATCAAGTATTTTTTCTGCTCCGTTAACTCAAGCAGCATGACTTCTCTGTCTTCCGCCCCATTGGTATCATTGGCTGCACGCAACACAATTTCCCTGATTGAAATTAACGCGTTCGATGCGCGCCCAAGAGCAGATTCTTCCAGTGTTAATCTGGATTCCGCAAACTGCGCGTTGCGTTCGTACTGCTCAAGTTTGCCTTCAGTTTGCTGCATCAGAATCATGCTGCCTGAAGCCGACGGATTATCAGATGGGCTCAAAAACTGTTTTCCACTGGCAATCTGTTCTTGCGAAATCGCGATACGCGACTTCATCTCCGACATCTGCGCTGGTAGATTCCGACTAAAATAATTACTTGAAATTCTCATACGTTATATCCTGTTTAACGTTCCAATCAAGGTATCGAACAAACTCCCGGCTACCGATATCACACGGGCAGATGCCTCATACGCTTGCTGAAAACGCACTAAATTGGCTGCTTCTTCATCAAGGTTTACAGCAGAAGTCGAATCATGTCTGTCACGTGTTTGCTGCCACACCTGCTGCATTGAGGTTAATTGCAAATCTGATGTATGAGCACTGGATCCAACACGTACCGTAACCGCTGCTATCTGTTCAGCCAGAGAAGAATTTACACCAAGCAGATTTTCATTTTGTATGGCGGATAGTTCCTGACCTACGGTTGCCACCACTCCGCTCACCTCCGTACGGGTTAATACGATATCCGCTGGCTTGTTTACAGCAACCGAAAACCCGGAAGCAGCACCTTTGGTCGGACGGATAATATAACGGTCACCCGCAGCTGAACCGCCTGCATCGGTGAACTGCACTCCGTCCATCACCAGACTGCCGGGACCACTGATCTCAACATTATCGGATAAACGACGAACCGTATATTCAATACCATCAAATTTCAATTCGTAGTCTGATGTTGTTAATGCCGAAGAATCAACCACCACCGCCGACACCACGCCCGTGCCGGTGTTATCTGCATCTGACAAAGGCACAATTTGCGGCACGCTGAATAACGCACTTCCCGGTAACAATGTAGAGGTTTCATACATCTGATTAAATGATGAAGACAGCGAAGTCGCCATTCGACCGATCTCACCACGAACCGGAGTTATCATCTCGCTCAACGCTTCAATCATGCCGCCTAATTTGCCGCCATTGATCTGATTGTTTAGAGGAATACTCCCTACAACACCATCAATACGAATCTCATAGGCATCCCGACTATTACCATTCGATACAGCGGTCAGACTATAATGCTCCGAACTTGAAACCAACGGAATCCCACCGCCAATAGCAACATCTATTGATCCGTCATTTTTTTCATAAGTCGACACCGATGTAAACCCGGACAGACGCTGAAGCAGCTGATCGCGTTGATCAAGAAGATCATTAGGTGGTTCGCCCTGAGCGAATACCAGCGCCTGTCGCACCTGATTGTTGATATCATGAATAGCGCCGGTAATTTGATTGACCTCAACCAGAGCCGCATCAATGGATCTATGCACACCATCTTCTATTTCCTCCAATTGCCGATCAAGTGCTTTAAACTGACCAACAAGATGGTTAGCCGCCGAGAAGACCACTTCCTCCTGCCCCATTCCCTGCGGATAATTAGCCGAATTCTCCAGTGTATTAAAAAACTCGATTTGTGCCTTATTTATACCGGACGAATCTTCATGCACCAAGCTATCCAGTTGACTGGCCAAATTATTGTATGTACTTAAGCGAGCCAACTCAGTTGTGCTGTTTTGTAGTTGCTTTTCTACGAACTCATTATGGATTCGCTCTATACGGGTTGTAGTAACCCCCGTACCAATATATCCGGCACCAACCTTCGAAGGCTGGGAAGTAGCATTTAGTACTCTCTGCCTTGAATATCCCTCAGTGTTGGCGTTGGCAATATTATGACTGGTTGTCGCTATTGCGCGACCCGCAGCCATGAGCCCTTTCACACTGGTAGACAGTGGGTTAGCCATAGATACAACTCCTTTGTTATCTATCGATCTATCGGCTTACTATTCATGTGCTTAAACGCAATTGTAAATGTTTTTTCTATCTTATAGATTTTTATTTTATAAGCGGATTCAGGCCAATTACCAGTCAGCCGGAATCACTTCGGCTGCTGATGCTCCCTTTTTCAACCAAATTCAGGATAAATCCGGAAACTGATATTACAAGCCGAACCGCCATCCGCTTGCCCATAGACAGGACAGAAGCGAGGCTCTTTCAAATAGATGGATTTCTGCCCATCATGTGTGTGATGCCAGTTATGCGCGCAACATCAACGCCGAAGTGATTCTCGAAATACACATCCGGCATACTCTGGCAAATATAGGCAATAGGTGAGACCTTTATTTGACTCAATATTTCGTCAGCATAACAGGTACTATTTACCATACCAATAAAGGTCGAGCTGAACCGGCAACCTAGTTAAATTCCCAAATCTGCAGAATTGGTAATTCTATCCATGATGGATATAGCCTTATCTGCGTAAGCCGGATCAGTAGCGTAACCCGCTTTATGTACTTCCCGTATAAAGGATTCAGGATTTTCGGCATTTTCCAGAGCAGCTCCATATCGCGGGTTTCGAAGAATAAAGTCTGCAAAATCCTGTATTGACCGTTGTTCAGAATCGTAAGCGCGAAATTCTGCGCTCTGGGTGGTCCACTCACCATTCTGGAACTCGCTTGTTTTGGCCTGGCTACTATCACCATTCCAGCCCTGATCAGCTTTTATCCCGAACAGGTTATGGGTACTACTACCGTTATCACGCTGAGGGACGCGGCTCCCCCAACCCGTTTCAAGTGCAGCCAGAGCAAGTACTGCTTCGGCTTTTGTACCTAGAGCCTCTGCCGCGCTACGTGCATGGCCAACAATACGGTTAATAAATGCCTCCTGCGGTATTGGCAGCCCGGATCGAACAGACTGCGAACTTGAATTCACAGCATTTGTCATCGGCCCCGTCAAACTGTTAGCCCGACCAACCTCACGCGACTCTTGAGGTGCAAGCTGCCGATAGATGGTATCTGCAATACCCAGGGATTTACTTTTGGAAATATCGGCAGATAGTTCCTGATCGAACATGTCCATATACATATCTGCCTGATCGCTGCCAAACAGATCATTACCCGGCATTGTCTTGCGCATTGCCTTCAACATGGTCTGCAGTAACAACGCCTCAAATTTTTCAGCCGTATCGCGCGCCTTATCAACGGAGTTTACCGCTGGTGGATCGTCAGCCCTGGCAATCTGAGGGTTGTTGACTAAATAGCTTCCAATAGTGGTATCACTTAAAATTGCCATTATATAATCACCAGCTGACCGCGAAGTGCCCCGGCCAGCTTTAATGCCTGCAATATGGCGATCAAATCAGACGTCGCTGCCCCAACCTGGTTCAGGCTTCTTACTACATCGTTTAATGTTACCGACTGCTTTAAAGCCAACAGTGATGCTTCAGATTCTTCTACTTTTACCGTCGTTTCGGGCGTTATCGCGGTCTCGCCATTAGCTAATGGTGCCGGCTGATTGACATTCACGGTTTCACTGATTGTGACAGTAATATTCCCGTGAGCAACCGCCGCAGGCATTACCCTCACATTTTCTCCAATGACAATAGTACCGGTTCGTGAATTCACTATTATCCTGGCCTTTGTCTGCGCCGGCAGCACTTCAATATTTTCCAGTGCCGAAATAAAGGCAACGCGCTCACTGGGATAAAGCGGCCCCTGCACTACCACAGTTACGGCATCCTGTGCCTGCGCGAACGGACTACCAAGCGTTTCGTTGATCGCTTTTTCTAAACGAGTGGCAGTAGTGAAATCTGCTGTATTCAGATTCAGCGTGATTTCTTTGCTGTCATTAAAACCAGTGCCGACCGAACGCTCTACAGTTGCGCCATTAGGAATTCTACCTACACTGGTAATATTCGTCTGCACACTACTGCCATCAGCCCCTTCAGCGCTCACACCACCAACCAGCGCATTGCCTTGCGCAATGGCATAAACCTGCCCGTCACCACCACGCAATGGTGTCATTAGCAGAGTACCACCACGCAAAGAACTGGCGTTACCCAACGAGGAGATCGTTACATCGATTCGTTGCCCCGGCTTACTGAACGGTGGCATGGTAGCCTGCACCGAGACTGCTGCTACATTTTTCGGTTGAATTTTTATATTCGGCGGTATCGTCACTCCAAATTGCGACAACATACTTCGTAGACTTTGCTCTGTGAACCGGACTTGCCCCGTTTTATCACCGGTGCCTTCCAGACCCACTACAAGACCATAACCGAGCAACTGGTTTTCACGTACACCAGCGACAGTAGCCAGATCCTTAACCCGCTCCGCTCCAACGGACATCGGGTAAGACAACAAGCCAAGCATCACTGTTGTTGTCACAACAAAGGAAAAGCCGACTAGCCCGGATATCCGGTTTAAGACTTGTTTCATTACGTATTCCCTGTAATGTTCAGTTTAGAAAGGCCAGTAAGCACTATTAAACATTCGGGTGACCCAACCTGCTTTATTACTATCTGCAATCAAACCCCGGCCACTGTAAACAATTTCTGCATCAGCAATGAGGTTCGAGACTACAGTATTTTCCGGTGTAACATCTCTCTGCCGCACAATACCCGATACACTGACTACCTCTTTACCATTGTTGAGCGTGAGTAATTTTTCGCCTTTTACCACTAAATTTCCATTACTCAATACGTCAACCACTGCTACCGTGATATTCCCGAACAGGCTATTACTCTGTTTGCTGTCACCGCTACCATTAAAGGCTGTTCCGCTACTAACACTGGTTGACGCTGTCACACCATCGAGAGTGGGAACCTTACCAAACACGGTCGGAGCTGGCAGTTCAAGACCGGTCTCTTTGCTTGAGCTCGTACTGGCAGACTTCGCGGCAATAGTTCTTTCATCCAATATCACGGTGATGAGATCTCCCACACGCCGGGCTTTGCGATCCTCGAATAGATACCTATTGGTATCGGGCTGGTATATCGCACCATTAGCTACCGGAACAGCCATTTTGTGCATCGACAGGGGATCAGGCACCGGCTCCCGATACACAACCGCTGGAGAACATGCGATCAGCAGCTGAGTTGTTAGCGCCAGGGGTAAAAACAGTTGTTTGATTCGAATCATAACCGGCTACATATTATTGTTAGCAAACTGAAGCATGGAATCTGTGGTTGATATGGCTTTTGAATTGATCTCATACGCTCTCTGCGTCTCTATCATGCTGACCAATTCTTCAACAATATTAACGTTCGAGGTTTCAACTGACCCCTGAACCAGACGCCCCAGTCCATCACTACCTGCCGTACCCGCCTGACCAGCACCACTAGAGGCCGTAGCACGGAACATATTGCCACCTACTGCCTGCAACCCTGATGGATTAGAGAAACTGACCAATGGGATCGTCCCCAATACCGTTGAAGTCGTACCACCCTCCTCGGTTGCGGAAACAGTACCATCCTTTCCAATCGTAAAGCCCTGCACATTAGTAGGTACATTTATACCCGCTTGAAGCGCATAACCGCTGGAATTAACAAGCTGGCCCTCAACACTTACCTGAAATGAACCGTCCCGTGTATAGGCGCTACCACCATCCGGCATCTGAATTTCGAAAAATCCACTTCCTTCGATGGCAACGTCCATTGGATTCTCAGTAATTTGCAAGCTACCCTGGCCATGCAGCTTCTGTGTTGCTACAAGGCGAACACCTGTACCAATATTCAGTCCTGTAGGTAATATACTGTCCTGGGACGAATTGGCCCCGGGCTGACGGATAGTCTGATACAGTAAATCCTCAAAAATCGCCCGATCACGTTTGAATCCACTGGTATTAACATTAGCCAGGTTATTGGAAATCACCGCCATACGGCTCTGCTGCGCATCCATGCCTGTTTTCGCAGCCCACAAGGCACTATTCATTTATCAAGCTCTCTATTCTATAAATTAAATTGGGATTTATTGCATTTTCAACAATTTGGCGCTCGCCACTTCATTCTCTTCTGCAGCTTTCATCAGTTTCACCTGTATTTCAAACTGACGCGCGAGACTAATCATATTCACCAGCGAATCAACAGGATTTACGTTACTGGTTTCCAGCGCACCGCTGGTCACCGACACTGTTCCATCTACAATTGCTTCTCCTCCCTCCGATGGGAGCAAAAGGCCGTTAAGATCTTTCTTCATTTTCGCGTTTGAAATTGTAACCAATTTTATTCGATCAACCTCAGCGAGCTCTGATGTCGACTGACCCACACCCTGAATTGAAATAGTGCCGTCTTCACCAATCTGCAATTTCGTGTAAGGCGGAATAGCAATAGGCCCGGCGTTGCCTAAAACCAGATTCCCACTCTGTGTCTGCAATATACCCCCGGAACCGATTTTCAAATCACCGGCCCGGGTATAAGCCTCACCGCCCTTGTTATCCTGAACAGCAATATACCCTTCGCCCTTTATTGCTATATCGAGGTCGCGACCTGTCGTAAATAGCGACCCCGAGGATTGACTAACACCTGCACTGAAGTAGGTACTGTAGTTGCGCGTATCATGACCCGCCCCACCAACAGATTGAGAGACAAATGTGTCATAGTCAGCGCGAAAACCGGTAGTATTTAAATTAGCCAGGTTATTGTTATTGGTACCCTGTTGCAGCAGGGTACCCTTTGCGCCATTCATGGCAACGTATAACATCCGATCCATTGAACTATAATCCGGTAATCTTTAAAACAGTAATAAAAACAATAAAACAGTGATACTTTTGATTGTCAAACTAATCAAATCTAGCGCTTTATATTCATTACAGTTTGAGTCAGCATATCGCTTGCACTAATAACCTGAGCGTTTGCCTGGAAGTTTCTCTGGGTACTTATCATCTTCACCAGCTCCTGGGTTACATCGACATTGGATTGCTCAAGCGAACCTGCCTGAACAGTACCCAGCGTTGCTGTACCTGGAATTCCGCTGAGTGCTTCACCCGAAGAAAATGTTTCCACCCAGCTGGTATTACTAACCTGCTGCAATCCCTGCGGATTCCTAAACGATGTAATAGTGACCTGACCCATTGCACGGGCCTGACCGTTGGTATAGTACCCCAGTACCTTCCCGTCAGCGTTAACACCAAAATCAGTCAGTCGACCCGATGCGTGTCCGTCCTGCACTATTTCGTTAATTCCCGAAACACCGTGAAACTGGGTTATCTCTCCGAGATCCAGTGTTACTTCCATGGGGTCGGAACCCGGCTGAGGCACAAAGGGATCAAGATCCAGCAATCCATTTGCATTACCCTTAACAGTATTCATACTACCGTCATTATTAAATTCTACAATATCACCAGCTGGACTGGTAACTTCAACATCTGCGACAAACGTATGAACTGCCCACTGATTCGTGCCTGATTTTCGAAAGTGCAGATTTGCCAGATGTGCGGCACCAAGTGAATCATAGAACGTTGTAGAGGTAGTGAAATTATAGGAGTCAGCATCACTTCTATCGAATGGTCCTGTGGGAAGCTCTTTGGCATTAAGATTAAGATTCATTCTGACTGAGGTTGTCTGCTTAGCTGCTGTATCAATTGAATCAACTCGCAAATCCCCCGGTGTCGGTATAATTACGCCATTAGTTGCCGGATACCCCATTAACTTCTGACCCGCTCCATTCACTATGTACCCTTCGCGATCAAGACCAAACGAACCCGCCCTGGAGTACTGCACTGAGCCGTTATCATTTAGACGAAAAAACCCCTGCCCTGATCCGGAAATAGACATATCAAGCTGACTTTCTGTATAAGTGACATCACCCTTGGCAAACTGCTGGGTAACATCAGTTACCCTGACTCCACGTCCGATACTATTACCGGTGGCGCCAATGCCCGCAGTTCCGTAGATATCTCCAAATTGAATGTTAGAGTGCTTAAACCCGGTCGTCGAAGCATTAGCGATATTATTTGATATAACCTCAAGCTCACTGGAAGACGCTTTCAGGCCGGTCAATGCAATTTCAAAAGTCATAACTATAGTTCCGTGAGATTAAAGAATTTTGCGAATTTCAGAGATAGACAGTTCCCGCCCATCACTTGTCGAAAGAGTTGGTTTCGCATTCCCAACCCCGAAGTTCACCCCTTCAATTTCAGTTGAAATGGATGTTTCAGCAGTACTTAGTCCACCTGCACTGTCAACATACTCTACACTGATCGAATAACTCGAAGAGGGAGCTCGGTTGCCATCTTCGTTGTATCCGTCCCAGGATATTTTGTGAATACCACTGTCAAGATCACTGAACTCTATAGCGTGTACCGTTTCGCCAGCAGCATTTGAGAAAATAACATTTGCTTTCGGGCTCGTCTCCGGGATAGAAAATAAGCTCTCAAGGTTCCCAGACTCCGGAAGCGTTGCGGAACTGCCTTCAGTTACTACAGTTTTACCCAGTAATCCTGCTGCCTGTAGTGTTTGACTGGCAGTCTGCTCAGATATAAAACTGCTCATTGAGGCGTTCATTCCTTCAATACCGGCAACCGTACTGAATTGTGCCATTTGAGCGAGGAACTCCCCGTTTTCCATAGGCTTAAACGGGTCCTGATACTTAAGCTGTGTGAGCATCAACGTCATGAACTCGTTCTGACCGAAATCTTCAACATCCTTATTCCCGCCCTCCTTCTCAACGGCAGGCTTGTACCTATCAAGGACGGAGGCCCCTATTGCTTCAGTCATTTCCTATTCTCCTAACCGGATCGTCTGCCGCATCAGCGATTTAGCAGCATCCAGTATTTCAACATTGGTTTGATAGCTTCTGGAAGCCGATATCATATTTGCCATCTCTTCCATCGGATTTACATTAGACCGGAACACATAGCCCTCATCATTAGCGAACGGGTGATCCGGCTGGTACGTCATTTCATGTTCACGCTGGCTTTCTATAACATCTGTTACAGTAACGCCTGTACCATTTGCTTCACTGTTTATCTGGTGCATCAGCTGCCCGAATACCGCACCCTTCGCTTTATAGGCCTCGTCAGCACTCCCGGCTACAGAATTTATATTCGCCATGTTACTGGCAATAATATTCAATCGGATAGACTGAGCATTCATGGCGCTGCCGGCGGTACTGAAAATATCAAACAGGGACATACCTATTCTCCTTTAAGGGTTTTGATCAGACCAGTGATACGGGAGTTCAACAACTGCAGCGAAGCTTGATAATTGATCGCATTTTTAGTGAACAAACTCTGCTCTACATCGGTTTGCACCGTGTTTCCATCGAGAGAGGGTTGGGTAGGAACTCTGTAGAGTGCCTGCACCTCGGGTGAAAAATCTACCGCACTATCAAAAGAATCCATGTGAGAGCTATGCGTTCGATCGAAAGAAAAGGGTCTGCCCTTCCCTCCACCTGTGCTGCTAACAGCTTGAAGTGTCTCAGCGAAATTGATATCACGTGCCTTGTAACCAGGTGTATCTGCATTCGCCAGATTGGTTGCCATCAGACCCGCTTTGTACTGCCGCAGCTCAACTGCCTTGGTATGAACACCCAGATAGGTATCAAGATTGAACGACATGGTTTAAAACATTCCCTGTAAACTTGGTTTCGGTAACGCGGTATTGAGTTGCAATACCGGAACTGGTTAACACAAGTTTCGGAAACGGCGCACAAATCTTTAGAGGTAATTTATTAAATATTTCTTCTAATTCTTTGTAATTATTGATTTTTGTCACTTGACTGACACAAGGCAAAATACTGACGTCAAAAGTCGCCCGTTATTGATATCAATATGATCAGATCAGGTTCAGCTAAAGAAACTGTCTACCACCTGATCCGGGCTGCCGCGCGGATACGGACAATAAAAACCATTGTCACTCTCTATTGCTGTCCGACACAGAAAACAACAGACGCCCGGCCCGCATTAGTCATGCGGTGGCGAAGGGTTCGCGCAGAACTTATATATTCATCACCAGGGTTTTTACAGTGGATTTTCTTCTCACGTCTATAACTAACTGATATTTGCATGAGAATATTTCTTTGTAGAATCGAAGATCATGTGGGATCCCGCCAACCGAGGAACAATGCCGGCCAGAGTAAATGACAGAACTCAACCACCCTATAATTTAATCAGCCACACCGGACTTACCATCTCGACCCGTAAAGGGCACTACCATTGCAGACTTAAGTTAATAACGGACTGCCAACATGTATAGCTACCATGCGATCAACTCTTCTTTTTATTACCTTCTTATTCTATATTGTCACCGTAGATGCCGCAGAGGGGACACAGCAACACCAGGAGTTAACGCAAACAGCAAAGCGATTTTTGCAAAGTCATCTCAACGACAACCACTCTGACGAAATCCTTGTTGAAGTAAACGGGCTCGATCCTCGTGTCAAACTTAAGCAATGCACGGGAACACTTGAGGCATTCTGGCCCTACGAACCAAGAAATCTGAAAAACGTATCAATCGGTGTGCGTTGCCATGGATCTACACCATGGAAAGTTTATCTTCAAGGGACAACCAAACGAATGCGCACAATAGCAGTGCTAAATACGCCGGTACAATCAGGGCAGACTCTGGAGAGATCCATGCTAAGTATGAGGAAGTTGAACATACTCGACCTGAATCGCGGGGGAATAACCGACGCTTCAAAATATCTCGGTCGTGAATTCAGCAGATCAGTGCGAGCTGATACACCGCTAAGCACAAAAATACTAAGGGTTCCAAAGCTCGTTAGTCGCTCCGGATTCGTAAAGATACTGTCGCGCTCGGGCAGTATTACCGTGCATGCTGAAGGCGAAGCACTCAGTGACGGGCACGAAGGCGAAGAGATCAAAGTCAGGAATAAAACTTCGGGCAAGGTGGTTCAGGCAACGGTCACTGCACCTGGAACAGTAGTTGTAAATCACTGAAATGGACGAAAACAGGGTTATATCAATGGAAGATAAAAACACTATATTAAACGAGCTATTAACTGACTCGAAGGAACTCGAGCAGATTTTACAACGCGAACGTAACGTGCTGCTCGGTCCTCATACCACCAATGCCGGCGAAATCGCTGTCATCAAAAATGAACTCATTGACAGTATTGAGCAACGCATGAATCGATACCTCCAATCCTCAGGAGGAGAAGTGATAAATGTTGCTGAGGTATCGCGTTTAACCACTATTCTTAATCGTTGTAAAGAGATTAACACCGACAACAACGCGCTGGTCAATCAAAGAATAAACGTGGTACGCCAGTCCATATCGATAATTCAAAGCGCAACCAATTCTGACAACCTCCAACTTTACACCGATCAGGGAAAGCCCTCTCCTTCAACACTGACAAGAACCCTTGCCGACGCTTGATCTTTCAGGCTATGTAACGTAGTAATTCATTAACGGTACATGGCCTATTCATGAGTTCGGAAAGCGCGATTTGTACGGCTTTTACAGATCGAGCGCCTGATTGCACTTTGTGATGCAGTTAAAGTTTCCTTTGCTGGCGACGCTATTACAGCTGCGAGCAAACCAAAAGGAAAAATTGTGCCGCACACCCCAGTCCGTGATTTCATGACCAGCGAAGTGGCCTCGGTAACAATCGATACACCACTATCCGAAGTCGCGAGAAAAATGCGAGATGAAAGGCTCTCATGTCTCCTGGTCATGAGCGACGGAACACCTCAGGGCATTGTCACCGAGCGAGACCTGACCAGACTGGCAGCGAACCTCTTGTCCGGCGAAGCGGCCGGGTCTCTCGACGATTTAATGACATCTAACCTCATTACCTTCCACGAGGATGAAGATTGCGACGACGCCGTCGGCGTCCTGCACAAGCACCGGATCAGACGCCTCGTAGTCGTTAATGATGAAGGTAAAACTTGCGGCCTGATCACCCGTGCCGATCTACTCAAAGGCCACTCTTGCAAAATTGAACGCCAGAGAGACGGGCTTGAACAACGTGTCAGAGAACGGACAAAAGAACTGGAAGCGCTCAACAGCAAACTTACCGAATTAACAATAACCGATCCGTTACTTGGAGTAGGCAACCGCAGAGCGATGGATCAGGCCCTTGAGGAGCTCTATGAACGTACCAGACGTTACAAACGACCTTACTCACTGGCGTTGGTCGATGTTGATCACTTTAAGCTGTACAACGACCATTATGGCCACCAGAAAGGCGATGAAGTCCTTATCAGCATTGCTACTACCATAAAAAATACGATCAGAGTGACCGATTCTGTATATCGCTTTGGTGGCGAAGAATTTCTGGTTCTGTTTCCGGAGGTGGGAGCACAGGGCGGAATGATGGCCGCCGAACATATACGCCAGGCAATCGAGAATTTAAATATAGAGCATATTCATGCCAGGCGCGGCTTTGTTACCAGTAGTTTCGGCGTAGCAGAGGAAAATATAAAAAACCCCGATCAGCTACATACAATTTCTGTCGCCGATCAGGCTCTCTATGCAGCCAAAGAAAACGGCCGGAACCGGGTTGAAAAAATGCCGGAAGCGGATTCCCCTGCACTGAAAAACGCCGGTTAATGCATTAGATAAACCCAGATTAATACCAGGCAGTCCCGCACACTCTGTCGTACAGCTGTCCAATCTATGACGTCAGCTGCATCGTAACCGCTTCAGTTGTACTAATGAAACACGTCGTAACCGTTGAAATTATCAGGGCACGTTTATTGCCATCTGTCACAGAACTTGAATTTAGTATTTGACGGATGTCTCAAGGATGAATAATACCATTAGCTCAGACGTGTTACTTACACGTCTGAGGGCTATGGCTGCAGATGCAGGCATACAGCCCACAACACCCATCGAAACTCGCACCGAATTCGCGCCCATCATAAAAAGCGCTCTGGAAGCGGTCAATAATCGCCAGCTCGAAGCGCAGGACCTGGCCACTCGCTTTCAGACAGGTGATCCCTCGGTTGATATCGCAAAGGTAATGATCGAGATGCAAAAAGCCCGTATTTCGTTCGAAGCACTATCACAGGTTCGCAATAGATTTGTATCCGCGTACCAGGAAATCATGAGCATGCCTCTTTAACGGCTGGAAATAACCAACTATGAGCGCAGATACCGCTTTATTGAATCCGGATGCAGTCGCGGGCAGTAAACCGACTGTTCCGGATATTCTGTTAGCAGTTCTAAATCCCACCCGACTGATCCCGCTGCTGGTTTTCGTGGCAACATTCACCCTTGGTGTCGGTTTAATTATGTGGGCAATGAAACCGGGTATGGTGCCTTTGTTACCCCAGCTAACACAGCAGGATGCATCACAGGTAAACGAATACCTCACCTCCCGAAATGAAGAGTTTAATGTAGACCCGACCACCGGATTAATTCTGGTACCCGCTGATCGGCTGCAAAAACTCCAGATTGAGCTGGCTACCCTGGGCCTGCCGCAAAGCCAGGGAATGGGTCTTGAACTACTGCGCCAGGAACAATCACTCGGCACCAGCCAGTTTATAGAATTAGCTCGCTACCAGCACGCGCAGGAAACAGAACTTAGCAGAACTATCAGCAGCATGCGCAACGTTGCCTCAGCGCGTGTACACCTGGCGATGCCGAAAAGATCTGTATTTGTTAGAAACCAAGACGCTGCCAGTGCTTCGGTGATGGTTAAAATGCACTCGGGCAGAACTCTGGAGCGTGGTCAGGTTACGGCCATCGTCAGCCTGGTCAGTGCCAGCGTGCCGTATCTTGACAGTGGTAATGTCACCGTCATTGACCAATGGGGCCGTTTATTATCGAGTGATGATAATGGCTCAATTGCACAGAGCTCGGAAAAACAGTTCGACTACTCCCGCAAGCTGGAAAATCACTTTGCGCAACGGATCGAAAAACTGCTGACTCCGCTCGTTGGCCTGGGTCGGGTACATGCAACTGTTTCAGCCGATGTTGACTTTACCTTAAGCGAGCAGACAGAAGAAAAGTTTGATGCAGATCCGGATAAAATTCGCAGTGAGCAACGCCAGGAGATGGATGACTCGAGTATGGAGGCTGGCGGCATACCCGGCGCCTTGACAAACCAGCCTCCTGAAGACGGCGCGATCCAGCAAGCTGACGAAGAGGGTAAGGAGCTGGAACAATCGAGCACTGGTTCACGCAAAATGACCCGCAACTATGAACTCGACAAAACCATCAGCCACATCAGAAATTCAACTGGAAAAATAGCCAGACTGTCAGTGGCAGTAATTGTAGATAACATGGAAATTGTCAATGAGGCGGGAGAGACTGTAACTCAGGCTCCAACAGACGAAGACCTCACCCAGTACGCAACACTTGTTCGTGAAGCCATCGGCTTCGATGAAGAAAGAGGTGATTCTGTGGTCGTCTATAACCAGCCGTTCCAGCCGATCGCTCCAATTGAAGAGCTACCGTCCGCACCCATCTGGGAACAAGCATGGGTCTGGAGTCTTGCAAGACAAGTGGTCATTGGTTTGATCGCCCTGTTCCTGATCATGTCAGTGGCAAGACCAGCCTATAAAACCCTGAAGCAACAATTGGCGCTGGCGCAGAATCCACCAAGAGCGGATACCGCGAAACCGGAAAACACTGAATCAGGCGCAAGCCCGGAGGGTGAAGACAAGTTGCTATTGTCAGCAGAAGGACAAGCCATGCTCGGCACTTCCGATGGTAGCTACGGCGATATCCTCCTGATGGCACAGGCGATGGCTCGAGACGATCCGAAACGTGTTGCCAGAGTGGTAAAAGAGTGGGTATCGGCACCTGAAGACGAGAAATAGCAATGCCCGAAGAGAATAATATAGAGCAGGCCGGGCCACAGGGTGCAGCAATACTGCTGATGGCTCTGGGCGAGACCGATGCCGCAGAGGTAATGCGCTACATCGAACCTGACGAGGTTCAGGCTATTGGTGAGGCAATCAACGCGATGGAACCGGTATCGCAATCTGATATCGGTCGTGCACTCGTGCAGTTTGTAGAAGATGTCAAAGATCAATCTTCACTTGGTGTTGGACCTGGCGACTATTTTCAGAACATGCTGGTTCGATCACTGGGACATGAAAAAGCCGGCAGCATGCTTGCTCGCATGTCGGCCGAGGGACAATCAGCCAACCTGGATTCACTGAAATGGATGTCAGCGGGGACTGTTGCAGGCTTTATCGGTGAAGAGCACCCGCAGGTGATCGCAGCGGTGCTGAGCTGCCTTCGATCAGGCCATGCAGCCGATGTTCTAGCGTTGCTTCCGGCCGATCTTCACGCTGATATTATGGTGAGAGTTACCGAGCTGGACACTATTCATCCTGATGCTTTAAAAGAACTCGATGAAATTATCAGTCGCCGCTTCCAGGAAAACCCCGGCAATATGATCAGCAATATCGGTGGGGTAAAGGTTGGCGCTGACATACTCAATTCCGTGAAAAAGGAAATGGGTGAAGAAATACTGACCCAGATGGACGAGCGACAACCCGGAATTAAGGAAAAAATATCGGAGAAAATGTTTGTCTTTGATAATCTCCTGTCAGCGGATGATCGCGGCCTGCAGGGGCTATTGCGTGATGTACCCAATGATCAGCTTGTTCTTGCATTGAAAAGCGCTGGACAAGCATTACAGGAAAAAATATTTAACAACCTGTCTAAAAACGCTGCGAACATGATGCGGGACGATCTGGAGGCGATGGGGCCGGTAAAGCTTGCAGACGTTGAAGATGCACAGAAGAAGATTCTGGCTTTGGCTAATCAGTTCGCTGAAGAAGGCAAGCTGATACTCGGTGGAAACAGTGATGACTTTGTCTAGAATCGTTCCCGCACATGACAGCAGCAAAGCCGATGTACAGAATTGGCAGCTACCACAATTTAAACGTAGCGTTAATATTTCCCCCCTTGCAGGCGCTACCACCTCCGTAGCCGATCTCAACGGGCAAACCAACAGTGCTCCGGCAAATTCGGAGCACCATGATGAAGAAGCACAACGCGGGTATAATGACGGCTTGCAGCTGGCGGCAAAGCAATCGCAGGAAAAAATACAACAACTTGACACGCTGATTTCCGCACTTGCAAACCCAGGTCTTGCCATGTCCGGGCAAGTCATGGAGGAACTACTTAATCTGGCCAAAGAGATTGCTCGTCAGATATTACTCCGCGAACTATCTATATCGGCAGACGACCTGCCAAAAATGCTGCAGACAGCGCTCGAACAAATGCCCGTCGGTAGTGAGACGACTATAGTCATGGTTAACAGCTCAACCGCAGACAGATTGCAGCAATACTTATCTGAAGAATCTGCCAGCACGCTGAAACTGGTAATCAATAACTCACTAAATGACAACAATATCACCTTAAAGAAAGGCCGGAGTGTTTTGCACGGCGGCCTCGATGGCATGCTCAATAGCCTGACCGACCAATTCGAAAAGAGTACCTGAGCATGCTGGCCAACTACGGATTTCATGAAAAACTTCGTGAATACCGGGTACAGCTGCAGCCCCCGCAACTTCCCGTTACAGGTGAGCTGACTCGTGTTACCGGTCAGCTCCTGGAAGCCACGGGCTGTGTCGCTCGCTGCGGTGAAATATGCCGAATCGAAACTACAGATGGCTCTATATTTGATGCCGAGGTAGTCGGCTTTGACGACAACAAAACCTGTCTGATGCCCTACGACGATATAGAATTGGTGCCCGGATCAAAAGTTACGCCGCTGGGCATCAAACATCGCGCACCCATCGGTGTGGGGTTGCTGGGTCGGGTTATAGACAGTCGCGGAGAGCCAATAGATGGGCACGGCCCCCTCGAGAATGTGGAATTTAGATCGCTTGAAACCACAGAACTAAATCCCCTTACACGCGCACCGATCAACACACCACTGGATGTCGGCATACGATCCATCAACGGATTGCTCACGCTGGGTCAGGGCCAGCGAGTTGGCTTATTTGCTGCGAGCGGTCTTGGAAAAAGCGTACTGCTGGGTATGATGACCCGGCGCACAACTGCGGACATCACCGTTATATGCCTGCTTGGGGAGCGGGGCCGGGAGGTACGCGAATATGTACAGGATATCCTCGGGCCTGAGGAACTCAGCCGAGCCATTGTTGTTGCGGTACCAGCGGATCATACCCCGTTAAGACGGGTAACAGCCATCAGCTATGCCACGGCCATAGCGGAGTATTTTCGAGACTGCGGGCAAAATGCACTGTTACTCGTTGATTCCCTGACGCGTTACGCCCAGGCTGCGCGGGAGATTGGTCTGGCGGCTGGAGAATTACCTGTAACCCGTGGTTATCCTGCTTCAGTATTCAGTAAACTGCCTCAGTTGCTTGAACGAGGCGGCTGCACATCGAGTGGATCAATTACCGCCATATACACTGTTCTTAAAGAGACGGACGACGACGACGATCCAGTGGCCGAATCCGTTAAATCGATACTCGACGGACATATTGTACTCTCGAGAAAGCTAGCGGAAAGTGGTCATTTTCCAGCCATCGATATACTCGCTTCGACAAGCCGGTTAAAAGACGCTGTCACCTCCCCTGCACAGCAGCAAGCCGCGCAACGATTTCTTCAGCTGTATTCGCACTACCAGCAAAACCAGGATCTATTGTCGGTGGGAATGTATCAGGCGGGTAGCGATCCGGAACTGGATAAAGCAATCGAACTGCTTCCTTCTTTAAATTCGTATCTGCGTCAATCTATCCAGCAGGAGATGCCTTTTGAAAGCTGCGTAACAAAATTGCAGTCTATTGTGGAATCCAGCTGACGTGGCTGGTTCCGCCTGACACATTATATGTCGCGTCTTGCTGAAATTCTGCCGCGCATGCGGCTCCATGAAGATCTGCTGGCGGCAAACCTGGCCGCTGCCCAAACCAGACTAACCACAATGTTAACGCAGATCGAACAGCTGAAATTTTATCAATCTGAATTCAAGTTACCAGAGACAGGGCCTGCGATAGTCTGCGATGCCATTATTTTCTCCCGCAGACTCAGTAACTCAATCAGCGAATTTGAAGCGAAAGTTCCATTGATGACCGAAGAATTAGAAAATAGCCAGACGGCCTGGCAGCAGGCTCACAGCAAGAGAAAGGCACTGGAAAGTCTTATCCACAAGCAAGAGCGTGAGATTGCCAGGCAAAAACGCAGAAAAGAGGAGAAAAAAGCAGAGACCCTGATTGCACTACGCTACTCATCCCATTAAGAAATCAAATTAATTTATCACGAGATATTATTGTTTTAGTTAATAAATATATTCTCACTGATGCCGATACAGCTTTTATTAACGCATGGAATGCGACACATCTGTAAAACGGATTGATGATGAAAGCAATTGACGCAGCACAGACGCACAATGATAGTGCGAAACCCGCTACCGCCAGTAGTAGTAAGTCGTCTGGTAACAACTCGACTGGATTTTCCGATGCACTGATCGAGTTGCTGATGGCAAACAAAGGCATCACAGAGCAAGTTGGAGAACTATCAGCCTCCATCACATCTGATACCAGCGGTAAAAAACTGGCTGAACTTGTTCAGGACGCACAAGTTAATGGCGATGGCTTATCTTCACCTGCTCGCGATATAGCTGCCTTATCCGCCCTTATCGGCGGTGACATCGCTAAAGCGGCTCCAACGAACGCTCCGTTGCCTGAAGTTGAACTAACAAACACAGACCACCCGGAAACGACTGACCCGACCGCCTTACTGAATCTTATGGCGAGTCTGGTTACGAACCCCGGGACGCAATCCGCAACAGAAGAATCAGTGAACGTTAGTGTTCCGGTCGTCAGCAAAAATGCACCGGTAGAAAGTTCACTCACGAGCAAGCAGCAAATTGTAGCAAGTCGGTCGGGCGGCAACACTCAGATCAACCCGGTAGCCGGTACAGCATTACACCCGACTAATATCTCCGCAGTGCAAGCAGCAGTGACACAGACCGACAGCGAAGCAACTGCAGCGGCTGCACAGCCGACAGCAGCAACTGCACAACCGACAGCACCGACAGCACCGATTGTTACACAGGCACCATCGGTACTGACACAAGAAGCACGGAGATTTATCCCCGGTGCTCTACCTACCGCAACCGCTGGGACGATACCTTCCGGTAGCACACACACGAACGGCGCTATAGATTCCGATACCCTGCAACCTGCAGCTGCCATAGTGGATAAGGATGTTGCAACCGTTATTAACCAAACTGTCGAAAAACTGGCGGCTAACGCCGAGAGTATTCAAACTGCTATTACTTCAGCAAAAGCGAATCTTCTACAGAATAAAACAGCACACACAACAGAAGGTACACAGGCATCTGCCATAGATTCGCCAAAAGCTGCATTTCATCAACTCACAAATCTTAACGATCTAACCCGGCCGGACACTGGAATTTCCAGTACGCGTGCCACAGCACCCGGGGCGGCTATGATGAACAACGGTACAGCGTCAGGCGACATAACAATGTCTGCGGCCCGGAACGTACAATGGATGCTGGATCAGGGTGTCTCGCGCGCAACATTACAACTACATCCGGCAGAGCTCGGGTCATTGAAAATAAACCTTAATGTGCAGGAAGAACAACTGAGTATTCAAATCACCGCTAATCAAAGTGCGACTCGCGAAACACTTGAAATGTCGCTACCACGATTAAGAGAGCAATTAACACAGCAAGGATTTCAAGACGTCAATATCGACCTGGGTAAGCAGGGTGATGGCACTCAGACCGGCGCGGAAAACCCCGACAGCCACCATAATAGAAATAATGACGCTGGTGACACCGACAATGCATTTAATTCTGCTCAGCAAAACCATCAGAGTCAAGTAACCGACAGTACATCACCACAGCAACGGCAAGGCGCAGGTCTCGTTGATATGTTTGCCTGACACGCGCACGAATCTGTAGCCACTGAACGGCTATATCAGTACCGGCGTTTTCTCAACCTGTGCGGATTAAATAATCCGTCATTCCCTGATCGAAGTGCAGTATCTATTTTTTCGTGACGTATTCGCGAGTTTGGAATAGATTATGTAAAAGATTCTTTTTAAATTGTGATACATATCCGATTTGGATATGCGGTAGTTCACACTAAATCGTTTCGGTTATAGGGAAGAGAATCGTGAAGCAAATGATAATGATCGCTGGTGGTGCAGTTATGCTCGTTGGAGCATCAGTAGGAATCAGCATGATGTTGATGCCTAAACCAGCCCCCTTGGATCCACAGGCAGCAGCTGCCATGGCTGCAGAAGCGGCCCCGCCACCAGAAACTCACTATTTTACTTTTCAACCCGAGTTTATCGTCAATTTCGATTCAGATTCACGCGCCAGATACCTGATGCTGGATGTCGCAGTCTCATCTCTCAATGAGGAAATGCCCGATCTTCTAAAGAAACACACGCCGGAAATACGCAATGATCTATTGATTCTTTTTGGAGAGAGTGCAACCGAGGATCTATACACACCGGAAGGTAAAAACGCATTACGCGAACAGGTAGCCGCCAAAGTTTCGGAGATTGTGGCCAAGCATCTTCCCAATGGTGAAATAGAAGACGTATTTTTCACCCGTTTTGTAATGGAATGAGAGCTTCAGTTCAATGAGTGAAGAACAGGAAGACAACCCCGAAGAAACAGAGGAAGCATCAGAAGAGCAATCGGAAGACTCTGCAGATGCAGCCGCGAACGATGATACAAACCCGGAAAATAGCGCCAGCACACGCATTATGGAAGAACCGGGTGTACCACGTGTATACGATTTCTCGCATCCTCAACATCGGCTGAACAAACCACTGGCCGGCTTGATTATCAGCGCTAACAAGGTAGCGAAGGAACTGAGTTCGCGGATAGACAATGAGATCCACATACAATGCACCACCCAGTTGATCTCTGCAGAACTCTGCAAGCATAAAGATATAGCCAGCCAGATGCGGTCAGGCAGCTGCATCTTTCAACTCGATCTGAAACCAGTTGCTGACAAAGGCTCTATAGTTATGGAACCTTCTTTGATCTTCGCAATGGTGCAGAGTTTTTTCGGAGGTACAGAAAACTATGTTTACGAAGAAAAGCCGCGGGCAATTTCCACTACCGAGTTCAGACTAGCCAGCCGACTACGCGATTGCATTCTGACATCACTGAGCAGTATCTGGGGCGATGTCATGAACTTCAACAACGCTAACGCGGACATGGTAACAACAGAGCAATTCGCCGCTGATGGGCTTAAGACTCCGGTTGTAGCACGATTGAAGTACCAGCTACTTATCGCAAGCCAGACAGCATCTTTTGATGTCCTGTTTCCTTATGAAGCGATCAATTATCTGCAATCAGGAAACTCCGGTGGCCCTACCGGGGAAAACAGTCTGTGGGCGGCCGGACTGCAACGACAAATCGTCGGCTGTGAGCTTGATGTGCACGGTGTTCTAGCGGAAACCGACATAACAGTAAGCCAACTACTGAAACTTCAGACCGGCGACTTTATTCCACTTGGAAATATCCAGTCCGCTACATTCTCTACCGGAAATACACCCTTGTTTGAAGCCGTGATCGGTGCTTCAAACGGTCGGGTCTCCGCCAGTATTTCTCATTGGCTGGGTCAGAAAGAATCTACTGGCGGAGGTGTCCAATGAATGCTTCAGAAAATAAAAATCAACAAACGGAAGATACTCCAATAGACAATCAATCATCCGCTCACGCAGCAAACGATGGTCAATCCGGTGGCGCAACAGCCAACCTGGATCTGATTCTGGAAATTCCGGTAACTCTATCTATGGAGATCGGCCGCACACGGATGAAAATATCCGAACTACTGAGCTTATCCAGCGGATCAATAGTCGAACTGCAACGCATGGTTGACGAACCATTGGATGTATTAGTCAATGGTACTCTGGTAGCACATGGGGAAGCGGTAGTTATTGACGGTAAATTCGGCATACGGCTGACTGATGTTATGAGTAAGCAGGAGCGAATCAGCAACCTTCAAAACGAGATCGCTGCGTGAGTTCAGTGAAACTCCACATTCCCGGCATATACAGCCAAAGCGATGAGCGCCGATGGCGTCTGCATCGGCAGATTCAGGCAATGTCAAAGGGGTTGACATTCATAGTGGCAACCCTAGCCAGCAGCGCCGGTGCTCAAGAGTCAGCGGTATATACTCAGCCGCCTGGTGCACTCTATTTTCTGAAGTTGTTGCTGGTATTAGTATTCGTACTCGGTATATTTTTGTTTTTTGCAAAAATCCTGCGGCAGCTCAATGGCGGGGGCCGTTCTTCACATGGTTCTCTGAAAGTACTAGCCGGTATGTCGCTAGGTAGCCGGGAACGATTGGTTATTGTTCAGGCCGGAAATACACAGATGTTATTAGGTATCAGTAATTCCGGCATGGCAAAGCTTCATCAGTTTGACGAGGACATAGAAGCAACAGGCGGCTCTGAAAACGAGGCACAAGAAAATCTAAAAGGCCGCTTTGAGCAAATACTTAGCGGGATTCAAAAGTGAACGCCGTGGTATTACTTCCCGGTATTCGAACTCTGGCTGCAGTTCTGGCGGCCAGGTTTCGTTTCGTCGTGTTTGCAGGTATTGCACTTTACGCTAGCCCCGGCAGCGCACAATCCGGCCTGAAAGCGTTCACTTTGACTACCGGCGAAGATGGTGGTCAGACATGGAGTGTCAGTATTCAGGTACTCGCATTAATGACAGCACTAACACTGCTGCCGTCATTTCTTTTAATGATGACTTCATTCGCACGTATTGCAATTGTACTGGCCATACTCAGAACCGCGCTGGGAACACAGCAAACTCCTTCAAACCAGATTCTCATCGGGCTGGCTTTATTCCTCACCCTTTTTGTAATGCAGCCGGTGTTCTCCCGGGTATACCAGGACGCTGTAGTGCCGTGGACGGCTGATGAAGTACAACTAGGTGAAGCGCTGCAAAACGCGTCAAAGCCTCTAGCTGATTTTATGCTGCATCAGACCCGTGAATCTGATTTAGAACTTTTTTTAAATATCTCTGGAACCGGCCAGATATCAGATAGCACAGAAATACCTTTTCACGTACTTGTCCCGGCGTTTGTTACCAGCGAACTCAAAACCGCTTTTCAGATCGGATTTCTGATATTCATACCTTTCCTGATTATAGATCTGGTTGTAGCCAGCGTTTTGATGTCAATGGGTATGATGATGTTATCTCCATTAATTATTTCCCTTCCGTTTAAACTCATGTTGTTCGTTCTGGCAGATGGCTGGGGTCTGGTACTGGGTACTCTGGCCGGCAGTTTTTTCTCAGCATGATCAGAGCGTCCCAGACCAATATGCCCCATACTCTCAAGGCTGGCGCAACATGACTCCGGATACGGTAATTACAATCGGCCAGGAAGCATTGATGATTACCGTCGCTATAGCGGCGCCCCTGCTTTTGTCTGCACTTTTCGTGGGTCTGCTTGTCGGCCTGTTTCAGGCCGCCACGCAAATCAATGAGCAGACGCTGAGTTTCATTCCGAAACTTCTGATTCTGGTTGCAGCACTGTACTTCACAGGCCCGTGGATTCTGACTACCATGATCGATTATATGCGTCGCCTGGTACAGGATGTCATTCCAACAGTGATCGGCTAACAATGATCACTGGAAACAGCATAGATACATCGCAGCTGGCAGCAATGGTCGGGCAGATTTACTGGCCGCTGGTGCGCATCGCCGGGCTGGTAATGGTGGCTCCGGTTTTCGGTGCTGCGTACGTTACCTCGCGGATCAAAGCCGGTCTGATCATATTACTGACTGTGATTATTATACCGGGCACCGACCCTGTTCCAGCTGTACAGCCACTATCAGCAGAAGCGCTTCTGATTACCGCCACTCAATTACTGATCGGCGTTTCTATCGGTTATATGATTTTGCTCGTATTCAACGCCATTGTGGTAGGAGGTGAGGCGATTGCAACCACCATGGGACTCGGTTATGCACTTATAAATGATCCATCCAACGGTGTTCAGGTTCCCATTCTGAGTCAGTTTTATACTGTTTTTGCAACACTGTTGTTTCTGGCCCTGAACGGACACCATGTATTAATAGAATTACTGACTGTTAGTTTCGATTATCTACCGGTTGGCACACGGATTAACGGAGACATGCTCTGGACAATTATAGATTGGTCGAGTGTGCTTTTTATAGGGGCCCTGGGAATTGCCATACCAGCACTGGCATCGATGCTGACGGTAAATCTGATCATGGGCATCATGACGCGGGCATCGCCGCAACTGAATATTTTCTCAATCGGATTTCCAGTTACCATGACGATCGGGTTTGTAGTCATTCTAATGACTCTTCCTGTGGTTGCCTCCTCTTTCGAGAGCTTGCTCGATCAGGGATATAACACAATATCTCTGTGGCTGGAGCAGTAAGCGATGGCAGAAAGCTCGGATACCTCGTCGCAGGAACGCGAAGAAGAACCCACGGAGAAACGCCTGCGCGAGGCGCGGGAGAAAGGCCAGGCTGCACGCTCCAGAGAGCTCAACACGACAGTTATGTTGCTAACGGCTTCAGCGGTCATGCTAACACTTGGCAGCCAGGTCGGATCCCAATTACTGGAACTGGTGCAGGCTCAATTAAATATCGAGCGCGCGCATGTATTTGATATCAGGGCGCCGTTACGCCAATTCAGCCAGACTGCGCTCACAGCCCTGGCTATTGTTGCGCCATTACTTTTAATTTTTGTGGTCGCATCTTTTGCCGGGCCGTTACTGATCGGGGGCTGGTCATTTTCATTGAAGGCGATAAAGCCACAAGCATCGCGTATGAGCATTATGAAAGGGCTGACACGAATGTTCGGCCTTCAGGCGCTGGTGGAATTAATTAAATCACTGGCAAAGTTCGGCCTCCTCGCTCTCGTCGCATGGTTCCTGTTCGAAGCATTGCAGCGTCGGTATATAGAACTCGGGCAGCTTGCACTTTTTCCAAGTGTGATAACAGCCGCCGATCTCATGGGAACCGTTTTCACCTCTTTGTCTGCCACTTTGATTCTGGTTGCACTGATTGATGTCCCATATCAAAAATGGAATCACATAAAACAGTTGAAAATGTCACGACAGGAAGTAAAAGAAGAATCAAAGGAGACCAATGGAAACCCTGAGGTTAAAGGGAAAATCCGGCAAATGCAGCAGGAAGCTGCTAATCGGAAAATGCTGATTGACGTAAAAACCAGTGATGTGATTATTGTTAACCCGACACACTTTTCTGTCGCATTGAAATATGACACCGAGGGCAGCGGTGCGCCGAAGGTTACAGCCCGTGGTGTAGACCATATGGCACTTCGAATCAGGGAGGTAGGAAAAGCTCATGATGTCCCGATTTTTCAGGCGCCGTTACTCGCCCGTGTGATCTACCACCAGGTAAAAGTCAATGACGAAATACCTCATGAGCTTTATCTTGCCGTCGCACAGGTGCTTGCCTATGTATTTACCTTGCGACAATACAAAGCAGGCAATGCCGAGCAGCCGCAATTGCCTACCAACCTTTCTATCCCCGCTAAATTCAGGAATCGATGATGAACTGGTTGCTGAGCAAACAAATGTCTGTTACCGGCGGCAATACTCCAGGGATCGGCGCGCCGCTGCTCATTGTTATTGTGCTGGCCATGCTGGTGTTGCCAATTCCGGCAATCGGCCTGGATCTGCTATTTACTTTTAATATTGCTCTGGCACTTATTGTACTACTGGTTACTATCTATACGCCCAAGCCCCTGGCATTTTCCTCTTTTCCCGCTGTTTTACTGATAGCGACTATGCTGCGCCTGGCGCTGAATATAGCGTCGACCCGCGTCGTACTCCAGCACGGCCATACAGGTACAGCGTCCGCTGGCAGCGTTATAGAAAGTTTCGGAAACTTTGTCATCGGCGGCAACTACGCTGTGGGACTGGTGGTATTTGCTATTCTCGTTATTATAAATTTTGTTGTTGTCACTAAAGGTGCCGGTCGTGTTTCCGAAGTGACGGCCCGCTTCACTCTTGATGCCATGCCCGGTAAGCAAATGGCTATAGACGCCGACTTGAACGCCGGCGCTATCGATCAGGCGGACGCAAAAAGACGCCGCGCCGAGATCGTTCAGGAATCTGATTTTTACGGTTCTATGGATGGCGCGAGTAAATTCGTACGCGGTGATGCCATCGCCGGGCTTTTGATCCTGCTGATTAATATATTCGGTGGCCTGGCTATTGGCGTTGGTCAGTATGATCTGGGGTTCGGTCAGGCAGTACACAACTACTCTTTGCTGACTATCGGTGACGGACTGGCAGCGCAAGTACCCTCCCTGTTGCTATCGATGGCTACCGCATTAATTGTAACCCGCGCCTCCGGTGAAGAAGACATGGGCTCGCAGGTGTTAAAGCAAATCACGCTGGATAAGCGCGCTATCGTTACCTCCGCCACAATTATCGGCGGCCTGGGACTGATACCCGGAATGCCGAACTTTATGTTTCTTACTCTGGCAGCAGTGCTTGGCTTTCTAGCCTGGTACAGCGACACCACCGGTAAAGCCGCATCCGACGAAAGCAGCTCTGATGACAGCGCTCGCTCAAAAACCGACAAGGAACTGACCTGGGAGGACGTGAGCTCGGGGGATATCTTAAACCTTGAGGTAGGCTATCAACTGATCTCGCTGGTAGACGAGCAGCGCGGCGGCAAACTGCTGGACCGTATTCGCGGGGTGCGAAGAAAACTAACCGAAGACCTGGGCTTTCTGATTCACCCGGTACACATACGAGATAACCTGGAACTTGAGCCGGGTCAGTACAAGATCAGTGTACAAGGAGTGCTGGAAGGCGATGCCGTAATCTACCCGGACCGGGAAATGGCGATAAACCCGGGTGGAGTCAGCGGCTCGCTGCCGGGCACTCGGGGTAAAGATCCGGCGTTTGGTATGGACGCTATCTGGATCGAACCTGCCATGCGTGATCGCGCTCAGTCACTGGGCTACACCGTGGTTGATGCAAGTACCGTCGTTGCAACCCACCTGAACAAAATCCTGCAGGACAGCGCCAGCGATTTATTAGGTCACGACGAGGCTCAGCAATGGCTGGATAAAGTCGAAGCCGTGGCACCTAAATTAATTTCAGATCTTGTCCCTAAAACGCTGTCGCTGGCTAAACTTGTGAAAGTGCTGCAGAACTTGTTGTCCGATGGCATCCCTATTCGCGATATGCGAATTATTGCTGAGGCTCTAGCAGAAAAAGGGGGTGACATCGAAGACACCGAAGCGCTGACAGCACATGTAAGAGTTGCCTTGCGTCGGTTAATCACGCAGCAGATTGCTGGCAATAGTGATTCAATCAACGTAATTACCGTGGATGCGCAATTGGAACAGATCTGGCTACAGTCGCTATCAGCCGGCGAAAACGGCGGGGATACTGCCGGCCTTGGTATGGAACCGGGTCTGGCGGAACGTTTTTACCAGTCACTCGCCCAAAGTGCTGAATCCCAAACGGCTAGCGGCAACCCGGCGGTTCTCCTGGTTAACCCCAAGGTACGTCCGTGGCTGGCACGGCTGATCAAGTACAACATTCCAACGTTAAAAGTTATTTCATACGCCGAGGTCGCGGATAACCGCAAGATCAAGGTAATTGCGAATATCGGAAATACCCAGTTAGCAGGCGCTGAAGCAACAGAAGCAGCCTGATCGCCCTCTAAACAAACATCGGAATAAATCTAATGAGTGTCAAACGTTTTATAGGTGAAGATGCACACTCTGCAATGCAACAGGTTCGCAAGGCATTTGGCGACGATGCTGTTATTGTTGCGAATAGAGAGGTAGCATCCGGCGTCGAAATTCTAGCCGCCAACAGCTTCGATGACCTACTCGATCCCGATAAAGTAGAAGATGCGGTTCCAATAGACGAATCATCGCAGGATGAGCCGGCAGACATAGAAGCTGCTGATCCGACAACCGGCAACCCGGACGCCGCTATCAAGAAGGCGGCAAAGCAACCCGCTACATCCGGAGGCAAAAAACGCCAGCCCGCTAAATCAGACAAACCTGCTACAGCACGAAAAACCCGTGAAGTTGTAGCGTCCTCACCTGTCGCTTCAAGCAACGAATTCCAAAAAGAAATATTAGAGCTACGAAGCATAATCGAAGGTTTGGCACGATCCGGCTCTGTTACCACAACTAAAAACATATCCCAAATTGGTCTTAGCGGGCGGCTGTTGTCGGCCGGGCTCGGAACCGAACGAGTGCGGGATCTAATGGAAGCCGTCAGCTCAATTAAAAAGACAGAGAATGCCTGGAAGAAAATCACCGGAATTCTTGAGAAGCAGCTTCCCTTGCAGCCTTTGGATATTTGCGCCGAAGGAGGGATCTTCTTTTTTCACGGACCTGCCGGTGCCGGGAAAACCACAGCTCTATGTAAAATTGCCGCTCAGTACCTGGCACGGGAATCAGCTGCAAAACTGGCCATAATCAATTGCGACACGCAGCTAATCGGTAACAGCGGTTTACTTCCAGCGGTCGGTTCGCTGCTGGGTGTACCAATACATAACGTCAGCAACGAAACCGATTTAAGCCACTCTATCCGACAGCTTCGTCGCAAACATCTGATTCTGATCGACACAAGCGCACTGACCTCCGAAAGTATGCAATACCCCGATGAATTAACCGGAGCCAGGCACAGCAGTCGGCGGGCAAAACACTGCCTCGTGCTACCGGCTCATCTACAGGGCAGTGCTATCGACGGAATTTTCAGTAGCCTGTCAGAGTCAGTAATTCAGTCACTTATACTTACCAGAGTTGATGAGACACCCCAGCTGGGAATATCCATCGATTGCCTGCTTCGATCATCGATGAAACTGACTTTACTGTCCGATTCACCGAGCCTGCACAATCCGCTACGTGCCGTAAATGCGAGCAATCTGATCGAAGAAACATTTAAGGCGCAAAATGTCGTTCTACCAACTATAATTAATAAAATGCCGGGCAATTCAAAAACCGGTGGCGCGATATCCGAAGATTCGCTATCCACGATTCCCTTCGGGTGATCATGCTCGAAAAATAAAAAATTGGTTCAACAACTCAATAACAACAGAAAGCGCCTGTGCCAGAAACACCCATCTACATCTACCTCTTCGGGGCTGGAGTACTGCTGCTGGTTGTATCGATGACATGGCTGATTAAAGCAATGTTTCGCCGGTTCACTCAACTGCAGGAGTCTACGACTCAGCTAGCGAACTCCATGGCTGACATCTCGGAGCGTCTAACCTCGCTTGAGCAAGGTCTGCGTCGTCGTCACCGTGAGCTCGAAGGAATACGGGCAGAATTCTCGCTGCGTGATAGTCGAGTCGTACCCAATGGTATTGATTACAATGAGGCTATCAAGCAAGCCAGTGGTGGCAGTGATGCAGATTCACTGCGGGATAAAATTGGTTTATCCGACACAGAAGCTGAGTTGCTGGTCGCAGTCTACGGGCCTGAGAAGCAGTACCGCACGTCTTCCCGCGACGAAGCATAGGCTAACAAAAAAAGGGCAGAAATTCGCCTTGTTGTGAACGCAGACAGTCACACTAAACCCGCAATTATTTGCCGGATAGAACACTAGTTTCTACTGCGCTATCAAATAACAATAAGAACTCACAGTATCAGGTACGTCGTATTTGATCAGCAACCCAGCCTGCCAGACAAAAAACAACACGCTGTACTTTCAAATAGACAGATCATCTGAATCGACATAAGATTTCCCTGTAAGTCACCTAAAACGGCTTCCATGAGAAAAACTATGGCACTTCAGAAAATCACAAGAAGAACGCTGCTGAAAAACTCCACCGTTCTCGCCGGCAGTGCTGCTTTTTCCGGAACCGCAGCGTCAGCGATATTAACCCCGCCATCGACCGAGGGACCGTTTTACCCCAAAGAGTCCATGCGAACGGCAGATATCGACAATGATCTGGTTAAAGTAACAGGCATGGTGGAAAAGGCAGGGGGAGAAATCTTTATTCTGAAGGGCAGAATACTCTCGAAGGACGGCAGCCCGCGCGCCGGGCATCGGGTAGAGATCTGGCAATGCGACGTAAATGGCCGATATTTACATACCGGTGATAAACGCGATATTCCATACGACACCGGATTTCAGGGTTTCGGCCATGATATTACAGATGACGCTGGCAACTACCGCTTCAGAACGATTAAACCAACAAGATACCCGGGTCGTACACCGCACATTCACGTGAAAGTGTGCGAGGGCGAACGCGAGCTCCTGACGACGCAACTGTATATTGCTGGCGAAGCGGACAATGCCAGTGATGGCATCTTTCAGCGCCTGTCAAACGAGCAGGCAAAAAGTGTTTCTATGGTTATTACAGCGCTGGACAATTCTCTCGAAGCGCAGGTTGATCTGATTATTTAAGACCGTCGAACGTCGCCAGCGACTACCGGCTGCCAATCTGCTGCGAACAACCGAGCTTTCAATCTGGATCATGTTGGCCAGCTGCAGCCGGGTCGGCGAACTGATTCAGGCGCTGGACAGATGTTTACCTGGAGGCTGGCGAATGGCTGATTCCGATTGGCAACAGCAAGAACGCCAACAGCCATACAGTGTATCTGTCGGAATTTGCAACTCAGCAAATCAGAGAACTGCAATCGCTCACCGGCTGCCATGAATGGTGCCAGCCCGTGTCGGTAACACCCTTATTGGACTGAAATCGATCACCAAACAGATTAAGGATCGAGTACGAGAAGAGGCACTTGCCAACCGAACACAGGCAACGGGCTCGCTGGTAGTGTCTCGGAGGGGGCTGGACCCCGCAGGATCTGCGTCGTACCGGAGCGACGATGATCGGCGAACTGGGCGTGATGGGTGAAGTGATCGAGCGCTGCCTGAGCCATGTGGAGGGCAACAAACTGAGGCGGATTTATCAGCGGCATGAGTTGAGAGCTGAGCAAAAGGAAGGCTGGAAACTACTCGGTGACCGATTGTCAGTGCTCGCCTCTTCGGGAAACAATGTACTGCTCGGGCGATTTAACCACTCACAGACAATCAGGTGAATCCAACTGCACTTTTCTGGTTGATAGAATCCTCAGCTGAGACGGGCTGAAAATCCGGGCCACTGCAAGGCTGAAACCCGACTGGCCAGCACGATTGAAGTTCACAAAGGATCTGGTACTGCGTAGGTGCATCGGAATTGGCCTGCTTAACCCGCAGCTGGACCTCGTCAGGGCAGTTTTCTACAAGATATCGAATGTCCCGAGTAAGGTATCTCGGCACATAGCCCAGTTTGTTGTCAGCATTATCATCGACGGCGACAGCAAAGCGGTCGAACGGGTTGTCATCTTCCGGCCGCAGTGACAATGCCATACCGGAAGTCAGCGCCTGTAACGTTTCTTCAGTCTGGTAGTGCCGTACCCCATGCAGGAAAAACTGCACGCAGGCATTTCCATCAGCAAGCTTGTGCGGGCCTGCATAGAGTTCCAGTGAATCAGCCGCGCGACGGCTGCCCAAAGTTGCCAGAATCGACATAGCATCGGGGCCAGCGTCATCATGAAAACCACCCCACGACAACCATGTCTTGTACTCTGGCCGGCGTTTGCTCAACAATCGATTTTTGAAGATCGGCAGCAACTCTTGCGATTGATAGGTGCCATCGAGCTCTGGCATGCCAGGAAACGGGGCTACACCTTTTATACGCTTTGCACCATCGGTATACCTGAACTCATACAGATCATCGGCTTTGGTCAACACGCCTACCGTTGCCCACTCAGCGGCATTGTCTCCTGTACTTCGGGCAGCTACATACAATGTTCTGGTCATCAATAAGCTCTGGCTAACAACCGTTCTCTATTGGAATAAACAAGTTTCAAGCAAAAATCTCTAGCCACTTTTGGGAATCTGTCTTCCGGCAACTCAGCAAATGTGGCATAAATCGAATCAAGCTGCAATTTACGCAATCGACCCAGCCAGGCATTAGATGCACCAGGCGAGTACCGCGAGAATGCGCGCCATGCATTATAGAGGCTGAGCTGTTCACCGCCAGGTTGATCCCAAAATGGCGACATAGCCCTCCGGGCAAAGTTATCCACAGAAAAGCCCTGGTCGCGGGTTTCAAGCCGTTTCTGCATGCGATCAACTGGTTCGCCCGGTGCCAGCGCTGCACCGTGATCGAATGTCGGCGTTAGCATTCGCCGGTCGCCTGATTCAATTGCGCCCCAGTTTTCGTGATGGCGATCCTGATTCGCCACTAAGACATCCAGCATTGTATAGCCGACAAAGACATCCAGCGCCGTGTTAACACTATCCGGCATACTGCCACAAAACCTTATCGGGGGCATCTCCAGATCTCTCACAACCTGAGCCACAGCATCTACAGTGTATTCCGAGACCTTGTACCGATTTTCGGCCGGATAGCTCGAATCTTTGCTCAGCAATAGCTGGTTTCCATCCACGAGCCTCTGCGCTGGCCGTTGATAGAAACTGGGAGTCAACACACCATATTTCTCGTCCCAGGTCTCCTCGCCGTCCTTGATTCTAACCAAGCCAAGTTGGTACTTGGCATGTGGCAGACCCAGCAGCGCGCACAAATTCGCCACTACGACCTCAGAACAATCTTCGCGCCTGGCTTCGTAGTTGACCTTGAAAAGATGCGTATAGTCCTTCACCCACCACTTCGTTTTTGTCCCAAGCGGCTCAAGTGCACGCTGATCAGAGACCTCAACCTCTACTATCTTTAATGGACTCCCCATCGCTGATTCAGACACTTTGACAACCGGCCTAGTACTGCCAGTATTCATGCGACAGCGGCGATTGGTTTAGTAGCCGGCGCCGCTCAGACCAGTCCGGCATCAACCTGTCCATCCAACCCCTAAACTGCTCGTTATGCGTACGCTCGTGCAAATGCACCAGCTCGTGCACGAGAATATAGTCAAGGCAGGGCACGGGCTTTTTGGCCAGCTCAAGGTTGAGCCAGATACTCCCGGTGTCGGTGTTGCAGCTGCCCCATTTGGTTTTCATTTTCTTGATCCCACAACAGGTCGCCTGCTTGCCTACTTTTGGCTGCCACTTCTCTAACAACGCCGGCACTCGGGCTTTTAGCTGCTCCCGGTACCAGCGCTCCATTGCTCGCTCTCGTGCTGGCGCATCGGCGTTGCTGCGAATGCTCAGTACCAGGCGATTACCGGCACCGATGCTGATATGTGTTTTGCCAGAATCCTGTACCTTCAGCCGATAGGCACGCCCAAAAAAATAGTGCGTCTCGCCACTTACGTACCGGCGCTCGGCCTGGCGTGCTTGCTCCTGAAACGCTTTCTGTTGTCGTTTGATCCAACCCAGCTTGTCGATCACGGCAAGGCGCACGGCCTCTGTGGTGATGTGTGCGGGCACGGATACTCTCACCTTGCCATCTGGCGGCAGTACCGCAAGATGCAGGTTTTTGATCGCTTTGCGGTGTATCTGCACGGCCAGCCCACCGATGCGGATACGGGTGTCTGTGCTGGCATTGCTCATTGGTAGTCTGGCTGGTGCTTGACCAGTGCCAGCAGGTCGTCGAGTTCGTCGTCACTGGCATCGGGCAGTTCTTTGCGCAGGGCGCGGCGTACCTTTCGCTCTTTCATGCGATCGCCCACCCAGTGTGCTTCCTTGGTGTAGCGCACAGCGGTATCGATGCGCACGGCCAGCAGTTCATCCTTGCCCAGGTTGTCGTACAGCGCTTTCATGGCAGTGGTGTTCAGGCTGGCCGGGTACGATGTGGTACTGCCACCGGGCTGGCTGACTTGCTGGGCCAGTGCGGCAATCTGTTCAAGGTATTCCTGATACTCCAGCACTTCGGCACGCCGTTGTTCGATCAGTGCATCCAGCAATTCGGACATCTTCTCGTAGTATTTGGGATTGACAGCCTGCTCTTCTATGATTTTCTTGCGGATATTGTTTTCAATGGTTTCCGCTGCCGCGCTTCGATTACCACCCAGCGCTTTCTCCACCTCGGCGGCACCATTGGCCCCGTGCTTCATCAACAGTTCAAGTACACCCAATTCATGAAACTGCACCAGCGGCTGGCTGTCTCGCGCTTCTATGTAGGAATCCAGCAGGTGGCGCATCGCCGGCTCGTATTGCTTTAGATCGACCTTTTCATTGGCGGCCAGTTTCACTACATCAGAGGCGCGGGTGTAGATGTCGACCTGTCGTTTGATGGACTCGGTTTCTGCGCTGCTGTAACCGGCCTTGTCCATTTCATCGGCCATGTCCAGATAGGCGCGCCCGAGTGCGGCTGCCAGCTTGTACAGCTTGATCCGTTTGGTTTCGTTGTTGCGCAGGTCATCAGCACTTTGCGGGTCACCACAGAAGTAGCGGATATAGGCGGCATCATCGCGGGGCTGCATCACCGGCTCGCACAGTGCGCGCACGGCCTCCAGTGCGTCGTCCAGCTTTTCACGCCCCTTCTCGACGCGATCTGTCAGCAGACCTTCGATATCGTTTTTGTCGAATCCATCGAGTGCACCGTGGGTGTAGTCTGCCACCGCACCTTCCAGGCTTTTGAACAGATCCTTGTAGTCAACGATATAGCCATAGGCTTTGTCATCACCATCCAACCGGTTCACACGGCAGATCGCCTGAAACAATCCATGGTCCTGCATCTTTTTGTCTATGTACAGATAGGTGGCAGACGGCGCATCGAAACCGGTGAGCAGTTTGTCCACCACGATCAGCAGCCGCATTTGCGCCGGTTCGTCCTTGAAGCGCTTTTTCACTTGCGTTTCGAAATCGTCTACCTTGTACATGGCCTGATCTTCGGCCACTTCAAAGTAGTTCGACAACATGCCACGATAGATATCGTACTTGCGGAGCTTTTCGGTTAAGCCCTCGCCGGTTTCTTCTTTGGAGATATCGCCAGGTGACGGCTTGTAGCTGGTGACAATGGCGCACTTGCCAGCAAGCGGCGTGCTTTGAAACATCTCATAGACCTTGCAGGCCTGGAAGACACTGTCGCAGACCAGCATTGCATTACCACGGCCGGACGACAGCCGCTCTTTGGTTTCCATATCGAACAGCACATCCTGAACAATACGCCCAAGCCGTGCCTCACTGGAAAACAGGCTGCGCATCGTGCCCCAGCGCTTTTTGATCTGCATGACAGCATAATCAGTCAGGCCATTGGTTTTGGCCTCAAACCACTGATCAATCTTTTTCTGATTGCCCACATACTGATCAATATCACGCGCTTCATAGCGCAGGTCCAGCACCACGCCGTCTTTCACTGCCTCATCAAACTTGTAGGTATGAATGTAGCGACCAAACACCTCTATGCTGCGGGCCTTGTCTGCCTTTAACAGCGGTGTGCCGGTAAAACCGATAAACAACGCATCGGGTAATAGTGATGTCATCGCCTCGTGCAGGCTGCCGGACTGCGTGCGATGGCACTCATCCACAAACACCACCAAATTGCCTTTGGCTTTGAAGTTGCCTGGCAAACTGTTGCGCAAATCTTCTATGTATTGTTTGGCATCCTTCTCGGTCAGCTCGGCATCACTGACTTCACCCTTGCCACCGAACTTGTGTACCAGCGAACATAGTAACCACGAAGTTGTCTGGTTGAGCTTGTCAATCAGGTCAGATCCGCTTTTGGTGCGTACTATTTGCTCATCAACACCGGTAAACACCTGCTCGATCTGTTCATCCAGCTCGCGCCTGTCGGTAATGACCAGCACCCGCGCATCTTCCCTATTGCTGCGCAGCCACTTGGCAAGCCATACCATCGTCAGTGACTTACCCGACCCCTGCGTGTGCCATATAATGCCGCCTTCTTTACGCTCAACGAAAGTCTGGGCAGCACGCACACCGTAATACTGGTTGTGTCGTGGCAGCTTTTTAAAGCCAGCATCAAACACAATAAAGTCGTGCACAATCTCAAGCAGGCGTGTCTTGTCGCAGAGAATGGCCAGATCATTATCCAGTCGATTGCGTTCATTCACACCATCGGCAAAGCGATCATCCTGCTTCCACTGATAGAAGTGTTTCTCCGGTGTGAGAATAGTGCCGTAACGCAAACCTTCCGAATCATTACCCGCCAGCA
Source organism: Chromatiales bacterium (ex Bugula neritina AB1) (assembly GCA_001730015.1). GTDB lineage: Bacteria > Pseudomonadota > Gammaproteobacteria > Granulosicoccales > Granulosicoccaceae. The sequence continues at coordinate 14,516 of MDLA01000147.1, read as the reverse complement.
CCAGTTGCATGGTGGTGAAGAAGTTACGGATAAAATTCTTGTTCTGGTTACTGAGGTTTTGCTGAATACCCTCAGACACACTGACTGATGAGCGTTTAAGCTCCAGCACGCCAAGCGCAATACCATTCACATACAACACAATGTCGGGGCGTTTCTTGTTTTCACCTTTGACCGAAACTTCTTCGGCTATGGCGAAGTCATTGTTGAGCGGATTGGCCCAATCAATAAGATGGACGGTGGTTTTGTTTTCGCCTGCACCGGCGCTGACTTTGATGCCGTATTTCAGTAGTTCATAAACGGCCCGGTTGGCATCGTAAAGATGTTTGCCCTCACCAAGAGCGGAGGCACGGTGCAGTTCTCTGAGTGCGCGGGGGATCAGTGCTTCATCAACTGTTTGTTGTTTTAGCCAGTCGGTTAGAATTTCCGATTCGATATTGCGGTTGTTTTCACGCTCGTGCCAGTCGCCCAGATAGCGGTAGTCCAGTGTGTCTTGAAAGAATCGGACGACACGGTTTTGCGTCAGGCGTTCGATCTGGCCGACTGAGTCTTTCATATCAGGCGGGTGCGACCGGTTAGGAGTTGTTGCATCATGGCTGTTTTGATACTCAAAACTTTCTGCAATATAAACTCACACGCTCTGATATCAGTTGAGAGGCTGGCAATTACATTCGAAATTTCTTTCTGCTCAGCGGGCTGAATTTTAGGCAACCTTAATTGCAACAAAAAATCTTTAGAAATATTTTTCATACTCCCACTTGTACCTGTGGCACCGTCCTTGACCGCTTTTCGGTAACGGCTTGATGACAACAGTGATGCCAACCACAACCCAGACACATTCTTATCCTCGTAAAAAGATGTGATCCACAGTCGATCCGGTAGAAACAGGTTGTCATAGTCTTTATCCACATAACCGCACTCACCCACTAAGTCTGGTGTATTCATCCTAGATATCAAAATAGTATTTTTCCTCGGATTCCTTTTAGCCCTACCAACATCCTTGGGTACAATTGCCTTGGATTCTGATGGGATAAAGCCACCATTGTAGACACAAGATGTTTTTAGAATCCTGCTGTTTTTCAAGCCACTAGCTTCGTCAGAGTTAACGCTCACCCCCGCATCGAGTGATTTAACATACCAACTCAATGGCACAACCTCCCAATCCTCCGGTATCCGCCCCAACTCCGAGTCCTTGTAGCCCTTGCCCTCGCCAAAGCCAGGCAAACGGGTTTTGCCGGTCAGTAGTTGCTGCATGGTGGCGGTTTTGATGGCTCGCTTTTTCGTAATCAGATTTTCCAGCGCGGCAATCAGCGCGTCTGTGTCGGACAGGGCTTTGGCTATTGCTTTTTGTTCTTCGGCTCCAGGTAGGGCTAAAGGAAAGCTCAATATCGTGCTCGCTTTGAGGAAGCTTGTTCCAACTTGCGTGGCATTCTTTCCGATTAATACGCGCACCGCACTTGACTTCATCAAGTAAGCTAGGAAACTACTGTTAACCCAATCAACAGAGCGCAACATTGCAACGTTATGATCAAACGCCGTTGACTCGTCTAATTCTTTAACCAACATTACCTTTCCCACACCTTCAAGCTTTACGGAAGCTAGGGCAATAAATATGTCTCCTTGTTTTACTCTGTAGATCTTTTTCTCACTCTCAGTCAACAACACACGTTGCGAAAATTTCGGTTTAAAAATGTCGAATCTAAAAACATCCCCGAGTTTTATTATCTGTGTACCATTGCCATACAGCGCTTGATCTTTATATATTCCAGAAGGTAGACGACCGTTATCCACGATGTCCTTTAAAGCAAAAATTTCCCAGTCCAGAGGAAAAACTCCAATCTCTGTTCGCCTATACCCCTCGGGCACCTGCTGCTTAACCACCACTTTCACCCCATCTCCCTCAAATACCCCTCAACCTTCTTACTAAGCACTTCCACATTTCCCGCCAATGCTGGCAAAGGTTCAGAATACCGCTCCGCAATCGTATTAACTCTCTCAGCCAACTGGTCGCGTATCCCTATCAACAGAGCCGCGAACACCACCCCAACGCCTGTCCAGTTAGACCTCTCGACCATACGCAACCCGTCCGGATCACCGTCCGGTACGAATAGGCGTATTGAGAATGGGCGGTTCTGGTTGGTCACTGCATTCCTCCGGGCAGCCGATCGGCCAGCAGGTGCGGTGCAAGTACTGTTAACCGTGCGCCGGATGATATATCGCCCATAGTCAGCGAATAACCGGTTGTTTCTTAGGGAGTTTGCACATAGCCATCACATAGAAACCCGTACCATTTAATTTATAAGTTACTGTTTTTATTGAATCTGTTCGCTTTTCTGGTTTTCCGACCGCCATTGTTATCACATAGCCATCACATAGAATCGGCTCACACACTAGGCTGCCCAGAACGGCACATACCGCATATAGCGAGGGCCGGTGTCCGGATCGACTGGCTGCACCAGATTGGCATCAATGGCGTCCCGGATTATACGAGAGGCTATCGCGTAGTTTTTCTTGTCTACGCCGAGCCTATCCCGAAATGACGCGTTGGTCATTTGCTCATTTGACTCATAGCGCAAGCAGGCGTGCTGGTAGCAGGCTCGTATGCGATCGTCACGATCCATATCGTTCAAAGATTTCGGCGCGAGCAAAGTGACTTTGGTATGCCGCGAGGTTTCTGAAAACTTGGGCGCTGGAAGCTGAAACAGCTCAACTTGCGAAATCACTTTGTCGATCCCGCTTCCCCGTCGTTCGCAGATCCCCATGCGGCGCATCAAGTCCGCCAGGTCTTCATTTCTGGATTGCGGCGGCTCGTCGATAAACCGCAATGTTTCTATGAGTGGTTTACCCGGGTTGGTAAATTCAATTCGATCAGTGAAAATTTCTACCATTGGCCCTGTGCCGCTCAGGTTGAAATCCTGATGGACAAGCAGATTGGCAACCAGCTCCCGTATGGCCAATTGCGGGTAGAGGGACTCTTGCTGGCGAAACGCTTTTTCTATTTGTTCGTTCTGCGGCAACAGATTATCAATAAATGAAATGACACCCTCAAACCCGGAGGCATAACCTCGCTGCCCAATCTGTTCCCGAAGAGTTTCGATACGATTGTTCCCCTTGTATTGAATGACGCGTAAGGCTTTTTGAGATAAGCGTTCGAATTGATTCAGGTCTTTGGCAAACAATATACCGCCGAGATTGGTGATGTCATACCGATCATCCCCCCGGTGCTTTATTACTTTTTCTTGTTGCAGGCGCTGTAAGATACCTTGCCGGTTATCTGGTAGTGAGTGTCCAAGCAATTCGAAACATACGGGATAGTCGATCAGGTTCAGCACATCGTCTGATGATGCTGATGTGAGCACAACGCCTTTCTCGAATGGCGTTGCTGAAAAAACACCCCACAATGTTCCTTCTTTTTCGGGGTATTCTTTCAGCTTCTTTTTCAAGCTGCCAACCCGTATATACTCCGTTCCGCTAAAACTCACCGGTGTGTGCGTAGCGGGTTGTATGCTAAAAATCACAATATTTGCAGATTCAACTCTAAACTCAGATATCTGAAAATCTATACGCGGTGATAATAAACGCAGCAACCAGTTTTCAAGCTCTTCATTACCTTGTTTTGCGAGTCGTGGCTTGAATGTGGTTCCAACAATGTTGTGCGTGCCATCTTCTACGCCCCACACGATATACGCAGCCCCTTTAGCATGCAGCGCTGCAGAGTTAGCCAGCGCAGACAAGTATTCCCCGATATCATTCGGTTCGGCCCTATTGTGTTTGAACTCCACCCATTCTGTTTCGTGCGGCAGAGCACGCAGTTCTGCAAGCAGCGCAATGAGTTCTTGATCACTCACCGATCAGCTTCCGCTGGCAGCCCAATCACCACTTAATACCCATTGCTTTAAGGTGCTCGCCCACCGTGCCGGACAATGTTTCCACGGATTGCTCTATCAATGGCAATGATTCCGCATAACGCTCTTCTATGGTCTTCACACGCTCCGCCAATCGCTGGGTAACCCGATCCACTGACCCGCGAACCGATGCATATAATGTGGCGTTCCACTTGTCATCCAGCAGCAACGATTTCACTTCTTCATCACTCAACTGGGAATACTTCTGCAGCGTTATTTCCGTTAGCGCTTCCTCTGCAACTTTCACGGCTTTTTTGCTATCTGTTTGCGCTTCCAGCAGCTCCTTTGCTTTTTCAAGCGCTGCCTTTTCGTGTTTGTCCGTGGCTTCTTTAATCAGTTTGCCCAGCTTGCCTTTCACTAGTTTGCCAGTGTCACTCATGGCATCCAGCAGGCAGCCTTCATCGCCGCCGTGTTCTTCTAGCAAGGATTCCAGTTCGCTCTCGACAAATTCTACGGCGCGTTCGGATTCTTCGACGTTACGCTTCTGCTCCGTAAAAAACCTGTCCACGATCAGTTGCGGTGGAATCAGATCGGCGATGAATTTTTGCTTTTTGTAAACCAGGCTTGGGGCTTCGCGTAGTTTCTGGCCCTTTTCAACTTTAAGCTCGCGCAATACCTTGGCAGCTTGCCAGCCATCCTGTGCCAGCAGATAAACATCGTCTTGCAATGTGTCTTGCCAGTAGTCCATCAGTAGCTGGTAGATATCGTATTTATCCAGCAGCGGTGCATCGGCATAACGTGCCAGCAGATCTTCAGACAGGGTTTCAATCAGTGTGCGGGGTTCGTCACCCACTGCTATGCCGGACAGTGCTGGCTGGTGCGCCTGCCACCAGTCATCAAAGCGTTGCATGGCCGCTTCTGCGAATGCGGTGAATTCCGGGTGATTGAGTATGGTGTCTTTTACCTGTGCGGGCTCTATTAGCGCATCGGCATAGTCTTCACCTTTACGACGCTTGAACAGCGAGGCACGCAGTTTGGGCAGCACCTGCCAGTAGTTATCCAGTGCGTCGATATCGGCCACAGGTATGCCGCCACGCATGTGTGCGCCAAGATCGTGCAGGTCTTCGGGTTCGGAGCCATCGATGTAGCGCGGGATGTTGAGATTGAATTCATTGGATTCGATTTCATCAAACGGCACCATGCGGGCGTAGCGTGGCAGTTCTAGCTGATTGTTGAAGGCATCGACTATTTTGTGAATGTCTTGCTCGCGTAGTCGGTTCTTGGGGCCGTCTTTGATAAAGCCGTTACTGGCATCGACCATGAACACTGGCTGGTGATCACCGGCAGCAGATTTGTCGATCATGATGATACAGGCTGGAATGCCGGTGCCATAGAACAGGTTGGCAGGCAGGCCGATCAGCCCTTTGATATACCCCTGCTTCAGCAGGTTGGTGCGAATGGTACTTTCTGCGTTGCCACGGAACAGCACGCCGTGCGGCAGAATCACAGCTGCCTTGCCGGTGCTTTTGAGTGATTTGAGTATGTGCAGCAGAAACGCGTAGTCGCCGTTTTTATCGGGTGGCACACCGTATTCGAAGCGGTTGAACGGATCGTCTGTGGTGCTGACACCGCTCGACCAGGATTTGAACGAGAATGGTGGATTGGCCACGGCGAAGTCGAAGGTTTGCAGGCTGCCATCGGGCTTGGTCCACTGCGGGGCTGACAAGGTGTTGTCTTGCCAGATTCGGGCGGTTTCGTTGTCGTGCAGGATCATATTCATGCGCGCCAGTGCCGATGTGGCGTTGTCCATTTCCTGCCCGAAGATCGACAGGCCACGTGGCGCACGGTCTGCAACCTTGAGCAGCAGCGAGCCTGAGCCACAGGTAGGGTCGTACACGCTCATATCCTGCGACGACTCAGCTGACACACCAACAATAGAGGCCAGAATACGTGAGACCTCTGCCGGGGTGTAGAACTGCCCCTTGGACTTGCCGGACTCGGTGGCGAAGTGCCGCATCAGGTATTCGTAGGCATCGCCCAGCAGATCGTCACCCGAGGCTCGATTTGCGCCGAGGTCAATGCCATCGAAGATCGACACCAGGTTCGACAGCCGGTCGACCATATCCTTGCCCTTACCGAGCTTGTCTTCGTCGTTGAAGTCGGCAACGTCGATCACACCCTTCAGCTCGTTTTCTTCAGCCAGGGCGGCGATGATGGTGTTGATGCCCTCGCCGATGTCTTTCTTGCCCTTGAGCGCCAGCATGTCATCGAAGCTCGCGCCTTTGGGGACATCGAGCAGAAAATCGGGGTCGGTGCGGGCCTTGTCTGTCACGTATTTCATGAACAGCAGGGTGAGCACGTAATCCTTGTACTGGGAGGCATCCATGCCGCCACGCAGGGCGTCGCAGCTCTGCCACAGGGAGGAGTAGAGTTCGGTTTTTTTTATGGCCATTTTGGTGATTCAGACTAACGCTACTACAGGCAAAGGGGACGAATTCAGGCCAGACATTGTCCAGCGCAGGCGGATTCTACCGGATTATCGAGACATAGGCCTTCAGCAGCCTTTGTTTGTCATGACGATTGTACGCCAGTATGATCCCAAGGGTTCCGAAGTCGTCTAGCGCGCGGAGCGTGCGCCCTCGACTCGCAACCAGGCCAGAAAATGGGCAATAGTCAGTCTCATGCCACTAACAAAGAACCACCGCTCACAAAGTACACGACTCTTGAACGCGCTGCGGAATGGTTGAGCAATGACGACCGTGTGATTTCAAGCGAGAATCTGTTGCACCTGGCTATAGAACGCAAACTCGTTCTATCGCTGGAATTTGTCGATCCCGACCCAGCCAATGTTGTGGATATTGAGCACCTGATGAAGCGGATCGACGATATCGATTAATCGAAGATGGACCAACATTCCCAGATTCCGACCCACCCGCCACGGCATACGGCTTAAGCTATACCGGGTCACTTGCTTATTTGGACAACTAGGCTGACCTCGATGGAGTCACTAGGAATCACAACTCGGTTAGCCTATCCACGACAACACCAATCAAGCAGACCGACACTAGCATATTGAATGTTGGGGCAAACGCGGCTAAGACGATAGACCAACCACTTGCAGACCTATTGGAGCCGTATTCTAATAAAGGCCAGACTGAACTCCCAGCCGGATGAGAACGAGCAAATAATTGAGGGACCTAAAGGTTGTTTCGTAAGCGCCAACAAATATAGCGTTATAGATTTGATGACTGGTCGCCGGTGACCATATAGCTCCGTTCAACCTGGAGCTACATTACCGATGAATACCCCAGATAATTCCACCCGGAACATCACCCGTGAGCAGTTCTGGCATCAGCATGTCAATGGCTGGCGCGACAGTGGTGTTTCCAAACGCCACTATTGTCAGCAGCATGATCTCGTGTATCACCAGATGATCTACTGGTGTGCAAAATGCAGCGAATCCAATGCGACTACCGCCACCATTACCGGCGGCTTTACACAGTTGGCGGTATCAAACGTCGCAGCGGGTCATTCTGCCGCGCTGTCCATTGAGCTGCCCAATGGAATGACGGTCAACAACCTGACCCCGCAAACGATCGCCTATTTGCCAGCGCTGCTACAATCGTTGTGAACACACGCTACGCGTTGCGCCCAGACCCACAGCTGACCCAAGCGTATTTATACCGAGATGCTGTGGATTTCAGAAAGAGCTATCGAGGCCTGAGCCTGATCGTGGAGCAGGAACTTGAACACGATCCGTTCAGCGGTGCATTGTATGTATTCCGCAATCGAAACCGCTCTCGTATCAAATGCCTGTTCTGGGAACATACCGGTTGGGTGCTGTACTACAAAGCGCTGAGTGAAGAACGCTTCCATTGGCCGAAACCGGATGAGGCGCTGATGATGATCACCGGCGAACAGCTCAACTGGTTATTGGATGGCTATAACCTGTCGTTGATGACACCCCACCGGAGGCTATCTTATGAGGCAGTCGGGTAGCTGTTACGGTACTATTAAGTCATGAGTAAATCGGCGCACAATGTGGAATTACTGCGAGCAATCGGTGCCGAATTGCCAACCCGTGATGCACTCCTGCAAATGCTCCATGAGCAGAATACAAAGATCAACACACTGCAGGATCAGTGCGAGACATTAACGCGGGAAAAAGAAAAGACTAATGATGTTGTCGATCAGAAAAGCGACGTTATCGCCGCCCAGAAAAAGCGCATAGAACAGCTCGAAGAATATCTGCGGCTGATGAAACACAATCGCTACGGCAGCAGTAGCGAAAAGAATATCTATCAGCAAGAGCTCTTTAACGAAGCAGAGTTGCTGGCAGATGGACAGGGCGATGAAGATGACAGTGCCGCAGAAGATGAGTCTTCGACTGAAGCTAAGAAGAAGCGAGGTGGCAAAAAAGGCCTGTCGCCGTCTCTACCAAGAATCCAGATACATCACCGATTGAGTGATGAAGAAAAAGAAGGGGCGATAGACACCTTCTTTGAGAAAACCAAAGAAGAGCTCGACATTATTCCAGCACAGGTGCGGGTCATTGAGCACATGCAGGAAAAAGCGGTATTTGCAGATGAACAGGGCAAGCGCACAATAGTCACCGCGGCAAAACCCGCCCATCCGCTGGGTAAAGCCATCGCCAGTATCTCGTTACTGGTTTATGTCATCATCAGCAAATACGCCGATGGTCTGCCGCTGTATCGCCTTGAAGGCATTCTCAAGCGCTACGGTGGTGATATCACCCGTACCACACTGGCCAACTGGTTGATCCGTCTATCCACAGAGTTTCAGCCGGTGGTGAATTTGCTCGAAGAGCATCAGTTATCATCGGATTATATGCAGGGTGATGAAACCCGGATGAAGGTGCTTAAAGAGCCGGGAATGTCACCGAGCAGCCATAAACAGATGTGGATCATGCGAGGCGGTCCGCCCGGTGAGATGTCGGTGTTATTCCACTATGATAAATCCCGGGCCAAGTCGGTAGCCGAACGGTTGCTGCGCGAGTTCGAGGGCATCTATTTCCAGAGCGATGGCTATGCGGCCTATGACGCGATCTGTGAAGCAAAAGGCATCATTCACCTGGGGTGTTGGGACCATGCCAGACGCAAATTTGTGGAAGTGGTTTGGGCAGCACCAAAATCCAAAGGCAAAAAGAAAGCGAAGAAAAACACACCACCCAGCAAGGCACAGGTAGCCCTGTCTATGATCGATGCGTTGTACGCCATTGAACGCAAAATCAAGGACATGTCTGATGAACAGCGCAGGGACTATCGCCAAACGCACAGCATGCCTAAGCTTACAAAGCTCCACGACTGGTTGGTGGCCAACGAACCGAAAATCGACAAGGACAGCAAGACCTACAAGGCGATCAGCTACACACTGAATCAATGGCCGAAGCTGATTCGATATTGCGAACACGGCTCATTGAGAATGTCGAATATATTGGCAGAGAATGCGATCCGGCCATTCGCAGTAGGACGCAGAGCCTGGCTATTTGCTGATACGCCCGCTGGCGCTAAAGCCAGTGCGATCTACTACAGCCTGATCGAGACGGCGAAAGCCAACGGCATCGAGCCGTATGAATATCTGAAGTACCTGATAGAAAATATCGCCGCTGCGGACACGGTAGAAGCGTACGAAGCGCTGTTGCCGTGGAATATGAAATAGGGACACTTCCAGTAAGTCAAGATACGCGCTTTTGCTGGCGCTTACGTTGTTTCTGATCAAATTAATAGAGGGTGTTTGATCTAAGTCGTTGATAAAGATCTATTTTGAATTTTATTAAGGCGGCAGTGCTGTTTATCCTTTGATTAATGTGAAAAAAATGACGTTGATTTTTAAGGAATATTTCAAATCCCTCAAATAGTTGTCGCTTGAAATTCAGGTGCTAATTTGGTCGAGCGCCATTGAAATCAAAATTGTGTCTTTAATTGTCATAGAGAACCAAAAACTAGATGACCATGCAGGGGTCAAGGAGGAGTTCCAAGCCTGCGAGGGAAGCTCCTTGACGCCTTCATGGCCATCGTTACAATAATATCTATGGGGATTGAAGGCAGAGTCCTACATTCCTTAGTGCACGTCATTTAAAGTGAAAACCTCAACCTCATTTATCGTGGTCACTCACACTTTATCATCCGCTATCTTCTTGAGGGTTTGCCATTCAGCTGGTTCGTACCAACAAAACGCAATCAACATCTTTTCTTCGCCCATCGTCACCAAGCTCCGATCACTTCGGCGCGTTCTTCCTCTCCGACTAAATCCATGTAGATTGCGGTCGTCTCCAGGTACTTGTGTCCGAGAAGCTTTTGCACCAGGCGAGGGTTGCGGGTCTTCTGTGCCATGCGAACACCAAAGCCATGCCGTAAGCCTTTGGGCGTGGCGTGATCGCCTTCGATACCAGCAATGGTCATCACCGTCTTGACATTCTTCCATGCCGCTGTGCGGCTGATAGGCCAAAGCAGGGCGGTTTTGCCATGCTTCTGACGGCGGCGCTTCTGGATGGCGTGAACCATCTTCATCGCATCCAGGTACTCATCAGGAACGGGAACAGAACGATAGACAGGCTCGCCGCGCTGTTTGAGGGTCTGAAACCGCACCGCCTTAGCAGATAGGTCGATTTGCTCCACGGTGAGCGCCAGAGCCTCGGAAATCCGACACCCCGTGTAGGCCAGGGTCATACAGAACGTCCGCACATCAGCGCTGTCAAGTTCGCTGGCGGCATCGAGGAATCGAGCTTGCTCGTCCTGGGTCAAATATTTGCGTTTTCCGCTCGAAGTTAACAGTTCGCTAGTCATCTGTTAACTTTGACACCCAATCGGGCAATTGACAAGTGCTTGTTTTTGCGAGATTCTCTGATTTCGGGCGGTCGGATTTGACCGCGAAAGTAAACACTTTCCTATCAAACTGTTTACCACTCCAGAGGATGAAACCAGTCAATATGTCATCATCATCTAGTAAAAGCGAAACAATACAGATATTTATTAGCGTTCTTGCTTTACTCGCGACAGTCGCTGCTTTACTTGCCACATACCAAGCAAATCAGATTTCTAAATCTCAGATTGAGAAGCAGGAAATTGCGGAGGTGTCTGTACAAATAATGGAGTCATTGAGAGAAGCCGTGAGAATGCTATATGAAGCAGAGGCTTTAAGGCAATCGCCTAACAATACTGAGGAAAAACCGTATGTAATGAGGTTGCGTCAGTTGGGTACTTACAATGCAAATATCGCCGCTGCTGGATTGCTATCAATTGATAAAAATAAACGTTCACAACATTGTCTATATACAAAGGTAAATTTGGACTATTTTTACGAATATGTAGAGGCTAATTGGCCTAGTATGTTTGAAACTGACTACCCGAGTCTTAAGGAATATCGCGAAACGTTAGCTTGCGATTGATAGCATCATCACAGGATTTATCTACGGATGTGAACGGTATGAGTGGCAGTGATGACATGGCATTGGAGGAAGCAATAATTTTATTCGCTTTTATTCTGTATCGAGGTCCTTCTGCAGTAGTTCAAAGATATATTTCCCAACATCCCCAATAAGTGTCGGCCTATCATTAATGCTACAGAGTTTTTACTCCAATTCGCGCTCATTTCTGTTAAGAGCGGCTGTTGCCATTTTTGCACTCATGTCTAGCTTGTACCTGCCATATTTGTTTCTTGGGTTACTTAATCGCCCATTTGGAAAAATAAAATCAACATTCATATGTTATGCTGGTAATGCGAAATACGCTCAGCATTACAGTTTTAAATTCATGCGAGGCTGGCTTCGCTGGAGACCAACCCCAATTGGAGTTTTTCGGCAAGGTGAACATTGGGGTATAGTGTTTGCCACGCCAATGACGGAGGAAGACTTTCTCAACCCAAAAAATAAAGAACCTTTTCTTCGTTTACTGGATCGACTGGAAAACATCAACTCACTAATGGGTGTAAGATTAACCAGCTATGCGGGTGTGATACCAAGCTATCTTCATGCAAATGGGTATAAGAATGATGTCTCTCATCATTTCTCAAAACCTCTACCAGTCATAAATAAATCAATAGAAATTGTAATTTCAATAGAATTTGCAGAGTATCCCGACAAAGATATTCCGATTATTCTTTTAGGAGGAAATGGGAAAATAGGGACTCCACTAAAATACCACTGGAGAGATTCGAGAACAGATATTTATGTGGTTGATCCTCAGGGCGGTAACGTATCTCTACCGAATGAAATATACGGAAAACCCGCTATTTTAGTCGATGTCTCTCGGCGTGGCGCAATAAGAATCTATATCGACGAAATGTGGGATGGACTTGTTATTCTCAATGAAACATTCCCAGAACCGTCAAAGAGCACTATAAGCCTGTTGGATTCTAAAGGTGTGAAAATTTACCACCTTTCTGGGGTAAAAGGTGTTGTCATACCTTCACTACCTCACGGCTACATTGACTCAGTTCCCTGTTGTGCCATACATGACTCTAATGAAGACACTCTTCCTGTATTGAAACTATTAGGCTCTCAAGGGTGATTTGAAAATGCTATTTGCCTCATACTTCAGCTATTTACTTTTCCCACTTCTAGGTATTGGCCTTTATCTAGGTAATCTATACACATTTCCAGCGGCTGGTTTCATATTCGTATTTGTTCCTCTTTTGGATCTTATTTTTGGAAAAGATCACACTAACTATAACGCCTCTAGTGAGGCAAAACACGTGTCTCTTGCACTTTCCTTTTCGCCAATCGGTTTCATTTTTTTCTACTTAGTTTTTCTCCTGATTTACGCTTATTATTTTGAATCTATGACGTTAATGGAGAAATTCTTTTCAATCATATCGATCGGCGCTGTTGGTTCAATTGCTATTACTGCAAGCCATGAGCTTATACATAAGCGTAATTCAAATAGTAAATATTTCGGTCAGTTAGGTCTTGTTCTTGTGTGCTACAGTCATTTTGAGGTAAGTCACTTATACGGCCACCACAGATATTCATGTACACACAAAGATAATTCTACAGCTTGGTACAACGAAAGTTTCTATAGTTTTCTGTTCCGAACAATACCAGGGTGTTTCCGATTTTCATGGAGCTACGAAAAAAGGCGCCTTCTAAAATCAGAAAATAGTAATTTCCTTAGCAACCGTGTTATCAGGGGTTTGGTATTTCAGATACTCTTTGCCGCTACACTAGTTTATCTGTTTGGAACAGTATCCCTTATTCTATTCTTTACGCAAGCTATCATTGCTATTGTCTTGTTGGAGAACGTCAGTTACATAGAGCACTACGGATTAATGAGAGATAGGTCTGAGAGCGGATACTCCCGTATGGGAGCGCATCACTCTTGGAATTCTTATCATAGATTCTCTAATTACTTAGTTTTTATGCTTCAAAGACACGCTGACCATCATTCAGTTGCAGATAAAGAATATTACATGTTGCAGACAGATGATAGCTCTCCTGAGCTACCGTTTGGATACTCTGTAATGGCAACTTATGCGTTTATACCTCCTATCTGGAGAAAAATCATGAATCCCCTTTGTGATAAGGCGATGGGATAGCAACTAGAAGTTAACAATTTACTAAGCAAAGTGTTTACTGGGCGCGTGCTTGATTGAGATATGAAAGAAACGAGGATAAAAGCTCTTTTTTCTGCTTCTTCGATACCTTATCAAGCTGGTCAAATATTGAGCCAATAGCACCAATGAGCGAATAAGCCGCCGCCAATGGGTTCACTTGCTCCATAGCAACTAATTTACCGATTGAATTAGCAAGCGGTGTATATGCTTTATTGATATCTGAACGACTAAAAGCCATTTCAAACTGTCCGACCGCATTTTGCCAATGGTCACATTGTTCATCTGTCGCCCCTACCTCACGCAAACAGTAAAAAAATGCTTTTGATAGTGCTGAAATAACTACAGGCAGTTCATGTGAATTCAAAAGGTCTTGTATTACAGGCCTAAATTCATCAGTACAACGCTTTGCTTCTTTTTCAGTACAACCTAAATCTTGCATTCACTATGACTAGCAATGTCAGACAGAAAAGTAAACGCTTTATGGTGAGACTGGCCTTACTGGAAGTCTTGACACGTTATATTTGGCATGGCATTCAAAACCCATTGATACGTGTAAGCGCCGATCTCGGCTCGAGTCATAGTCTACTATAGGGGTGATTTCCACAATTACCGTTATCACTCGCCGCCTGCCCGAAGCCCACAAAAGGCAATGAGGGCAGTATCACGGTTCTCTCTTCTGCGTCCAGTCACCAGCTTGTAGGGCTTTCTGCGCATCTTCGCCCAAACTCCAATACTCAACGCTTTCACGGCTCACAGGCTCGCCCTGGTTGTTCTGTGTGCCGATATAGTAGCCAGCCCGACTATTCATCACCTGCAGGTTAAATTGCTCGCCTAGAATACTCCGTGCCAGTTGACCATAGCCAAAGTGATCTTCGGGCGGCAAGTACGTCTCCCTCGCTGTGTAGTGATCTATCCGACTACCAGCATCAGGATCAATAGAAACAAACGAAGGGGCTTGACCACTGATTATTCTGGACCAAGTTGATCACCCATTCTGATTCAAGGTGATCACCCGTTCTGATCGAAGGTGATCACCCGTTCTGATCGAAGGTGATCACCGATTCTGGTCTGAAGGTGATCACTTTTAGACCTTTAATCAGAATC